>NZ_JBHVUH010000006.1:0-203855 GCF_042884245.1 Streptomyces sp. NPDC058145 | reverse complement strand
CGGTCCACCACACCCACCCCCCCGGACGAAGTCCGGCACGCCGCCGGAGGCGGCCGACGAACACAGCCCCGACGGGTGGGAGGCGAACCACGCGGTACTGGCCCATCTGGCCGAACACCGGGTGCCGTGACGGCCCTGAGGATCGTTCCCGAGGGCCTCTTGCGGGCGCGCGGGACAATGGACAGGGGGCCGCGCAAAGGCGGCGCCCAGCGAACCGACCGTACGGAGGAGACGAGACATGGCGGAGCCCACGCCGCGCAGGAACGAACCGCGGCTACGCCCCGCGCCCCTGCTCTTCGAGCCCGCGGAGGCGGCCACCGACCCCGAGCACTTCTTCGACCTGGAGTCGATCGAGGACCCGCGGGAGCTGCTGGCGCGGGCGACGGAGCTGACCCAGGCGTTCCGTGCGGCGGCCGACCGGGCCGTGGAGTTCCAGGCCGTCGCGGCTGCCCAGCTCGCCGACCCGCGCCGGTTCGACCGGCTCACCCCGGCGGACATCGCCGAGCGCGCGGAGTGGACCGAGGACTACGCCAAGAAGATGGTCGAGTTCGGCCGGGACCTGATGCGCGGCGCCGACACCGAGGGCCGGTCGCCCGTCGACCCGATCTGACCAATCCCGTCCGGCATATGCCAGGCGGGCAAGATACTCCCCTCCGCCACCTCCTGTCCCGGATTTCCGCAACTCAGGAGAACCGCACGCTCACGGCCGGTACATCTGGTTGGCATGAGCAGCATGCCGAACGTCACCTGTGCCACGGCCGACGGAGCCTCCTGGCTCGCCTCGGCGGGAACGTACCCGCGCAGCACGCTCGCCCTCTGGCGTGAGCGGCCGGACGCCCCACTGGTGCTGCCCTGCGGCGCCGTGTTCGACGTGGTGAGCGCCCCGGCGATCTTCGGGCGCCGGATGCTGGACCGGCTGTGGGGCGAGGGGCCGGGTTCCGGGCCGGTGGCGGTGTTCCGGGGCCGCATGCTGCTGTTCACCACCCCTGGTACGGCCCAGCGCCTGCCCTCGCTGCTGACCTGGGAGGAGTGGGGGTCCAACCGCACCGCGGCGGTACCGCCGCTGCTCTGTCACGGCACCGGGGACGCGGTGACCGTCCCGGCCCTGACCGGTGGCGACTCCGCCTCCGGCGGCTCCCGCTGGCTGGTGGCGCCGGACACCCGTCACCCCTGGCTGCCGGGCCCCGAGGTGGTCCTCTGGGCGGCGGTACGGGCGGCCCGCGCGGCGGTGCGGATATCGATTTTTCCTCGCGCCGACCATGATGCTAATGTCTACGACGTCAGCAGGCGCCGCTAGCTCAGTTGGTTAGAGCAGCTGACTCTTAATCAGCGGGTCCGGGGTTCGAGTCCCTGGCGGCGCACGATGACGATGGCGAGGCATGTTCGCGTAAAGCGCGAACGTCCTCGCCATCTCTGTTTTTGCGCGGCTTCGCCGCGCGTCGTGGGGGCTCCGCCACCCACACCCCCGTGAGGCCGGCCGCGGCAGCGTTTCTCGCGACGTCAGCCGCCCAGCCCCGGTGTGATCTTCACCGTCCAGGCCCCGGACGCGGTCCGCTCCTCCACCTCGACCTTCACGCCCTCGCCCGGCACCGTGAAGCTCTCGCCCAGGGCGACGGGGGCATCGGCCAGGGGCGGGTAGACCGAGTTCTCCCAGCAGGCCTCGGTGTCCGGGTGGGCGTCCACCACCTCGATCGGCCCGCCGCCGGACGCCTCACCGCTGCGCACGCGGTACACCAGTACCCCCTGCCGGCAGGCCGCCCGGTCGTTCCCGGCCGGGCCGCGTGCCTCGAACGCGAGCACGCTGTCCGGGCCGGTGCGCACCACCGCCAGCTTGGTGCCGTGGCCGAGGCCGAACGCCGGGGCGCCCGCGGTGCCCGGCACCCCGGTCCCGGATCCGGCCGCCCCGGGCCCGGCGGTCAGCGGCTCCAGGGTCAGCCGGGTCGGCCCCGTACCCCGTACGCACGCCACCTGGCGCGGGTCCAGCCAGCCCAGCTTCCATTTGTGCCAGGCGAACAAATCCGGGGCGAGACCGAACTGGCTTCCCATCAGGTCCCAGTCGCCGACGTAGGTGTCCCAGTCGCCCTTGCCGTCGACCGGGCGGTGGTAGAGGTCGGGGAGGTCGAAGGCATGCCCGGTCTCATGGGCCAGCACCAGGCGGTCCGGCGGATGCTTCTCGAACACGGTGACGACCCGGCGGACGTCGGTACCGTCGACCCGCATCGGGGCCTGCAGGTTGACCACCTTCGTCGCGTCCGAGTCGACACCGGGCGCGTCCGGGTCGGCGACGAGATAGACCACGTCGTAGCGGGAGAAGTCCACCTCCCCGTCGGCCGCGGCGAAGGCGTCCCGCAGGTAGGCGGCCCGGTCGGCGGCGCTCCAGTCACGCCTTATGGCGTACGCGGTCGACGGCCGTGGCATCCGCAGCCAGTGCTTCAGCGGGTGCGGGCGCAGGGTGAACCTGCCGTAGGAGGCCTGTTCGTAGAAGCGGCTGGTGGCCGGGAAGTGGTCGGCGGCCAGTTCCTCGGGCGTGGTGTCCGGGTGGGCGTCCGGGAAGGAGAGGAAGATCATGACGGCGTCGAGCGTCCCGGCCGGCCGGGGGTAGGCGCTGTTCCAGGTGTCCACGCCCTCCGAGTGGTGGGCCTCGGTCCGGTGCAGTGCGCAGGGGGCCGTCGAGAAGGGCTCGGCGACCGACGGGCCGGTCAGGATCGAGGTGGCGGCGAGCGCCGACATCGTGGTGACCACGGCGGCGGTGCTGCGCAGCTTGGGCACGAAAGGACCTCCGGAGGCGGTTCGCGGGACACCGAATCCAGAGTGTGGGAGTTTCTTGCGATTCGTCCTGTTTGCCTGAACCAGAAGGGTGAGTGCGCCCGTTTGCGCGGCGCGCGCACCGGCGGTCGACACCCCGAAACACTCACGGAACGTCACAACTGGTCGGGGGCCCGAAGAACCCGTCCAGGTGCGGGCAGAAACGATCTGTCAGAACCTGTGGTCTGTCCGGGAGACTGGCAAGTGACTGGAAGGCCCAAGGGCCAGCCTCTATGATCGGCACACTTTCCGGCACGGACAGAGATCGAGTGCACTGCGGGAGCGAGCGGTGAGCGGAACGTCCGAAGGGCCGACGCCCGCGGCAGACCTCGACCGGTCAGCCGTCACAGACAGTGATCACACCATCTACCACCGTGTCTTCGCGGCCGCCCCGCTGTCCATGGCCGTCGTCGACCCCGAGGGACTCGTCGTCAGCGCCAACGCCGCCCTCGGCGAACTCCTCGGCGCCGACCCGCGGACGCTGACCGGGCGGGCCGCCGCCGATCTGGTGGACCTGGCCTCGGACACCCGCACCTGGCACGCCTACCGCGAGGTCCTGCGCGGCCGGCAGGCGAAACTGCGCTGCACCCGCCGGATCAAGCACCCCGAGGGCCACTCGGTATGGGTGCAGGTCACCGTGACCCCACTGGCGGACGGCGGGCCGGGGGTACTGGTCTCGGCCACCGACATCAGTGCCCGCCGCGAACTCCAGTCCCGTCTGCGGCACTTGCAGATGCACGACCCGGTGACCCGGCTGCCCAACCGCACCCTGTTCTTCGAGCGCCTGACGGCCGTGCTCGAGGCGGAGTCCTACGAGCACAGCGGCACCGGCCGGATCGGCCTGTGCTACCTGGACATCGACGGCTTCAAGGCCGTCAACGACACCCTCGGCCACCGGGTCGGTGACCGGCTGCTCGCGGCGGTCGCCGAACGCCTGACCCGGGTCGCCGATGAGGCCGGCAACGCCCGCGCCGGCACCCCGCTGGTGGCACGGCTCGGCGGGGACGAATTCGCCCTGCTGGTGGAGGACTCCACCGGCACCGAGCAGGTCGCCGATCTCGCCGAGTCCGCGCTGAAGGCCCTGGAGGAGCCGTTCGACCTGGCCGGGCAGCGGCTGTCGCTGACCGCTTCCATCGGCGTCGTCGAGCGGCACGGGGCCGGCACGACCGCGACCGGTCTGATGCAGGCGGCCGACACGACGCTGTACTGGGCGAAAGCGGACGGCAAGGGCCGCTGGACCCTGTTCGACCCCGAGCGCAACGCGCACCGCATGACCCGCCAGGCCCTCTCCTCCACCCTGCGCCCCGCCATCGAGCGCGGTGAATTCGCCCTCGAGTACCAGCCGTTGGTGGGCATGGAGGACGGGCGGCTGAGCGGCGTCGAGGCGTTGGTCCGCTGGCACCACCCCCAGTTCGGCACGCTGACGCCGAATCGGTTCATCGCACTGGCCGAGGAGGACGGTTCGATCGTGCAGCTCGGCCGGTGGGCGCTGGCGACCGCCTGCCGGCAGGCCCGCCGCTGGCAGCTGGACCACCCGGACGAGCCGCCGATCTTCGTCAGTGTGAACGTGGCCGTGCGCCAGGTGTGGGACTCCGACCTGGTGGCGGACGTGGCGCAGACCCTCGCGGAGACCGGGCTCGCCCCGCATCTGCTCCAGCTGGAGCTGACCGAGTCGGCCGTGATGGGCTCCGCAGGCCGGCCCCTGCAGGCCCTGCAGGCGCTCAGCGACATGGGCGTGCGCATCGCCATCGACGACTTCGGCACCGGCTACTCGAACCTGGCGTATCTGAGCCGGCTGCCGGTGAAGGTCCTGAAGCTGGACGGCTCCTTCGTGCGCGGCTTCCAGTACGAGGAGTCGGCCAAGGGCGCACCGCAGGTACCGCCCAACCCGGCCGACGAGGTGATCGTGGAGGCGATGATCCAGCTCGCCCACCGGCTCGGCCTGACCGTCACCGCCGAGTGCGTGGAGACCTCGGCGCAGGCCACCCGGCTGCGCCGGATCGGCTGCGACACCGGGCAGGGCTGGCTGTACTCCCGTCCGGTGCCGCCGGATCGTATCTCCGAGCTGCTGGGGACGCAGGACTACGCGGTGGGCAAGCCGTAGGCGTCGGCGATCAGTTCGTAGGAGCGCAGCCGCAGTTCACCGCGGTGGGCGTGCGTGGTGAGCATCAGCTCGTCGGCGCCGGTGCGCTTGCGCAGGTCGTCGAGACCGGTGCGGACCTCGTCGGCCGTGCCGTGCACGATGTTGCCGCCCCAGGAGGCCACGAAGTCCTCCTCCATCGGGCTGAACTCGTACTTCTCGGCCTCGTCGGGGTCGGGGAAGAGACCGGGCCGGCCGGTGCGCAGCCGGATCATGTTCAGCGCGGTCGCCCGCACCTGCCGGCGGGCCTCCCGCTCGTCGTCGGCGGCGAGCGCGGAGACGCCGATGAGGGCGTACGGCCGGTCGAGTATCCCGGAGGGCCGGAAGGTCTGCCGGTAGAGGTCGAGCGCCGGGATGGTGTTCTGCGCGGAGAAGTGGTGCGCGAAGGCGAAGGGCAGTCCGAGCATCCCGGCGAGGCGGGCGCTGAAGCCGGAGGAGCCGAGCAGCCAGACGGGCGGCCGGTGCGTGGACTGCACGCCGCCGGGGGTGCTGCCCTGGACGGGGCCGGGGATCGCGTGGATGCGCCGGTAGGCGTGCCCGTCGGGGAAGTCGTCGTCCAGGAAGCGGATGAGTTCGGCGAGCTGCTGCGGGAAGTCGTCGGCGCCCTCGTTCAGGCCGTCGGTGCGGCGCAGCGCGGCGGCGGTGGCGCCGTCCGTGCCGGGGGCGCGGCCGAGGCCCAGGTCGATCCGCCCGGGGGCCATCGCCTCCAGCGTGCCGAACTGCTCGGCGATCACCAGGGGCGCGTGGTTGGGCAGCATGACGCCGCCCGAGCCGAGCCGGATACGGTCGGTGTGGGCGGCGAGGTGGGCGAGGATCACCGCGGGCGAGGAGGAGGCGACGCCGGGCATGGAGTGGTGCTCCGCCACCCAGTACCGGTGGAAGCCCCGGGACTCCGCGAACCGCGACAGCTCCACGCTGGTGCGCAGCGCCTCGGTGGCGGTGCTGCCCGCGCCCACGGTCACCAGATCCAGTACGGAGAGGGGGACGGGGGCGGTGCCGTGCGTCGTGCCCCGGATCTCGTCTGCCGACACGGTGGGTGCCTCCTGTTTCTGGCCGTGAGCTGTCCAGGGTGGGCCAACAGGAGGCTGTCCCCGTTTATTCCGCGGCCCGTTCCCGGCCCTCGCTGCCGGCCCCCGTCCCCTCCCCGTCCCCGGTCAGACCTGGACGATCGGCTCGCGGGTGAACAGCGCGCCCAGCTCGGGGGCGTTGACCCGCCGGTCAGCGAGGCGCAGCGCCTCCCACACGGTCACCTGGTTGGCGGTGAGCACCGGCTTGGACAGGGCCTTCTCCAGCAGGCCGAGGTGGGCGGCCGTGCGCAGCGCGGTGTCCGGCAGCAGGACGGCCTGCGCGTCGGCGACGTCCGCGGCCCGGGCCAGCGTCAGCACCTCCTCCTCGCCCCAGGTGCCGACCTCGGCCGCCGTGACGATCCCGGACGACCGGGTCGCGACCACCTCCAGTCCCCCGGCCCGCAGGAAGTCCGCGAACAGCGCGGCCACCTCCTCCGGGTACGTCGCGCCCACGGCCACCCGCCGCACGCCGATCTCGCGGGCCGCGTGCACGAAGCCGAAGGACGTCGAGGAGGCGGGCATTCCGGCCATCAGGGCCAGCGACCGCACCTGGTCCTGGGCGCCCTCCCAGCCGTGCACGAAACTGCCGCTGGTGCACGCCCACACCACCGTCTCGGCGCCGGACAGCCGCAGCCGCTCCATGCCGTCGGCGAGCCGCTCGGGCGATCCCATCTCGCGCAGCGCGTCGACGCGGTGGGCGTCCTCCCCGATGTCCGTGTGCACCAGGTCCACCCGGATGTCGCTGCCCAGGAGCTGCTCGATGCGCGGGTAGTCGTCCTCTCCGGAGTGGCCCGGGTAGAGGAATCCGAGTGCTGTCATGTCAGCCCTTCTCCGTGTTCCTGTGTTTCTTCCGGCAGTGCGGGCCAGTCACGCGCGGTCTCGTCGAGCAGCGCCTGATAGGGCCCCACGGCTCGGGTACCCAGTCGGCGCAGCGCCGCCCACATCGTGACCTGGTTGGCCGAGAGCACGGGGATGCGCAGTTCGGCCTCGAGCTGGGGGATCACGTCGTACGTCGGGAGGTTGGTGCAGGAGATGAACAGCGCGTCGGCGGAGCCGGGGCGGACCGCGCGCCGGGCCATCGCGACCACGTCCCGGTACGGCACCCGCCAGATGTGCCTGGTCAGCCCCATGAAGGCACAGCCGGTGACCTGTACGCCGGCCTCGGCGACGAACGCTTTCAGGGCCCGGGTGACGGACAGCGTGTACGGGGTGACCAGCGCGACCCGCCGTATCCCCAGCTCACCGAGCGCCTCCAGGAGCGCCCCGGAGGTCGTCACCGAGGGCAGCTCGCCGGACCGGCTCATCGCCGCGCACATCGCCCGCTCCCCCGACCTGCCGCCGACGAAGCTGCCCGAGGTGCAGGCGTAGGCCACGACCTCGGGGGCGACGGCGTTCAGCGCGCGCACCGCCTCGCCGAGGGTCTGGTGCTCGCTGACCAGCCGGGCGAGGTCCAGGCTCACCTCGACCGGCACGAACGGGGTCCGGGTCAGGTGCAGCGACACCTCGTCCGGCACCCAGCGCCACAGCTCGCGGTCCAGGGCGAAGTCGAAGGGGGCCACGACCCCGACCCCGCGCTGTGGGTGGGGGCCGCCGAGAAAGGAGACGTCCAAGGCACACCTGCCTCACGCTGGGAGACGAGGGCAACGGTCGCTGGATACGCCCGTGTTGACGAAGGTAGATTCGGGTGCGAGCGTGGTCAATCCGCGCATGTCAGACGCTCGGAGCCGCCCCGTATGACGTCGACTCTCCCCACCCTCCTCGTGCTGGACGCCGACCCGCCGCCCCGGCTCGGCCGGCTGACCGGCCGCGCCCGGATCGAGCACACGGACGCGGCGGGCCTGGCCGGCCGGCTGCCGGGTGCGGACGTGCTGCTGGTGTGGGACTTCACCTCGCACGTGGTGCGCGAGGCCTGGCCCGGCGAGGGGCCGCGGCCGCGCTGGGTGCACACGGCGAGCGCCGGGGTGGACCATCTGATGTGCCCGGAGCTGGCCGCGTCCGACACCGTGGTGACCAACGCGCGCGGCGTCTTCGACCAGCCGATCGCCGAGTACGTGGCCGCGCTGGTGCTGGCGGTCGCCAAGGATCTGCCGCGCACCCTGGAACTGCAGCGGGAGCGGACCTGGCGGCACCGGGAGACCCGCCGGGTGGCGGGCACGCGCGCGTGCGTGGTCGGTTCCGGGCCGATCGGCCGGGCGATCGCGCGCACCCTCAAGGCACTGGACGTGACCACGGCCCTGGTCGGCCGGGTGCCGCGCACCGGCATCCACGGGCCCGGCGATCTCGACCGGCTGATCGCCCGCGCCGACTGGGTGATCGCCGCCGCGCCGCTGACCGAGCAGACGTACGGCATGTTCGACGCGCGCCGGTTCGGCGTGATGCAGCCCTCGGCGGTCTTCGTGAACGTCGGCCGCGGGCAGCTCGTCGACGAGGACGCCCTCGCGGAGGCGCTGCGCAGGCGTTGGATCGCGGGCGCCGCGCTGGACGTGTTCGCCGGCGAGCCGCTGCCCGGGGACAGTCCGCTGTGGGGTCTTCCGGGGCTGGTCGTCTCCCCGCACATGAGCGGCGACACGGTCGGCTGGCGGGACGAACTGGGCGCTCAGTTCGTGGAGTTGTACGAGCGGTGGGCGGCGGGCAGGTCACTGCTGAACGTGGTCGACAAGAAGCGCGGATACGTGCCCGGTCACTGACCCACCAGGAGGGTCCATGCAGCTCACCGACCTGACCGCCGTACAGCTCCTCGACGGCTACCGCAAGGGCGAGTTCGGGCCCGTGGAGGCGACCGGGCAGGCGCTGGAGCGGGCGCGGCGGATCCAGCCGGAGGTGAACGCGTTCGTACGGCTCCTGGAGGAGGAGGCGTACGCGCGGGCCCGGGAGTCCGAGGAGCGCTGGCGGCGCGGTGAGCCGGCCGGGCTGCTGGACGGGGTGCCGGTGACGGTGAAGGACATCCTGCTGCTGCGCGGCCATCCGACCCTGCGTGGCTCGAAGGCCGTGTCCGAGCGGGGGCGCTGGGACGAGGACGCGCCCTCGGTCGCCCGGCTGCGCGAGCACGGGGCGGTGTTCATCGGCAAGACGACGACCCCGGAGTACGGCTGGAAGGGCGTCACGGACTCCCCGCTGTCCGGCGTGACCCGCAATCCGCACGCCCCCTCCCGCACCGCGGGCGGTTCCAGCGGCGGCAGCGCGGCGGCCGTCGCGCTGGGCGCCGGCCCGCTGTCGCTGGGCACCGACGGCGGCGGGAGCATCCGGATCCCGGCCGCGTTCTGCGGGATCTTCGGGCTGAAGCCGACGTACGGCAGGGTGCCGCTGTATCCGGCGAGCGCGTTCGGCACGCTCGCGCACGTCGGCCCGATGACGCGGGACGCGGCGGACGCGGCGCTGATGCTGGACGTCATCGGCGTGCCCGACCCGCGCGACTGGTCGGCGCTGCCCGCGCCGACGCGGTCCTTCCGGGCGGCGCTGGACGGCGGGGTGCACGGGCTGCGGATGGCGTACTCGCCCACCCTCGGCGGGCAGGTGGCCGTCCAGCCGGCGGTCGCCGCGGCGGTACGGCGGGCGGTGGCCGGGCTCGCGGACCTCGGTGCGTACGTCGAGGAGGCCGACCCGGACTTCAGCGACCCGGTGGAGGCCTTCCACACTCTGTGGTTCGCCGGCGCGGCCCGGGTCACCGGGCACCTGCCGCCGCACCTGCGGAAGCTGCTCGACCCCGGCCTGCGGGAGATCTGCGTCCCGGGCGCGCGGGCGAGCGCGCTGGACTACCTGGCCGCGGTGGACGTCCGCATGGATCTGGGCCGCCGGATGGGCCTGTTCCACGAGCGGTACGACCTGCTGCTCACCCCGGCCATGCCGCTGACGGCGTTCGAGGCGGGCCGGGAGGTGCCGCCGGGCTCGGGTCTGCGGCGCTGGACCGGATGGACGCCGTTCACCTACCCGTTCAACCTCACCCAGCAGCCCGCCGCCACCGTCCCGGTCGGCACGGACGACGACGGGCTGCCGGTGGGCCTGCAGATCGTGGCCGCGCGGCACCGCGACGACCTGGTGCTGCGCGCGGCCCATGCCCTGTACGGGGCGGAGCTCACGCTCGGCGGAAGCTGAGCGTCTCCCCCGCCGCCCCGGTCCGCCACAGGTCGTTGCAGGCCTCGGCCATCCGGTCGAGGCCGTCCACCACCTGGCCCCAGACGATCCCGGGCACCCAGCCCACGTCGCCGTTGAGCAGCAGGTTGTTGCGCTCGTAGAACAGGGCCAGGTCGACCAGGGTGGTGCCGGGGCGGACCTCGCGGTCGTAGCCGTAGGCCCGGGTGCCCAGTTCGGCACCGGCGAAGGAGAAGTAACACAGGTCACCGGGGATCGGGGTGACCGTGGGGTTCTCCAGTGGGGGTTCGGTGGAGGCGAAGGGCGGGAAAAGGGCGTAGATCTCGTTGCGCGCGTACTTGGCGTGGTAGACGTCACCCGCCAATGGCAGTGCCTCCCACACCGCCGTGCAGGTCAGGGGCGCGCGGTCGTCCAGCAGGCGTGCTGTGCAGTGCACGTCGCGTCGTTCCAGTGAGACTGTGACGAATCGTTCGGCCATGAACCAAGGGTGCATAGGACGGATGCGTCTGGGTAGCCGCGCCGCCATGGCTCCACCACTTGGGAACGAATCGCACATATTCCGGTCGGAACACAGACACAGCAGGCGCTCGCTGCTCGCGGGCGTCGCGGCGATCGGCGCGGTGGGCGCGCTCGGCGCCACGGGCTGCACGCGAGTGGCCTCGGCGTCGGACGAGAACGGCGGCGAACTGCTCGACCGGCTGCGGGCGCAGGGCGTCGTACGGCTCGGGATCGCCGGTGAGATCCCCTTCGGGTACATCGACCGGGACGGTCATCTCACCGGTGAGGCGCCCGAGCTGGCGAAGGCGATCTTCAAGCGGCTCGGAGTGGACCGGGTGCAGCCGGTACCGACGGAGTTCGGCTCGCTGATCCCCGGTCTGAACTCCCAGCAGTTCGACGTCGTCGCCGCCGGGATGTACGTCAATCCCGAGCGCTGCGAGCAGGTGATCTTCGCCGACCCGGACTACCAGATGCTGGATTCGTTCATCGTCCGCAAGGGGAACCCGAAGGGGTTGCACTCCTACCGGGACGTGGTGGAGAAGAAGGCGAGGTTCGCCACCGGCACGGGGTACGCCGAGATCGCGTACGCGGTGGAGGCCGGTTACAAGGAGAGCGACATCCTGATCGTCCCGGACCAGGTGGCCGGGCTGAACGCCGTGGAGGCCGGGCGGGTCGACGTCTTCGCCGGTACGGCGCTCACCGCCCGTGAGGTGGTGAAGAAGTCGAGCAAGGCGGAGGCGACCAAGCCGTTCGCCCCGCTGGTCAAGGGCAAGCCGCATGTCGACGGGGGCGCGTTCGCGTTCCGGCCGACCGAGACGAAGCTGCGTGACGCCTTCAACGTCGAGCTGCGCAAGCTGAAGCGGAGCGGGGAGCTGTTCCGCATCCTGCGGCCCTTCGGCTTCAGCAAGGCCGAGATGACGGACCTCACCGCGAAGGAGCTGTGCGGCGGATGACCTCAGGGCTCTGGGATCTGGTACTGAAAGGCATCTGGACGACCGTCCAGCTACTGGTGTTCAGCGCGCTGCTGGCCACGGCGGTGTCCTTCGTCGTCGGCATCGCGCGCACCCACCGGCTGGGGATCGTGCGCTTCCTCGCCGGCTTCTACACCGAGGTGTTCCGCGGTACGTCGGCCCTCGTGATGATCTTCTGGGTGTTCTTCGTGCTGCCCGTCGCCTTCGGCTGGCAGCTCGTGCCGATGTGGGCGGGCACGCTGGCGCTCGGGCTGACGTACGGCGCGTACGGCTCGGAGATCGTGCGCGGCGCGCTGAACGCGGTCGACCCGGCGCAGAAGGAGGGCGGCATCGCGCTCAGCTTCACGCCCTGGCAGCGGCTGCGGCTGATCACCCTGCCGCAGGCGGTGCCGGAGATGATCCCGTCGTTCTGCAACCTGCTGATCGAGCTGCTCAAGGGCACCGCGCTGGTGTCGGTCATGGGCATGGGCGATCTGACGTTCAGCGCCAACCTGGTGCGGCTCGCGCTGCAGCAGAGCGCGGAGATCTACACGTACGTACTGCTGATCTACTTCGCGATCGCCTTCGTGCTCACCCGGCTGATGCGCGGACTGGAGAAGCGGCTGAAGGCCGGGGTCGGCAAGAACCCGGGGACGGAGTCGTCGGCGCGTGAGCTGAAGCGTGCGCAGACTACCGGTGTCGGCGGGGGTGTCGCATGAAGTGGGACTGGAATGCCGTCGGCGACTTCATGCCGGACTTCTGGCAGGGGCTGCTGGTCACCCTGCAGGCCCTGGCCCTCGGCTCGCTGCTGTCCTTCACCCTGGGCCTGGTGTGGACGCTGCTGATGCGCGCGCCGTCCCGGTGGGTGCGCTGGCCGGTCGGGGTGGTCACGGAGTTCGTGCGCAACACCCCGCTGCTGGTCCAGCTGTTCTTCCTGTTCTACGTGCTGCCCGAGTGGGGCCTGACCTTCTCGGCGCTGGCCACCGGCGTCTTCGCGATCGGCCTGCACTACTCGACGTACACGATGCAGGTCTACCGGGCCGGTATCGAGGCGGTGCCCGTCGGCCAGTGGGAGGCGGCGACGGCACTGAACCTGCCGCGGCGGCGCACCTGGACCGCGGTGATCCTGCCGCAGGCGATCCGCCGGGTGGTCCCCGCCCTCGGCAACTACGTGATCTCCATGCTGAAGGACACGCCGATGCTGATGGTGATCACCGTGCTGGAGATGCTCGGCCAGGCACGGCTCTTCTCCCAGCAGCACTTCCAGTTCACCGAGCCGCTCACCGTGATCGGTGCGGCCTTCATCCTCATTTCCTACCTGGCCTCCCTTCTTCTGCGAGCCCTGGAGCGACGTCTTGTCCGCTGACACTCCCCTGATGAAAGAACCCGACGCGAACGCCGGCCCCGTCACGGCCGGGGGTGAGCTGATCCGTCTGGAGGAGGTCACCAAGCGCTTCGGGACGAACACCGTGCTCGACCGGCTGAACTTCTCCGTCGACGCCGGCAAGCACGTGACGCTGATCGGCCCCTCCGGGTCCGGCAAGACCACGATCCTGCGGCTGCTGATGACCCTCACCAAGCCGGACGAGGGCACGATCACCGTGGACGGGGAGCGGCTGTTCCCGGCCCCGGAGAAGCAGGTCCGGGAGGCCCGCAAGAAGATCGGGATGGTGTTCCAGCAGTTCAACCTGTTCCCGAACATGACCGTGCTGCGCAACCTCACCGAGGCCCCGGTGCAGGTGCTCGGCATGTCCAAGGACGAGGCCGAGGCACGCGCCCGGGAACTGCTGGAGCTGGTGGGGCTCGCCGACAAGTGCGACGCGCGGCCGACCATGCTCTCCGGCGGACAGCAGCAGCGGGTGGCGATCGCCCGGGCGCTGGCGATGCGGCCGCGGGTGCTGCTGCTGGACGAGGTGACCTCCGCGCTCGACCCCGAGCTGGTCGCGGGCGTGCTCGACCTGCTCAGGGACATCGCCCGCAGCACCGACATCACGATGCTCTGCGTGACCCACGAGATGAACTTCGCCCGGGACATCTCCGACCAGGTGCTCATGTTCGACTCCGGCCGGGTTATCGAGTCGGGGCCGCCGGAGCAGATCTTCGGCGATCCGGAGCAGGAGCGTACGCGGGAATTCCTCAGCGCGGTGCTGTGACTACCCGCCGTGAAAACGGCAACAGCCGAGGTCCCGGCACTGGGCCATGACCCTGGCATATGCCAGAGGGCCTGAGTCCCAGTTGGGAGGGGCGTGCGGGCGGCACAATCTCGCCAACACCCTCTCCCTGCCGGGCCTTTGCCCGTTATCGTGGTATCGATCCGACCGACCGGAATCACGGCCACAGAGCGAGCCAGGGGGACACCGTGGCGCTGACGAACGAGCCGACCGCTCCGTACCACTCCGCCCATGACGCGCTGCGCGTGCTGGAGACCGTGGCCCGTCACCCCACCGGCGTCACCGAGGCCGAGCTGTCCCACCACACCGCCCTGGATCCCGAGCGGCTGACCGCCCTGCTGCGCATGCTGCGCCGCGAGGGCTACGTCGAGCAGGTCACCGACGGGGCGTACGTCACCGGCGAGACCCTGCGCCGCCTCACCTCGGCGCACGAGCGCGAGGGCGCCCTGCGCGACAAGCTCCAGCACACCCTGGACCGGCTGCGGGACTCCGTGGGCGCGGCCGTCTACATCAGCCGGTACGTGGACGGCGAGGTCACGGTCACCCAGTACGCCGCCGGTCCCGGCACCCCCGCGGTCAACGAGTGGGTGGACTTCCGCTTCTCCGCCCACGCCACCGCCGTCGGCAAGAGCCTGCTGACCCAGCTGGACCACAACGGCCGCCGCGACCATCTGTCCCGGCACAAGATGGCCCGGCTCACCTCGCGCACCATCACCAGCGACAAGCTGCTGCTCTCCCGCCTGGAGTCGCAGCCGCCGACGGTGCCGGTCCTGGACCTCCAGGAATACGCGGTCGGCACGGTCTGCGCCGCCGTCCCGATCACCGCGGGTTCGACGGTCGGCTGCCTGGCGCTCTCGCTCCCGGTGGAGCACGCGCACCGCCTGAAGCAGGCCGCGGACACCCTCAACCGGAACGCGGCGCCGGTGCTGCTGTCCCTCGCGATCTAGGCCGTTTCTCTTGGATCATGGCGCCGACCAGATGAGGATGGCCGCGACGTGGAGTCCGGCCAGGTAGATCGTGGCGGTCTTCTCGCAGCGGGTGGCGATGCCGCGCCACTGTCTGAGGCGGTTGATGCATCGCTCGACAGTGTTGCGTTGTCTGTACGACTCGCGGTCGAAGGCGGGTGGCCGGCCGCCGTAGCTGCCTCGACGGAGCCGGTGGCCATGCTGGTCGGCATCCTGGCCCACTGGGCATCGGTCGGCACGCTCAAGACAACGACAGGCGGCCCGCGCCGCAACGGCTCAAAACCCGGCCATGGACTTGTCAAACACTCCGCCCAGCGCACCGTAAGCGCTGCAGCGAACCGAATGCCTTGCTCTGAGCTTCAGTGAAGATCCGACTGGACCTCGGTCAGTCGATGCCTTCGACGATGCGGAAGTCGCGCTCGACGCCGTCGGAGAGGGCGACCAGCGCCTCCTGGTAGGCCGCACTCTCGTGTGCCGCGACGGCCTGCTCGAAGCTGTCGAACTCGATCAGGACGGTGCGCTCGGCGATTCCGGCGTCATGCGCCACGACCCGGCTGCCACGGGCGAGGATCCGACCGCCCCCGGCCTCGATGGCCGGACCGGCCAGCTTGTTGTAAGCAGCCAGCTTCTCAGGGTCTGAAATGGTGCGGTAGGCGCTGACCCAGTAGCCCTTGGGCATGGAACCTCCAGTGTCGGGATGAGTGCATCTGACTTACGGGTTGTTCTCGGACGAGCGTCGGCGGGCGAGAGCGAGGCTTGTCAGCGTCGTGATCGCCATGGCGCCGATGCCGACCAGCGCCGCGGTGGTGTAGGCGCTGTCGTCGGGGAAGAGGTGGCCGGTGCCGGTGCCCGCGGCGAGGATCAGGCCGCCGATGGCGCTGCCCAGGGAGTACCCGACGCTGCGGACGACGTAGTTGAAGCTCATGGCGCTCGACGTCTCGCTCTTGGGGGTGACGGCCAGGATGACGCCGGGCATCGCGGCCGAGAAGCCGCCGACGCCGAAGCCGAGCACGCCCATCGCCGCGAACAGTTCGGCCAGGTCCGACCGGGCCGCCGCGAACAGGGCGAACCCGCCGCCGACCACGACGGCGCTGCCGGCCAGGAGCAGGGGGTCGGCGATCCGCGTCCGGACCCGCGGCGTGAGCTTGCCGGCGACGAACCCCAGCACCGAGAACGGGAGGAGGACCAGCCCGGCGACGAAGGTCGTCAGCCCGAAGCCGTAGCCGGCGCCATGCGGCGTCTGCGCGTACCGGGTGATGAGCGTGAGCAGGAGGTACATGCCGATCCCGCCGACGAACATGGCGAGGTTCGCCCCGGCGACCGCCGGGTGCCGCACCGCCCGCACATCGACCAGGGGCGTCGTGCTGCGCAGCTCGATGACGGCCCAGACGCACAGCAGCACCACCGCGACGACGGCGAGGGCCACCGCCACGGCGAGGTGCCGGCTCCACAGATTCCGTTCGCCGGCGAGGAACAGCACCAGGAGCAGCGCAGCGGCCAGGACGACCGCGCCTGCCACGTCCACGTGGGCGGAGCGGCCTTCGGGGGCTTCGGGCATGGAGCGCCACGCGGTCAGGAGGGCGGCGGCGGTGACGACCAGGCCGAGGCCGTAGGCGGCCCGTACCCCGCCGAGCTCGGCGAGCAGTGCGGCCAGCGGGTAGCCGACGCCGGCCCCGATGATCGAGACCACCGAGATCAGGGCGATCACGGCCGCGCTGCGCTCCTCGGGGAGGTGGTCCCGGGCCACGCCCATCATCAGCGCCGTCAGCCCGAGCCCGACGCCCTGGGCCGCCCTGCCGGCCAGCAGCCACGCGAACGGCAGCGGCAGCACGGTGAGCGCGCTGCCGGCGACGACGACCGCCAGCGTGGCGAGGATCGTGGCCCGCCGGTGCGGGCCGGCTCCGAGCCGGCCCAGGACCGGCGTGGCGACGGCGCCGCTGAGCAGCGCGACGGTCAGCGTCCACTGCGCGCTGCCGAGCGAGACGTGGAACGAGGTCGCCACGCTGGTGATGAGCGGCGTCCCGAGGCTGGCGACCGCCGCCACGACCAGAGCGATGAACATCAGGGCGGGGACCAGCAGCCGCGCCTCGGAACGCGCCACCGGGAACGCCTTCACCGCGGCCCCGCCGACCGGCTGCCCGGTCACTGCTTCGGCCCTTCGCGGTCCTGGCTCTCGAGCTCTGCCAGATGCTTCAGCGCCGGAAGTGCCGCCACCAGCGCCTCGGCCTCGTCGCCGGGGAGCTCGCCGATCAACCGCTCGAACGCGTGGACGCCCGCCTGGCGCCGCGTCCGGACATAGGAGGCGCCGGCCTCGGTCAGGCACACCAGCGTGACCCGCTTGTCGGACGCGTCGCCCCGCCGCTCGACCAGGCCGGACTCCTCCATCACCCGGACCAGGACGGTCATCGCGGGCTGGGTGACGCCCTCGACCGCGGCCAGATCGGTGATGCGCCGCGGGCCGGTCCGGTCCAGGGTGGCCAGGGTGGCGGCGGACGTCAGGCTCATGTCCCGGGGCAGGCGTCTCGCGGCCCTGGTGGCCAGGCCGTAGAGGGCTGCCCCGATGGCGGCGGACGCGCCAGGAGCGGTGTCTTGACGACTCATGGTCGAAGCATAGCATTTTTATATTTATAGTTTATGGAGATGGTCGACCGGCGCGGGCGGCCTCGACCGCTGGGAGCCGGTGACGTCGCGGTGCGCTGCCGCATCGACTTCAAGTACGCCCTCGGCCTGGAGCTGGAAGACCCCGGCTTCCACGACAGCGTCCTGTCCGACTTCCGCGACCGGCTCGCCGAGGGCGACCGCGCCGACCGGCTGCTGGGCCTCGCGCTCACCCGGATCCGGCGGGCCGGCTTCCTCAAGGGCCGCGGCACCCAGCGGGCGGAGCGCTATGGGCGGCCGGTGCGCCTGTTTTCCCAGCCCAGCCATCCCGTCGCCCGGCTCGCCCAGGTGGGCGCCGACGCTCGCGAACCGCTCGGGCGCCTCCATGTCAGCTTCCCCGGCAGCGCCCTCCCGGCGCAGGCCGAGGTGCTCCGCCAGATCCTGGTGCAGCACTTCCTGGTTTGGACGCGGCGCGGCGACACCCGCTGGACCGGCTACCTCGTGCACGTGATCGAGACCTGCGGCGCCAAGCGCGTCAACGTCATCACCGACGTGGCCACCGCCGTCTCCGGCGCGGACAGCCAGGCCCTGCCCGGCATCCATGCCCGCCTCCGGCGGCTGCGGCTGCGGCTGCTGCCCGGCAAGCATCTTGTCGACAGCGGCTACACCTCCGTCGCCGCCATGGACGACGCCGCCCGACTGCACCGCGTCACCCTCATCGGGCCGCTTCCGCCCAGCACCACCCCGCAGCACCGGGCGACTAGCCGTTCCCCGGTGGTCTCGAGCACCCTCGTGGACCAGGTAGTATTTTCTTCGTCGCCGGCCGCGGTAAGCGGAAGGCGAGAGTCATGCGCCGCTAGCTCAGTTGGTTAGAGCAGCTGACTCTTAATCAGCGGGTCCGGGGTTCGAGTCCCTGGCGGCGCACAGATGAAGGGCCCCTCGCCTCGGCGAGGGGCCCTTCGGCGTGTCCAGGGCCGGCGGGCGGTCCACCGCCGGCCCGCACGGGTCACGGCATCAGGCCGCCCGCCTCCGCGAACATCATGTGGGCCACGACGATGAAGACCGAGCAGAAGGCGATGCACACCCCGAGGAAGGTCAGCCCGAAGCCGGTGCCGACGGCGAGCCTGGCACGGGCGGGCGGGAGCGCGGTGGCCCGCTGGGGCTGCTCAGCGAGGTACCGCACGGTGACGAAGTCGCCCTCCAGGACGGTCGCGGGGCCGTCCTCCTCCTCGAAGCGCTGCGTGCGGCCGTCGCGGGTGGTGAACTCGTAGACGTGGTGGACGGTCGTCCGCACGGACGTGTCCCCGCCGCCCCCGCTGGTCGTCGTGTACATCCGCAGGCAGCGCGCCTCGGCGGTCAGTCCGTGCTTCCACGTCCTGCTGATCCGCCGGGCGCGGCGCAGCAGCAGGTACGCGGCGAACCCGAAGCCCGCGATCATGAGGCAGGGCACGACGTAGAAGAGCAGTTCCATCATGAGGTTCCCCCGAGGTCGGTACGCCGCTCCGTTCGATCGGCGTGGCCGGAACCTACCCGGCGGTAGGGTCGGCCGGCCTCAAGGGAACCTCAGTTTCCGTGTTGTACCGGAACGGTCCTCAGAAGGTGACGTCGGAGCAGGCGTAGAACGCGTTGCCCGTGTCGGCGATGGTCCACACCGCGAGGACGACGTGGTGACCGCTCAGACCGGACGGCAGGGTGCCGCTGTGGCTGAGGGTGGCCGGCGGGCGCTGGCCGTTGTACGGCACCGTCAGGAACGGGGTGAGGTTGAGGTCCGAGCGGGACAGGGCGTGGTTCTGGTTCCAGCCCGGCTTGGTGACGTAGTACTTGAAGTCCGTCGTGGCGTGCATGGCGGTGAACTGCCAGCGGAACGTGTACGACTGACCACCGGTCACCCGGGTGGTGGGCCAGGCCGCGCCGGACGGCGTCTTCGGTGCGCTGAGCTGGGCGAACTGACTGAGGCCGCCGTTGCAGAGCTGGCCGTCGGCGGGTCCGGCGGCCGGGAAGCCCTTGGGGCCCTCGACGCTCTGCGGCTCCCACTGGATCGAGCCGCAGTTCGTCACGGTGCCGTTCTGGCAGAGCTTCTGCCTGCTGATGGGGAGGTCGGTGTAGCCGTGCCCGCTGGCGCCGCCGGTGGAGAGCGCGAAGGCTCCGGCGGTCGCCACGCCCAGCACGACTGCGGTCAACTTGGTCTTGGTGCGCATGCTGCCGCTCCTGGAGAACGTGGGGGATGTTCACTGAGCTGAGCTGAGCTGAGCCGTGCGGTAGGTCTAGACCAAGTCCCAGATTATTGCCGTCAATTGACCGTGTCCATATCAAAAGACGTGTCCGGACCAATTCGTTGACCGGTCACACGCGCTCCCCGCGTCCCGAGCAGAACGCCACCGTCAGGTCCCGGACGAGCACCTTGCGCTCGTAGTCGTCGAGTTCGACCAGGCCGCGCATGGTCAGCCGGGTCACCGTGTCCTCCACCGAGTCCACGACCGAGTTGAGCATCCCGGCCCGCTCCCGGGCGTCCAGCGCCGCGATCCGGCGCCGGTCCATCGCGGCGGCGACCTCGGGGGCGTACTCCACCCGGACCGGCTGCGCCGAGAAGACCTCCAGCCCGATCGGCGCCGCGTCCGCCACCACCAGCCGGGTCAGCAGCTCCCCGGCCGCCGCCACGCCGCCGCCCGCCCCGGTGGGCATCTCCACCGGAACCCGGGCCAGCGCCGCCTCGACACACTCCCGCAGATAGGCCTCGTGGTCGTCGATGCCGAGCACGGCCCGCGCGGTGTCCCGCACCCGCCACACCACCAGCACCACCACCCGCAGCGCCACCCCGTTGGCGTCCGCCGCCGGCATCACCTCACTGCGCCAGTGCCGCAGCCGCACATCCACCCGGCGGCGGCGCAGCAGCGGGTTCACCCAGAGCAGGCCGGTGCGCCGGACCGTCCCCCGGTAGCGGCCGAACAGCTCGAGCAGCCGGGCCTGTCCTGTGCGGCCCCGGGCCAGCCCGCCGAAGCCGAGCACACAGAGCGCCCCGGACCCGGCGAACGCCGCCCACTGCGCCGGGCCGAGCCCCGCGCCGGTGAACGGCGGCACGCGCAGCACCCCCGCGGCGAGCGGCGGCAGGACGCCCGCCCACCACGAGGCGGCCAGGCCGCCCACGAGCCCGCCCGCGCCGGCCAGCACCCCGGCCAGACCGGGCAGCACCCGCGCCGGACGCTCCGCCAGCCCTGGGTCGAGCCGCGGCGCCGTCCGGCTGCGGGCCGGGACGGGACGCCTGAGCCGCGGCTGCTCGCCGGTGCCCTGCCGGCGGGCCACCACCGCGGGCCGCAGCGGCACCGACACCGCCTCCGGTTCGTCGCGGAACAGCAGATGGACGGGGATCTCGGTGGTCGCCTCGTTCTGGATCAGCCGGGCCGGACGGGTGGCCGTGCCACCCGCCGGGCGCCCCGCGCCCTCCGGCTGCTCCTCGGACTCCGACGTGTGTGACGTTGTCGTACTCATGCGTGCTCCAGCCTCCGCGCCAGATGCGTCATGACAGTGAGAAGAGGGGGGACGGGAACGGTCGGACCGGGGGGAACGGACGGGGCCGGGACAGCGGGAACGGTGCCTACGAGAACAGGCGGCGCCAGGTCTCCGGGCCCGGGTAGCCGTCCGCGGCTCCGCCGCGCCAGCCCTGGCCGCGCTGGAAGGCCTCCACGGCCCGCCGGTCAGCGTCGCCCCAGCGCGGACCGGGCCCGGTCGGGTAGAAGCGGCCGAACCCCTTCTTCACCAGCCGCTCCCCCAGCTCGGTCACGTACGGATTGGCCTCGCCCGGACGGAACCGGGCCCGGCCGGGGTAGCCGGGCACCCCGTGCGAGGCGGGCCGGGACGGGCCGGCCCGGCCGGTGACCGGCCGCGGCGCCTTGCCGTCGCTCGCCGGCTGGGAACCCGCGGTGTCCGCGACGACGCCCTTGTAGCGGTAGGGGACGTACTTGGAGGCGTTGCTCCAGTACGGGTACGGCGTGGCCTGGGTGCGGGCGTGCGGGGGTGTCTGCTCGTAGACCGTGTAGTAGGTGTGCGTGTAGTCCGTCCAGCCGCCGAAGATCACGACGTGGGAGCCGCGCTCGGGGTCGTCCGGGTTGTGGAAGAGCAGGATGTCGCCGGGCAGCAGCTCCTCTTTGGTGATCTTCACGCCGTACTGGTCGAGGCTGCCGGTCCACTCGTTGGAGCCCAGCCCCCACGCCATGGACACATAGCCCGAGCAGTCCTGCCGGTAACCGTCGGTCCAGTAGTCCTCCATGCTGTACGGCACCTTCGCGGCCACCCAGACCTTCGCCCGGTTGATGATCTGGGTCCGGGTGGCGGGGGGCGGCGTGGCCGGAGGCGAGGTGGCCGGATCGGGCAGGGGCCCGGCCGGGCCGTGCAGCGGTGACTTGGCACCCTGCGGGGTGGCGGGCTCGCCGTCCCCGGGGTCGCCGGGGCGGTGCGGGGACTGGGGCGCGGTGAGGGCGGCGGCCGGGGTGAGCGCGCCGAGGGCGGCGGACGCGGCGGCGGCCACGATCACGATCCCCCGGGTCGCCAGGTGGCCGCCGAAGCGCCCGGACAGCGGGCGCGAGCCGGCCCGCCGCGCGTGGACGCAGGCCGGGCAGTCGCAGTCGCGCCCGGGGTCGACCTCTTCGAACGCCGGAGCCGTCATGCGATCTGCCTCACATTCGGGGTGGAAATGTCCGCTACTGTGCACGTTGATCAGTTTTACAACTGTCGTCACGGTACGCATGTTGACGGTCCGAATGATGTACATCCCGTATGGTCGGCTCCCCCGTGCGCAGCACATGGTCGGGAGCACCGCCGAAGGTCGGGTAGAGTTCTCCCGTCAGCAGGCGCCGCTAGCTCAGTTGGTTAGAGCAGCTGACTCTTAATCAGCGGGTCCGGGGTTCGAGTCCCTGGCGGCGCACGATGACGATGGCGAGGCGTGTTCGCGGAAACGCGAACCACCTCGCCATCTCTGTTTTCGCGCGGCTTCGCCGCGCCTTGTGGGGGCTCCGCCACCCACACCCCCGAGCTGCGGTGACCGGCGTCGTGAGCCGGAACCCGGCCCTCCCCCCTATTGGCCGGATACCCTCTCGCCATGGCAGCCCGGGACCTGCAGGAGCGGATCAAGAAGCTCATCGTCGACCGACGGCTGCCCCCGGGCGCCCCGCTGCCGACCGAGCCCGAGCTGATGGAGTTCCTCGGGGCGAGCCGGAACTCGGTGCGCGAGGCGCTGAAGGCGTTGCAGGCGATGGGCATCGTGGAGATCAGGCACGGGTTCGGCACCTACGTGGGCCCGATGTCCCTCGCCCCCATGATCGAGGGGCTCGCCTTCCGCACGGTCGCCGGGCACTACCGGGGCGAGGACTCCCTGCTGCAGCTGCTGGAGCTGCGCGAGGCCGTCGAGACCGGACTGGTGTCGCGGCTGGCCGGGCGACTGCCGGAGGCCGACCTCGTTGAACTGGACGCCCTCGTCACCCGTATGGAACAGGAGGCCGCCGAAGGGGCGGGCCTCGCCGAGACCGACCGCGCCTTTCACGCCACCCTCTACCGGGGGCTGGACAACGTACTGCTGAGCGAGGTGCTGGAGGCGTTCTGGGACGCCTTCCACCGCGTCCGGCGGGATCTGCTGGAGGTGCCGCAGGACCCGCGGGTCACCTGCCGGCAGCACCGGGAGATCCTGGACGCGGTCAGGTCCGGCGAAACCCTGCGGGCGGAGGAGGCCATAAGAGACCACTTCGGCAATATCCGCGCCCGGCTCTCCCCCATCGGCGCACCCGAGCCCCCCGAACACCACCCGCGCCACAATCAACGGGTTTGACCGGTAAACTCCACGTTTCCCGTCTTGCGATCACGCTGGACGCCGTAGAACCCTGGTTGTCACGCAGCCGCTCTTCGCGGCAGTTGGGGGGAAGCAACCGGTTGCCGGCCGGCGGGGAGGGGGCCCCGCTCAGTGAGCGGATGTCGAGGGGGGCATCATGCAACCGGAAGGTCGTGATCCCGTGTCTATATGGTGTGCAGGACATGGTGACCGCGACCCACACCATGTCCGCCTGTGACGGCCGAGGGGACCCCGACCGGGCGATAAAAGACCGACGAAACACGCGGTGACTCGCGTGCGGGGGGATGACTCATGACGTCGACGCCGACGGGCGCCGGACAGAGCCACGAACAACACGACGACCCGTCACAGACCACACAGCTTCGTGCGGTGACGCATCGGACCGGCCAGTTCCGCCGAATAAAGAAGAGCCTGCCCAAATACGACTACGAGCACTACAGCCGCCTCTCGGGTCCCCTCACCCAGCCCGATCCGGCGAAGCCCTACCGGGTGCAGTACCGATCGCTGCTCTCCCAGGAACCGCACCGCGTACGGGCCGCGCTCATGCTCGGCGCGGCCCCGGTGCTCTCGCTGGTCCTGCTGTTCTGGCTGCTCCAGCCCGAGCACTGGACCGAACGCGACTACCCGGCCTACGACTTCCTGCCCGCGCTGGACATCGTGATGCTGGTCGCGATCGGCCTGATCGAGTTCTTCCGCTGCATGAACGTGCTCTCGAACGCGCACGCCACCCTGGTCGCCCGCGACCCGGTCCCGGTGGTGCCGGAGACCGGCACGCGCGTCGCGTTCCTCACCTCCTTCGTGCCCGGCAAGGAGCCGCTGGAGATGGTGACGAAGACGCTGGAGGCGGCCGTGAAGCTCCGCCACCGGGGCCTGATGCACGTCTGGCTGCTGGACGAGGGCGACGACCCGGCCGTCAAGGAGGTCTGCGCCCGGCTCGGCGTCCACCACTTCTCCCGCAAGGGCGTCGCCCGGTGGAACCAGGCCAAGGGCCCGCACCGCGCCAAGACCAAGCACGGCAACTACAACGCCTGGCTGGAGGCGCACGGCGGCGACTACGACTTCTTCGCCTCCGTCGACACCGACCACGTCCCGCTGCCCAACTACCTGGAGCGGATGCTCGGTTACTTCCGCGACCCGGACGTCGGCTTCGTCATCGGCCCGCAGGTCTACGGCAACTACGACACGTTCGTCACCAAGGCCGCCGAGTCGCAGCAGTTCCTCTTCCACGCGCTCATCCAGCGGGCCGGCAACCGGTACGGCGCCCCGATGTTCGTGGGCACCTCGAACGCCGTGCGCATCAAGGCGATCAAGCAGATCGGCGGCCTGTACGACTCGATCACCGAGGACATGGCCACCGGGTTCGAGATGCACCGCGCCAAGAACCCGGCCACGGGCCGCAAGTGGAAGTCCGTGTACACCCCGGACGTGCTCGCGGTCGGTGAGGGCCCCAACGCCTGGACCGACTTCTTCACCCAGCAGATGCGCTGGTCGCGGGGTACGTACGAGACGATCCTCAAGCAGTACTGGAAGGGCTTCTACACCCTGCCGCCCGGCAAGCTCTTCAACTACACGATGATGATCATCTTCTACCCGATGTCCGCCCTCAACTGGATCCTCGCGGCGCTGAGTTGCGCCCTGTTCCTGGGCCTGGGCGCCTCGGGTGTGAACATCGACCCGACCGTGTGGCTGATGCTGTACGGCAACGCCTCCGCGCTCCAGATCGGCCTGTACATCTGGAACCGCCGGCACAACGTCTCCCCGCACGAGCCGGAGGGCTCAGGCGGTGTGGCCGGCATGGTGATGTCGGCGCTGTCCGCGCCGCTGTACGCCAAGGCGCTGATCGACGCGGTGCTGCGCCGCAAGAGCAAGTTCGTGGTCACGCCCAAGGGCGACTCGGCGAGCCCGGACACCTGGTTCGGCACCTTCCGGTACCACTGGTACTTCATCGGGATCTTCGGCGCCTCGATCGTCGCCGGTCTCGTCCTCGGGCACTCCCACCCGGCGATGATCACCTGGGCCTCGTTCGCCCTGCTCATCACCGCGACACCGGTCTTCATCTGGCGCCATGAGCTACGGCAGCAGAAGAACAGGCCCCGGCACGCCGCCGGCGCGCCCGCGCCCGTCCCGGCGGCCGAGCCGCAGGACGCGGTACCTCCGCAGTACGCGGCACAGGCGCCGCAGGTCCCGCAACAGCGGACCGGCTGGGGTGCGCCGCCCGGCGCACCGGGCGCCGGCCCGGCCGCGGGCAACGACCAGACCATGCAGATCGCCCTTGGTGGACTTGGGGGACGTAAGGAATGAAGGACCAGGCCGGCCGCCGCCGTGCTCGTCGACTCGCGATAGGCACGGCGGTGGTAGTCGCGCTGGCCGGGATGAACGGGCCGTGGCTCTACCGCTTCGGAACCGAGCAGTACCACCAGTACAAGATCAACAAGCCGGAGTACAAGGCCTCCAACGGCAAGTGGGACATCGTCCAGTTCCCCGAGGAGTACCGGCAGGACACCATCCACGCGGCGCTGCTGCACACCGGCAAGGTGCTGCTGGTCGCGGGGTCGGGCAACAACCAGGACAACTTCGACAAGAAGCAGTTCGACACCCGGATCTGGGATCCGGTCAAGGGCACGATCAAGAAGATCCCCACGCCCACCGACCTGTTCTGCACCGGGCACACCCAGCTCGCCAACGGCAACCTGCTGATCGCGGGCGGCACCAGGCGGTACGAGAAGCTCAAGGGCGACGTCACCAAGGCCGGCGGCCTGATGATCGTCCACAACGAGAACCCGGACAAGCCGATCACGCTGCCCGCGGGCACCCGCTTCACCGGCAGGACCAACGGCAGGACGTTCGTCTCCAAGGACCCGGTGCTGGTACCCCGCGCGAAGAAGGTGTTCGACCCGCAGACCGGTGTCTTCCTGCGCAACGACCCCGGCCTGGGCCGCATCTACGTCGAGGCGCAGCGCAGCGGCACCAAGTACGAGACCGGCACCCAGGACAACTACCGGATCCAGGGCCTGAGCGGCGTCGACGCGCGCAACACGTACGGCATCGCGCAGAAGCTCGCCCTCGACAAGAAGGACTTCCAGGGCATCCGCGACGCCTACGAGTTCGACCCGGTCGCCGAGCGGTACATCAAGGTCGACCCAATGAACGAGGCCCGCTGGTACCCGACGCTCACCACCCTGTCGGACGGCAGGGTCCTCAGTGTCTCCGGGCTGGACGACATCGGTCAGCTGGTGCCGGGCAAGAACGAGACCTTCGACCCGAAGACCAAGAAGTGGACCTACACGAGGAAGCTCCGGCAGTTCCCGACGTACCCGGCGCTGTTCCTGACGCAGAACGGGAAGGTCTTCTACTCGGGCTCCAACGCGGGCTACGGACCGGACAACGTGGGCCGCAAGCCCGGCATCTGGGACGTGGACACCAACAAGTTCACCAAGCTGCCGGGGCTCGGTGACCCCAACATGATGGAGACGTCCGGCACGGTGCTGCTGCCTCCGGCCCAGGACGAGAAGTTCATGGTGATCGGCGGCGGCGGGGTCGGCGAGTCGAAGCTGTCCAGCAAGAAGACCCGGCTGATCGACCTCAAGGCGCGGAACCCGAAGTTCGTGGACGGGCCGGAGCTGGCGAAGGGCACCCGGTATCCGCAGTCCTCGATCCTGCCCGACGACACCGTGCTGGTGTCCGGCGGTTCGGAGGACTACCGGGGACGCGGCGACTCCAACATCCTGCAGGCCCGGATGTACCACCCGGACAGCAACAGCTTCACCGAGGTCGCCGATCCGCTGGTGGGCCGCAACTACCACTCCGGGTCGATCCTGCTGCCGGACGGGCGGGTGATGTTCTTCGGGTCCGACTCGCTGTACGCGGACGCGGCCAACACCAGGCCGGGCAAGTTCGAGCAGCGGATCGAGATCTACACCCCGCCGTATCTGTACCGGGGTTCGCGGCCGTCGCTCAGTGGGGGGCCGCAGACCATCGCGCGGGGCGCCTCGGGGACGTTCACCTCGAAGCACGCCTCCAGCGTCAAGAAGGCCCGGCTGATCCGGCCGAGCGCCTCGACCCATGTGACGGACGTGGACCAGCGGTCCATCGCGCTGGACTTCACCACGTCCGGCGACAAGATCACCGTGACGGTGCCGAAGAGCCGGAACCTGGTGCAGTCCGGCTGGTACATGCTGTTCGTGGACGACGACCAGGGGACGCCGAGCAAGGCCCAGTGGGTCAAGGTCCCCTGAGCCGCGTTCCGCGGGCCCGAAGGGGCGCCCTCCGCACGGGAGGGCGCCCCTTCCGCCTTACTGCTTGCCCGCCCTGGCCAGCCCGAGTGCGTAACCGGGCCACCACTGGCCCGCCTTCGGCCCGCCCTTGCAGGTGCCGTCCGACTCCCCCGGGCGCTTGACCCACAGGTAGGCGTCGACCAGCGGGTCGTCCGTCCTGGCCGTCGGGGTCCGGCCCAGCGTCCGGCCGGGCGGGTTGCACCACCGCTGGGCCGGATCGCCGCCCGTGTAGGGGCCGTTGCCGTTGCGGCTGGTGTCGACGACGAAGTGCTTGTCGCCCACCTTCGCCGAGAGCTGCTTGCCGTAGGCGATGGACTCCTCGGTGGAGTAGAAGTTGGAGACGTTGACGGCGAACCCGTCGGCCTGGTCCACGCCGGCCCACCGCAGGGGCTCGAAGATCTGGTCGGGGTGGCCCCAGCCGGCGTTGCCCGCGTCCAGGTAGACCTTGGTGTGCTTCAGCGACTTCAGCTTGGCGACGGCGCCCTTGAGCAGGTCGTAGCGCTCCTCGTGGAACTCGTCCGGGGTGCAGCCGTCGACGAGGTGCAGTACGGCGTCGGGTTCGAGGACGACGGTGGCGGCGCGGTCGCCGATGCCCCGGGCCACGCCGTCGATCCAGGCGCGGTAGCCGTCGCCGTCGGTGGCGCCGCCCTGGGAGTACTGGCCGCAGTCGCGGTGCGGGATGTTGTAGAGGACGAGCAGCGCGGTGCGGTCGGCCTTCTCGGCGGCCTCGGTGAAGCCGCGGGCCTCCTGCTCGGGGTTCTCGGGGCCGATCCACTCCCCGGTCGGCTGCTCGGCGATCCGGCGGATCCGCTCGGCCTCGGTCTTCTTGCCGGCCTTCTCGTAGGCGGCGAGCTGGCGGGCCGCGTTGCCGTCCGGGTTCACCCAGAACGGGTCGGCGGACTTGGGCTGCTGGCTGATGTCCGCCTTCGCGTCGCCCGCGCCGTCCCCGCCGGACGAGCAGCCGGCGAGCAGCAGTGCCACCCCCAGCACCGCCGCGGACGCCCGTACCCGTGCCGCGGTGCGGACCCCCCTGCTGTCGTGCATGCGATTCCCCCCTGGGCGCATCGTTCCGAGTGCCAATCGTGGCACACCGCCGGGGCCGGTCACGAGGTCGCTCGGGGGCACTGGGGCGGGGGCTTCGGGGGGCGCTCGGGTGGGGGGTGGTGGCTTTTGGGGCCGCTTCGTGGGGCTCTGGGGGGGGCTTCGGGGGGACTCGGGTAGAGGCTCCTCCGTGGGGGCGCCCGGGAGGCGGCTCGGGCGGGGGTTCTGGCGGTCACGGGCCGGTGCCGGTGAGGTATGCGGAGACGACCACGTTGGCCGTGTAGCTGCGGCTCGCCCGGTCGAAGGTGCCGCCGCAGGTGATCAGCCGGAGTTCGGCACGCCCCGGTTTCCGCGGGCCGTAGGCCGTCTTGGCGTCGAAGTCGTCGCGGGGCAGGACGCGCACGTCGTCGATGGTGAACCGGGCGACCCGGCCGTCCGCGCGGACCACCCGGACCGTCTCGCCGGGCCTGAGCGTGCTGATCCGGTAGAAGACGGCGGGCCGGGTCTCCGTGTCGACGTGCCCGACCAGCAGAGCGGTCCCCGCCGCGCCGGGCTTGGTCCCCGATCCGTACCAGCCGACCACTCCCGGCTGGTCGAACGGAGGCGGCTCGATGGCGCCCCGCGCGTCCAGCCCCCGGGCCACGACCGGCGCGGTGACGGCCAGTTGAGGGATGTCGAGGCGCTGCGGGATCGCGGCCGTGAGCGGTTTGGCCGCGGGCGGCAGCCGGACCGCCTCCGCGCGGCCGAGCCCGGCCACGTCGCCCGTGGCGGGCCCCGCCGGGCTCTGCGGTACGCCGGTGACGCCCCGCCCCCACAGCCACAGCCCGAGCAGCAGCAGCGTCCAGGCCAGGACGGTGACCAGGCGTCCGGCGCCGGAGGTGTGCCCGTACTCGTCGGACATGGCCGCTGCCCGCGCTCAGTCCGTGCCCTGGCTCCGGCGGGCCCTGCGCAGCCCGACGGCGGCCGCGGCGATCCCGGCGAGGGTCAGCCCGGTCACCGCCTGGCCGGCGCCCGGGCCGGACCCGTCGGTGGCCACCGTGGCGAAGTGCGCGGTGCCGCCACCGCCCGCGGCGACCGGCGCGACGGGCGAGGCGGCCGTGGTGAGCGTGCCGGACGGGCCGGTGGGCTGCCCGGTGTCGCCGGTGCCGGTCCCCTGCTGCTGCAACAGGCCCGAGGCCTTGCGCCCGATGGTGATCCTGCTGTTGAGCGCCACGTCGGCGCAGGTGACCCGCACGTCGTAGACACCCGGTGCGACCGAGGCGCGGACGCGGGTGTCGCCGCTCAGGATGCCCATGTTGGACGTCAGCCGGGCATCGGCGACGAAGGCCTTCGAGGTGGCGACGGCCCGCGCCGCGCTGCAGCCACGCACTCGCAGGGACACATCGGTGCCGGGGGCCGGGGAGACCGGGGTCACGGAGACTCCGTTGCCACCGTCGGTCGCCGCGGAGACTCCGTTGCCACCGTCGGTCGCGCAGGCGGCCGTGGTGAAGGCGATGACGGCGAGCAGTCCGGCGCAGAGAGTCCCGGTACAGAGAGTGAGGCGTTGTGAGCCCATCGTGAACCTCCAGATACTGGGAGGCTCCCCCGTACCGCGCGCCTCCGCATCCTCGGGAGGCGCGCGATTACTCCGAACGGGTGGGGCTTGGTTTGATAATCCCTGCTCGGAGCCTGCCCAGGGCCTGCTCAGGCCCACTCGGTTCCGGGCTCGGACCAGGTCTCAGACGAGGTCGACCACGTCCGCGATGGAGTCGACCACCCGTGAGGGGCGGAAGGGGTAGCGGTCGACGTCATCGGGCTGCGTGACACCGGTCAGCACCAGGAAGGTGCGCATCCCGGCCTCCAGGCCCGCCAGGACGTCGGTGTCCATACGGTCACCGATCATCGCGGAGGTCTCCGAGTGCGCGCCGATCGCGTTGAGCCCGGCGCGCATCATCAGCGGGTTGGGCTTGCCGACGAAGTACGGCTTCTTGCCGGTGGCGGCGGTGATCAGGGCGGCGACCGAGCCGGTGGCGGGCAGGTCGCCCTCGGCGGAGGGGCCGACGTTGTCGGGGTTGGTGGCGATGAACCGGGCACCGTCGTTGATCAGCCGCACGGCCTTGGTCAGGGCCTCGAAGGAGTACGTGCGGGTCTCGCCGAGGATCACGAAGTCGGGCTCGTGGTCGGTGAGGACGTAGCCGATGTCGTGCAGCGCGGTGGTCAGACCGGCCTCGCCGATGACGTAGGCGCTGCCGCCGGGCCGCTGGTCGTCCAGGAACTGGGCGGTGGCCAGGGCGGAGGTCCAGATGTTCTCCACCGGCACGTCCAGGCCCATCCGCCGGAGCCGGGCGTGCAGGTCGCGCGCGGTGTAGATGGAGTTGTTGGTGAGCACCAGGAAGGGCCGCCCCGAGTCACGCAGCTTCTTCAGGAAGGCGTCGGCACCGGGGATCGGGACCCCCTCGTGGATCAGGACGCCGTCCATGTCGGTGAGCCACGACTCGACGGGCTTGCGGTCTGCCATGCGTTTGCGTCTCCTGACGTGCGTACGGTCAAGAACGGGGGCGCCGGAACCACGGCGTACCGACGCCACCAGCCTAATCAGGTGGCCGGGATCTTGACCCAGGCAGGTCGCAGGTCAGTGGAGCGGAGGGGGCGCAACCGCCCTCAGCGGCGCCGGCGGGCCAGCAGGAAGGCTCCGCCGACGACGACGAGGAGCGCGGTGACGGCCGCGAGCAGCCCGTGGGCGAGCCCGATCCCGGTCCGCGCGAGCTCCCGGGCCCGCTCCCCGGCCTGCTGCGCGGCCGCGCTGAAAGGCAGCGCGCTGGTACCCGGATCGGCACTGCCGGCCGTCGGCCGGGGCTCGGTCGCGGTACCCGTCGAGCCGACCGGAGTCGCCGTCGCCCCGGGACTGGCGCTGCCGTCCGGACTCGCCGTACCGCCCGGACTCGCGCTGCCGTCCGGACTGGCGGTCCCGGCACCGTCCCCGGGCGTCCGCGTCCCGTCCCCTTCCTGCTCCTGCTCGTGCTCCTCGTCCTGCTGCCGCCCGTTCCCCCCACCGCCGACGGAGAAGCGATAGTCGTTGGACTCACCGACCCAGTCGCCGTCCTCGCCCCGGCGCTGGACGACGGCGGCGTTCGCGGTGACCTGGTCGGGCACGGCGTCGGCGGTGAGGGAGAGCCTGAGCTTGACGGTGACGGTCTTGCCGGGCGGCACGGTGAACCCGCCGAACCCCTCCGCGTCCAGCACGCCGACCAGTTCCTGGGCGTCGGTGCTCTCGAAGCTCACGGGCAGGGTGCGGGTGCCGTCGTAGAACTCCAGCTTGGGCTGGGACGGCTTCAGGGCGCGCTTGTCGTCGACCAGCACGACGACCGGGTGCAGGTCGGTGCAGGTCCGGCTGGTGGAGTTGGTGAGGTCGAGGTACCAGGTGCCGAATCCACCGCCCGCCTCGTAGGCGCCGGGCCCGCCGTGGATGCGGGTGGCCAGCGGGAAGGCACGGTCGCCGGATACCGCACACGTCGCGTCCGCCTGGGCAGCGGCCGACGGAACGGGCACGAACACGGCGCCTGCGGCCAGACCCAGGGACAGGGACACGGACGCACACAGTCGCATAAACACATGACCATCCCGGACAAAACCGACGACCCCGGTCCGCCACTCCGCACCCCCGACCGAATTCCCTCGATCAGCGCAGAGCCCCACGCAACCACGAACACCGAGCCCGCCGCCCAGAGCCCAGCTGCGGGCACCCGATATGCGCGGGCAAGTGAAACCTCTCCTGGCACGGCACCAACACCGCGCACCCCTACGCGCCAAGCACCGGCAACCGCAACAGCCCCGCCCAGCAGCACCCCCCTACCCCACCGCCCGCCCGAACACCGGCGCCAACAACAACTGCGCAGCCCCCTCAGCGACAACCCGCTCCCCACCGACAACCCGCACTGGCACGCGCCCGGCCACCCCCTCCCGCCGAGCCCGAGCGGCCAGCACCTCCGCGACCCCCTCCACGAACACTTCCGGCGCCCCCGCCACGGTCCGCCCCCCGAGCAGCACCAGATCGATGTCGAGCAGCCCGACCAGATTCCCCGCCCCCACCCCCAGCACTCGCGCCGCCTCCCGCACCTCACCCCGCGCCACAGCCCCCAGGCACAGCACCTCCACACACCCCCGGTTCCCGCACTCGCACGCGGGCCCGTCGAGCTGAACGACCTGGTGCCCGAACTCCCCCGCGCCGGTCCGCACCCCCCGGTGCACGTTCCCGCCGATCACCAGCCCCGCCCCCAGCCCCGTACCGAGATGCAGATACGCGAACGACCCACCCTCACCCCCCTCACGGCCGGCCCCCGCACCACCGCACACCCCCACCGACAACCCCAGAGCCGCCGCGTTCGTGTCCTTGTCCACCACCACCGGCACCCCCAACCGCTCCACCAGCGCGTCCCGCAGCGGAAACCCGTCCCACTCCGGAAACCCGGTGACCCGGTGCAACACCCCCCGCGCGTGATCGAGCGGCCCGGGCAGCGCCACGCCCACACCGAGCAGCGAGCCGACACCGGCGAGCCCCCCAGAAAGGCCCCCGGAAGCTCCGTGACCTCCCAGCACCTCCCCCACCAGCCCCGACACCTCCCCCGCGACCACCCCCAGCACGGCCCGCGCCCCACCCCCGAGGTCCAGCGCGGCGCCCCGCTCGCCCACCACGGCCCCGTCGAGATCCACCAGCACCGCCCGCAGCTCGTCCCGGTCCAGGTGCACGCCCACCGCGTGCCCCGCCTCCGGCACCAGCCGCAGCACGGTGCGCGGCTTGCCCCCGGTGGACGCCCGGCGACCGGCCTCCGCCGCGAACCCCGCCTCCCGCAGCCGTGCGGTGATCTTGCTGACGGCCTGCGGGGTCAGTCCGGTCCGCTCGGCCAGCTCCAGCCTGCTGATCCCCGCCGTGCCGGCACCGCGCAGCAGATCCAGCACCAGCGCGGTGTTGTGGGACCGCACCGCGAACAGATTCGCTCCGACCGGCCCGCTCTTCGTCCTGCTCACGCTGTTCACGCCGCCCATCCCCCCATTGTCCTCACCGCTTGCACTTTGGCAACAGCGTTGCCAAAGTAGAAGGCATGACTGGTACCCCCCTCCGCGTCGGCCTGATCGGCTACGGCCTCGCAGGCTCCGTCTTCCACGCCCCGCTGATCGCGGCCACCGAGGGCCTCACCCTGGACACGGTGGTCACCTCGAACCCCGAGCGGCAGGAGCAGGCCCGCGCCGAGTTCCCGGACGTCCGTGTCGCCGGCACTCCCGAGGAGCTGTTCGGCCGGGCCGGCGAGCTGGACCTGATCGTCATCGCCTCCCCGAACAAGACGCACGTCCCGCTCGCCACCGCCGCCCTGAAGGCGGGCCTGCCGGTTGTCGTGGACAAGCCGGTCGCGGGCACGGCGGCCGAGGCGCGGGAGCTGGCCGCCCTCGCCGAGGAGCGCGGCCTGCTGCTGTCGGTCTTCCAGAACCGCCGCTGGGACAACGACTTCCTGACCCTGCGGGCCCTGCTGGAGAAGGGGGAGCTGGGCGACGTCTGGCGCTTCGAGTCCCGCTTCGAGCGGTGGCGCCCGCGTCCGAAGGGCGGCTGGCGCGAGTCCGGCGACCCGGCGGAGATCGGCGGTCTGCTCTACGACCTCGGCAGCCATGTCGTCGACCAGGCCCTGGTCCTCTTCGGCCCGGTCACCGAGGTCTACGCCGAGACGGACATCCGCCGCCCGGGCGCGGAGACCGACGACGACACCTTCATCGCGCTCACCCACGCGGGCGGTGTCCGCTCCCACCTCTACGTCTCCGCGACCACGGCCCAACTCGGCCCGCGCTTCCGGGTCCTGGGCTCGCAGGCCGGCTTCGTCAAGTACGGCCTCGACCCCCAGGAGGCGGCCCTGCGCGCGAACGAACGCCCCGGCACGAGCGCCGACTGGGGCACGGAGCCCGAGTCCCTGTGGGGCCGGCTCGGTGTTGGGGGTCCCCCCTCCGGGGGAGAGTCCCCGGTGACCGGCGGCGGCCGCCCCGTACCGACCCTCTCCGGCGACTACCCCGCCTACTACGCGGCCGTGGCGGCGGCCCTGAACGGCGCGGGACCCAACCCGGTGCCCGCCCTCGAGGCGGCCGCGGCCCTGGACGTACTGGAGGCGGCCCGCCGGTCCGCCCGCGACAAGGTGACGGTGACCCTCTGATGCACCACCCCAAGATCACCCCGAAGTTCGCCCCCGAGATCACCCCGAGCGTGGAGGAACTGGAGGCGCAGGAACGCCGCCTGGTCTTCCGGCAGTTCACCTACGACGACGCGTGGGCGCTCGGCTCGCTCCTGGTCGAGCTGGCCCGGGAGCGCCAGGCCCCGGTCGCCATCGACATCCACCGCGCCGGCCAGCAGCTCTTCCACGCGGCCCTGCCCGGCTCCACGCCCGACAACGACGCCTGGATCCTTCGCAAGCGCCGGGTGGTGGAGCGCTACGGCGCCTCGTCGTACCTGGTCGGCGCCCGCTTCCGGGCCAAGGGCACGACGTTCGAGGAGGCCTCCCGCCTGGATGCCGACGCCTACGCGGCGCACGGCGGCGCCTTCCCGATCAACGTCGAGAACGTGGGCGTCATCGGCACGGTGACGGTCTCCGGACTGCCCCAGCTCCAGGACCACCGGTTCGTCGTGGAGGCGCTGGAGCAGTTCCTCGGCCAATAGCCCGTCGGTGGGATTACCGCGCGGCTCCCTCCGGTTGGGACCGACGTGCACGATGATCACGGCACGCCACCCATCCGGAGGGAAGTGACCCGATGAGCGAGTCGACGAACGGCGCGAGCACCGCCAAGGAGGCCGTCGGCCGGTACGGCGTCTGGAGCGTGGGCCTGCGTTCGGAGGCCCCGGCCCTGCGCGGCGAGATCGCCGAGGCCGCCGCGGAACTGGAACAACTCGGGTACGGGGCAGCCTGGCTGGGCGGCAGCAGCGCGCCCCGGCACGCCCTCCCGCTCCTCGAGACGACGTCCCGGCTGGCCGTCGGCACGAGCATCCAGAGCATCTGGCAGTACGAGGCCGAGGAGAGCGCGGCCGCCTTCGCCGAGGTGGAGTCGGCCCATCCCGGCCGCTTCCTGCTCGGGCTCGGCGTGAGCCACGCCAAGCTCGCGGAGCAGTACCGGCGCCCGTACTCCGCGCTGGTCGCCTACCTCGACGCGCTGGACAAAGCCGGTGTCCCGGCCGGGCGCCGGGTCCTGGCGGCCCTCGGCCCGAAGACCCTGGAGCTGTCCCGCGACCGGGCGGCGGGCTCGGTCCCCTACCTCGTCACCCCCGAGCACACCGCCCGGGCCCGCGAGATCCTGGGCGAAGAGCCGCTGCTGGCACCGGAGTTCAAGGTCGTACTGGAGACGGACCCGGCCAAGGCCCGCACCCTGGCCCGCGAGCATCTGGCGATGTACCTGGCGCTGCCCAACTACACCAACAACTTCCAGCGCCTGGGCTTCGCCGAGGACGACCTGACCGCAGGCGGCAGCGACCGCCTGATCGACGCCCTCTACGCCTGGGGCCCCGAAGACCGCATCCGCAGCCGGATCACCGCCTTCCACGAGGCAGGCGCCGACCACGTAGCCCTCCAGATCGTCGACGGCGGCGACCGGGACAACCTCCCCCGCGAAGCATGGCGCCGACTGTCCGACCTACTGCGCTGACCGCGGCACCCCGCAAGGTGCACGTCCAACCTCAGCGCCCCGCAAGGGGCGCGGGGAACTGCGCGACCAGCCACGGAACACCCGAGGCCAACCTCCAACCTCGGCACCCCCAAAGGGGCGCGGAGAACTGCGCGCCCAACCACGAACCACCCGCAGCAGACCCACAACCACAGTCCCCCACCCCCCCCAGCGGAGCGCCTACGCGTTCTGCAGTTCCTGCCGCTGCCGCCCCAGCCCCTCGACCTCCAGCTCCACCACGTCCCCGGCCCGCAGGAACGGCTTCGGGTCGGGCCGGCCCAGGGCGACCCCGGCCGGGGTTCCGGTGTTGATGACGTCCCCGGGGTACAGCGTCATGAACTGGCTGACGTAGCACACCACTTCCCCCACCGGGAAGATCTGCTCGGCCGTGGTCCCGTCCTGCTTCAGCTCGCCGTTGACCCACAGCTTCAGCGCGAGCGCCTGCGGATCCGGGACCTCGTCCGCCGTCACCAGCCAGGGGCCCAGCGGGTTGAACGTCTCGCAGTTCTTCCCCTTGTCCCAGGTGCCGCCCCGCTCGATCTGGAACTCCCGCTCGGACACGTCGTGCGCCACCGCGTATCCGGCGACGTGCGCGAGCCCGTCCTCGGCCGACTCCAGGTAGCGGGCCGTACGTCCTACGACGACGGCCAGCTCCACCTCCCAGTCGGTCTTGCTGGACCCACGCGGCACCAGCACGGTGTCGTTCGGCCCGACGACCGTGTCCGGGGCCTTGAAGAAGATCACGGGCTCGGTGGGCGGCTCCGCGCCGGTCTCCCGGGCGTGGTCGTGGTAGTTGAGCCCGATGCACACGATCTTGCCGATCCGGCCGAGCGGAGGCCCGATCCGCAACCCCGCCGCGTCCAGCGCGGGCAGCTCACCGGCCTCGGCCGCCGCCCGGACGCGGCCGAGCGCGCCGTCGTCGGCGAGCAGCGCGCCATCGATGTCGTCCACGATCCCCGACAGGTCCCGCAGGGTTCCCTGGGCGTCGAGCAGCGCCGGGCGCTCCGCTCCGGCCGTACCGACTCGCAGCAGCTTCATGGTCACCATCTCCCTCGATCGCGGGCGCCCGGCGAATGGGTGCGGCCATCGCGGGACTGGTCGATCCTCCAAGTCCCCTGTCCAGTCCACAAGACCCTGTTCACGTACTGGACCGCAACCCGACCCGCACCGCGCCCCGGCTCACCGGTACAGCGCGGCCCGCTCCAGAGCGCTCCAGGCCGTGCTGGTGACGACGTACAGCGCCGCCGCGAGCGGTACGACCGCCACGGTGACGAGCGTGAAGAAGGACATGAACGGCATCACCTTGCCGACCGCCGCGAGCCCCGGCACCCGCCCGCCGTCGCCGGCGGCCACCGTGACCGGGTTCTTCGCCGCCATCAGCTTGGTGCGCCGGTAGTTGAAGGCGGCGACGGCCGCGACGAGGACGAAGAGACCGAGGTAGACGAGCCCGGCCGGCCCGAACACCCCGCCACCGGCGACGGCGTCGGCCCAGCGGCCGCCGAGCGGCGCTGCGAGCAGTGAGTGCGTCAGCAGCTCGTTGCTCCCGCCGCCGATCGAGGTGTTCGAGAACAGGTGGTAGAGGAGGAAGAAGGCGGGCAGCTGGAGCAGGCTGGGCAGACAGCCGGAGAGCGGCGACACCTTTTCCTCGGCGTGCAGCTCCATTACCGCCTTCCGCAGCCGCTGCGGGTCCTTGGCGTGCTTCTCACGCAGCTCGGCGATCCGCGGCTGGAGTTCGGCGCGGGCGCGCTGGCCACGGGCGGCGGCTCGGGACAACGGGTGGACGAGCAGCCGTACGAGTGCGGTGAACAGGACGATCGCGGCGGCCGCGGCGGAGGCGTGGAAGAGCGGCTGGAGCAGGTCGGCGAGCTGCTCGACGAGGCGGGCGAAGACGGACATGGGTGGACCCTTCGGGACGGGGTGCGTCGGTGCCGGTGTGACCGGAGTGGGCAGGGCGGCATGACGACCCGCGCGAGGGCACCGGTGGGGACCGGCGGTCTCGTCGGTGAAGGTGAAGGAGTGCCCTACGCGCGGATCGTCGCGAGGGCGTGTCCGGGTGCCCGGGGCCGGCGGCGCCCCGGGGCGTCGGGATCGCGCTGGGGCAGGAAGGCCGTACGGCGGGCCCGGTCGCGTATCGCGGTGCGGACCCGGTGGGACGGGACGGCGGGCGCGCAGCGGCCGGCGAGCAGCGAGCAGGCGGCCAGCGCGGAACCGGCGGCGGCCGTCGCGGCGAGGGCGACGGCGGCGGACAGGCTGCCGGTGTCGAGGAGCGCGGCCTGGAGCATGAACAGATGCACCAGGACCAGCAGGAGGGCGACGGGAGCGGGACGCACGACGCGGCTGCGGCTGCGGCTGCGGCTGCGGCTGCGGCTGATCACGGCACCCCCTGTCTCCCCTGCCGGGACCGGTACCCGACCCCTCATCATCACAACGCCCGCGCTGCCCACATTGGTTCCGCACTGGCGGAACGGGCCTGCGGACCGACAGCGGATATGCGGGGCGGGGGCCCTCGGGAATAGCCTGGGAGGAGAGTGGCCCCGCGACCGAACGGGCCCTCCTGACGCAGTCCACCGGGGGACGTAGAACCGAGGGGGACGTGACGAGGGAGGCGAAAGCCATGCCCTGGAATCTGAACGGCACGTATCTGGAGAGCTGCAACTGCGACGTGGTGTGCCCCTGCACCACCTCGGGCCTCACCGCACCGGCCGACCACGAGCGCTGTCAGGTGACCTTCGCGTTCCACGTGGACAGCGGGAACGTGGACGGGGTGGACGTCGCCGGCCGCAACGCCGCCGTGTTCATCGACGCGCCCCGGGTCATGGCCGACGGCGGCTGGCAGGTGGCGCTCTATCTCGACGCCTCGGCCGACGACGGCCAGGCGGAGGCGCTGGGCAAGGTCTTCTCCGGTCAGGCCGGCGGGCCGATGGCGGCGCTGACCCCGCTCATCGGCGAGGTCCTCGGAGTGGAGCGCGTCCCCATCGAGTACCGCGACGACGGCCGCCGCCACGCCGCGCGGGTGGGCGACGCCATCGACATCGAGATCGAGGACCAGGTCGCGCCGCAGTTCGGCGCGGACGGCCCCGTGATGGGCCTGACCGGCATGTTCCACCCGGTGAACAGCACGCTGACCATTGCCCGGTCCAACCGCGCGACGGGCAACGGCGTCTACGGCCGGTCCTGGGACTTCTCCGGCGGCAACGGCCACTCGGCGCCCTTCACGTGGTCCGCGTGACCGGTCGGCCGGTCGCCGTCCGCCGCAGCGCGGGGCCCGCTGGACTGCTGTTGGTCGCGGCGGCCGCCGCCTGGGTCTGGATGGTGACACGCTGGGGCGGCACGCAGGCGATGCCCGGAACCATGGGTGTGGGCCTGCCCGGCTTTCTCGCCGTGTGGACGCTGATGATGGCGGCCATGATGCTGCCCGCCACGGCGCCCGTCGCCGGGCTGTACGCGCGCACCATCACCGTTCACCGGGCGCCGCGCATGGTCGTCTTCACCGTCGCCTACCTGCTTGTCTGGGCCGCGGCCGGGCTGCCGGCCTACGGTCTGGCCGCCGCCCTGGGCCGGGTGACGAGCCTCCCCGCCATGGCGGGGACCGTTGTGGCCGCGGCGGTCTTCGCGGTGAACGGCGTCTACCAGCTCACGCCTCTCAAGGACCGCTGCCTGGCGAGATGCCGCTCGCCGATCGGGATGATGCTGCGCTACGCCTCGTACCCGGCACCCTCGCGCGATCTGCGTGCCGGACTCCACCACGGGGCCTTCTGCCTGGCGTGCTGCTGGTCGCTGATGGTGGTGCTGGCGGCCTTCGGTGTGATGAACCTGTGGGCCATGGTGGTCCTGGCCGCCGTGATCTCCATCGAGAAGCTGGCCCCGGCCGGCCACCTGGTGGCCCGTGCCGTGGGTGTCGCCTCGCTCGCGCTGGCCGTCGCCGTCTTCTGGGTTCCGGCGCTGTCCCCGACCCTCACAGGTGGCGGCATGACCGGAATGTGAGGAGGGCCGCGCCCGCCGGGAAACCGCGTACTCCACCTGTGTCACCGGTCGGCAGTACGGTGTCACCCATGCGCCCCGACACGCCTGCCGAGAACGTCGACCACACCGCCGAAGCGGCACGCCTGGAGCGGACCGCCGGCCTGTACCCCGAGGACGCCGAGGCCCTGCTCCTGCGCGCCGCGGCACATCTGGAACTGTCCGGCGACCGCCCCGCCGCGACGACGCTCTACGACCGTCTGCTGTCCTCCGCCGACGGCCTGGAGAACCCCCACCTCGTCCGCGCCCTGAAGGCCTCGAACCTGTGGGAGTACGACCACGAGGCGGAGGCCAGGGCGATCATCGACGGCATCCGCGCGTCGGCGCCCCGTGACCCGGCCCCCTGGGTGATCGTCGCCGAGTCCCTGGAGTCGCACGACGAGCTGGAGGCGGCGGAGCAGACCTTCACGCAGGCGGCGACCCTCCTCCTGCCGAACGGTACGGAGCCCCCGTACGGCGCGCACCCCCTCCTCTACGGCCGTCACCGCGTCCGCCGCATGCTGGGCCTGCCCCACGACGACTGGGACACCCTCGCGGACACCCTCCACGCCTCCCCGGTCTCCCTGGACGAACTCCACGACCCGAAGCGGGTCTGGTCCCTGGGCTCGGACAACCCGGCGGAGCTGGCCGCGGAGATCTCCCGCCTCAACGCCGAGCTGGGCGCCTACCGAGAGGCCCTCTCCCGCCCGTTCCCGGTGGCGGTCCTGCACTGGCCGTCCTCCGAGCTGACGGAACTGCTCGCGGCCTACGCCGGCCTGGCGGCGGAGTACCCCTCCCACGACGCCCACCTGGCGACCATAGAGACCTCCCTCCGCGAACTGGCGTCCTCGGGCACGCCCAACCTGGGCATCGTCACCGGCACGGTCCCGTCCTACGAGGCCTTCGCCGCCTCGGAGGGCTCGAGCCCGTCCGACGCGACCCTCCTGCCCCAGTACGCGACGACCCTCGCGGCCCGCGGCCGCGCCGTGGCCTGGCCCCCGCAGCGCACAGCACACTGCTGGTGCGGCTCGGGCCACAGCTACGGCGACTGCCACGGAACGCCGGACCCCGCGGCAGCCGTCTAAAGGGCTGGACCCAACAGAACGAGGCGGAGGGGGGCGGAGCCGGCCATGTCCCAACCCTGGCTCACCGTCTCCCTCCTCTTCGCCGCCTTCTGGACGTTCATCGGCGCCCACGGCACCCACGCCGCCCTGCGCGCCCGCCGGTCCCTGAACCAGCTCGGCGTGCGGGGCGTCCGGACGCGGGGCGAGGTGGCCAACTCCCCCCGCCGCGTCGGCACGTCCTACCACCCACCCCAGATCCGCTACCAGGCCCCACCCCCAGGCGACCCCACGGCCCCCACCACCCAGACCTACCGCCAGGTCCCCCTGAACCCCGACTCCCCGAACGCCCTCTACCGCGGCACCCCGGTCATCCTGCGCTACGACCCGGAGGACCCACGACGCGCGGTGGTGGTCCGCACGGCCAAGTCGTACTCGCCTACCGCGAACCTGGTGTGGTGTGTGTTTTCCATGGCGTTCGGTGTGGGTCTGGGAGTTTTCTCCCTTATGTAGCCGAGGACTTCTGTCAGTGCCCCCTGTTAAAACAAATGCACATTGAAAGTGGCCGAGGGGGTCAAGGTGGCGGAGCCGGGGGGACAGATGCAGCCGGTCGCTGGCGTGTACGAGCAGCTGATCACCGAGAACGTGAGTGAGGCGCTGGGACAGCTAGAGGCCATGGGGTGGAAGGCAGTCGACGCGGAAGTCAGCGCCGAGTCGGCACCCCACGTGCTTGCCCGTCACATCGGCGAGGTGGTCGCTCGCAGGCTCAATCAACTCCCGCCCGCCCAGCAGGTTCGATTCGCCAACCAGATCCTGACGTCCCTGAGTACTGCTACTCCTGAGCACGGCGAACCCGAGCCGGTCAGCACGGTCGCAGAAGGCCCCCGTCAGTTGCTCGCCCTGGCCAAGCAGGAGGCGCCCGGGGCCTACGCGATCCGGCCGCTCACCCCACTCTCCGAGACATCGCTGCTCACGAACTCGCCGGAAGACCTCAGTCTGGGCTCGGAGCTGCGGGCCGAGCTCGCCACGGCCGATCGCATCGATCTGCTCTGCGCCTTCGTGAAGTGGTACGGCATCCGGGTCCTCGAGGACGCTCTGCGTGCCGCCAAGGAGCGAGGCGTACCGATCCGGGTCATCACGACCACGTACATGGGCGCCACCGACCGCCACGCGCTCGACCGCCTGGTCCGCGACTTCGGTGCCACCGTCAAGGTGAACTACGAGATCCGCTCCACCCGCCTGCACGCCAAGGCGTGGCTGTTCCGGCGCAGGACGGGCTTCGACACGGCGTACGTCGGCAGCTCGAACCTCTCCAGAGCCGCACTACTCGACGGCCTGGAGTGGAACGTCCGTCTGTCCTCGATCGCGACACCCGCGGTGCTGGACAAGTTCGAAGCGACCTTCGACGCGTACTGGAACGACACGGCCTTCGAGACGTACGACCCCGATCTGCATGGTGAGCGCCTCGACGGAGCACTGGCCCAGGCAGGCGGCAGTACGTCCTCCACCGACCTGAAGATCAACCTTTCCGGCCTTCAGGTGCGGCCCTTCCCGCATCAGCGGGACATGCTGGAGCGGCTCACCGTCGAACGGGAGATCCGAGGGCGGCACCGGAACCTGCTGGTCGCGGCGACCGGCACCGGCAAGACCGTGATGGCAGCCCTGGACTACCGGAGCCTTTGCGGAACGTCGAAAAGGGGTCGGCCGAGGCTGCTGTTCGTGGCCCACCGCAAGGAGATTCTTCGGCAGTCGCTGCGCACCTATCGGGAGGTCTTGGACGACGCCTCGTTCGGCGAGCTGCTGCACGCCGGCACGGAACCCCGGTCCTGGGAGCACGTGTTCGCGAGCGTCCAGTCACTCAACGTCTCAAGGCTTGAGCAACTGGCGCCCGATCACTTCGACATCATCGTCATCGACGAGTTCCACCACGCCACTGCCGCCACGTACCGGCGGGTCATCGACCACTTCACTCCGCGGGAGCTGCTGGGCCTCACCGCAACGCCCGAGCGGATGGACGGGCGAAACGTCCAGGACGAGTTCTTCGACGGCCGGATCGCCGCCGAAATGCGGCTGTGGGAGGCCCTGGAAAACGACCTGCTCTGCCCCTTCCACTACTTCGGCATTCCGGACGGTACAGATCTGACGAACCTTGGCTGGCAGAAGGGCGCGTACGCCGACCAGGAACTAGGCAACCTCTACACGGGCAACCACGCCCGTGCCCGGATCGTGGTGAAGCAGATCCGGGACAAGGTCTCCAACCCCGGCGCCATGAGGGCACTGGGTTTCTGCGTCACGAAGGCGCACGCCCACTTCATGGCGGACTTCTTCCGCCAGGCAGGTTTCCAGGCCATAGCGCTCGACAGTGACTCTGCCGCCGAGGTGCGCGCCCGGGCCCTCTCCGAGCTGCGCGAGGGGAAGCTTCAGGTGATCTTCTCGGTCGACCTGTTCAACGAGGGGCTGGACATCCCCGACGTTGACACTCTGCTCCTCCTCCGCCCCACCAGCAGTGCCACCGTCTTCCTCCAGCAGTTGGGGCGAGGTCTGAGGCGCACCGAGACGAAGCCCGTGCTGACCGTCCTCGACTTCATCGGGCAGCACCGGGCTGAGTTCCGCTTCGAGGAGCAGTTCCGGGCTCTGACCAACCTCTCGCGGAACCGGCTCGTCGATCACATCGAGCACGACTTCCCGCAGCTGCCGTCCGGCTGCCAGATCATCCTGGAGGGCAAGTCCAAGAACCTTGTCCTGGACAACGTCCGCACGCAGCTGGGCGCCACCGTGAAGACACTGGTGAACGAGGTCAAGGCGTACAGCACCCCCCGTCTCGCCGACTACCTTCGCGAGAGCCGCCGGGAGATCAAGGAGCTCTACAAGAGTGCGAACTCCTGGACTACCGTCCTTCGGCGAGCCGCCCTGATCGAAGAGGCCTCGGCACCGGGAGAGGCGGCACTACTCAAGCGGGTCCACGCGTTCCTCCACGTCGACGACCCGGAGCGCGCCGCGGCCTATCTCCGGCTCCTGGAAGACGGCACTCCGCCGTACGAGGAACTGCCTCCGACCGATCAGCCGTACGCCCGCATGCTGTTCTTCAACCTGTGGGACAACGCGGGCGGGTTCACCAGCTACCAGGAGGGCCTTGAATCGCTGCGCGCTCACCGGGCGTTCCGCGATGAGCTGCGGCAGGTGCTGTCACATGTCATGGAGCAGGCGGACCACTTCCCGATCCCGCTGTCCGGCCGTCTCAGCCATGTTCCGCTGAGGGTCCACAGCGCGTACAACCGTTCCGAAATCCTCGCTGCCCTCGGAGTGGCCCGCATCGGCGGGCAGATGCCGCGAACCTTCGCACAGGGTGTGCAGTGGGTCGAGGAGCTGCAGACGGACGCCCTGCTCATCACGCTGGAGAAGAACGAGAAGGACTTCTCACCCACCGTCCGCTACAAGGACTACGCGCTGAGCCCGACGCTGTTCCACTGGGAGTCCCAGAACTCGACGGCGGAGAACTCCCGTACCGGCCTGCGGTATCGGCAGCACAAGCAGCGCGGAAGCCACGTCCTGCTGTTCATGCGCCGCTACAAGGACACCGACATAGGCAAGTCCCAGCCGTGGATGCTCCTCGGCCCGGCCACCTACGAGAGCCACACCGGCAGCAAGCCGATGGCGATCACCTGGCGCTTGAAGCACGACCTTCCAGCGGACGTTTGGACCTATTCGGCAGTCGCCACCGGGTAAGCCACGGCGCGGCCAACTGGCAGGAGGAGCGGCTGATGACCCGGCTGAACCGCTAACCGGCCAGGCTCGTCTCGCCGCGGAGTCACCTGGGCAGCCGGGGCCGGCAGCATCCTGCCGGCCCCGGCCTCGACGTGACCGTCAGCGGCCCATGAGGGCGAAGACACCCCAACCGAGGTACTCACGCTCGTACCTGGCATAGCGGACTGGTTCTCGGGAAAGATCGGCTCTCAATTCGGCGGCCAACTCGTCATCGGGATTCCGGTCGAGCCAGCGTCGGATGTTGAGCCACTGAGCGGCCCGATACCGGTCCCAGCTGTCCTGATCAGCGAGCACCATTTCGACGACGTCGTAGCCCAGTTCACCGAACTGCTCGATGAGCTCCGGCAGCAGTCGGTAGTCCTCTTTGGCGCTGGCGTGGCACGCTTCGACGCTGTTCTGGTCCGGGGGTTCGTGACGCCAGTACGGCTCGCCGATCAGCAGCATGCCACCGGGACGGAGGCTGCTGCGCAGCAGATCGATCGTGCCGACCACTCCGTCGCCGATCCAGGTCGCGCCGATGCACGCGGCAAGGTCGACGGGTTCGTCCGCGACGTAGCCGGACGCGTCGCCGTGGATGAAGTCCACCTGGTCAGTAACGCCGAGCTCGGCAGCCCTGGCACGGGCCTTGGCCGTGAACTCGGTGCTGATGTCCACCCCGGTCCCGACAATGCGGTGGGCGTGCGCCCAGGTGCACAGCATCTCGCCCGATCCACTGGCGAGGTCGAGCAGGCGCGTCCCGGGGGCCAAGTGCAGCGCCTGCCCGAGGGTAGCCAGCTTCTCGCTGGTGAACGGGTTGTGGATGCGGTGACTGCTCTCGCGGATGGTGAATTCACGTGGAAGATCCACTGTTGGGGTTCCTTGTGTCCGATGAGGTCATGGCATGCGCGGGGACGGCGGGTCGAGGCTGGCCGCCGTTGCCTGGACCGTCATCAAATGCACCTCATCCGGACGTACGGATCTTCGGAACCTCGGTGAGGCTAGGACGCACGCGGAAGCCGTGTCCATTGGGTTTCACCAGCGGGCCGACGCCCCAAGGGCGAACCAGGATGACTTGCTTAGAGGCGGGCCGATTGCTCATGCGTTCTCTTGTGCTCCCTCTGCGAGGCGTCGTGATGCCGGCATCTTCTCGCGATGCTCGATCGCTTCGTGCAGGGCGGTACGGGTGAGAAGGTCGCCGAGATCCCCCTTGCCCGTTCGGATCTGCGCGGCTCGCTCATGGCGCAGGCCGTCGCAATCGGCGCAGTCGGCCTTCACCGCCCGCGGTCATTCCCGCAGTCCCGGCAAACGGGGCACCGACACGGGGGATACGCACTGGACAGCGGCGGAGCGGGGCGGATCCCGTCCGGGGGCCGCACGGTCACGCTGGTTCGTACGCGGACGACCATGCCCGTCTTGCTGTCAACGTCGTATACGCGCATCGTCATGCTCATAGGGGTTATGTCCTGTCCACGGCTCGTAGCGGTCGTGAGGCGTTGCAGGACCAGTGCACCGGCTCTGGAGGCAGGGCGGGCTAAGAGCGACCGGACGTTCAGGCGGACCTTTTGACCCTGGGTGTTCCTGCCAAGTCATTACCTTGAGGCCGACAGGAGCTGTCATAGGGGGACACCATGGCCGACTCGGTGACGAGCGCACTGACGCGGTTGCGACGCGCAGCAGGACATACGCAGGAGTCTCTATCAGTGGCTTTCACGGAGGAGGCCGCCCGCCTAGGAATCGACTCCGCAGTGAGCGTGCGGCAGTTGCGCCGATGGGAACGCGAGACGCCTCCACCACTTCCGCATCCGGCTCAGCAGATGGTGCTGGAGACGCTGTTCGGCGTACCCCTCGCCGAGATGGGCTTCGACGTCCCCGACCACCGCATGTCGGTATCGACACCCATCAGCGACCCTGGAAGGGTGAAGCGTAGGACCTTCGTCGCCGATGCGGGGCTGTTGGCCGCCGCCGCCCTGATCCCTGGACGTTCCGGGGTGCGTATAGGTGCGGCCGAGGTGGCCCAGCTGCGGGGCCGATTGGACGGCCTGTACCAGACAGATCACTCCGCAGGCAGCGTGCCGGCCATAACGCAGGCACAAGTGATCGAACAGGCGATCACGACCGCTCTCAGAGACGCGTCGTACACCAGCCGCGTCGGCCGCGAGTTACAGACGATGCTTGCTGAAATGCACGGTCACCAGGCTTGGTATGGCTACGACGGTGGACGCATCGACCACGGCCGCGGGGCCTGTATGGAAGCTCTGGCGGCGGCTCAGCTCGTCGATGACCCGATGCTTCAAGTCTCCGCGCTGGAGACTCTCGTACTCCTCGCGATCAAGGCAGACCGGACGTGGGAGGCGGTGAGCGCGGCAGAGAACGCGCACCGTCTCGCCTCGCGTGCCGGTGCCGGGCATTCGGTGCACTTGGTGATCGCGCTCCGGGCCGCCAATGTGGCGACGCACTTGGGAGACCTGTCCGGAGCACGACGTGCCCTGAGCCGAGCCGTCATGCACCAGGGGCGCATGGATCTGGACATTGACGTACCCAAATGGGCCAGTTTCGTGGGGCCTTTCGAAGTCGATTACGCCACCGCGGACATGTATGTACGGGCCGACCAGCCGAAGCGTGCCGTGCCGTTCCTACGAGCCACCGTCCGCAGCATCGGTGACGGCCTCGCTCGCAATAGCGCTTCCTACCGCGTCAGGCTCGCAGACGTCCTCCTCAGTGCCGGGGAAGTCGATGAAGCGTGCGCGGAGATGAGTGCGGCGCTGGGCGCGTGCAGGGGCATCTCATCGCCACGGCTGACGAACAAGATCAGAGACTTCCGACAAGCGGTGGTCAAGGTCGACAGCGTTGTAGCCCGCGAGTGCGCCGAGCAGATCCGGACAACCGCCCAAGGGAGTGCGACATGACGGAACAAGAGGCCATCACCGTGCAGAGCTTGGATGGACGAGCCTCCGCAACGGCCGAAGAGGCGTTCCGGATGGTCTACGCCGAGGCGTTCTCGGAACCGCCCTACAACGAGAAGGACGGCGACGTCGATGCCGCCTTCCGACGCTTTCGCTCTCAGACCCGCAAAGTCAGCTTTCGCGGCGTCCTTGCTCGTGCGGAACGTGTCGGCGAGCCGGTCGGGATGGCGTACGGCTATCCCCTCGGCCCGGATACCGGCTGGTGGGACCAGTTGACCGAGCCGGTGCCGGACGCCATGCGGCGTGAAGACGGACACCGCACCTTCGGCCTCATGGAACTCGCCGTACGACGCCCGTGGCGCCGACGGGGCATCGCACAGCGCCTGCACGGAGTTCTGCTCGATGGCCTTGAGGCGCAACGAGTGCTTCTGAACGTGCACCCTGACAGCAAGGCCGCTTCCGCCGCTTACCTGGCCTGGGGTTACCGCAAAATCGGCGAGGCCCGGCCGTGGAAGGGTGCGGATCTTCACGATGTACTGCTGCTTGACCTGGCAAATCGCTAGGAACGGTTTCGGGCTGCGCTGACAATCCAGGTGGGGCGGCTTGACGGGCCGGCCTCACTCCTCGTTGTCCGGCGCCTTGTGCTGCGCAGGCTTGTTGCTCTGGCTGGGGGCGTTCCGGGTGGCGTGGGGCGGGTGTTCCGCGTCGCGGGGGTGGCGTGCGGAGTGGCTGTGGGGGGTGGTGCCCTTGTGGCCGGGCGGGGTGTGGGGCTTCGGGGTCGCTTGGGTGGAGGAGGGCAGCCGCCTGGAGATGGGCTGGCCGTGGAAGCCGGCCGGTGTGGCTTCCGGAGCCGGTGAGCCGGACGTCCTGGAGGTGGCCTGGGTGCGGGCGGCGCCGGCCGGCGGGGCGGTGCCGGCCTTGTCGCCGGGTATCGCCTCGCTGGCCGGCGGGTGATCGGGGGTCGTGGCGGCGGAGGCCGTGTCGGCGCGGTCGTCGCCGGTTCCGCTGGTGCCCGGGGCGAGGGCGAGGGTCGTGCCGAGGGCCACGGAGAGGGCGGCCAGGGCGGTGCCCACCGCCAGGCGGCGGCTGTGCGGGGGACGGTCGGTACGGGCGTGACCCGGGACAGCCGCCGGTCCGCCGGCGGCGCGGGCGGGCCGGATCGCTGCTGCCGTCCTCAGCCCTTCCGTACGGGCGGGGCGGGTCGCCGCCGGTTCCCGCGTCCCCGCGGGTGCCGTGAGCGGGAGGGAGTGCGGGGCGCTGGGCGCGTTCAAGGCCGCCAGGGTCTGCGCGCACTGTTCCGCGTCGGGGCGGGCCTCGGGGTCCTTGGCGGTCATGAGGCGGAGCAGGGTCGCCAGGTCCGGGGAGATCCAGGTGGGGATCTCGGGTGCGCGCAGGAGGCGGGCCACCGCGGCCTCCAGTGCGGTGCCCGGGTATTCCAGTCCCCCTTTCAGGCACTCCAGCAGGACCAGGCCGAGCGCGTAGATATCGGTGGGCGGTCCGACGTACCCACCCTCGACCTGCTCGGGCGCCAGATACGCGGCGGTGCCGGTCAGCACGTCGGGTGCCGTCTGGCGGGTGGCGTCCGCCAGGCGCGCTATGCCGAAGTCGGCCAGGTGGGGGTCGCCGGCCGGGTCGAGCAGGACGTTCGACGGTTTGACGTCGCGGTGCACGATGTCGGCCCGGTGGACGTGGGCGAGCGCCCGCGCGAGGGCGGCGCCCAGGGCCGCCACGCGTCGCTCGGGCAGAGGCCCGCTTTCCAGGAGGCCGTGCAGCGTGGGGCCTTCGACCAGTTGCATGACCAGGTAGGTGCGGTCGTCCTCGCGGCCGGAGTCGTAGACCGTGACCAGTCCGGGGTGCTGGAGGCCGGCGAGGAGGACGGCCTCGGCGGTGAGACGGTCCTCGGTCTGCGGGCCCGGGCCCGGCCGGAACACCTTGACGGCGACGGGCCGCCCGAGGCGCGTGTCGACGCCCTCGTAGACGTCGGCCATGCCTCCCGATCCGATTCTCGCGCCCAACCGGTAGCGTCCGGTCAGGACATGAGCGGACCACGGTTCCGCTGTGACCGGCGCGGGGGGCGGCGGGGCTGCTGATCGGCTGGCCTGCATCTGGGTCTCCGTTACTGTCACCTCATGCCGGACTCGGTCATGGGACGTGCTCCGATGCGGGTACCCGTGCCCGTGTCAGGTAGGCGGACGAACTCGGTGGCCCGGGGGTGCTTCGGGGCGGAGGCCCAGGGTCCGTCGCAGGGCTTGAGGCGTGAAGTACGCCTTACGGAGGGGCAGTCGGGCTGCCGCTAGGCTCTCGGTGGATCTTGCGACGAAGAGCCGATACGAGGGGTTCGCGATGAGCGCGACTGTCACTGCCGTCAGCAGCAACGGCGAGTACTCCTTCACCAAGCCCAACCGGGAGCGGATCACCCTGCTCGCCGGCCTCGGGGTCGAGGGGGACGTGCATGCCGGGGTGACCGTGAAGCACCGGTCACGCGTCGCCCAGGACCCGACCCGGCCGAACCTGCGGCAGGTGCACCTCATTCATGAGGAGCTGTTCCAGGAGGTCGGGGAGAGCGGGTTCCGGGTGGCGGCCGGGGAGCTGGGCGAGAATGTCACCACCCGGGGGATCGACCTGCTGGGCCTGCCCACCGGGGCGCTGCTGCGGATCGGGGACGAGGCCGTCGTGGAGGTCACCGGGCTGCGCAATCCGTGCCTCCAGATCGACAACTTCCAACGGGGGCTGCTGAAGCAGGTCGTCGGGCGCGATACGGACGGGCGCGTCCGGTACCGGGCCGGGGTCATGGGTGTGGTGAGGGTGGGGGGCGTCGTGCGCGCCGGGGACGCGATCTCCGTGGAGCTGCCCGACGGGCCTCACCGGGCACTCGAACGGGTTTGACCGTCCTACTCACCGGCCGGCCGGCCGTCTGACCGTCCGGGTGGTGCCGGGCGCCGCCGTCGGCAGTCGCCTGATGGACGACGGCGGGATGCGTGCGGCGCCCGGAAGCGGGGCGGGGCGGGGGCGGAGTCCTATGCCGTCGTCGCCAGGTCCGCGCGGCCGAACAGCAGGGCGTATCCCGGCGGGAGTTGGGTCAGGACACGGGTCGTGAGGGGCTCGCCGACGGTGCCCGCCACGACGCCGAGGACCGAGCTGACGTCCCAGCGGGCCGTGTCCGGGGTGGCGCCCTCGAGGTGGCTCGCCACGGACTCGACGAACTCCCGTGCGGACAGCGGGGTGTTCGCGGGAATCTGGGACGCGAGCAGGGTGCCCGCATCCCTGGGCAGGGCCTGGGCGAGGGCGACTCGTTCCTCGCCGGTCACATGGCCGCCCAGGGCGGTGAGGACGGTACGGGTGACGCGCTCGGCCTCGGCCGCCGTCGAGTACTGACCGGCCTCGCGCACCGCCTCGGTGAGTGCCTCCCAGCGCGCGGTGTCGGCGCCGGCCTCGGGGGCGAGCGGGCGCAGCGACGGGCCTGCCGCGGGGGCAGGGGCGGGGATGGTCATTCTCGGCTGCGGGGTCGTCACGGTCATCGTGGTGGATCCTCCTCGGGACACTTCGGGCACCGGGAGCCCGGTACCCCGTTATGCGACGCGCATGAGCGGGAATTCGGCCAAAGTGCGGCATGTGGTGGCATGCGGCCCGTGCAACCCATGCGGCTCGTGTGGCGGCACCCGCCCGGGCGCGGCGGGCGGGCGCGGGCGGGGGAACGGCCTCACCCCGGGCCCCCGCTCGGGGCCACGGGGCGCGGAGAAGGCGACCTGGGTGCGGTCAGCCGGTGATCTGCTTACGGCCGCTGTCGCCGCCACTGATCGGGATCCGGCGCGGCTTGGCCTGTTCGGCCACCGGGATGCGCAGGGTCAGGACGCCGGCCTCGTACGAGGCGTCGATGCGCTCGGTGTCGAGGGTGTCGCCGAGGAAGAGCTGACGGGTGAAGGTGCCCGTGGGACGCTCGGAGACGATCATCTCGGCGCCCTCCGGCGCGGGGCCGCGGCGCTCGGCGCGGACGGTGAGAACGTTGCGCTCGACGTCCAGCTCGATCGTCTCGGGGTCGATGCCGGGAAGGTCGAAGTGGACCAGGAAGTCGTCACCGGAGCGGTAGGCGTCCATCGGCATGGCCGACGGTCGGCCGGCGGTGGCGTTCGCGGTACCGAAGACCTGCTGCGCGAGTCGGTCGAATTCACGGAACGGGTCCGTACGCATGAGCATCACGGCTCACTCCTCTCGTCAGGTGCTGGGTGCGATGCCCTTCGGCATACTTATATAGCTCGGAGCCGGAAAGTTGACAAGCCTCGACTCAGCTTGGTGGAGCCGAGAGGACGCGCGTTAGCCTCGGACCAGGCAACAAAGGCAGACGAAGCAGACCAAGACGTATCGACGTAGATGGAGGCAGCTCATGGCCAGGGTTCCCAGCGCGGTGGTCGCCGCGACCGGACTCGTCGGCGGCTACGGCGTCGCCCGCTGGACCGGGAAGCGGCAGCTCGGCGGGGTCGTCCTGGCCACCGCGGGGGCCGCCGCCGCGCAGCGGTGGCGCAGGCAGGCGGGCGGGACGGCCGCCGGCGCGCTGACCGCCGCGTACGTCGCCGCGTTCGCCGGATCGCATCCGCTGGCCAAGAAGGTCGGCGCCTGGCCCTCCGTCCTCGGCGTCGCGGGCGCCGTCGCCCTGGCCTCCTGGGCCGTCGCCGACCGACGCGGCTGACAGGTGCACTCACCCGATCCAGCAGTCGAGCAGGCGGCCACCGGCCGTCTGCTCGACCTCGCCCGCTCCTTCATCACCGAGCATGTGCCGTGGAAGCCGCTGTTCATCGGGGCGGTCATCACGGGCGACGACCGCGTGCGCCTCTACTTCCGTTCACCCGAGCGGGACCGCACCTACGGTGTGGACGTACTGAGCAGCCACACGGGTCCCGGCCTGTCCGGAGCTCTGGTTTCCCCGGCGTTCCTGGCGAACGAGCATCTGCATCGGCCCTCCGACGATCCGCACTGCGACGTGATCGTGGACCTCACCGACCACTGACGGCCGCCCCTCACAGCTCCGCCTGACCCGCGCCCTTCAGCGCGCCCAGGTCGAAGACGTCGCCCATCTTGGCGAAGCCCAGGTCACTGGGGTGCAGATGGTCACCGGAGTCGTACTCGGGGCGCAGCCGGCGCGCGTCGTACGGGTCCCGCAGGGCCCGGTCGAAGTCGACGACCGAGTCGTAGACCCGGCCGGACCGGATCTCCGCGTTGACCTGCTGCCGCACCGCCTCACGGGCCGGCGTCCAGCCGCGATGGCCACGGAACGGCATGAGGGTCGCACCGACCACCCTCAGCCCGCGGGCGTGGGCCTGGCGCACCAGGGTGCGCAGGCCCTCGGTGATCCTGTCCGGGTCGGCGAGGGCCGGGTTGCGGATGATGTCGTTGATGCCGAGGTCGATGACGACGACCTTCACAGCGGTCCGGGACAACGTGTCCCGGCCGAAGCGGCCGAGGCCGCTCTGGTTCTCCGCCGGACGACCCAGCCCGTCGGCGAGCACCTGGTTGCCGCTGATGCCCTCGTTGACGATGCCGTAGCGCGGCAGAGCGCCACCGCCCGCCACCGCCGTGTGCAGCCGGCCCGCGAGGACATCGGTCCAGCGGCGGTTGGCACCGACCGTGGACGTTATGCCGTCGGTGATCGAGTCACCGAAGACGACCACCGTCCCCGTCGCCTCGTTGCTCAGCACGTCAAGCGCCGTCACATAGCGCCAGAACGGCGTCTGTTCGGTGTACGCGGCGCCCGTCGCGTCCTCCGTGCGGTCGCCCTGGGCTACGTACGACATCTGCTGCGCATGCGGGTGATAGGTCACCGGGCCCGACGCGGTCGGCGAGTACGTGGTGACCAGCACGTCCGAGTCGTGCGGGACGACCACGCGCACGGCGTCACTGAGCACCTGGCCACCGGCCGGGATCACGACGCTCGTGGCACCGTTGAACGTCAGCCGCCGCATCGACTCCGCACTGGCCTCAGCGGTGTCGTGACCCAACGCCACAGCCAGCGAGGCATGCGTGATGGTCAGCGGAGACTGGCCGTAGAGGTTGGACAGCGTGATGCGGGCACTCGTTCCCGCAGTGCTCGCGTGCACGACGTTGCGCACCGAACGGCCGGCAAGACCGGTCGTCTCGGTGCCCGGCTCACCACCCACGGGCGCCGTGGACCAGGCACCCACCCAGGTACCGGTCGACGCGGGAGCGACGGAGGAACCATGGCGCGGGCGACTGCCGGCGAAGGTGCTGCTGGGGGTGCCGTCGTCCGCGGCCACCGTGACGTAGACGGCCGCACACACGGCCACGACCAGTGCGACCAGCGCACTCAGCACGGCACGGGGTTTTGCGGGGGAAGCCCCCGCGCCCCCCACATGACGCTTGGTCATGCTTGCGTTGTTCTCCTCGGGAGATGGGAGCCCGAGGCTCCGATCTTGATGAACCCATGATGCGTCATGGGCCCGGGAGACCTGACAGGACCCTGCCCGAAACCCCCTACAGACAGACGCCGGGAACTCCTGTTTCGTTCCGGTAGTCGGTCAGGAAGGGACAATTGTGCGCGGGATCACCGCGCAGGCCGAGTACGGGTGGAGCTGATGGAACACACCGAGACACGAACAACGGACCGAACGACGACGCAGCAGACCCCGTCGCACCGAACCATGAACGCCTTCACCCCCGCCGACGAGGAACGGCAACGGGGCGTACGACGCATGAAACTCACCGCGACCGGACTGCTGCTGCTCGTCGCCCTCGTCTACGTGCTCGCCAGACTCGCCACCCACCAGGGCGCGGGCCCCTGGGCAGGCTACGTAGCCGCCGCGGCCGAGGCCGGCATGGTCGGCGCACTCGCCGACTGGTTCGCCGTCACCGCCCTCTTCCGACACCCCCTCGGGCTACCCATCCCACACACCGCGATCATCCCCACCAAAAAAGACCAGCTCGGCGTCTCCCTCGGCGAGTTCGTCGGCGAGAACTTCCTCTCCCAGGACGTCGTACGGCAACGACTGCGCGCCGTCGGCATCGGCAGCCGGCTCGGCACCTGGCTCGCCCGGCCCGAACACGCCGACCGGGTCACCGCCGAACTCGCCACCGCACTGCGCGGCACCCTCACCGTCATGCGCGACCGCGACGTCCAAGCCGTCGTCACCGAGGCCGTCACCCGACGCGCCGACATCCAGGAGATCGCGCCCGGCCTCGGCAAGATGCTCGAACGAATCGTCGCCGACGGCGGTCACAAACGCGTCGTAGACCTCGTCGTCGCCCGCGCCCACGACTGGCTGGAACTGCACCGCGCCGACGTGATGAGCGCCGTCGAGGGCGGAGCACCCGGCTGGACCCCGCGCTTCGTCGACAAGAAGATCGGCGACCGCGTCTACAAAGAACTGCTGCGCTTCGTCACCGAAATGCGCGACATGCCCTCCCACCCGGCCCGCGGCGCCCTCGACCGCTTCCTCACCGACTTCGCCTCCGACCTCCAGTCCGATACCGACACCCGCGGTCGGGTGGAACGACTCAAGGGCGACATCCTCGGCCGCGGCGAAGTGCAGGACCTGATCGCCTCCGCCTGGACCGCCGTACGCTCCATGATCGTCGCGGCGGCCGAGGACGAACGCAGCGAACTGCGGCAACGAGTGCGCGCCGCCCTGCTCTCACTCGGCACCCGGATGGCGAGCGAACCGAAAATGCAGCAGAAGGTCGACGGCTGGGTCGAAGGCGCCGCCGTGCACGTCGTCACCACCTACCGCAAGGAGATCACCTCCCTGATCACCGACACCGTCGCCGGCTGGGACGCCGAGCACACCACCCGCAAGATCGAGGCCCACATCGGCCGCGACCTGCAGTTCATCCGCATCAACGGCACCGTCGTCGGCTCACTGGCCGGCCTGCTCATCTACGTCGTCACCCGCGCCGTCGGCGCCTGAGACCCGCCCACCCCCCACCTGTCCCGCACCCGCCGCCGAACCTCCCCCAGGCCCGCCCCCGACCCGCCCCGGGCCTACTCCAGCGCCACGAGGGCACCCGTACCCCGTCTTTCGGCGTTGAGGGGAGCCCATGAGCACAGCCGCAGCACCGGCACCGCAGAGCGGCCGGACCATCACCACGAACATCCCCGCCCGGCTCGACCGCCTGCCCTGGTCCCGGTGGCACTGGTCGATCGTCATCGGCCTGGGCACCGTATGGATCCTCGACGGCCTCGAGGTCACCGTCGTCGGCAACATCGCCGGCCGCCTCTCCGAACCCGGCAGCGGCCTGAGCATCAGCTCCGGACAGATCACCGGCCTCGCCGCCGCGCTCTACGTGGCAGGCGCCTGCGTCGGCGCCCTGTTCTGGGGCCGGCTCACCGACCGCTTCGGCCGCAAAAACCTGTTCATGATCACCCTCGCGGTGTACCTCGCCGCCACCGCCCTCACCGCGGTGTCCACCGAAGCCTGGTGGTTCTTCCTCTTCCGGTTCCTCACCGGCTTCGGCATCGGCGGCGAATACGCGGCCATCAACAGCGCCATCGACGAACTCATCCCCGCCAACTACCGCGGCCGCGTCGACCTCATCATCAACGGCAGCTTCTGGCTCGGCGCCGTCGGCGGCTCCCTGCTCTCCATCCTCGCCCTCAACACCGACCTGCTCCCGGCCAACGTCGGCTGGCGCCTCACCTTCGCGCTCGGCGCCGTCCTCGCCCTGGTCATCCTCCTCGTCCGCAGGCACGTCCCCGAGAGCCCACGCTGGCTGCTCATCCACGGCCGCGACCGAGAAGCCGAGGAAATCGTCACCGGCATCGAACGCCAGGTACAGGCGGAGAAGGGCGAACCCCTCGCCGAGCCCGAGGGCGAACTCGAGATCCACCAGCGCAAGACCGTCACCTTCATGGAGATCGCCCACACCGTCTTCGGCCGGTACCGCAAGCGCGCCGTCCTCGGCTTCTCCCTCTTCATCGGCCAGGCGTTCCTCTACAACGCCATCACCTTCGGCTTCGGCGCCATCCTCACCAAGTTCTTCGACGTACCGGCCGACCACACCGGCTACTACTTCGCCGTCATCGCCATCGGCAACTTCTGCGGACCGCTGCTGCTCGGCCACCTCTTCGACAGCGTCGGCCGCCGCGTCATGATCTCCTCGACGTACCTGCTGTCCGGCCTGCTGCTCTTCGGCACCGCCTGGCTCTTCGACCGCGGCTCCCTCAGCGCCGGCACCCTCACCGCCTGCTGGTGCGCCGTACTCTTCTTCGCCTCCGCCGGCGCCTCCAGCGCCTACCTGACCGTCTCCGAGATCTTCCCGATGGAGACCCGGGCCATGTCCATCGCCTTCTTCTACGCCCTCGGCACCGCCGCCGGCGGCATCAGCGGCCCGCTGCTCTTCGCCGACCTCACCAACACCGGCAAGATCGGCGACACCGTCCTGGCCTTCCAGATCGGCGCCGGGCTGATGTGCGCCGCCGGTCTCGTCGCCGCGTTCCTCGCCGTGAACGCCGAACGCCGGTCCCTCGAGGACATCGCCCGCCCGCTGACCGCGGCCGCGAGCAAGGCCAAGGCGGCAACGCGCCCGGCCCGCGGCACCCAGGGGCCCTCGGCACCGCCCGCGGCCAGCAGGCCCTGACAGCGGTCGCCGCCCTCCACTGTCAGCGCCCGTGACAGACAAGGCCCCCGGGGCCCGGCATCCCTGCAGCCGGACTCCGGGGGCCAGGTCCGTCAAGGGATACTGGCCCCCATGACCCGCCTGATCCTCGCCACCCGAAACACCGGAAAGATCACCGAACTGAGGGCCATCCTCGCCGAAGCAGGCCTCCCCCACGAGCTGATCGGCGCCGACGCCTACCCCGACATCCCCGACGTCCGGGAAACCGGCGTCACCTTCGCGGAGAACGCCCTCCTCAAGGCCCACACGCTCGCCCAGGCAACCGGCCTCCCCGCCGTCGCCGACGACTCCGGCCTCTGCGTCGACGTCCTGAACGGCGCCCCCGGCATCTTCTCCGCCCGCTGGGCAGGCGCCCACGGCGACGACAAGGCCAACCTGGACCTCCTGCTGGCCCAGATCTCCGACATCGCGGAGGAACACCGGGGCGCGCACTTCGCCTGCGCGGCGGCGCTGGCCCTGCCGGACGGCACGGAGCGGGTGGTCGAAGGACAGCTCAGGGGCATCCTGCGGCACGCCCCGGCCGGCCCGAACGGCTTCGGCTACGACCCGATCCTGCAGCCGGACGGCGAGAGCCGCACCTGCGCGGAGCTGAGCCCCGACGAGAAGAACGCGATCAGCCACCGGGGGAAGGCGTTCCGGGCGCTGGTGCCGGTCGTCCGGGAGCTGCTGGGCTGACATGCGAAACGCCCCCCGCCTTCGATTCGAAGGTGGGGGGCGGTGCGGCCGGTGGGATTCGAACCCACACGGGTGTGAACCCACTGGGACCTAAACCCAGCATGACTGCCAGTTCCATCACGGCCGCCTGAGGCGCGGCCTACTTTACTGTGCCGCGCCGTGCGCCGTCCGCCCCGTGCGCGGCAGGTGTTCAGGGCCGCGCGACGGGGGGTCCGGGACCGCTATCCGGCGCCACCGGTGCCGCTGGGGCACCGGCTGGAACTCGGTACGACGTAGAACTTCACGGCCCGCATCGCGGGGTCCGGCCGCTGGGAGCAGATCGTGTAGCGGGCCGCGGATTCCAGGTCGATGGACCGGTGCCGGTCCGTCGTGTCGATGAACGTGACACCCAGGCCGGCCTTCTTGGCGCCCTCGATGCCCTTCGTGAGCTTCTCACCGACGGCCGAGTCCATGGTGGGCATCGGCGCACGGCTCTCTTCCGCCGTGCCCGGATCGTGCGTGGCGCAGGCCGCCAGCAGGAAGGGCGTCGCGATCAGGCTCCCCAGCAGCGCGAGGCGTCGTGCCCTCATCGCGTCGTCACGAAGTCATGATCGTCTGCGTGCTGAGGCAGGAAAAGTCCAATCCGCCGGTCGGGGTGCCCTGCCAGTCACCGGTCATCGCGCCGAGGGCGATCGCGATGTTCTCGGGCAGGTCGAGATCGACGTGACGGGTCGTGCCGTTGCCGTTCGAGTTCCAGTAGAAGTACTTGGTGCCGCTCTCGATGACACCCACGGCGGAGTGACCGTCGGCCTCGGTGTCCGTGATGTACAGGTGGTCGCCGTACGTCTTGAAGACGGACTTGGCTCCACAGCCGGGCGCCGCGTACTCGGTGTAGGTGGTGTCGGCGTAGGCGGCGGTGGACGTCAGAGCGATGCCGGCGGCCACGCCGCCGGTCAGGACGGCACGCATGATCTTGCGCATCTTTTTCCCCTTTGCGTGGTGGAGTGTCAGCAGAACGGTTCGGCTCGGAACGGCGTCCGTGAACTCGACCTACGGGGAGGCGTGACGATGCAAACCCCCATGGCGACGTGTTCCCCCGGTCGTCGATGATGCCCGGTCATGCCTGGTCAGGCGGGCCGAACTTGGTACGCACCCTAAGCACGGACCCAACCGGAGGTCAAAGAGTTTGCTGTGGCCGACGAGTGAAGTGGGGCGTTTGGATCGCTAGTTGAGCACTAGGAACGCGAACGGCCCGCAACGGAAGCTCCGTTGCGGGCCGCCAGGGCAGCGGGAAAGCGTACTCAGGGCGCCCCGGGACGCCCATCGGGGTCAGATCCCCAGGTCCTTGATGATCTTGGCCACATGGCCCGTGGCGCGGACGTTGTAGAGGGCGCGGTCGACCTTGCCCTCCTCGTCGACGATGATCGTGGAGCGGATGACGCCCATGTAGGTCTTGCCGTAGTTCTTCTTCTCGCCGTAGGCGCCGTAGGCCTCGGTGGTCTTCTTGTCGGGGTCGGCGAGGAGGGTGATCTTCAGGGACTCCTTCTCGCGGAACTTGGCCAGCTTCTCCGGCTGGTCCGGGGAGATGCCGATGACGTCGTAGCCGGCGTCGGCCAGGACGGAGAGGTTGTCCGTGAAGTCGCAGGCCTGCTTGGTGCAGCCAGGGGTCAGCGCCGCGGGGTAGAAGTAGACGATGACCTTGCGGCCCTTGCGGCCCGACAGGGACACCTGGTTGCCGTCGGCGTCGGGGAGGGTGAAGGCGGGGGCCACGTCGCCGGGCTGGAGTCGCTCGCTCATCGGTCCAGCGTAACGGGGGGCGTTGCGGTGCGGCCTGGCTGGGAACTGACAGACTGTCCAGGACAGCATCAGGAGATTTCGGAGGCCGTACGGTGGCGGACACGTCGGACACCAGAACCCCGGCAGAGATCGAGGCGGACATCAGGCGCCGCCGCGAAGTACTGGCGGAGACGCTCGACGAGATCGGGGTGCGGGTGCACCCGAAGACGATCGTCGGGGACGCCAAGGCCAAGGTCGTCGCCAATCTCGATCACACGGTTGGACGGGCTTATGTCCAGGTCAACCGGGTGGTGAGTGACGTCAGGGCGCAGTTCGTGGACGAGGAGGGCGCGCCGCGCCTGGAGCGGGTGGTGCCGGTGGCGCTGGTCGCGGTGGGGCTGGTGGGGCTGCTCGCGCTGGGTGTGCGGCGGCGGGGCCGCTGAGCGGCTCGGTGACCCGGGCTCGTACGGGCGCGCCGAAGGCAGGTAGGTTCGAAGCGTGAGCGCCAACAGAAACGTGCAGAGCACCCCTCATCACGACAAGCTGCCCATTCGGATGCTGCATGACCGGGTGCTGGTCAGGCAGGAGACGGGTGAGGGTGAGCGACGGTCGGGCGGCGGCATTCTGATTCCCGCCACGGCGGCGGTCGGGCGTCGGCTGGCTTGGGCCGAGGTGGTCGCGGTGGGTCAGAACGTGCGGACCGTGGAGCCGGGTGACCGGGTTCTGTTCGACCCGGAGGATCGGGCCGAGGTCGAGGTGCGGGGCGTGGCGTACGTGTTGATGCGGGAGCGGGATCTGCACGCGGTGGCCGCGGACCGGTTCGAGGGCGCGGAGGATTCCACGGGTCTGTACCTCTGAGGTACCGGACAGCGCTGGATTTGGTGGTGGCGAAAGGGCTGGTGACTGCGGTCACCAGCCCTTTTGCCGTTGCTTTGCTATGTTCGGAGGAGCCCGACGAGACGCGCCGTACCGGGATGCAGGCAAAGACGACGCACCGGGAATGGGTTCGTCTGCCGGAGGTGTGTCGTCGTGGCGTGGGTTCTGCTGGTTGTCGCCGGTCTGCTCGAGGTGGCCTGGTCGGTGGGGATGAAGTACACCGAGGGGTTCACCCGGCTCGTGCCGAGTGTGTTCACGGGTGCCGGGATCGTGGCCAGCATGGTGCTGCTGTCCTATGCCGCGAAGTCGTTGCCGATCGGTACGGCGTACGGCGTGTGGGTGGGGATCGGGGCGGCCGGGGCGGCGGTGCTCGGCATGGTGGTGCTGGGTGAGCCGGTCACCGCCGCCCGGATTTTCTTCGTCTGTCTGCTGCTGGTCGCCGTGGTGGGGCTCAAGGCGACCAGCGGTCACTGACGGGCGGTCCTACGGTTGGCCTCCGGTGGCCCCGGTGTCGGTGCCGCCGCCTGTGTCGAGGCCTCCGGTGGTGCCGCCGGGTGTGCCGCCGCCGGTGTCCGTGCCTCCGCCGGTGGTCGGGTCACCGTTCGTGCCCCCGCCCGTGGTGGTTCCGCCGCCGTCGGTGGTTCCTCCGTCGGTGGTGGGGGTGCCGCCGGTCGTGGTGCCTCCGCCGGTGGTGCCTCCGCCGGTGGTGGGGGTGCCGCCGGTCGTGGTGCCGCCGTCGGTGGTGGGGGTGCTGCCGGTGGTGCCGCCGTTGGTGGGCGTGCCGGTGGTGCCGCCGTCGTTCTGGGAGCCGGTGCTCGGATCACCGGAGGGGTCGATGGGGGCCTGGGTCTGGTCTGCGCCCGGCTGGAGCTGGAGGTCGAAGTCGGTGACCGGTTTTCCCTTCAGGGCGTCGCGGGTGTACTGGGCCCAGATGGCGGTGGGTGGGCCGCCGCCGTTCATACGGGGCTGGCCCAGGGCGTAGTACAGCGACTTGTGGTCCGCGGTGACCGGATCCTGGCCCATGACGGAGACGACGGTGGCGAGGTCGGGGGTGTAGCCGGCGAACCAGGCGGCGGTGTCCTCCTCCGCGGTGCCGGTCTTGCCGGCTGCGGGGCGGCCCGCGGCCTGGGCGGCGACGGCGGTGCCGTTGTCGACGACGCTCTGCAGGATCGAGGTGGTCGTGTCGGCGGCTTCGCGGGTGACGGCCCGCTCGGTCTGCCGCTCGGGCAGTTCGATCTGCTGGGTGCCGTCCTTGGTGACCTTCTCGACCATGGTGTACGTGGCGCGCTGACCGTGGTTGGCGAGTGTGGCGTACGCCTCCGCCATGTCGAGGACGCTGGCGGTGGCGGTGCCGAGGGCGATGGAGGGGTAGGGCTGGAGGTCTTTGGTGCCCTCGGGGATGCCGAGGTCGACGGCGGTCTGTTTGACCTTGGCGGGGCCGACGTCGACGGCCATCTGGGCGTAGACGGCGTTGACCGAGAGGTCGGTGGCCTTGCGGACGGGGATGTCGCCGTACGACTTCTCGTCCTCGTTGGCGGGGTTGTAGCCGCCGCCGGTCCAGCCCTGCACGGGGCGCCTGCTGGTGCCGTCGTAGATGGTGTTCGGGGTGATGGGGCGGCTGTCCTGTGTGGTGGAGCTGTTCTGGACGGCCGAGGTGAACACGAAGGGCTTGAAGGTGGAGCCGACCTGGAAGTCTCCTCGGGTGGCGCCGTTGGTGTACTGCTTCACGTAGTCGATGCCGCCGTACATGGCGACGATCTTGCCGGTCTTGGGGTCGACGGAGGCGCCGCCGGCGCGGACGTAGTTGTCGGCCTTGCGGTTCTTCTTGTCGAGCTTGGAGATGAGCTGGTCGTCGACGGCCTTGACGAAGGCGTCCTGCCGGTGCTTCTGGATGGTGGTGGTGATGCGGTAGCCGCCGGCCTCGAGTTGGTCGGAGGTGACGATGTCGTTGCTGATCAGGTATTGCCTGGCCGCGTCGACGAGGTAGCCGCGCTGGCCGGACAGGCCGTTGGGGAGGGTCTGTTCCTTGGGGGTGGGGAATTTCAGGCCGGTGCGCTCGCCCTTGCCGAGCCAGCCCTCCTTGACCATGCCGTCCAGGACGTAGTTCCAGCGGGCGACGGCGGCGGGTTTGTTCTCGGGGTGCGCGACGACGTCGTACTCGCTGGGGGCGTTGACGAGGGCGGCGATGTAGGCGGCGCGTGCCGGGTCGAGGTCTGCGGCGTCCTTGCCGTAGTAGGCCTGTGCGGCGGCCTGGATGCCGTAGGCGCTGCGGCCGAAGTAGCTGGTGTTGAGGTAGCCCTCGAGGATGTCGTCCTTGGATTTCTCGCGGTCCAGCTTCATCGAGATGAAGAACTCTTTGGCCTTGCGGGTGACGGTTTGTTCCTGGCCCAGGTAGTAGTTCTTCACGTACTGCTGGGTGATCGTCGATCCGGACTGCTTGCCCTTGCCCAGGGCGGTGTTCCAGCCGGCGCGGAGCATGGCTTTGGGGTCGACGGCGGACTCGGAGTAGAAGTCGCGGTCCTCTGCGGCCAGTACGGCGTGCTGGGCGGCCTTGGAGACGCGGGTGAGGCTGACGTTCTCGCGGTTGACCTTGCTGTCGCGGGTGTCGCGGGCGAGTTGGGAGCCGTCGGCGTAGAGGTAGACGTTGCTCTGCTTGGTGGCGAGGGCGTTGGCGGACGGGATCTGCACGAGCGAGTAGCCGAGGAAGAACAGGCCGATGATCAGCATGACGCCGATCACGAAGGTGCTGAGCAGCATGCGCCAGGTGGGGATGAGGCGGCGCCATCCGGTCCGCTTGGGCCGCTTGGGCTTCTTGCCCTTGCCGCCGCCTCCGGCTCCGCCGCCGCTGTCCGCGTTGGCGGTGGCGGTGGCGGAGCCGGGGGGTTCGGTGGCAGTGGTGTTGGCGGTGGTGTTCCCGGTGGTGGCGGCGCGGGCTGCGGCAGTGCCGGCCTTGGCCGCGCCGCCGCTGGCCATCGCGGCCTGGGCGGCCTGGGCGGCCTTGGCCGTGCCGCTACCCGTGGCAGCCTGAGCCGTCTTGGCCGCACTGCCGGCCGTGGTTGCCCGGGTGCCCTTGCCGGCGCCACCCGGCGTGGCCGCCGGGGCGCCCTTCGCGGCGGTGGTGCCGTTGCCCGGCCGGGCCGGCTCGGATGTGGTGGGGGTCTTGATCTTGCGGAGGACCTGGGTCGTCTCGGGTACCTGTGCGTCCCTGGATCCCTGCGGGCCGCCGGACGGCTTCCCGTCGTCGCCCTTGGGGGCCGCTTGAGCCTCCTGGCCGGCGGCGGAGGCGCGGGGTGTGTTGACGCGCCGGAGCACCTGGGTGCTCTCGGCCGCGTTGGGCTCCTCGGCCTCGGGCTTCTCCGGGTCCCGCGGCTTGGCGGACGCCTGCGACGGCGCGGCCTGGCCGGGTACCCCGGGGCGTCGGGTGGTGGCGGGCCGCTCGGCCGTCGGGTTCCGGGTTTCGTCGGACTTCGCGGAACCCTGCGACTCCCCGGCCTGGCCGGGCACCCCGGGGCGCCGAGGCGTGACGGAACGCTCGGCCGCCTGCTGCTCGGAGCCCTCGGGCTTCCCGGGCCTCTGGGACTTCCCCGACTGCTGCGGCACGCCGGGCCGTTGAGCCCCTTCGGACCGCCCGGTCGCCGGCTTCCGGGAACCGTCGCCCTTGCCGGGTGCCTGCGCAGGCACCCCGGGATGCTGGGGTCCGGCCGGCCGCTCGGCCGCCGGCGCTTCGGAGTCCGATGACTTCGTGGGCGGTTGTGACGGCTGTCCCGCCTGGCCGGACTTCCCCGGCGTCTGCGGCTGTCCCGACTGCTGAGGCACGCCGGGACGCGGAGATCCGGCGGAACGCTCGGCGGTCTGCCCCTCGGAGCCGTCGGACTTCCCCGAGCTCTGCGACTTCCCCGACTGCTGAGGCACGCCGGGGCGCTGCGCTTCGTCGGCCCCCGGCTTCCGGGGTCCCTCGCCCTTACCGGGTGCCTGCGCAGGCACGCCGGGGCGCTGGGGGTCGGCCGCCTGGCCCTCGGCGCCCTCGGGCTTTCCGGGTTCCCGGGGCTGTCCGGCCTGCTGGGCGGGCAGGCCGTCCTGGGGCTTACGGGGTGCCGCGGCCCCCGTGCTTCCGTCGCCCGCGCGGGCGGCGCGGCCCATCTGGGCGGCCAGGGCCGCGCGGCGGGCCCGGGCGGCCTGGTCCACGCCGGCACCCGGCGACGACTGACCGCCGGAGGTGCCGTCGGCCGGTGACGCGGCCTTCTCCTCCTGGCCACCTCGAGCCGACCCGGGGGCCGAACCGTCCCGGCCCCGGCCCCGGCCCTGGCCCTGGCCCTGGCCGTGATTCGAACCCGGCCGGTCCTTGCCGCTGCCCCGGTCACGGTCGTCGCCGTCCCCGGGGCGGGTGTCTCCGGTGGCACCGCCGGCGGCCTCACCGGGTTGTGCGGGCCCTGCAGCCGGCAGCGGTTGTTCCGGTGCCCCGCCCTTGTTCGGCTGCTGCGGCTGCGGCTCGTCGCTCATGTCGTGCACGGACTCCTGTTTCGCGTCGTACGTTTCCGGTACGCCTCGTACGCCTTCTGCGGCCCCCAGTTTGAAGACTCTCGCACCTGGCGATCCGTTCCCGGAATCCGGCACGCTTCCGGCGCGAAAATGCGTCGCCGGCCGCCGGGTCTCCGGACTAGGCTCCTGCGCTTCGGTGTCGAGCGGTCCGGGGAGGTTGACTGACGTGGGCGCGGGACGGTTGTACGCCGCCGTCGCGACGGGGGGATTCAGACGGTACGCGACGTATCGGGCGGCTACCGCGGCAGGGGTGTTCACGAACACGGTCTTCGGGCTGATCCTCGTCTACACCTATCTGGCGTTGTGGGAGGAGAACCCGCATCTCGGGGGCTATGACCAGGCGCAGGCCGTCACGTTCGTGTGGCTGGGACAGGCTCTGTACGCGACCTTGGCGATCCAGGGGGGCGGCTTCGAAACCGAGTTCATGGAACGCATCCGTACGGGTGAGGTCGCGATCGACCTGTACCGGCCGGCGGACCTCCAAGTGTGGTGGCTGGCGAACGATTTGGGCCGGGCTCTGTTCCAGTTGCTCGGGCGTGGGGTGATCCCGTTCATGTTCGGGGCGCTGGTCTTTCCGACGGCGTTGCCCGACGAGGTGGGGACGTGGCTGGCGTTCCTGGTCTCCGTGGCGCTCGCGATGATCGTCAGCTTCGGTATCCGCTACCTGGTGGCGCTGACCGGGTTCTGGCTGATGGACGGCACGGGGGCGTTGCAGGCGCTGATGGTCACCGGGATCTTCTGCTCGGGGATGACTCTGCCGCTGAACGCCTTTCCGGGGACGCTCGGTGAGGTCGTACGGGCGCTGCCGTGGGCGGCGCAGGTCCAGGTGCCCGCGGATGTGCTGATGGGGACGGCCGACCCGCTGCCCTCCTTCCTCTTCCAGGCTGCGTGGGCGGTGGTGCTGCTGGCGGTGGGGCGGCTGGTGCAGTCGGCGGCGGCCCGGCGGGTGGTGGTTCAGGGTGGGTGAGTACAAGCCGCTGGCCGAGGGGCTGCGCGCCTACCGGCTGATCGCCGGGATGTGGGTCCGCTCGACGCTGACCTACCGGGTGTCGTTCGCGATGACGGCGTTGGGCGGGCTGGTGGTGACCGGCCTCGACTTCGTGACGATCATGCTGATGTTCTCTCGGGTCGACGTCCTCGGCGGCTACTCGCTGCCCGAGGTCGCGTTCCTGTACGGGCTGTCGGCGACGTCCTTCGGTCTCGCGGACCTGGCGATCGGTTCGGCCGACCGGCTGGGCAGGCGGGTGCGGGACGGCACGCTCGACACCCTGCTGGTGCGGCCCGCGCCGGTGCTGGCGCAGGTCGCCGCCGACCGGTTCGCGCTGCGCCGGATCGGCCGGATCGCCCAGGGATCACTGGTGCTGGGCTACGCGCTCATCGCGTCGGACATCGCCTGGACACCGGTCAAGGCGCTGATGCTGCCGGGGATGCTGGTCTGCGGTGGGGTGATCTTCTCAGCGGTGTTCGTGGCGGGGGCGGCCTTCCAGTTCGTGGCGCAGGACGCGTCCGAGGTGCAGAGCGCGTTCACGTATGGCGGCCAGACGTTGCTGCAGTACCCGCCGACGGTGTTCGGCAAGGAGCTGGTGCGGGGGGTGACCTTCATGTTCCCGCTGGCCTTCGTCAACTGGGTGCCGGCCGCCTATGTGCTGGGGCGGCCGTATCCGCTGGTCGGGCTGCCGCAGTGGGCGGCCTTCGCGCCGCCGCTGGTGGCGGTGGTGTGCTGCGCGGCGGCGGGGCTTGCGTGGCGGGCGGGCCTTCGGTCGTATCGGAGTACAGGGAGTTAGCGGTGGACGCGTTCATCGAGGTGGACAGGGTCGAGAAGGTCTTCGAGGTGCGCCGGAAGACCGGGTTCATGAGGCGGGAGCGGCGGCAGGTGCGGGCGGTGGACTCGATCTCGTTCACCGTGGCGCGCGGCGAGATGGTCGGTTACATCGGCCCGAACGGGGCCGGTAAGTCGACGACGATCAAGATGCTGACCGGGATCCTCACGCCGAGCGCCGGCCGGCTGCGGGTGGCGGGGATCGATCCGTCGCGGGAGCGGACCCGGCTGGCGCGCCGGATCGGTGTGGTGTTCGGGCAGCGGACGACGCTGTGGTGGGACCTGCCGCTGATCGACTCCTACCGGCTGGCGCACCGCATGTACCGGATCCCGGACGCCCGTTACCGGGAGAATCTGGACCGCTGTGTCGAACTGCTGGAGCTGGGCGAGTTGTTGGACGTGCCGGTGCGGCAGTTGTCGCTGGGGCAGCGGATGCGAGGGGACATCGCGGCGGCGCTGCTGCACGATCCGGAGGTGCTGTATCTGGACGAGCCGACGATCGGTCTGGACGTGGTGTCCAAGGCCAAGGTGCGGGGCTTCCTGAAGGAGCTGAACGCCGGGAGCGGTACGACGGTGCTGCTGACGACGCACGACCTGCAGGACATCGAGCAGTTGTGCTCGCGGGTGATGGTGATCGACCACGGACGGCTGATGTACGACGGTGCTTTGGCCGGGCTGCACGAGGCGGGGGAGGGCGAGCGGACGCTGGTGGTGGATCTGGAGCGGGAGTTGCCGCCGATCGAGGCGCCGTCGTGCCGGGTGGTGCGGGTGGCGGGGCCGCGGCAGTGGCTGGCGTTCCCGGCCGGGCAGTCGGCGGCGCCGCTGGTGGCGCACATCGCGGCCGAGTACCCGCTGGTGGACCTGTCGGTGCGGGAGCCGGACATCGAGGCGGTCATCGCGAAGATGTACGCCGAGAAGGCGGTCTCGTAGGCTGCTGCCATGACCGACGACGCAAGTCCGGACCTCCGGGCGTCCGACGCCGACCGTGAACGGATCGCCGAGGTCCTGCGGGACGCCCTGGCCGAAGGGCGCCTGGACATGGGGGAGTTCGAGGAGCGGCTGGAGGCGACGTACCAGGCGCGTACGTACGGTGAGCTGACGCCGATCACCCGTGATCTGCCGGCCGGCGGTGTGGCGGCGCCCGCTCCCGTCTCCTTCTCGAAGGCGCCCGCCGAGCAGGGTGGCTGGGCGGGCCGGATCGTCGGAGGTGAGGGTTCCTCGGCGGGCGGGTTCGCGGTGCTGTCGGGGTTCGAACGCAGGGGCCGCTGGACGGTGCCGAAGCGGTTCAACTGCTTCGCCTTCATGGGCGGCGGCGAGATCGACCTCCGGGAGGCGAACTTCGCGGACCGCGAGGTCGAGATCAACTGCGTGGCGGTCATGGGCGGGGTGCAGGTGATCGTGCCCCCGGGCGTCGAGGTGGTGGTTCGGGGCATCGGCGTGATGGGCGGTTTCGAGCATCCGAGGGACGACGGTCCGCCGGAGCCGGGCGCCCCGCGGGTGATCATCGGCGGCTTCGCCTTCTGGGGCGGGGTGGGCGTCGAGCGCAAGGTGACGCGGGCCGAGCGGCAGCGGCTGAAGGAGCGGCGCCGGCAGGAGCGGCTGGAGCGCAGGGAGGCCCGGCACGAACTGCACCGGGCGCGACGCGAGGACCGGGGGCGGGAGTAGGGCCTGTCGTTCGGGTCACGTCAGGGCGCCGGAAGGGGTGCTGAGCGCACTCCCCCGGCCGCGGTGGTCCGCGTCTACGAGGTGCAGACCTTGGTCAGTTCGCCCGCGGCGTCCGTGACGGGGCTGACGTCGGGGGTCCGGTCGCCGTTCCTGATGGCGGCGCGGACGTTGTCGACGGCCTTGGAGAGGTCGTCGACGGCCTTGTTGACGTCGGCGTCGTCTGTCTTGTCGCCGATCTTGTCCAGGTTCTTCTCGATGGAGTCGAGGGAGGCGTCGGCCTGGGTGGGGTCGTCGCCGGCGTTCTCCACGGCCTGCTGGAGGTCGGTGACGCTGTCGGCGATGGAGTCGGCGGTCTGTACGCAGTCCAGGGCCTTGTTCACGGCGTCGCAGCCGGTGGTGAGGCCGGCGGTGAGCGCGGCGGTCGCTAGGGCGACGGCGGTGAACCGGCTTCGGCGTCGGCTGGCGGCCATGGTGATGTGTCCCTCCCCTGGTACGGCTGGCCGGGCGCACGGCGGTGGGCCGCGCGCCCGTACCCATACGGACGTCGGGAAGGATGCGGGGGTTGCCCCCGCGGACCGGCTTTTTTGGCGGTCCCTTTACTGTGCGAGGGTGGCCGCCAGGGCCGCCCGCTGGGCCACCGCGAGCTGGTCGCAGCCGGCCACGGCGAGGTCGAGCAGGGCGTTGAGTTCCTCGCGGGCGAAGGGCTCGGCCTCGGCGGTGCCCTGGACCTCGACGAAGCGGCCGTCGCCGGTGCAGACGACGTTCATGTCGGTCTCGGCGCGCACGTCCTCCTCGTAGCGGAGGTCGAGGAGGGGCACCCCGCCGACGATGCCGACGGAGACGGCGCTGACGGTTCCGGTGAGCGGCTGCCGGCCGGCCTTGATCAGCTTGCGGCCCTGGGCCCAGGCGACGGCGTCGGCCAGGGCGACGTAGGCGCCGGTGATGGCGGCGGTGCGGGTGCCGCCGTCGGCCTGGAGGACGTCGCAGTCGAGGACGATGGTGTTCTCGCCGAGCGCCTTGTAGTCGATGACGGCGCGCAGGGAGCGGCCGATGAGCCGGGAGATCTCGTGGGTGCGGCCGCCGATCCTGCCCTTGACGGACTCGCGGTCGCCGCGGGTGTTGGTGGCGCGGGGCAGCATGGCGTACTCCGCGGTGACCCAGCCCTCGCCGCTGCCCTTGCGCCAGCGCGGGACTCCTTCGGTGACCGAGGCGGTGCAGAAGACCTTGGTGTCGCCGAAGGAGACGAGGACGGAGCCCTCGGCGTGCTTGCTCCAGCCGCGTTCGATGGTGACCGGGCGGAGCTGTTCAGGGGTGCGGCCGTCGATTCGAGACATGCGGACGAGCCTATCCGTACGCGCGGAAGGGGCCCCTCCCGCGTCGGGAAGTGCCCCTTCCAGGTGAACCGGGAGGCTCACATCATGTCTTCGATCTCCGCGGCGATCGGGTCGGCGTCGGTGCCGATGACGACCTGGATGGCGGTGCCCATCTTGACGACGCCGTGGGCGCCGGCGGCCTTCAGGGCGGTGTCGTCGACGAGCGAGGGGTCGGTGACCTCGGTGCGGAGCCGGGTGATGCAGCCCTCGATCTCCTCGATGTTCTCGATGCCGCCGAGGCCGGCGACGATCTTCTCAGCCTTGCTGGCCATGTTGCTTCTCCCTGATCCGAACCGCTTTGTCGCAGTAACCCACAGTTGGCCCATCTTCGCGAGCGGCCGTGCGGTACGTGCCCAATGATGGCGATCACCACAGCGGAACCGTCCGGCGACTGGTCTACACCACCGGCGGGACAGTAGCCAAACCGGCTTGCGCGCCGAGGGGTTCGGCCGCCGGGCCGGGGTTCGGGTCGAGGGGTTCAGGGAGGACGACGATGAGCGCCGACAGCGCCGACAGCACGGCCGGCCCCGCGCGCGTCCGGCTGCACCGGCTGTACCAGGGCCTGCAGAAGATGGGCCGCAGTCTGCAACTGCCGATCGCGGTGCTGCCGGCCGCGGGCATCCTGATCGGGCTGGCCCAGCCGGGCGTGGTCGGCGAGGGGGGCCTCGGCTGGACCGCGGTCGCCAAGGTGATGCTGGGCGCGGGCGGCGCGCTGCTCGACGGCTCGCTGGGGCTGCCGCTGCTGTTCTGCGTGGGCGTGGCGATCGGCATGGCCAAGAAGGCCGACGGCTCCACGGCGCTCGCGGCGGTGGCGGGCTTCCTCGTCTACTACGGCGTGCTGCACGAGTTCCCGGAGGACTGCCCGGCCGGCTCGAAGGCGATCGAGCACATCGGCTGCCAGGTCACGGACGGGTCGGTGACGGCCTTCACCTTCCAGAACCCGGGCGTCTTCGGCGGCATCGTGATGGGCCTGCTGACCGCCTTCTTGTGGGCCCGCTTCCACCGCACCCGGCTGGTGGACTGGCTGGGCTTCTTCAACGGCCGCCGGCTGGTGCCGATCATCATGTCGTTCGTCGCCATCGTCTTCGCGGGCCTGTGCCTGTGGGTCTGGCCGCCGATCGGCAGCGGCCTGGAGAGCTTCGGCCACTGGCTGCGCGAGGCCGGGCCGTGGGGCGCGGGGCTGTTCGGCGTCGCCAACCGGGCGCTGCTGGTGATCGGGCTGCACCAGTTCCTGAACGTGCCCCTGTGGTTCCAGTTCGGCAGCTACACCAAACCGGACGGCACGGTGGTGCACGGCGACATCAACATGTTCCTGTCGGGCGATCCGAACGCGGGGCAGTTCACCTCGGGGTTCTTCCCGATCATGATGTTCGCGCTGCCGGCGGCCGCGCTGGCCATCACGCACTGCGCGCGGCCGGAGCGGCGCAAGGAGGTCGGCGGGCTGATGCTGTCGGTGGCGCTGACGTCGTTCGTGACGGGCATCACCGAGCCGATCGAGTACTCCTTCCTCTTCATCGCGCCCGCGCTGTACGCGATCCACGCGGTGCTGACGGGGGTCTCGATGGCGGTGACGTGGGCGCTCGGCGTGCACGACGGCTTCGCCTTCTCGGCCGGCCTGATCGACTACGTCATCAACTGGCACCTGGCGACGAAGCCGTGGCTCATCATCCCGATCGGGTTGTGCTTCGCGGCGGTCTACTACGTGGTCTTCCGCTTCGCGATCACCAGGTTCGACCTGAGGACACCGGGGCGGGAGCCGGCGGAGGAGGTGGAGGACGTCACCAAGGCATAGACGCCTTCGAGGGGCACGGCGAGTAGCGCGACGGTAACGGGAATCGCGGGTTCCTTACACCGCCTTCATCGTGCTACAACAGGTCTACACCACTGAGTGGTGTAGACCAGAGACGCCGCCGTCCTCCCTCCCCCACGCACGGGCGGCGCCATGCCCACATGGAGGAAGTTGTGACCACGGCCAGCGCCGCTCCCGCGGTTGAGAAGAAGAAGGGCGCCGGCGCGATGGCTGTGCTGCAGCGCATCGGCCGCAGCCTCATGCTGCCGGTGGCGGTCCTGCCGGCCGCCGCCCTCCTGGTGCGCCTCGGCAACACCGACATGCTGGGACGCCCGTCGTACCCCACGTTCCTGACGAAGATAGCGGGCTTCATGGCCGCCGGCGGGAACGCGATCCTCGACAACATGGCGCTGCTGTTCGCCGTGGGCATCGCCATCGGCTTCGCCAAGAAGTCGGACGGCTCCACGGCGCTCGCGGCGGTCGTCGGCTACCTGGTCTTCAAGAACGTACTGGGCACGTTCACCGACAAGAACCTGCCGAAGGTGGCGACCGCCGTCGACGGCAAGGTCGTCATGGTGGACGCGCCGGTGGACGCCAAGGTCCTCGGCGGTGTGGTGATGGGCATCGTGGTCGCCCTGCTCTACCAGCGCTTCCACCGCACCAAGCTGCCCGACTGGGCGGGCTTCTTCGGTGGCCGGCGCCTGGTCCCGATCCTGTCGGCCTTCGCCGGTCTGATCCTCGGCATCGTGTTCGGCTACATCTGGCCGGTCCTGGGCACGGGTCTGCACAACTTCGGTGAGTGGCTCGTGGGATCGGGCGCGGTCGGCGCCGGCATCTTCGGTGTGGCCAACCGCGCGCTGATCCCGATCGGCATGCACCACCTGCTCAACTCGTTCCCCTGGTTCCAGGCCGGCGACTACCACGGCAAGAGCGGCGACATCGCCCGATTCCTGGCCGGCGACCCGTCCGCCGGACAGTTCATGACCGGCTTCTTCCCGATCATGATGTTCGGCCTCCCGGCGGCCTGCCTGGCCATCGTGCACTGCGCCCGTCCGGAGCGCCGCAAGGTCGTCGGCGGCATGATGTTCTCGATCGCGCTGACCTCGTTCGTGACCGGTGTGACCGAGCCGATCGAGTTCACCTTCATGTTCATCGCGCCGGTCCTGTACGCCATCCACGCGGTCCTCACCGGCGTCTCGCTGGCGCTGACCTGGGCGCTGGGCATGAAGGACGGGTTCGGGTTCTCGGCGGGCGTGGTCGACTTCGGCCTGAACCTGGGCATCGCGACCAACCCCTGGGGGCTGGTCCTGGTCGGCCTGTGCTTCGCGGTCGTCTACTACGTGGTCTTCCGCTTCGCGATCATCAAGTTCAACCTGCCGACGCCGGGCCGTGAGTCCGACGAGGAACTGGCGGAGCTGCAGAAGGCGGAGGCCAAGTAGCCTCCCCGGCATGACGAAGGCCCCCGGAGTCGCTCGGCTCCGGGGGCCTCTTCGTGTGTAGCGCGGCGTCAGATCTCGTACGTCGTCCCCGGCGCCGCCAGGTCCACCCGGCCGGTGAAGGCCTCGCGGGCGTGGGCCGCGTTGAGCTGGGGGTCGGTCCAGGGCGGGATGTGGGTGAGGACCAGGTGGCGGGCGTTCGCGCGGGCCGCCGTCTCGCCGGCCTCACGGCCGTTGAGGTGCAGGTTCGGGATGTCTTCCTTGCCGTACGTGAACGCGGCCTCGCACAGGAACAGGTCCGCGTCCCGGGCCAGCTCGTCCAGCGTCCCGGTGACGCCCGTGTCGCCGGAGTACGTCAGCACCTTCCCGCCGTGCTCGATCCGGATCCCGTACGCCTCCACGGGGTGCCGCACCCGCTCGGTGTGCACGGTGAACGGGCCGATCTCGAACGTGGACGGCTTGACCGTGTGGAAGTCGAAGACCTCGCTCATGGAGGAGGCGGAGGGGGTGTCGGCGTAGGCCGTGGTCAGGCGGTGCTCGGTGCCCTCGGGTCCGTAGACCGGTATCGGGGCGCAACGGCCGCCGTCGAAGCGGTAGTAGCGCGCGACGAAGTAGGCGCACATGTCGATGCAGTGGTCGACGTGCAGATGGCTCAGGAAGATCGCGTCGAGGTCGTAGAGACCGCAGTGGCGCTGCAGCTCGCCGAGGGCGCCGTTGCCCATGTCGAGAAGCAGCCGGAAGCCGTCGGCCTCGACGAGGTAGCTCGAGCAGGCCGATTCCGCGGATGGGAACGACCCCGAGCAGCCGACGACGGTGAGCTTCATGAAGCAGAAACCTCCGTTGGCAGAAAGGCGGCGGGCGGGGAGCCGGCACAACGGGCCGGGGCATGGCAAAGGGGGGTCGTGCGGTCCGTCGAGCGTAAGGCGCAAAAGGGCGGGTCGCTCCTCCGCCAGGGGCCGTTGTGGGCGAACTCACCTGTGCTGTCACCGGTTCGGCTGGACCAGGAGCGCACAAGAACAGAGGAGGGCGCGCAATGCCGGGCGCGCGCCGGTAACGTCGTCCCCATGGACACGTCCTGGTGGCTGGCGCTCGTGGCGGTGGTACTGCTCGCGCTGGTCGCCACGCTCGTCGACGGCTGGGGGCGGGGCCGGCGGCCCGGCGGGCGCAGGCTGCGGCCGCCCGGACGCCCCGGGGCCCGGGACCGGGCCCTGACGCGCCCGCATCCCGGGGACATCTGGTGGGCGAACGTGCCCTACGAGGACCGGGCGGAGGCCAAGGACCGCCCCTGCCTGGTGCTGGCCGTGCGCGGCAACCGGGCCACGGTCGCGAAGATCACCAGCAAGTACCACGACGAGCGTGCCGGGGTGATCCCGCTGCCGCCCGGCGCGGTCGGCGACGCGCACGGGCGGCCCAGCTTCCTGCAGACCGACGAACTGCGGGAGGTGCCGGTGGGAGACTTCCGGCGCCGGGTGGGCGTGGTCGACCCGGTCCTGTGGGACCAGGTGCGGCACCTCGCGGGCTGAGCGGCTACTGGCGGACCGTCACCGTGACCGTCCACTCCTGGATGCCCTTGCAGGAGACCTGGCCGGAGGCGGTGGGCTCGGGGCACATCGGCCGGGAGGACGTCAGCCTGGTGGTGCCGGCGGCCACCGCACGGTAGGCGGCGGTGGCGTCGCCCGGCTGGATGACGAAGCCCGAGTTGATCGCCTCCAGGGCGGTGCCGCTCGCCGCGACCGGCTTCCAGGGGCGGTCCTTGGTGCCGTCGAGGGTGAGCCGCAGCTCGCCGCCCTTGGTCAGGCAGACGGTGTGTCCGTCGTCGGCGGCGGTCAGCTCGGCGTGGGAGACGCACGCGCCGGAGGACGGTGAGCCGCTCGCCGACGGTGACACCTTGCCGCTGCCGCCCCCGGTGTCGTCCCCGCCGTCCCCGCCGCTCTGCGAGCCGCAGCCCGCGAGGAGCAGCGCGGCTGCCGCGAGGGCGAGGGTCGTCGTTCGACGCATGGGGTCCGCCTTTCGTCCGTGGCCGGCCGTCCGGCCGCTGGTACGGATGTGACGTACCACCGGCGCGGACGGATCCCGCATACGGAGGGCGGAATTCCCCGCAAGGCACGCAAGGCGGAGAGGTCCCTGGGGCCTGTCGTCAAATTCCCGTCGTCGCCCGAAGGGCGGCCCTGCGGCGTCTGGTGCGTGCTCTCGGCGTGCCGGGCGGAAGTCCTCGTACTGGACGTACTCGGGCTTTCGCCCGGTGCGGCGAGAGCACGTGCCAGGCGTCGCGGGGCAGACGGGAATTCGACGACAGGCCCTAGGCCCAGAGCTGGCCGTGCAGGGTCTCGATGGCCTCTTCGGTGGTGGCGGCGGTGTAGACGCCGGTGGAGAGGTACTTCCAGCCGCCGTCGGCCACGACGAAGACGATGTCGGCGCTCTCGCCGGCCTTGACGGCCTTCCTGCCGACGCCGATCGCCGCGTGCAGGGCGGCGCCGGTGGAGACGCCCGCGAAGATGCCCTCCTGCTGCAGGAGTTCACGGGTGCGGGTGACCGCGTCGGCGGAGCCGACCGAGAAGCGGGTGGTGAGGACGGAGGCGTCGTACAGCTCGGGGACGAAGCCCTCGTCGAGGTTGCGCAGGCCGTACACCAGGTCGTCGTAGCGCGGTTCGGCGGCGACGATCTTCACGTCCGGCTTGTGCTCGCGCAGGTAGCGGCCGACGCCCATGAGGGTGCCGGTGGTGCCGAGGCCCGCGACGAAGTGGGTGACGGAGGGCAGGTCGGCGAGGATCTCCGGGCCGGTCGTGGCGTAGTGGGCGCCCGCGTTGTCCGGGTTGCCGTACTGGTAGAGCATCACCCAGTCGGGGTGCTCGGCGGAGAGTTCCTTGGCGACGCGCACGGCGGTGTTGGAGCCGCCCGCGGCCGGGGAGGAGATGATCTCGGCGCCCCACATGCCGAGCAGGTCACGGCGCTCCTGCGAGGTGTTCTCCGGCATCACGCACACCATGCGGTAGCCCTTGAGCTTGGCGGCCATGGCGAGGGAGATGCCGGTGTTGCCGGAGGTGGGCTCGAGGATGGTGCAGCCCGGGGTCAGCCGGCCGTCCTTCTCCGCCTGCTCGACCATGTGCAGGGCCGGGCGGTCCTTGACCGAGCCGGTCGGGTTGCGGTCCTCCAGCTTGGCCCAGATGCGGACGTCGTCGGACGGCGAGAGCCGCGGCAGGCGCACCAGAGGGGTGTTGCCCACCGCGTCCAGCGGGGAGTCGTAGCGCATGGGGGATCAGGCCGTTCCCGCCCGCCGCCCGGCCGCCACCCCAGCCGGACGCGGCTTCGCCGCGGCAGAACCTCCTGCCACGGCCGGCAGGATCGTCACGCTGTCGCCGTCGGCCAGCTTGGTGGAGATGCCGTCGAGGAAGCGCACGTCCTCGTCGTTCAGGTAGACGTTCACGAACCGGCGAAGCTGCTCGCCGTCCACGATGCGGGCCTGGATGCCCGGGTGCCGGGACTCGATGTCGGCGAAGAGCTCGGTGAGGGTGTCCCCGGTGCCCTCCACGGCCTTCTGGCCGTCGGTGTACGTGCGGAGGATGGTCGGGATGCGGACCTCGATGGCCATGGCGTCAGGGCTCCTGTCGGAATGAGTCAGGTCGGTGGGCGCGACAGCGCGGGCGTCTCGTGTACGCGGGGTGGGGCGCCGTCGGCTCACGGCCGGACGGCGGCAGGGGGTTGCCTCAACAGATGGCGCTGGCCAGCCTGCACAGGTCGACGTGCAGCCGCGCCACGAGCAGCATGCCCGGCGTCTTGTCGCTCACGTCTCGGATAACCATGAGGTCATCGTATCGATTCCCGCCCCCGCACTCGGAGTGTCGTCCCACACTTCGGATGGTCGTCAGCCACTGGCTGAGACCTCCGAGATCAGCGGCCTGCCGGTGCGCCTGCCGGTGCCTGCCGGCACGCCCGTCAGTACGCCTGCACGACCTTGACCTCCTCCTCCGTGACCTCGCCGTCGAGGATGCGGAAGGAGCGGAACTGGAACTCGCCGAGGCCGTCGGTGTCGGCGGTGGAGACGAGGACGTAGTGGGCGCCGGGTTCGTTGGCGTAGCCGATGTCGGTGCGGGAGGGGTAGGCCTCGGTCGCGGTATGGGAGTGGTAGATGATCACCGGCTCCTCGTCGCGGTCGTCCATCTCGCGGTAGAGCTTGAGCAGGTCCTGGGAGTCGAACTCGTAGAAGGTGGGCGAGCGGGCCGCGTTCAGCATCGGGATGAAACGCTCGGGGCGGCCGGCATCCACCGGGCCCGCGACGACGCCGCACGCCTCGTCGGGGTGGTCCTCGCGCGCGTGGGCGACGATCTGGTCGTACAGGGCCTGGGTGATGGTCAGCATGGGGGTCAGGATAAGCGGAGGGGCCGCCCCGTACCGAGGTGTGGTACGGGGCGGCCCACATGCTGGACGTCCTGAGCGGTGGCCGGCGGCCGGACGTCCTGGGGGAAGGTTTTTCCGCGGTGGTCAGCCGACCTTCTCGAACGCCTGCTCGTCGCGGTCCGTGATCTGCGGGGCGCGGGACTTCATGACCATCCAGCCGATGCCGAGCGCGACCGCCCAGCCCGCCATCACGTACAGGCAGACGCGGGAGTCGGCGTCGTACGCGATCAGGCCGGTGACGAAGAGCAGGAACACGATGGCGATGTACGAGCACACCGCGCCGCCCGGCGCCGGGAAGGAGGAGGCGGGCAGCCGGCCCGCGTCGACCGCGCGGCGGTAGAGGACGTGGCTGACCAGGATCATCAGCCAGGTCCAGATGCCGGCCGCGGTGGCGACGGAGGTGACGTAGCCGAAGGCCTTCTCCGGGACCACGTAGTTCAGGACCACGCCGATGCCCATGAACAGCATCGAGACGGTGATGCCGAGCGCGGGGGTCTTGGTGGCCGACAGCTTCGCGAAGGCGCGCGGGGCCTCGCCGTTGTCGGCCAGGGTGCGCAGCATGCGGCCGGTGGAGTACATGCCCGAGTTGCAGGAGGACAGGGCCGCGGTGAGGACCACGAAGTTGACGATGCCGGCGCCGGCCGGGATGCCGATGACCGCGAACGCCTTCACGAAGGGACTGACGCCCTCGGCGAACTCGGTCCACTTGACCACGCACAGGATGACGGTGAGGGCACCGACGTAGAACAGGGCGATGCGCCACGGCAGGGTGTTGATCGCCTTCGGGAGGGTCTTCTCCGGGTTCTCGGACTCGCCCGCGGTGACGCCGACCAGCTCGACGGCGAGGTAGGCGAACATCACGCCCTGCAGGGTCATCAGCGAGGAGCCGACGCCCTTCGGGAAGAAGCCGTCGAACTGCCAGAGGTTCGCCACGTGCGCGGTGTCACCGGCGGCGCTGAAGCCGAAGGTGAGCACGCCAAGGCCGATCACGATCATGCCGATCAGGGCGGTGACCTTGACCATGGAGAACCAGAACTCGATCTCGCCGAACAGCTTGACCGAGATCAGGTTGGCCACGAACAGGACCACGAGGAAGACCAGGGCCGTGACCCACTGCGGGACGCCCGGGAACCAGTAGTTGACGTAGATGGCGGCGGCCGTCAGCTCGGCCATGCCGGTGACCACCCACATCAGCCAGTACGTCCAGCCGGTGAAGTAGCCGAAGAACGGGCCGAGGAACTCGCGGGAGTACTCGGCGAAGGAGCCGGAGACGGGGCGGTAGAGCAGCAGTTCGCCCAGGGCCCGCATGATGAAGAAGATGATCACGCCGGCGAGGGCGTACATGAGGATGAGGCTGGGACCGGCCTTGGCGATGTTCGCCCCGGCTCCCAGGAACAGGCCGACGCCGATGGCGCCGCCAATGGCGATCATCTGGACCTGACGGCTGCCGAGCCCGCGCTCGTACCCCTCTTCGGGGGTTTCTGTGACCCTCTCGGAGGCCATGTGTGGTGCGCCTTTCTCCATGCCGACCCAGGCCTTTCGTCGGCCTCGGATCGGGTTTCGATCCCCCCGGATTGATGGAGCTGGGCGGGGCTTCGGGAGCCCGCCCGTGCCTGGCCGGCGGTTGCCGGCTCGGTGGCGCACCCGGCCGGACATGGGTGGTGTCGGCCGGGCGGTCGTGAAGATTTATCACGGCCGCAATATTGAGCGCAGGGGGCGGTTGTGACGCACCACACAGGGAGAAGCGGACAAAGAACGCTCGAACGCGTGAAAACCGGCCGCAGTGGTGACGCGATCGTTATCCGGATTTGAGTGTCCTTTGAGCGAACACCAAATCGGGATGATCAGGGCATCAAGGTCGTCACGAGAGTTTCCTGGAGCCCGCCCAGCCACAGATAGGCCATCACCATCGGCTTGCGCGGGTCGTCGTCCGGCAGCCGGTAGAGCAGCTCGGTGTCGTCCTCGTCGGCGATCTCCAGCCGGGCGCCGATGGCCAGGCGGAGGTCGTTGAGGACGCCGAGCCACCAGCGCGACTCCTCCGGGGACAGCTTGAGGACCGCCCCGCCCGCGTCCGACGCGTTCAGCGCGTCCAGGGTGCGGATCACCGCGAGCGCGTTCTCCCGCTTGCCGGCGCGCAGGTCGTTCTCGGTGTAGCGGCGGAACTCGGCGGAGTGCGCCTGCCGCTCGTCCGCCTCGGCCGGCGAGGCGGGTGCCCGCTCGGGGTCGCTGTAGGCGTCGGGGAAGAGCCGTCTGAGGACCGGGTCGGCGGGCGGCTCGCTCGGTCCGTCGGCGAACAGCTCGGCCAGCGGGTCGGCGGCGGCGTCCTCGGCGGGGCCGGGTCCGATGAGCTCCAGGAGCTGCACGGCCAGCGACCGGATGATGGAGATCTCGACGTCGTCGAGTGCGACGGCCGCGCCGCCACCGGGAATCGGTTCGAAGGTTCCGGGCATGGAGGGGATCGCTACTTCCGGTCCTGCTGGAGGGTGGCCCACAGTCCGTAGCCGTGCATCGCCTGCACGTCGCGTTCCATCTCCTCGCGGGTACCGCTGGAGACGACCGCCCGGCCCTTGTGGTGGACATCGAGCATGAGCTTGTTGGCCTTGTCCTTCGGGTAGCCGAAGTAGGTCTGGAAGACGTAGGTCACATAGCTCATGAGGTTGACCGGGTCGTTGTGCACGATCGTGACCCAGGGGACGTCGGGCTCGGGTACGGCGAAGACCTCCTCCGCCGACTCGGTGCGTTCGATCTCTACGGGCGCGGGTGACGTCACACAGCCCATGCTGCCACGTGCGACAGTATTCGTCACACTGACGAAATGGGGGTAGCATCATCGTCATGCTGCACACACCGGGGCCGATCCCCGGACCCCCGGCCGGGCCTGGGGTAGCCGGGCAGTCACGAGCTGACGGAGGTAGTGGTGGACGTGGCGGACATTGGGCTGCCGGTGGACGTTCCCTCGACGGCGCTCTTCACGGACCAGTACGAGCTGACGATGCTGCAGGCCGCCCTGAAGGGCGGTACGGCCGAGCGGCGCAGCGTGTTCGAGGTCTTCACCCGGCGGCTGCCCCACGGGCGCCGTTACGGCGTGGTGGCGGGCACCGGGCGGGTGCTGGACGCGGTCGAGAACTTCCGCTTCGACGAGGGCGTCCTCGCCTTCCTGCGGGAACGCGCGATCGTCGACGAGGAGACCCTGAAGTGGCTCGCCGGCTACCGCTTCAGCGGTGACGTCTGGGGCTACCCGGAGGGCGAGGTGTACTTCCCGGGCTCGCCGATCCTGCGGGTCGAGGGCTCCTTCGCCGAGTGCGTGCTGCTGGAGACCGTGATCCTGTCCATCCTCAACCACGACTCGGCGATCGCGGCCGCCGCGTCCCGGATGGCCTCCGCCGCCGCCGGCCGGCCGCTGATCGAGATGGGCGCCCGCCGCACCCACGAGCTGGCCGCCGTGGCCGCCTCCCGGGCCGCGTACGTCGGCGGCTTCGCGACCACCTCCGACCTCGCGGCCGGTTTCCGGTACGGCATCCCGACCGTCGGCACCTCCGCGCACGCCTTCACCCTGCTGCACGACCGGGAGCGGGACGCCTTCCAGGCCCAGGTGGAGTCCCTCGGCCGGGGCACCACGCTCCTGGTGGACACCTACGACGTCGCCGAGGCCGTCCGTACGGCGGTGGAGGTGGCCGGTCCCGAGCTGGGCGCGGTGCGCATCGACTCCGGGGACCTGCTGCTGGTCGCGCACCGGGTGCGGCAGCAGCTAGACGAGCTGGGCGCGACCGACACGAAGATCGTCGTGACCTCCGACCTGGACGAGTACGCCATCGCCTCGCTCGCGGCGGCGCCCGTGGACGCGTACGGCGTCGGCACCCAGCTGGTGACCGGCTCCGGTCACCCGACCTGCTCGATGGTCTACAAGCTGGTCGCGCGGGCCGATTCCGCCGACCCGGCGGCGCCGATGGTGCCGGTGGCGAAGAAGTCCACCGGAGGCAAGGTCTCCGTCGGCGGCCGCAAGTGGGCGGCGCGCCGGCTGGACCGGGACGGCATCGCGGAGGCCGAGGTCCTGGGCACCGGGCCGGTCCCCGACGAGCTGGCCGGACAACAGCTTCTGGTGCGGCTGATCGAGGACGGCGAGGTCGTCGCGCGCGAGCCGCTGGACGTGCCCCGCGACCGGCACATCGCGGCGCGCGCCGCCCTGCCGCTGTCCGCGACGCAGCTCTCCCGGGGCGAGCCCGTCCTCCCGACGGAGTACGCGCAGGGTCTCTCGGGTAGCTAAAGCAGGACGGCCCCCGCTCCCCCGCCCGTCGACCCCCTCCCGCGGGGACCGCGAAGTCTCCAGGCTCGATCACTCAACCGGACAGTCGAAGGACACCCACCATGCGCCGCGCCTTGATCGTCGTAGACGTGCAGAACGACTTCTGCGAGGGAGGCAGCCTGGCGGTGGCCGGCGGCGCCGACGTGGCCGCCGCCGTCACCGAGCTGATCGGGCAGGCGGGGGGCACCGGGTACCGCCATGTGGTGGCCACCCGCGACCACCACATCGCGCCCGGCGGTCACTTCGCCGACGACCCCGACTTCGTCCACTCCTGGCCCGCGCACTGCGTCGCGGGCACCGAGGGGGTCGGCTTCCACCCGAACTTCGCACCGGCCGTCGCCTCCGGGGCGGTGGACGCGGTGTTCGACAAGGGCGCGTACTCGGCGGCCTACAGCGGCTTCGAGGGCGCCGACGAGAACGGCGTCCCGCTGGCCGAGTGGCTGCGCGCCCGGCACATCGACGAGGTGGACGTGGTCGGCATAGCCACCGACCACTGCGTACGGGCCACCGCGCTGGACGCGGCCCGGGAGGGTTTCCGCACGCAGATCCTCCTGGACCTGACCGCGGGCGTCGCCCCGGAGACGACGGAGCGGGCCCTGGAGGAGCTGCGCGAGGCCGGGGTGGAGCTCACCGGCAAGCCGATGGTCGGCGGCTAGGGTCTTCCGTCCGGATCAGGCCGGGCTCGATCCGGACGACAGGCCCCAGGTCGCTCCGCCCGTCCGCTGTCCGTCCGGGGTGCTCAGCCGCGCTGGGCCACGGCCGGTCCGCGCAGCAGGGCGCGGATGGGATGCCACAGCTCGGTCACCGTGACACCGTTGTCCGGTGCCGTGCGCCATATCAGGCCGTCGGGATGGTGCAGCACCGCCGTGATCTCGTCCGGGGTCGGCGGGGCGGCGTTGCCCCGCAGGTAGATCGCGCGCAGGCCCAGGTTGCGGAGCCTGGTCAGGGCTCGTGCGCGGTTCTGGGCGTGCACCAGGACGCGTACCCCGGCGGAGCCGCCGGCCGGGCTGGGGCTGGGCAGGTTGAGTGCCACCACCACCGTGCCGTTCGGTAGTTTGCTGAAGCCTCCTGCGGCCATGCGGTCACATCCCCGTTTCGGTCGGTGTCAATAAGCGAGCCACAGGACGCACCTAAACACGATCGGCGGCGACCCGCCAGGGGGTCACCGCCGATACGCTTCTGACCTGCGGATATATCCGCTACTTCACCGCCGGGCCGACCTCGAGCTCGATCGTCGAGCCACCGTGGCCCTGCTTGACGATCTTGATCTTGGTGTTGGTGTCAGTGATCTTGACACCACCGGTCGGGTTCGACGCGTCGTAGTAGGTGCTGGTGTGGTCGTTGAAGACCGGCACACCCTTCTGCGACTTGATCTTGAGCGCCTTGTCCGCCTTGTGCAGCGTGATGCCGTCCGTGGCGTCCAGGCCGAACGGCGAGTCGTAGGCCTGGATCCGGTTGCGCAGCAGCGTGCCGTCGGACCACTTGAGCGCCTTGTAGTGCGCGTCCACGGGCAGGATCAGACCGGTGCCCGGGTGGCCGTTGACATTGGTGTTGTTGTCCGCCTGGGAGGTGTCCCACTTCCAGATCAGCAGGCCGTTCTGGTACGGGTAGTGCTCCACCCAGTCCGGGCGCGACGAGAAGCCGAAGTTGTACGGGCCGACCTTGAGGGTCTTGTCGTACGACACGTACTGGCGGTTCTCGGCGAGGTAGTACTGCTTGTAGTCCTTGGTGAAGGACGCGCCGACACGGGAGAAGCCGTTGGCGGTCCAAGCGGCGTCCGCGGACTCGGCGTTGTCGGAGAACACCGGCGTGCCGTCGGCGGTCACCGTGATCTCGTCGGCCGTGAAGCCCTTCAGGGCCACGCCGCCGTCGGTCTGGTAGCGGAAGCGCAGCTGCACCTTCTGGCCGGCGTAGGCGTCCAGCGAGTACGACAGCTTCTTGTAGCTGTCGACCGAGCCGGTCAGGGCAGGCTTGCCGGAGGCGTCACGCGGGATGGCCTGGCCGTCCACCGTGCCGTCGATGGCGGTCCAGTTGGAGCCACCGTCGGTCGACACCTCGGTGTAGAGGTAGTCGTACTCGGACTCGATGTCGTACCAGCCGTCGAGCGTGAGGGCGGCCGACGTCTTGCCCGTGAGGTCCACGGAGCGGGTCAGCGTGTTCTTGAGGTCGTCGCCGCTGCCGCTCCACCACTGGGTGGCGCCCTCGGCCGGGGTGACGATCTCGGTCTTCACGGCCTTGTTCGGCAGCGAGACGACCAGCGCCTGGCGGTACTTGGTGTTGTACTCGGCGACGCCCAGCTTGTGCCAGGACTTGACGCCCGCCTTGGCGGTGTCGTAGTTCAGCCAGCCCAGCTGCAGCTTGTCCCAGGCGTTCATGTCGCCCGGCATGTCGCCGATGGACTCCTTGCCGGTGCCCAGCCAGGAACCGGAGGACATCAGCGTCCAGAAGCCGGTGGAGTTGTCGCCGCCGGCGGTGTCGTACTCGTCCGGCAGACCGAGGTCGTGGCCGTACTCGTGGGCGAAGACACCGAGGCCACCGTTCTCCGGCTGGATGGTGTAGTCGCCGACCCAGACACCGGTGTCGCCGACCTGCGTGCCACCGAGCTTGTTGTCGCTGGGGCCGGTGGCGCCGGCGTCGGTGCCGAAGGCGTACCAGCGGTGCGCCCAGATGGCGTCCGTGCCCTGGGCGCCGCCGCCCGCGGACTCGTCCTCACCGGCGTGCACGAGCTGGAAGTGGTCGACGTAGCCGTCGGGCTCGTTGAAGTTGCCGTCGCCGTCGTGGTCGTAGCGGTCCCACTGGTCGTACTTGGCCAGGTCCGCCCTGATGTCGGCGTCGGACTTGCCGGCCTTCTTCTGGTCGGCGACCCAGGCGGTGAGGCCGTCGCGGACGACGTTCCACACGCTGGAGCAGTTGGTCTGGCCGCAGGCGTTGTTGCCGTAACGGGCCTCGTTGTAGGGGACCTTGACCCAGTCCGAGACCTCGCCGTCGACCGAGTAGCGGCCCGAGGACTGCTTCTCGTAGTACTTCTTCAGCGACTCCGACTTCGAGCCGGTGCCGAAGTAGAGGTCCTGGAAGTGCTTCTGGTTGTAGTCCTGCTGCCAGGCCGTCGAGTTGTCCTTCTTGCGGTCCGGCTTGGCGATCGCGTTGTGCAGCGGACCGGCCGTGCCGCCGTACTTGGGGTCCGTCTGGTCGCCGAACTGCACCAGGATGGTGAAGATCTTGTCGGTCTTCTCCCGGCTCAGCTCGACGTACTTGCTGTCGCCCTTCTTGCTCTTGAGCTGGACGACCTTCGAGCCGTTGCGGTCCTTGGCCTTCGCCTTGCCCGCTATGAGCTGGTTCAGGGCCTCCTGACGCTGGGCGCGCTGCGTCTTGCTCAGCGGGCCGTCGAGGTCGTGGGCCTTCTGCTTCACCGGGGCCGGGTCATGCCGGTTCGCGGCTGCCGACGGGGCCTGGGTGCTCGCCTCGGCGACCGCGAAGGTCGCGTAGGTGGCGGAGGCCGTCGCGAGCGCCACACCTATGGCGGCGGCTCTGAACGTCCAGGGTCTGCTGGTCACTTGAGTTCCTCCCCCGCGCCGCGCACACGGACAGGGGGTTCCCATTTGATGGAGAGTTCCGTGCGCGCACGTTCAACGCGTGTATCAAGTGACGTCATTTGACTAGAGGTTTAGAAGAAAATACAGACCTTGACTTGAGCAGGACAAGTGCACTATGCGGAGTCGAGGTCCGCTTTACGAACGCCCGAGGGTGTCGTTCGACGGCGCGTGGGACCGTCCGCTTCCCGGACCCCATGACTCCGTGCGCCCCCTGTGCACCGGTACCGTGGGTTAGGTCATGCTTACCGGGCGCGCTGCTCGGGCATGCACCGCGAAGAGAGTCGAACGGCACCCCGAATCCCCCGAGATGTTCCGAGGACACGATTGCCATGCCTCGTCCGACCGCCGCACAGCTCGCCTACGGTTCGTGCACCGTGATCCTGTCGACACTCGCCATGCTGTTGCTGTCGCAGGCGAGTTCGGGCCTCGCGATCGCCTTCATCGCCCTGGCCGCGCTCGCCCTCGGGCTGCTCGTCGCGATGACGGTGCCCCTGCCCAGGGCGCGCACCGTCGTGAGGTCCGCCGAGCCCGCGCGGGAGAGCGAGCGGGTCCCGACCACGCTCTGAACGGCGCACACGTGAGCGGCGGGCCCGTGGCATCCACGGACCCGCCGCCGGCGTACGAGCACCCCGCGCGCCTCAGCGGGTGTCGACCTCCACCGTCTTGGCGGCCTTGTCGTGCAGGCCCTGCTTGTACGGCTTGTCGAAGTAGCTCCAGCCGCCGCAGATCACCGTCCAGACGCAGGCGCAGCAGAAGGCGAACGGCAGCCACAGCACCAGGGCGCGGATCAGCGAGGTCTGCGTCGAGGGGGTGGCACCGTCGTTCAGGTTGGCCACCCGCATCTTGAGCCACTTCTTGCCGAGGGTCTGCCCCGACTTGGCGATCATGATCGTGTCGTAGGCGACGTAGAGGACGGCGGCGACGAAGGACTGCCAGAGGGACCGGCCGACCTCCATCCGGTTCCCGTTCACGTCGTACTGGTGCACCCCCAGGGGCCAGGTGACCAGCCAGACGACGATGCCCACGAGGATCATGTCGATGATGCGGGCGAGGGTGCGCCTGCCGCTGTCCGCGAGCGGGGGCATGCCGGCGAGGGGGTCTGCGGGGCCGCCGTACGGGCCGCCGCCGTAGGGGCCGCCGGCGCCGTAGGGCCCGCCCCCGTAGGGGCCGCCGCCACCGGGGGGTTCACCGCCGCCGTAGGGGGGCGGCTGCTGTCCTCCCCAGGGTGGCGGGGGCTGCCCGCCCTCGCCGGGGGGCGGCTGTCCGCCGCCGGGCGGTGGGGGCTGGCGGTCGCCGTACGGACTGTCGTACGGCGAGCCCGCCCCCTGGTCCGACGGGGGCCGCTTCCTGAACGGGTCGTCCTCGGGGGGCTCCGCGCCGGAGCCGGGGGGCGGTTCACTGCTCATGTGCCCGAGTGGACCGCGAACGCACCGGCTCCGCATCCGGCGGGCGGCCGTACGGGTTACGGGGGCCTCGCCGGTCCGCGTCAGTCCGCGACGAAGGTGTGGGCCGCCTTGTCGTGCCAGCACTGGCGCCAGGGCCGGTCGAACAGACACCACAGCACACCGAGCAGGCCGATACCGAGCAGACCGGGAACGCTGTAGACCAGCCAGCGGCGCAGGGCCGCGCCGAACCCCGGCGGCTCGTGCCCCTCGATGTCCCGGACCTCGATCCCGCACAGCTTCTTGCCGAGCGTGCGGCCCCACTTGGCGGTGGGCAGCACCTCGTAGAGCACGCCGAAGACCAGCAGGACGCCCAGGACGATGCCGAGCGCGGTGCCGGTCGTGCCGTCGATCAGCCAGACGGTGACGGTGCGGCCGGACAGCTTGGCCTCGTCGATCTTGTCCTGGATGTGCTCGACCGCCTGGGTGCCGAGCGGGACGGCGGCGGCCGCGGTGACGGCGCCGAGGACCAGGTTGTCGATCAGACGGGCGGCGAACCGCTTGCCGAGGCCGGCCGGGCGGGCCTCGGACTGCCGGCGGGCCACCGCCTGGAACGGGTCCTCGACCGGCGGCTTCCACGGTGCCACGGGCTGCTCGTCCGCTCCCCCGGCCAGCCGGTGCACCTGCTGCGCCCAGGAGGCCTGGCCGCCACCGGGCCCGGCGGTCAGCGGGGTGCCGGAGCCGCCGGGCTGCCGGGCTGCCGACTGCTGCGGCACGGCCTGCTGGGGTACGGCCTGCTGGGGTACGGCCTGCTGGGGTACGGCCTGCTGGGGTACGGCCTGCTGGGGTGCGGCCTGCTGGGGTACGGACTGCTGGGGTACGGCAGAGGCCGCGGCTGCCGGGGCCTGGGGCGCCTGCGGGGTCTGTGCGCCCGCCGCACGCGCGGCGGCGGCCTTCCCGGCACCGAAGCCGGGGCCCGAGGCCGGGCCCTGCGCATCCGCGCCACCGGACCCACCGGCACCTCCCGGCCCCGCCTGCGGCGCCACGGCCGGCCCCTGGATACCGAAGCTCCCGGAGGCAGCACCGGAGGCGTGGCCACCGGGGCCCATGACAGCCGGGCCGAAACCAGGCGTGCCGGAGGTGCCGGTGACACCGCCCGCGTCCGGGCCGGAGGCCGCCGGCCCGCCGGGCTGCCGGCCCTGGCCCGGGTTCCGCTCCTGGGCCGGGTTCTGCCCCTGTCCCGGAACCTGGCGGAACGTCATGGTGCCGGAGTCCCGGACGGCCGCGGGACCCGGGACCGGACGGCGGAAGATGAAGGTCCCGCTGGGGTCGGGCTCGTCCTCGGCCGGCGGGATCGACGCCGTGCCGTCGGTACGGGCGGCGTGCCCGGCCGGCTGGGACGGGGTGTCCGCGGGGACCCTCGGATCGGCGCCCCAGGCGGACGCCTGCCGCTGGTCGGGCCGCTCTCCGGCGGGCCCCGGCTGCGGGTCCTCGTCGAAGAAGTGCGGGCCCGTCTCCTCCACGGCCGGGACCGCCGGGTGGAACCCGGGCGGCGGGTTGAGCGGTTCGCCGTCCCGCGGCGCCGGCCGGCTGGTGCCCGGCACCCAGGAGGCGCCGTTCCAGTACCGGACGTAGCCGGGGATGGACGGGTCCGGGTAGTAGCCCTCGCGGGGCCTGTCGTCACCGGGGGCCGGGGTTGGGGCGCTCATGTCCGTCGTCCCGTATCTGCTCGGGGGTGGTAAGGGGCTCCACATCTATCAGACCGGGGCATGCCGTACCTCCAGTCCCGCCGTACCCACCCCTTTCCGGGCAACGCCGTCCACGGATCCCGCACCCCGACGGAGAAACTTCCCCGAACCCGCGTAATGGTCCCGCCCCTGTCCCCTCTCCCCCGGTGCGGGCCCGCTCAGGGCGGCCCCGGATGAGAGGAAACGCAGGTCATGCAGCAGACCGTGGTGGAACGGGAGCTGGAGATCCAGCTCGTCCTGTCGCCCGAGCGGAGCGTCCCGGTACCGGCCCGGCTGGGTTACCGGTCCGGCGACCCCTACGCCGTGCACCTCACCTTCCACACCCACTCCGAGCAACCCGTCGAGTGGACGTTCGCCCGGGAGCTTCTGGTGGAGGGGGTGTTCCGGCCGTGCGGGCACGGGGACGTGCGGGTGTGGCCGACGAAGGCCGAGGGCCGCGGCATCGTCCTGATCGCGCTGAGCTCGCCGGACGGCGACGCCCTGCTGGAGCTGCCGGCCACGCCGGTGTCCGCCTGGCTGGAGCGGACGCTGCGGGCGGTGCCGCCGGGTACCGAGGACGGGCGGCTCGGCATCGACGACGCGCTCGACGAGTTGCTCGCCCGGTGAGGCCCGGCGGCTCAGAAGAGCTTGCCCGGGTTGAGGATGCCGAGCGGGTCGAAGACCCCCTTCACCGCGCGCTGCATCTCCACGCCGACCGGCCCGATCTCCCGCGCCAGCCACTCCTTCTTGAGCACGCCCACACCGTGCTCGCCGGTGATGGTGCCGCCGAGCTCCAGGCCGAGCGCCATGATCTCGTCGAAGGACTCGCGGGCCCGCCGGGACTCGTCGACGTCCTGGGCGTCGAAGCAGACGGTGGGGTGGGTGTTGCCGTCGCCGGCGTGGGCGCAGACGCCGATGGTGAGGCCGTACTTAGCGGCGATCCGCTCGACGCCCTCGAGCATCGCGCCGAGCTTCGAGCGGGGCACGCACACGTCGTCGATCATCGTCGTGCCCTTGACCGCCTCCAGCGCGGTCAGCGAGAGCCGCCGTGCCTGCAGCAGGAGTTCGGACTCGGCGGCGTCGTCGGCGGGCACCACCTGGGTGGCGCCGGCGGCCTCGCACAGCGCGCCGAGGGCGGCGAGGTCGGCGGCGGGGTCCGGGGTGTCGAAGGCGGCCAGCAGCAGCGCCTCGGTGGCCTCCGGAAGACCCATGTGGGCGAGGTCGTTGACCGCCTTGACGGTCGTACGGTCCATCAGTTCGAGGAGGGACGGCACATGCCCGCCCTCCATGATCCGGCAGACGGCGTCGCAGGCGGCGGCCGACGAGGCGAACTCGGCGGCCAGCACGAGCTGCTGGGGCGGCTTCGGCCTCAGCGCCAGCACGGCCCGTACGACGATGCCGAGGGAACCCTCGGAGCCGACGAAGAGGCGGGTCAGGTCGTAGCCCGCCACGCCCTTGGCGGTGCGCCGGCCGGTGGACATCAGACGGCCGTCGGCGAGGACGACGTCCAGGCCGAGCACGTACTCGGCCGTCACCCCGTACTTCACGCAGCACAGGCCGCCGGACGCCGTGCCGATGTTGCCCCCGATGGTGCACGTCTCCCAGCTCGAGGGGTCCGGCGGGTAGTACAGGCCGTACTTCTCCACCTCGCGGGAGAACGCCGCGTTGACGACGCCCGGTTCGACGACGGCGATCCGGTCGACCGGGCTGACCTCCAGGATGCGGTCCATCCGGGTCAGGGACAGCACGATGGAGCCGTCGGTGGCGTTGGCGCCGCCGGACAGGCCCGTGCGGGCGCCCTGCGGGACCACGGGTACGCGTAGCTCGGTCGCGGTCCGCATGACGTGCTGCACCTGTTCGACGGTGCGCGGCAGCACGACCACGGCCGGGGCACCGGACGGGCAGAAGCTCGCCATGTCGTTGGCGTAGGAGGCCGTGACGTCGGGATCGGTGAGGACGGCCTCGGGCGGCAGGCCGGCCAGGAGCCGGTCGGTGAGGTTGCTCGTCACTTCGTCGCGGGGCGCTTCGATACGGCTCACGATCACAGCGTGACACTCGGGGGCCATCGGTGTGAACCCCGTCCGTGCCGTCCTTGGGCCACCCGGATGTGCCCGGCGTACTGGCGCACAGTGAGCGGTATGGAGATCCGACCGTACGGCAGCTCCGCCCCCGCTACGTCCCTGGTGGCCGAGCCGCCCCCGCCGCGCCGCTCCCGGCGTCTGCTGCGGCGCCTGCTGGTCACCGTGCTGGCGGGATCGGCCGCGGCGGGCGGGGTGCTGATGCTGCTGCCGCCGGAGCCGGCGCACCGCCGGGCGGCACCGCCCGCCGCGGGCCCGCGGGCGCAGTCGCCGGCGCTGACGGCGGCCGCGGTCACCTCCGCGGTCACCTCCGGGGTCCCGGCCGCGCTGCCGGACCTGGCGGCGCTCATCGGGCGGCAGGAGAGCGCGGTGCGGGCCCGGCCCCGGGACGCGCGGGCCTGGGCGGTGCTGGGGGCCGCGTATGTGCAGCAGGGGCGGAGCGCCGCCGACGCGGCGGACTTCCCGAAGGCGGAGCGGGCGCTGCGGACCTCACTGGCGGTGGCCGGCACCGGGCCGGCGGAGCGCGCGGCGGCGCTGGGCGGGCTGGCCGCGTTGGCGAACGCGCGGCGGGACTTCCCGGCGGCGAAACGGTACGGCGAGCAGGCGCTGAAGCTGACCCCGAAGCGCTGGTCGGCGTATCCGCCGCTGATCGACGCCTACACCGGGCTCGGCGACTACAAGGCGGCCCGGGGCGCCCTGGACAAGCTGCTGGCGCTGCGCACCAGGGGGGCCGACCGGCCGGCGGTGATGGCGGGCGCCTCGGCCGTCTACCGGGACCGGGGCTGGCGCGAGGACTCCGTGGCCCAGCTGACGGACGCGGCGGCGGCCGCGCGCACCCCGGCCGAGCAGGCCGCGTATCTGACCGGGGTGGGGCAGCTGGCCTGGGAGCGGGGCGACCGGGAGGAGGCGCTGCGGCACTTCGAGGCGGCCGTACGGCTGGACCCCGGCCGGCGGGCGGCGCTGTCCGGTAAGGGGCGGACGCTGGCCGCGCTGGGCCGCACCGACGAGGCGGTGGCCGCGTACCGAGCGGCCCTGGCCCGGCAGCCGGACGCGCGGGACGCGCTGGAGCTGGGCGAGCTGTACGAGTCGCTGGGCCGGTACGAGGACGCCGGGCAGAGTTACGGCCTGCTGCGCGAGCGGGTCCGGCGGTCGGTGGCGGGCGGGGTCGACGAGGAGCTGCTGATCGGGCAGTTCGAGGCGGACCACGCCGACGCCGAGGACGCGGTGGAGCGGTTGCGGGAGGAGTGGCGGCGCCAGCCCGGGATCGAGGTGGCCGACGCCCTCGGCTGGGCGCTGCACCGGGCCGGCGAGGACACGGAGGCGCTGACCTACGCCTCGGTCGCGACGGACAAGGCGAAGGGCGGCGGCGTGATCAGTGCCCTGTACGCGTTCCACCGGGGCATGATCGAACGCGAGCTGGAGCTGGACGGGCCGGCCCGGCGGCACCTCGAGGAGGCGCTGCGGATCAACCCGTACTTCTCGCCGCTCGGGGCCGCGGCGGCGAGAGAGGCCCTGCGGGGGCTCGGGGAGGTTCCCGACGAGCCCCCGCCGGACGACATGTCCTAGACCCCTTGTCCGGACCAGGCCGCGGCTACAGGTTGCCCCGCTTCTCCTGCTCTCGCTCGATCGCCTCGAACAGGGCCTTGAAGTTGCCCTTGCCGAAGCCCATCGAGCCGTGCCGCTCGATCAGTTCGAAGAACACGGTCGGCTTGTCCTGGACCGGCTTGGTGAAGATCTGCAGCAGGTAGCCGTCCTCGTCGCGGTCGGCGAGGATCTTCAGCTCGCGCAGGGTGTCGACCGGGACGCGGGTGTCGCCGACCCACTCGCCGAGGGTCTCGTAGTAGGAGTCCGGGGTGTCGAGGAACTGGACGCCGGCCGCGCGCATCGTCCGTACCGTCTGCACGATGTCGTTGGTGTTCAGCGCGATGTGCTGGACACCGGCGCCGCCGTAGAACTCCAGGTACTCGTCGATCTGGGACTTCTTCTTGGCGACCGCGGGCTCGTTGATCGGGAACTTCACCTTGAGGGTGCCGTCCGCGACGACCTTCGACATCAGCGCGCTGTACTCGGTGGCGATGTCGTCGCCCACGAACTCCTTCATGTTCGTGAAGCCCATGACCTTGTTGTAGAACCCGACCCACTCGTTCATCCGGCCGAGTTCGACGTTGCCTACGCAGTGGTCGACGGCCTGGAAGGTGCGCTGGGCGGGCTGCTCGACGATCGGCGCGGCCGCCACGTAGCCGGGCAGGTACGGGCCGTCGTAGCCGGTGCGCTCGACCAGGGTGTGGCGGGTCTCGCCGTAGGTGGCGATGGCGGCGAGGACGACGGTGCCGTGCTCGTCCTTCACCTCGTACGGCTCGGTGACCGAGCGGGCGCCGTGCTCGACGGCGTAGGCGTGGGCGGCGCGCGCGTCGGGGACCTCGATGGCCAGGTCGACGACGCCGTCGCCGTGCTCGGCCACGTGCTGGGCGATGAAGTGGCCCCAGGGGCTGCTCGGCTTGATCACCGAGGTGAGGACGAACCGTGCCGAGCCGTTCTCCAGCACGTAACTGGCGGTCTCCCGGCTGCCGTTCTCCGGTCCGGAGTAGGCGACCAGCTTCATGCCGAAGGCGCTGGAGTAGTAGTGCGCGGCCTGCTTGGCGTTGCCCACGGCGAAGACGACCGCGTCCATTCCCTTGACCGGGAAGGGGTCGGCCTGCCGTGCGGTGTCGGGAGTGTGGTCTGTGGTCTGCGTCATAGCGGAAGGGTGGACCGGGCCTGCAAGGTGCGCAATAGTTCGCGTAATCACTGCGCAATGTGTTCAGCACGATCGCAGTGACGACGGGCTTTCTGTACAGGATGACCATCCCCCGGGAGGTGCTGTGGCGATCGATCGTCTGGACGGCCGGATCATCGTGCTGCTGGCGCGGGAGCCGCGGATCGGGGTGCTGGAGATGTCCCGGCGGCTCGGGGTCGCCCGGGGGACGGTGCAGGCGCGTCTGGACCGGCTTCAGTCGAATGGAGTCATCCGCGGCTTTGGGCCCCAGGTGGATCCGGCGGCCCTCGGCTACCCGGTCACCGCGTTCGCCACGCTGCAGATCCGGCAGGGTCAAGGGGCTGACGTACGGGCGCACTTGGCGACCGTGCCGGAGGTGCTGGAGCTGCTGACCACCACCGGCAGCGGGGACATGCTGTGCCGGCTCGTGGCCCGGTCCAACGCCGATCTCCAGCGGGTGATCGACCGGGTCGTCGGTTTTGATGGCATCGTCCGGGCCTCCACGGCGATCGTCATGGAGAACCCCGTTCCGCTGCGGATCATCCCGCTGGTGGAGCAGGCCGCCGTCGGCGAGTGAGCCGGGGGCGGGCGAGCGCGTGCGGCTCGGACGGCCGGGAAGGGTCCGACGAGCTGGGGTGAGGGCGCGTGAGCTTCTGGGAGTACCTGGGCAGCCGGCACCAGCAGTTGCTCGCGGACGGCTACCAACACGCCAGCGCGGTCTTCCAGTGCATGGTCGTGGCGACCGTCCTGGGTGTGCTGCTCGGGGTCGCCACCTACCACACCGAGTGGGCGGGCAACCTGGCCACCACGACCACGGCGACCTTCCTGACCATCCCCTCGCTCGCGATGATCGGCCTGCTCATCCCGATCGTGGGCCTCGGAGTGGCGCCCACCGTGATCGCGCTGACCCTGTACGGGCTGCTGCCGATCGTGCGGAACTGCATCGTGGGCCTGCGCGGGGTCGATCCGGCGCTGGTGGACGCGGCCCGCGGCATCGGCATGTCCCGGCCGGCGCGGCTGCTGCGTGTCGAGCTGCCACTGGCCTGGCCGCCCATCCTCACCGGCATCCGGGTCGCCACGCAGATGCTGATGGGCATCGCGGCCATCGCCGCCTACGCCTCCGGCCCCGGCCTGGGCAACGAGATCTTCCGCGGGCTGGCCTCGCTGGGCAGCAAGAACGCCCTGAACCAGGTGCTCGCCGGCACGATCGGCATCGTCATCCTCGCCCTGCTGTTCGACGCCGCGTACGTGCTGCTCGGCCGGCTGACCATTCCCAGGGGGATCCGTGGCTGAGACGACCCCCTCGCACGGCGCCACGATCGAGCTGGAGAACCTGACCAAGCTCTACCCGGGCAATCCGCAGCCGGCCGTGGACAACGTCAGCATGGAGATCAGGGCCGGCGAGACGGTGATCTTCGTCGGGCCGTCGGGCTGCGGCAAGTCCACGACACTGAAGATGATCAACCGGCTGATCGAGCCGACCGGCGGGCGCATCCGCATCGAGGGCGAGGACGTCACCCGCATCGACCCGGTGCGGCTGCGCCGCAAGGTCGGGTACGCCATCCAGTCCTCGGGCCTGTTCCCGCACATGACGGTCGCGCAGAACATCGCCCTGGTGCCGAAGATGGTCGGCTGGTCGAAGGGGCGCGTGCGCGAGCGGGTCGAGGAGATGCTGGACCTCGTCGGGCTCGACCCGGGCGAGTTCCGCGACCGCTATCCGCGCCAGCTCTCCGGCGGCCAGCAGCAGCGCGTCGGCGTGGCCCGGGCCCTGGCCGCCGATCCCCCGGTGCTGCTGATGGACGAGCCGTTCGGCGCGGTCGACCCGATCACCCGCGACCACCTCCAGGACGAGCTGATCCGGCTCCAGCGCGAGCTGCACAAGACGATCGTCTTCGTCACCCACGACTTCGACGAGGCGATCAAGCTGGGCGACCGGATCGCCGTCCTGCGCGAGCACTCGCACATCGCCCAGTTCGACACCCCGGAGGCCATCCTGACCAACCCGGCCGACGACTTCGTCTCCGGTTTCGTCGGTGCGGGCGCGGCCCTGAAGCGGCTCAACCTGACCCGGGTCCGGGACGTGGAGATGCGGGACTACCCGACGGTGACCGTGGACACCCCGCTGCAGCAGATCTTCGGGTTGCTGCGCGGCGGCGGCACCAACGAGATCCTGCTGCTCGACAAGCGGCGCCGCCCCTACAAGTGGCTGCGGCGCGGCGACCTGATGCGGGCCCGCGGCTCGCTGGCCCGCGCGGGCACGCTGGTGCACGACACGGTGACCCGGGACGCGACCCTGCGGGACGCGCTGGAGGCGGTGCTCACGGACAACGCCGGACGGGTGGCCGTGACCGGACGGCGCGGGGCGTACATCGGCGTCGTGGACATGGAGACGCTGATGAACTCCGTGCACGAACTGCTGGAGGCCGACCGGCTGGAGGCCATGGAGGCACAGGCCGGGCTGGAGGAGGCCCGCAGCCAGCAGACCCATTCCGAGCAGGAGGGGCACGGAGGGGAGACGAAGGCGTGAGCACCGAGCAGCCGCCCGGGGGCGAGCACGAGGTCGAGGGGCTGCCCCTGCGTGACGAGGGCGAGGCGGAACAGGAGGCCCCGCCGCCCCGGCAGCGCCCGCCCGCGCGCCGGCTGACCTGGCAGCGGCTGACCGTCCTGCCCTCGTTCCTGGTCCTGCTGCTGCTGGTGACCTGGCTGTGGTTCCGCCAGGCGGACCTGGACACGATCTCGCGGAACGCGCTCTCGGGCGGGCAGGTCTCCAAGGCGCTGTGGCAGCACGTGCAGTTGACGGTGATCTCGACGTTCTTCGTGCTGATCATCGCGATCCCACTGGGCATCCTGCTCACCCGCGGGGCCATGAAGAAGGCGACCCCGCTGGCGATGACGATCGCCAACATGGGCCAGGCGACCCCGGCGATCGGCCTGCTGGCGCTGCTGGTGATCTGGCTGGGGACGGGCACGAAGGCGGCCCTGATCGGCATCATCGTCTACGCCGTGCTGCCCGTGCTGGCCAACACCATCGCCGGTCTGAAGGCCAACGACCCGACCCTGCTGGAGGCGGCCCGCGGCATCGGCATGTCCCCGCTCGGCGTCCTCACCCGTGTCGAACTGCCCCTCGCCGTCCCGCTCATCCTCGCCGGCGTCCGTACGGCGCTGGTCCTCAACGTCGGTACGGCGACCCTGGCGACCTTCGGCGGGGGCGGCGGCCTGGGTGTGCTGATCACCACCGGCATCACCACCCAGCGCATGCCGGTGCTGGTGCTCGGCGCCCTCCTCACCATCGCCCTCGCCCTGCTGGTCGACTGGCTGGCGTCGCTGGCGGAGGTCATGCTCCGGCCGCGCGGTCTCGAGGCGGGAGCATGAGGCGCCGGGTGTCGCTGCTGCTGGCCGCGCTGCTCGTCGTACCGTCCGGCTGCGGTCTGACCAGCGGCTCCCCGATGGTCGACGATGTCCGGCCGGGTTCCATCGGGGCGGGCGAGCCCCTGAAGGGCGCCCATCTCACCGTCACCTCCAAGGAGTTCACCGAGCAGCTGATCCTCGGCGCGATCATGGGGATCGCCTTCCAGGCCGCCGGCGCGGACGTCCTGGACCGGACCGGCATCCAGGGCTCCATCGGATCGCGGGAGGCGGTCAAGAACGGGGACGCGGACGCGCAGTACGAGTACACGGGCACGGGCTGGATCACCTACCTGGGCAACAGCCGGCCGATCCCCGACCCGCGCAAGCAGTGGGAGGCGGTACGGGCGGCGGACCTGAAGAACGGGCTGACCTGGCTGGAGCCGTCGAAGCTCGACAACACCTACGCGCTCGCCATGAACCAGGCCAACTTCAAGAAGTACGGCACGAGAACGCTGTCCGAGGTGGCCGCCCTGTCCAAGCGGGACCCGGGAGCCGTCACCCTGTGCGTGGAGAGCGAGTTCGCCAACCGGGCGGACGGGCTGCCCGGCATGGAGAAGGCGTACGGGATGAGCGTGCCGACGAAGAACGTCACGCAGATGGACACCGGGATCATCTACACCCAGGTGGCGAAGGGGGCGTGCACCTACGGGGAGGTGTTCACCACCGACGGGCGCATCAAGTCGATGAACCTGGTGGTGATGGCGGACGACAAGAAGTTCTTCCCCAACTACAACGCGACGCCGGTAATCAACAGCGGGGTGCTGAAGAAGTGGCCGGCCATCGCGAAGGTCATCGAACCGGTCAGCGCCAAGCTGGACAACTCGGTGGCGCAGACGCTGAACGCCCGGGTCGACGTCAACGGGGAGGACCCGCACCAGGTGGCGCTGGACTGGATGAAGGCGGAGGGGTTCGTGAAGTAGGGGTTCTCCCCGCCCGGTCGCCTCGGAGCAGGTGGCAGCCGGTCACCCGGCCGGACTCGCCGGCCCGGGCGCCCGCGAGGACCGGGACGAACCGAGTGGCCCCGCCACGCGGCTCACCGTCCGGCTCGCCGCCGCCCCCGGACCGGTCCCGGCCGCCTGCCGGACCGGAAAGGCCCTCGTGCTGTGGCCGGAAAGATTGCCGGGAAGCTCGCGGCGTCCGGTGCGGTGCCTCGCAAGGCGGAGCGTCACCCGCGTACTGGATGTACTCGGGTGATGCGACAACGCGGCGAGGTGCCGTGCCGGGCCTCGCGAGCCGGTGAACCCTTCCGGTCGCAGCACTAGCAGCTCGGGACCTTGCCCTTGCCCTTCTCCAGGGCCACCAGGGAGTTCACCGCGCCCTTGAGCGTGGTGACCGGGATCAGCCGCAGGCCCTTCGGCAGCTCCGACCTGGCGTCGGCGCACTCGGCCTTCGGCACCAGGAAGACGGTGGCCCCGTCCCGCCGGGCGGCCTGGGTCTTCAGGGCCACCCCGCCCACCGCGCCGACCTTGCCGGCGGCGTCGATCGTGCCCGTACCGGCGATGGTGCGGCCGCCCGTGAGGTCACCGCCGCGGCCGTCGCCGTCCAGCGTGTCGATGATCCCCAGGGTGAACAGCAGCCCCGCGCTGGGGCCGCCCACGTCGGCGAGCTTCAGCCGGACCTTGACCTTGCCGGGACTCAGGTCCAGGTACTTCAGCGCCGCCTGGGTCGCCGCGTCCTGGGACTGGCGCATCTGCTTGGCGTTGTACTTCTCGATCTCCTTGACGCTGTTCCCGCTCGGGTAGACCGCGTCCCGGGGCATCACGGCCCGGTCGGTGCGGAACCAGTTGCCGAGCACCTCCGCGAGCGACACCCGGGTGTCCGGGCCGGTCGCCTCGATGGTCGTCATCCGCAACTGCCCGCTGGTCTCCCGGGCCGGCGCGCCCGAGACGGTGATCACCTGGGTGCTCCGGTTCTTGCCGAGCACGTCCGCCGTCATCCCGGGCTGCGCCACCGAGAACGGCAGCGGCGCGAACACCGCCGTGGCGAGCAGGGCCACGACGGGCAGGGCGCAGACGGCGACGGCCTGGGAGCGCGTGAGACGTGAGAGCACGCCATCAATCTACGGGACCCCTCGGTGGCGGCCCACCACAGCTCAGCGCAGCGCCTCCGCGACCTCCCGGGCCGCGTCCATCACCCGCGGCCCCACCCGTTCCGGCACGGACTCCGCCAGCATCACCACACCCACGCTGCCCTCGACCCCCGTCACCCCGACGAGGGGCGCCGCCGCCCCGCAGGCACCGGCCTCCAGCTCCCCGTGGGTCAGGGTGTACCCGGGGTCGGCCCGCGGCGACTGCCGGGCGGAGAGAATCGCCCGGCCCGCGGCCCCCCGGTCCAGCGGATGCCGGAAACCGGCCCGGTAGGCCACGTGGTAGTCCGTCCAGGTCGGCTCGACCACCGCGACGGCCAGCGCCTCGGTCCCGTCCACCAGGGTCAGATGCGCAGTCGCCCCGATGTCCTCGGCGAGCGACCGCAGCGCGGGCAGCGCCGCCTCCCGTACCAGCGGATGCACCTGCCGGCCGAGCCGCAGCACCCCGAGCCCGACCCTGGCACGTCCGCCCAGGTCACGCCGTACGAGGGCGTGCTGCTCCAGCGTGGCGAGCAACCGGTACACCACGGTCCGGTTGACGCCCAGTTTGTTGGAAAGCTCGGTGACGGTCAGCCCGTGGTCGGTGTCGGCCAGCAACTTGAGGACACGCAGTCCCCGGTCGAGCGTCTGGGAGGTCTCCGCGGTCACGACGCCCACTCCTTCGGCGGTGAGGTCGGCGGACCCCGGAGCGACGGATGCGACACCGAGTCCCGGCGGCGACGCGCTTCAGAGGCCGCCGATCGGCAGGACGCCCGGCGGCTCCGGGCCATGTCGCTTCACGGCTGCGCTCCGCGGCGGCGCTGCCACGGGGCGTGTGCGTAGCCGGACAGTAGCGAAGCCGGTTCGCTGAGCGGAAGCCTCCGTCCAGAATCCGGTCAGGGACGGATCCGGACTGCCTGCATTCGTCCCCATACGCACATGCCACAGGCTTTTACCGCATGCGTGTCGCCCACTCCTGCACCTTGGCGATCCGCTGTCGCAGCTGCCCCGCCGTCGCCTCCGCGCTGGCCGGTCCCCCGCACACCCGGCGCAGCTCGGTGTGGATGACACCGTGCGGCTTGCCGCTTTGGTGGACGTATGCGCCGACCAGGGTGTTGAGCCGCTTGCGCAGCTCCATCATCTCCTTGTGGCTGACCACCGGCCGGCGTTCGGCGGGCAGTTCCAGCAGGTCGGCCTCGGTGTCCGGCTTCTTGCGGCTGTGCGCGATCTGCCGGGCCTGCCGCTTCTGCAGCAGCATCTGCACCTGGTCGGGTTCGAGGAGGCCCGGGATGCCGAGGTAGTCCTGCTCCTCCTCGCTGCCCGGGTGGGCCTGCATGCCGAACTCGGCGCCGTCGTAGAGGACCCGGTCGAAGACGGCCTCGGACTCCAGCGCCTCGAAGGCGAACTGCTCCTGCTCGCCGGTGTCCTCGTCCTGCTCCTTGTTCGCCTCCTCCATCTCCTTCTCGGATTCGGCGTACGGGTCCTCCTCGCCCTCCTTCTTCGGCTTGTCGAGGGCGTGGTCGCGTTCCTTCTCCATCTGGTTGGCGAAGGTGAGCAGGTCCGGGACGGTCGGCAGGAACACGGACGCGGTCTCGCCGCGCCGCCGGGACCGCACGAAACGGCCGACGGCCTGCGCGAAGAACAGCGGGGTCGAGATGGTGGTGGCGTACACCCCGACCGCGAGCCGGGGCACGTCGACGCCCTCGGACACCATGCGCACCGCGACCATCCAGCGGTCGTCGCTGCCGCTGAAGTCGTCGATCCGCTTCGAGGCGCCGGCGTCGTCGGACAGCACGAGGGTCGCCTTCGTGCCGGTGATCTCCCGGATGAGCTTGGCGTAGGCGCGGGCGGAGTCCTGGTCGGAGGCGATGACCAGGGCACCGGCGTCCGGGATGCCCTTCCTGACCTCGGTCAGCCGCTGGTCGGCGGCGCGCAGCACGCTGGGCATCCAGTCGCCGCGCGGGTCGAGGGCGGTACGCCAGGCCTGGCTGACCGCGTCCTTGGTCATCGGCTCGCCGAGCCGGGCGGCGATCTCGTCACCGGCCTTCGTGCGCCAGCGCATGCTGCCGCTGTAGGAGAGGAAGATGACGGGCCGGACGACGTGGTCGGCGAGGGCGTTGCCGTAGCCGTAGGTGTAGTCGGCGGCGGACCGGCGGATCCCGTCCTGCCCCTCCTCGTACGTGACGAAGGGGATCGGGTTGGTGTCGGACCGGAACGGCGTACCGGTCAGCGCGAGCCGCCGGGTCGCGGGCTCGAACGCCTCCAGGCACGCCTCGCCCCAGGACTTGGAGTCACCGGCGTGGTGGATCTCGTCGAGGATCACCAGGGTCTTGCGCTGCTCGACGCGGTTGCGGTGCAGCATCGGGCGGACGCCGATGCCCGCGTAGGTGACGGCGACGCCGTCGTAGTCCCTGCCGAGCGGGCCCGCGCTGTACTCGGGGTCGAGCTTGATCCCTATCCGGGCCGCGGCCTCCGCCCACTGCTTCTTCAGATGCTCGGTCGGCGCGACCACGGTCACCTGCTGCACGACGTGGTGGTGCAGCAGCCAGGAGGCGAGGGTCAGCGCGAAGGTCGTCTTGCCGGCGCCGGGCGTGGCCACCGCGAGGAAGTCACGCGGCTGCTCCTGGATGTACTTCTCCATCGCCCCCTGCTGCCAGGCACGCAGCTTGCTGGCGGTGCCCCAGGGAGCCCGGCCGGGGAAGGCCGGCGAGAGGTGGTGGGAGTGTGCGGAGGAAGCAGTCATGGGTGCGGGCCCGGAGGGCCCTCCGTTGAGGGTGGCGGCGGGTGACGGGCGGGCGGTAGTCACGGTCTCCGTGGATCAGGGGGTAGGGCGGCTCGGCTACGTATGACAACCGGGCCACCCTACCGGCGCCCCGGGGCGCCCGACGCGCGAACAGGGCCGGGCCGCCCGCGGGTGGGACTCACGTCACAGTCGGCGCAGCCGTCCCGCGATCTGCCCCACATCGCTCACCCGGCCGGATGCCACGTCGATGACCAGGTCGTACGCGGTGTCCTGGTCGGCGCCGGCGAGATCGACGCCGTTGAGCGCGAGGAAGGTGGCCGTGGCCAGCCAGGCGGTGCGCTTGTTCCCGTCGACGAGGGGATGGTTGGCGGCGAGGGCGTGCAGCAGGGCGGCGGCCTGCTCGTGCAGGTCCTGGTAGGCGGCCGTGCCGAACATCCGGGCGCGGGGCCGGTGCACGGCGGAGGCCAGCAGCCCGGGCTCCCGGGCCTCGGGCGGGCGGCCGCCGAAGGCGACCTCCGCGATGGCGGTGACCTCGGCGACGGTGAGGTGACGGGTCATTCGCCGAGCCTCCTCAGCAGGTCGGCGTGGCTGAGCGCGAGACGCTCGGCGCACGCGCGGACGGCCGCTCCTTCCTCCCGCAGATACCGGCGTACGGCGTCCAGCGCCACCTCCTCGCCGGGGCGGCCGGACGCGTCCGCGAGGTCGTCCAGCGCCTGCCGGGTGGCGGGGTCGATGAAAAGGGTCAGCTCGTGCATGCGGCAAGGCCAGTGCTGTGGCCGGAAAGGTTTGCCGGGAAGCTCGCGGCGTCCGGTGCGGTGCCTCGCAAGGCGGAGCATCACCCGCGTACTGGATGTACTCGGGTGATGCGACAACGCGGCGAGGTGCCGTGCAGGGCGTCGCGAGCCGGTGAACCTTTCCGGCCACAGCACTGGGGATCGGCGATGTGCCCGGCGACCGGTTTACCGGCGAGGCCGAACTCCCGGGTTCACACCTCGCGGAGCCGTCGCGTCACCCATGCCCCCGCCAGCGCCACCGCCGCCATCGGCAGGAATACGGCGGCGAAGGCGGCGGGGTGGGATCCGCCGGCCGCCGAGGTCGACGTGGCCGCCGCGCTGCCGCCGCCCAGGGTCGCGAAGGCCGCGCCGGTCGCCGCGAGGAGGACGACGTTGGAGAGGGCGTCGGAGATCTGGAGCGCGGCGGAGTTGGCGCCGGCCTCCCTGGGCGCGGACAGCTGGAGCAGCAGCACGCTGGTTGAGGAGATCACCAGCCCCATGCCGAAGCAGCCGAAGCCCCAGGCGACGGCGACGGTCCAGACGGGCACGGAGTGCAGCAGCACGCTCGGCGCGGTGACGATCGCGGCGGCGACCAGCACCATGCCCGCCGTCATCAGCCGCTCCCGGTACGGCTCCACGCGGGGCCGCGACTGCACCCACGAGCCCAGCGCCCAGGTGACCCCGCCGGCCGCCAGCGAGAACCCGGCGAGCGTCGGCGACAGTCCCCGCTGGGTGACCAGCATCAGCGGGACGAAGGACTCGGCGGCGATGAAGGACCCGGCGGACACACCGCGCAGCAGCACGACGGAGGGCAGGCCGCGCGCGGCGCGGTAGGTGCCGCGCGGAAGCAGCCCGAGGACGGCGGGCACGAGCAGGGCCGCACCGGCGAGACCGGGGACCAGCGAGAGCCATCGCAGGTCCTGGGCGGCGTACTGCAGGAGTCCCGCGCCGAGGGAGATGGCGAGGGCGAGCCGGATGCGGCGCCGGTCGAAGGAGGCGGCGCCGTCGGTGCCGTCCACCGGTCCCGCCGCCCGGCGCCGTATCTGCGGCAGCGCGAGGGCGAGCGGGAAGACGACCAGGGCGGGGATGCCGAGGAAGACCCAGCGCCAGCCGAGGTGCTCGGTCACGGCGCCCGAGGCGAGCGGGCCGACGATGGACGGTACGACCCACCCGGCGGCGAAGGCCGCCATGATCGCGGGCCGCAGCCGCTCGGGGTAGGCGCGCCCGACGACCACGTACAGCGCCACGATGACCAGCCCGCCGCCGAGGCCCTGTACGGCCCGCCCGAGGATGAACACCCACATGACCCCGGCGGTCCCGGCGACGACGAGCCCGGCGGCGAAGGCGGCGATCCCCGTGGTCAGCGCGCCGAGCGGCCCGCGCCGGTCGGACCACTGGCCGGCGAACACCATGCCGAACAGGCTGGTCGTGAAGTATCCGGAGAACGCGAACGCGTACAGCGCCAGCCCGTCCAGCTCGCGCGCGGCCACGGGCATCGCGGTGCCGACGGCGGTCGCCTCGAAGGCGATGAGCAGCACGACGGAGACGATCCCGACGCTGAGCGCCCGGTGTTCCCGGCTCAGCACACCGCCGCCGTCCTTCTCGACGGCATCACTCACCACACCGGTGTCACGGGACTCGAGGGCACTCATGGTCGCCAGAGTAAGGTCCACGGCCGGGTTTGACCCCTGTCGGTGGTCCCGCCCGGACTCCGACCTTGGTCGTAGACCCCCGACTCGCGCTTCATGAACGGCGTATGGCAGTCCCGTTGCGGGGCCGCGCGTTCCCTTGAGCGGCGGTCCTGGCCCGCCCTACGTTCTTCTCAGCAAGACACGACCGTGTGCCCGAGTGGTTCAGGGAGTCGCCTGCAAAGCGACTTACGCGGGTTCGATTCCCGCCACGGTCTCCAGCTAGAGCACCCCGCCCGCCTCGTCCTGGAACAGTTGTGTCCAGTAGTGCCAGGCGGTGTCCGGCAGGGTGGCCGTGGGGTCCACCGCGGTGAGGGTGTGGATCATCGTCGCGGCCAGGTGGTCGTAGGCCTCTGTGCTCAGCTCGTTCGACAGGTGTTCGTCGATGGTGCGCTCGTGGTGCAGGAGCCAGAGGGTGAAGGCCAGGGTGGAGACGTCGGTGTTCAGGGGGTGGAGCGTCGCCTCGGGCTCGCTGAAGGTGAGCACCGCGCCCGTTCTGCCGTCGACCACCAGGCTGTTGTCATCGATCAGGTGGCCGAGGCGGATCAGGTGGCCGGCGTGGGCGGGGAGGGCGTCCAGGGGGTAGTCGTCGCAGCGCTCGGTGGTGAAGTACTCGGTGAGCGTCGGCAGCGGGACGTCGGTGTCGGCGTGGAAGACGACCGTCTCCTCCGGCAGGCCCGTCTCGCGCAGGAAGCGGCGGGTCGGCTCGTGGGTGAGCGTGGCGGGGAAGTCGACCTCCTCGAACCGGGCCACCCGGCCGTGGCCGAACTCCTGCTCCAGCAGGCGGGCCGGGACGTCCAGGGTGAGGCCGGACATGGTGCCCGGCCCCGCGACGAGCGCCAGCGGGCGGATCAGGGCCGCGGCCTTCCAGTAGGGCGGGACCCGGCCGTCGGTGCCCTCCGCGAAGAGGGCGAGCAGGCGGCGCGATGCCTCGGTCGCCGTCCTCGGACCGTACTTGCCCGCCAGGGACGCGAAACGGCCGCGCAGACCCGCCAGTTCCTCCGTGACCGCGGCGAAGCGCAGCAGGGTGGCCAGCGAGGGCGCGAAGGGGCGCGGGTCGGAGGGGCCGACGAGGTAGGCCGTCGTCAGCTCGCCGGTGTCGCCGTCGAGCAGGATCGACTCGCGCTCCATGCCGGCCGGGTTCAGCAGTTCGCCGATCACCAGGCGGTCGCGGAGTTCCTCCGCCAGGTGGAAGGGGCCGTCGGTGGCGTCGCCGAGGGTGCGCAGGCCGTGCGCGCGCAGCGGGGAGAAGGTCAACAGGGCGGTGTCCGCGGGCAGTCCGGGGCCCGTGAGCAGTCCGCGGGTCGGGGCGTGGGTGATGTGACGGCCCAGTTCCGCCTCGGTCAGTGTGATCGCCGGGATCCCGGCATCGGTCGTGCTCATCGCTCCCCCGCGATCGTCCCCGTGCGTGCCTGTGTGCGTGCGTCGTCGTGCGCGGTGCCCGGGGAGGTGCCCCCCGACTGCTCAGCACACTACGCCGCACCACTGACAACGGCCCTCACCAGGAAGGACGTCAGACGGGCCGGGTCCGTTGCCCGCCCTGCCCGTGCACGGCCGTCGCCGTGCACGCGGGCGTGGTCACTGGGACGTCACCACGGCCGCCTGCGGGCGGATCGGGAGGCGGTTGACCGGGCGGCCCGTCGCCGCGCGGACGGCGGAGGCGATCGCCGCCGGAGACGTCACCACCGGGACCGCGCTGACCGACTTGGCGCCGAAGGGCGCGACCACGTCGCGTTCCTCGACCAGCTTCACGATCCGGATGTCCGGCGCGTCCAGGGTGGTCGGCAGCGCGTATCCGGTCAGGTCGGGGTGGCGGATCAGGCCGCGCGGGGTGCGCAGGTTCTCGGTGAGGGCGATGCCCACGCCCTGGGTGACGCCCGCCTCGATACGGGCCGCGAGCTGGGCGGGGTTGAGGACCCGGCCGACGTCCTGGGCGACCGCCAGCTCCACCACCCGGACCGAGCCGATCTCGATGTCGACGTCCACCACCGCGCGGATCGCGCAGAAGGCGAGGCCCACGAAGGCGTCGCCCTGACCGGCGGCGTCCAGCGGCTCGGTGGGGTGCGGACGGCACTGGGCGGTGGCCCACAGTTCCTTGCCGTCCAGCGCCTCGGTGACGGTGGTCGACAGCACGCCGTCGTAGGAGGTGATCTTGCCGTCCGTGATCTGCAGCAGCTCGGTGGACATGCCGAACTTGTGGGCCAGGGGCTGCAGGAGCTGGGTGCGGACCATCTTCGCCGCCCGCTCCACCGCGCCGCCCGACACCCAGGTGTGGCGGCCGCGGCAGCCCGCGCCGGCCGGGGGCTGGTCGGTGTCGACGGGTGCCACGTGCACCTCGTCGATGCCGAGCGTCTCCTGGACGATCTGGCGGGCGAGGGTGGTGAAGCCCTGGCCCGTCTCCACGGCCCCGCAGAGCACGGTGGCCACGCCGTCGTGCACCTTCACCGTCGCCGTGGAGACCTCGTCGGCGCCCTCGCCACCGAGCATGTGCACCATGCCCAGGCCGTAGCCGACACCCCGGCGCACCGCGCCCGGCTCGCCCGCGCCCTCGGGGCCGCCGGGCAGCAGCCACTCCTCCTCCGGGGTGTCCATGGGCAGCTCGGGCAGCGGGAAGTCACGGACCGCCTGCAGGAGTTCGGCCACCGGGGCCGGGCAGGTCACGGTCTGGCCGATGGGCAGGACGTCGCCGGTCGCGAGCGCGTTGCGCAGGCGCAGCTCGGCCGGGTCCAGGCCCAGTCTCTTCGCCAGCTTGTCCATCTGCGCCTCGTAGGCGGCGCACACCTGCATCGCGCCCTCGCCGCGCACATGGCCGGAGGGCGGGTTGTTGGTGCGTACGGCCCAGCCCTCGATGAAGGCGTTCGGGACGACGTACGGGCCGCACGCGAAGGAGACGGCGGCGGCGAGGGCTTCGGCGGAGGTGTCCGCGTAGGCGCCCGCGTCGAGCAGGATCTGCGCCTCGACCTTCACCAGCCTGCCGTCGGCGTCCGCGTGGTGGCGGTAGCGCAGCAGGGTGGGGTGACGGTGGGCGTGGCCGAGGAAGGACTCCTCGCGGGTGGCCGTGAGCTTCACCGGGCAGCCGGTCTTCAGGGCGAGCAGGCCGAGCGGGAGCTGGAAGCCCTGGTCCTCGCGGTCGGCGGTGGCGCCGGGCACCCCGGTGACGACGATCTTCACCCGATCCGGGGACAGGCCGTAGCAGGCCGCGGCCGTCTCGCGGTCGGTGTGCGGGTCGGTGGAGGCGAGGTACAGCTCCACACCGCCGTCGGGCCGCGGCACCGCGAGGCCGGCCTCGGCGCCGATGGGGGCGGGGTCCGCGCGGCCGATGCGGTACTGGCCCTCGACGACGATCTCGCCGGCCGCCTCCGGGTCGCCGTGGTGCAGCGGGATGTGCCGGATCAGGTTGCCGTCCGGGTGCAGCGGTTCGGCCTCGAAGGCGTGCTCGGGGTCGGTGACCGGGTCGAGCACCTCGTACTCGACGATGACGGCCGCGGCGGCCATCCGCGCGGTGTCGGGGTGGTCGGCGGCGACGGCGGCGATGGGCTCGCCGTGGTGCCGTACGACCTCGGAGGCGAACACCGGGCGGTCCGGCGTGCCCCGGCCGTGGCGGGGGGTGCCGGGGATGTCCTCGTGGGTGACGACGGCGCGTACGCCGGCCATCTCGCGCGCGTGGGTGGTGTCGATGGAGAGGATGCGCGCGTGCGCGTGCGGGGAGCGCAGCACGGCGGCCCACAGCAGCCCCTCGGCCCACAGGTCGGCCGCGTAGGGGAAGGTGCCCTCGGTCTTGGCGCGGGCGTCGGCGTGCGGCAGCGAGGCGCCGAGGCCGTGCGGCAGCGGCTCGGGGTCGGCGGCGGGTGGCGCCGCGGTGGTGGTCGCGGTGGCGGCTTCGTTGCTCATGCCTGGCCTCCGTCCTGGCCGTACTGCTGGTCGTGCGGACCCGGTGTCCCGAAGGTGCCGGGGCTGTCGAAGAGCCCCGGTGACTCGAAGGCCGCCGGGTTGACGCCGCCGGCGCCCGGGCCCGCCTGGTGCGGGATGCGCGCCTCCTCGGTGTCCGGCCCCTGGTCGGCGGTGGTGTGGGCCTCGCGCTCGGCGACGACCTCCTTGACGGCGTCCAGGACGCCCCGGTAGCCGGAGCAGCGGCAGAGGTTGCCGCACAGGGCCTGCCGGGTCTCCAGCTCGGACGGCGCGGGGTTGCCCTCGAGGAGGTCGTGCAGGGTCATCGCCATGCCCGGGACGCAGAAGCCGCACTGCACGGCGCCGCACCGGGCGAGCGCCCGCTGCACGTCGGAGGGCTGCCCGTCGGCGGCCAGGCCCTCGACGGTGCGCACCTCGCTGCCGGCCGCGGTGACGGCCGGGACCAGGCAGGAGGCCACCAGGCGGCCGTCGACCTGCAGGTTGCAGGCGCCGCACTCGCCCTGCGAGCAGCCGTCCTTGGCCCCGGCGAGGCCGAGCCGCTCACGCAGGACGTACAGCAGGGACTCGCCGATCCAGGCGTCGGTGACGGGCCGGTCGGTGCCGTTGACCCGCAGGACGTAGGAGGCGAGGGGGTGGTCGTCGTGGGGCGGGAGGACGGCGGGGTCGTCGCCGGGCGCGTCGTCCTGGTCCGGGGTCCGGGCCGACGGGTCCTCGTCGGCCGTCGCGTCCTCGGGCGCCGCTGCGGGTGCCCCGTCCTGCCGCGCGTCCGCGGCGGATCCGGTGCCGGTGTCCTCGGGCGCGCCGGTCTCGTCCGCCGGTGCCGCGGGGGTGTCCGGCACGCCGGACGGGATCGCGGGGTCCGGCGCCGCGGCCGTGTCCGGCGTTTCCAGGGCCTCGGGGGCCGCCCGGTGACCGGCGGGCCCGTCGTGCCGCTGCGGGCCGTCGGCGAGGCCCTCAAGGGCCTGTGCGGGCGGGGCCGGGTCGTAGGGCGACGCGGGCGCGAACTCCGGTGCCGTGGAGGCTTCGGCGGTGGGGGGCGCGAACTCCGTCGCCGGGGCCGCGCCGGCGGTGTGGGGCGCGGCGTCCTGCTCCGGCTCTCCCCACGGCTGTCCGGCGGTCTCCGTCGCCCAGGGCGCGGACGCGCCGCCGGGAAGGGTGGCCGGCGGGGTGCCGCCCCACTGCTCGACCAGCGAGGACGTCGTGAACTCGCCCGACTCGTCCGGGAGGTCGCCGCCGACGACCGGGATGGACCACTGTCCGGTGACGTCGTGTCCGGGGGCGGGCCGGGCCGCGGGCTCCTCGAAGGTCCACTGCTGGGTCGCGGCGGGCTGGTACGTGAACCGGTCGCCCGTGCCCGGTTCCTGGGGCACGGCGTTCGGGTCGGGCCACCGGCCGCCGCCGTCGGGCGCGGGCCACTGGTCCGCGGGACCGTCGGGGGGCGCCGCCGTTATCCGCGGCGGGACGTAGCCGTGTCCGGGGGCGGCCAGGGGGCTGTCGCCGGACAGCAGGGCCTCGATGCCGCCCTCGGGCAGCTTGACGAAGGCGGTGGCGCCGTCGTCGTAGTCGCCCTGGGGCAGCGGGTCCCAGCGGCCGCCGCCCTGGGGGGTGCCCTCTCCGTGCTGGTCGTCGGTCACGACAGCGCCCTCCCCAGTGCTCGTCGGGCCAGCGCGGCGACGGTGCGCCGCAGGTGCAGTACGGCGGGCGGCAGCGGGACCACGGAGCCGTCCGGCTCGGGGGCCGGGTCGGGGATGCAGGCCGCGGAGACGTACTCCCCGAAGGCGTGCAGGGCCTCCGGTACGAGCGCGCGGTCGTTGTCCCAGTCGATGAGCTGGGCGACCCACTGCTCGGCGTCCAGGGGGCGCAGCGGCATCGGCGCTATGGCACCGACGGCACAGCGCACCCCGCGCCGGGCCGGGTCGAGCACCACCGCCACCGAGGCCAGCGCGCGGCCGGGGCCGGTGCGCCCGGTCGCCTTCAGGAAGACCTGGGGGGCGTGCAGCAGCGGCACGCGCACGTAGCCGATGAGTTCGCCGCCGCGCAGCATCTCCACGCCGGCCAGCAGGTGCGAGACCGGGATCTCCCGGCGGGCTCTGTTCGGGCCCGCGATGATCAGCGTCGCCTCGAGGGCGGCCAGCACCGGCAGCGCGTCGCCGGTGGGGGCGGCCGAGGCGATGTTGCCGCCCAGGGTGCCCGCGTTGCGGATGTGCGGCGGGCCGGCGGCACGCGCGGCGGCGGCGAGCGCCGGGATCAGGGCCGCGAAGTCGGGACGGCCCATGCGGGCGTGCGTGAGGCCCGCGCCGAGCAGCGCGTGGCCGTCCAGGTACTGCCAGCCGCGGATCTCGCTGATCCGTCCGAGGCCCACCAGGGCGGCGGGCCTGAGCTGGCCGGAGTTGACGGCGGCCATGAGGTCGGTGCCGCCCGCCACGGGGACGGCGGCGGGCATGGCGGTGAGGGCCGCCACGGCCTCGTCCAGTGTCGTGGGCAGCGTGACGGCCTGCGCCGCCTGCGGTGCGTGCGTGGTCAAACCGGCTGCCCCTTCCCGCTGCCCCACCTGGTCCCACCTGTGTGGCCGTACGGTACGTGCTCACAGGGCGGACGTGGCAACTCTGGCACATCTTCGCAAGGGCCGGACGCGGGGGTCCGCCAGGAGGCATTCGCCCACCTCATCGGCGACATGTTCCGTTTTCGCACGGCATCACCGGTGCGCGCCGATCGCCACTCTTCAGTGACTTAACGGCGTTTTCCGTCATTCGTTCTACGGGCACCCGTTCCGCCGGGCGGCCACAGGTACCGGGCGCCTCCTAGCGGTTCGGGGGCGCGCCGTCGATCGGGCGGCCGAGGACGCCGGGGCGTCGCTGCCAGGGGCGTGGCCCGCTGGGCGGCCGGTAGCCGACACCGAGGGCGTCAAGTCGCCGGTAATGGACGGCCATACGGTGTTCGAAGTCCGCGAAGTCCCGCTCCGCCGGGGCGGGCAGCCGGCTCCAGGCGACCTCTGCGAGGGCGGCGAGCCGGGGAAAGGCCTGGTAGTCGACGCGCGCGGCGTCCTCCATCACCTCCGTCCACACGTTGGCCTGGGTGCCCAGCACGTGCCGGGCCTCCTCTGCGGTGAGTTCGGCCGGTACCGGCTCGAACCGGTAGACGTCCTCCAGGGTGCGCACGAAGCCGATCGGCACGGGTTCGTCGTCCCCGGGCGCCTGCCGGTGGTCCAGATAGACGTACTGCTCCGGGCACATGACGACGTCGTGCCCGGCCCGCGCGGCGGCGACGCCGCCCCCGTATCCGCGCCAGGAGGACACCGCGGCGCCCGGCGCGAGCCCGCCCTCCAGGATCTCGTCCCAGCCGATGAGGCGGCGCCCGCGCGCGGCGAGCCAGGTGTCGAAGTGGCCGATGAACCAGGACTGCAACTCGTCCTCGCCGGCGAGCCCGAGGTCCGCGATCCGGCTCTTCGCGGCCGGCGACCGGCGCCACTGGTCCTTGCGGCATTCGTCGCCGCCGATGTGCACGAATTCCGAGGGGAACAGTGCCAGCACTTCCTCGAACACCCCCTCGTAGAAACGGAGGGTGGTGTCGGTGGGGGCCAGCACGTTGGCGGAGATTCCCCAGTTGTCCCAGACGGTGAGGGCGGAGGTGTCGACGACGTCGGTGTTGCCGAGTTCCGGATACGCGGCGATGGCGGCCTGCGAGTGGCCCGGTACGTCGATTTCCGGGACGACGGTGATATGCCGCTCGGCGGCGTAGGCCACGATCTCCCGGATGTCGTCCTGGGTGTAGTGACCCCCGTGCGGCTTCTCCTCCCACAACGGTGAGGCACGGTGGCCGATTTTCGTCCGCGCCCGCCAGGAGGCGACCTCGGTCAGCCTCGGGTACCGCCCTATCTCGATCCGCCAGCCCTGGTCGTCCGTCAGATGGAAGTGGAAGACGTTGAGTTTGTGCGCGGCCATCAGGTCCAGGTACCGCAGCACGCCTTCCTTGGGCATGAAATGCCGGGCGACGTCCAGCATGAGGCCGCGCCAGCCGAACCGGGGGGCGTCCTCGACGGTGACCCGGGGCAGGTCCCAGTCCCGGTCCGGCCGCAGCGGCGCGCGGCGGAACGCGTCGGGTCCGAGCAGTTGCCGGAAGGTCTGCGCTCCCCAGAAGACGCCGGCGGCGCTGCCGCCCTCGATGCGCGCCGGACGGCCGTCGGTGACGAGGCGGTAGCCCTCGGGGGGCAGGTCGGGCTCGATGCTCAGTACGACGCGGTCGTCCCCGCCGTCCGCCTCCGGCAGCTGCAGGCCGGTCGCCGCGCCGACGGTGGCCCGCAGCCACCGTGCGACGCCCTCGGTGCCGGGCCGCGCCTCCAGCGCCGTACCGGCGCCGATGCTCGTGTGCCCGGCGGTGTTCCGCGAACAGCGCGCCGGAGCCGGGATCAGATCCGCCTTGTCAGTCACATCAGTCCTTGATGAAGGAAAGCGTTCCTACGGGGGAACTGCGTCGCGGCGCGGCGCGTTCTTCGCCGTGCGCGACCTCGAGGAGGCTATTGCCGGCGTGAGCATGCCGACAAGAGGTCTGGACCAGTTGGTGGCCGGAAAGCACAAAGGCCCCCGGGTCCGCGTCTGTGGCGCGTCCCGGGGGCCCGAGGGTCTTCAGGCGGACAACGGGCGGGCGCCTACTTGTCGCCGCCCTTGTCGTCGCCGCCGCTGCCCATGGACTCGTAGATCTCCTTGCACATGGGACACACGGGGTACTTCTTCGGGTCGCGGCCCGGCACCCACACCTTGCCGCACAGCGCCACGACGGGGGTGCCGTCGAGGGCGCTCGCCATGATCTTGTCCTTCTGGACGTAGTGGGCGAAGCGCTCGTGGTCGCCGTCGCCGTGGGACACCTGTGGCGTCGGCTCTACGAGGGTCCCCGTACCAGTCCCGCGCTCGGGCTCGAGAGTGCTCATATCGCCAAGGGTACTGAAGCGCAGAGGCATCAGTTGAGCGACGGGTCGTCGGGATACGTGGCGACCATCGCCAGCTCGTTGCGCTGGCGGCGCAGCACCTCGCGCCAGAGGGTCTCCGGCTCCGGGCAGGACACGTCACCCGGCTCGGACTCCACGACGTACCAGGCGCCCTCCGCCAGCTCGTCCTCCAGCTGGCCGGGGCCCCAGCCGGCGTAACCGGCGAAGATCCGCAACGAGCCGACGGCCGAGGCGAGCAGCTCCGGCGGGGCCTCCAGGTCGACAAGACCGATCGCGCCGTGCACCCGGCGCCAGCCGAGCGGGGCGCTGTCCCCGTTCGCTCCGCCCGGTATGACCGCGACGCCGAGCGCCGAGTCCAGCGAGACCGGACCGCCCTGGAAGACCACTCCGGGCTCACCGGCCAGATCGGCCCAGCCCTCCAGGATGTCGCCCACGCCCACCGGGGTGGGACGGTTGAGGACGACACCGAGGGAGCCCTCCTCGTCGTGGTCGAGAAGGAGCACCACCGCACGGTCGAAGTTCGGGTCCGCCAGGGCGGGGGTTGCCACGAGCAGCCGCCCTGTGAGCGAGGACACCTCGGTCATGCCAGACATGATCCCGCATCTTCGCCCACCGTGGGGAGCCAATCGGGGTGCGCGAGTGAACGCAGCTCAGGGCGCACAGGGGGCGCGCCCGCGCCGGTGACCCCATGTGCCCGGCGGTGAACGGTTCGTGTTGTGACACAGCCATGACGTGACTGGGTGGTACTTGGGCTTACAGGACAGGGGTAATAGGCGATTACCCTGTCTCTCCGGCCCCTGCGCAAAGTGATCGGCCGGCCCCTGCCCGACTCATCGGAACGCGAGATTCATGACCGTCAACGACGATGTCCTGCTTGTCCACGGCGGAACCCCGCTGGAGGGCGAGATCCGTGTCCGCGGTGCGAAGAACCTCGTACCGAAGGCCATGGTCGCCGCCCTGCTGGGCAGTGCGCCGAGTCGACTGCGCAACGTTCCGGACATCCGTGACGTGCGTGTCGTGCGCGGCCTGCTGCAGCTGCACGGAGTCACCGTCCGTCCGGGTGAGGAACCCGGTGAGCTGGTGCTCGACCCGTCGCACGTGGAGAGCGCCAACGTCGCTGACATCGATGCCCACGCGGGTTCCAGCCGTATCCCGATCCTGTTCTGCGGCCCGCTCCTGCACCGTCTGGGGCACGCGTTCATCCCGGGCCTCGGCGGCTGCGACATCGGCGGCCGGCCGATCGACTTCCACTTCGAGGTGCTGCGGCAGTTCGGCGCGACCATCGAGAAGCGGGCCGACGGGCAGTACCTGGAGGCGCCGCAGCGGCTGCGCGGCACGAAGATCCGGCTGCCGTACCCGTCCGTCGGCGCGACCGAGCAGGTGCTGCTGACCGCGGTGCTGGCCGAGGGCGTCACGGAGCTGTCCAACGCGGCCGTGGAGCCGGAGATCGAGGACCTCATCTGCGTACTGCAGAAGATGGGCGCGATCATCGCGATGGACACCGACCGCACGATCCGCATCACCGGTGTGGACAAGCTCGGCGGCTACACCCACCGCGCCCTGTCGGACCGCCTGGAGGCCGCCTCGTGGGCTTCGGCGGCGCTGGCGACCAACGGCAACATCTACGTCCGCGGTGCCCAGCAGCGCTCGATGATGACGTTCCTGAACACCTACCGGAAGGTGGGCGGTGCCTTCGAGATCGACGACGAGGGCATCCGCTTCTGGCACCCCGGCGGCCAGCTGAAGTCCATCGCACTGGAGACGGACGTGCACCCGGGCTTCCAGACCGACTGGCAGCAGCCTCTGGTGGTCGCCCTGACCCAGGCGACGGGCCTGTCCATCATCCACGAGACGGTGTACGAGTCCCGGCTCGGCTTCACCTCCGCGCTGAACCAGATGGGCGCCCACATCCAGCTCTACCGCGAGTGCCTGGGCGGCTCAGACTGCCGCTTCGGCCAGCGCAACTTCCTGCACTCCGCGGTCGTCTCGGGACCCACCCGGCTCCAGGGCGCCGACCTGGTCATCCCCGACCTGCGCGGCGGCTTCTCGTACCTCATCGCGGCCCTGGCCGCAGAGGGCACCTCGCGTGTCCACGGCATCGAGCTGATCAACCGCGGCTACGAGAACTTCATGGAGAAGCTCGTGGAACTGGGCGCGAAGGTCGAGCTGCCGGGCAAGGCGCTCGGCTAGACAGCAGCCGAAAGGGCGGCCTCCCTCGGTATGAGGGGGGCCGCCCTTTCGACGTTTTCGGCTCAGGCGCCCCAGGGGACGCCGGGCTGTCCTGCGTGTGCGGCTCCGCCGCGTGGGCGCCACCAGCCGCAGCGGACCGCGGTCACCCGCGGCGCTGCGTCAGAGCGGCGCTCCGGTCACCCGGCGCCACCGAGCGGAACGCTTACTTACCCTTGGCCGCTTCCTTGAGCTTGGAGCCCGCGGAGACCTTGACGCTGTAGCCGGCCGGGATGTTGATGGGCTCGCCGGTCTGCGGGTTGCGCGCGGTACGAGCGGCACGGTGGGTGCGCTCGAAGGTCAGGAAGCCGGGGATGGTGACCTTCTCGTCGCCCTTGGAGACGATGTCGCCGACGACCTCGGCGAACGCGGCCAGAACGGCGTCGGCGTCCTTGCGGGTCACCTCGGCGCGGTCGGCCAGCGCTGCCACCAGCTCACTGCGGTTCATGTTGTTACTCCCGTGTTCTTCGTGCCGTTGAGGCGTGAGGTGAGATCGATGCCGATGCGCTCGCGCCCAAAGACGCATCCTGCCCCTACCTGCGGCGGTAATGCCAATCCGGCACCCGTAGGAGTCGTGAGAACACCCTAGGGAGTCACACGAAAAGCGCCTGCTCGGCCGTCACCCTAGAGGGCGCCCACCGGTGGGGGGTTCCACGACGCGCCGGTACGGGGGCTGCCGTGTCCATCCTCACAGCCCCTGCACCATACGGTACGGCGCCTACGACGCCGTGCCCACTGCCTTCGCGGCCTCGCGCACCGCGCCCGCCACAGCGCCCGCGACCTTGTCGTTGAAGACGCTCGGAACGATGTAGTTGGGGTTCAGCTCGTCCTCGGTCACCACGTCGGCGAGTGCCTTCGCGGCGGCGAGCATCATCTCGGTGTTGACGGTACGGGACTGCGCGTCCAGCAGGCCGCGGAAGACACCCGGGAAGACCAGGACGTTGTTGATCTGGTTCGGGAAGTCCGAGCGGCCGGTGGCCACGACCGCGGCCGTCTGCCGGGCGATCGCGGGGTCGACCTCGGGGTCGGGATTCGCGAGCGCGAACACGATGGCACCCTCGGCCATGGCGGCCACGTCGCCGCCGTCGAGGACGTTCGGGGCCGAGACGCCGATGAAGACGTCGGCGCCGCGCACGGCCTCCTTCAGGGTGCCGGTGAGGTTCTCAGGGTTGGTGTTGTCGGCGATCCAGCGCAGCGGGGAGTCGGCAGGGGCGTCCACCAGGTCCTCGCGGTCCGAGTGGACGACACCGCGGATGTCGGCCACCACGGCGTTCTTCAGACCGGCGGCGATCAGCAGCTTGAGGATGGCCGTACCGGCCGCGCCGGCCCCGGACATCACGACCCGGATGTTCTCGATCGCCTTCCCGGTGCAGCGCAGCGCGTTGGTCAGGGCGGCGAGGACGACGATCGCGGTGCCGTGCTGGTCGTCGTGGAAGACGGGGATGTCGAGGGCCTCGCGCAGCCGGGCCTCGATCTCGAAGCAGCGGGGGGCGGAGATGTCCTCGAGGTTGATGCCGGCGAACCCGGGGGCGATCGCCTTGACGATCTCGACGATCGCGTCGGTGTCCTGGGTGTCCAGGCAGAGCGGCCAGGCGTCGATGCCGGCGAACCGCTTGAACAGGGCCGCCTTGCCCTCCATGACCGGCAGCGCGGCCTTCGGGCCGATGTTGCCCAGGCCCAGCACGGCGGAGCCGTCCGTCACGACCGCAACGGAGTTGCGCTTGATGGTGAGCCGGCGGGCGTCCTCGGGGTTCTCGGCGATCGCCATGCAGACGCGGGCCACGCCCGGCGTGTAGATCATGGAGAGGTCGTCGCGGTTGCGGATGGGGTGCTTGGACGCCATCTCGATCTTGCCGCCGAGGTGCATCAGGAACGTACGGTCGGAGACCTTGCCGAGGGTGACGCCCTCGATGCCCCGGAGCTTGCCCACGATCTCGTCGGCGTGGGCCGTGGAGGTGGCCGCGATGGTCACGTCGATGCGGAGCTTCTCGTGGCCGGACGCCGTGACGTCGAGGCCGGTGACCGAGCCTCCGGAGGACTCCACGGCATTGGTGAGCTGCGAGACGGCGGTTCCGCTCGCGGGCACCTCCAGCCGGATGGTCATCGAGTAGGAGACGCTGGGCGCCGTTGCCATGGCCGACTTCCTCTGCTTTCACCGTGTCGCGTGTTGTGCCGTCCGATCGTCGCACCTACCCCCGAGTACGTGGTACTCGCCTCGGATTGCGGACGTTGTGTTCACGGCGGCACGCCTTTTCGGAAAGTAACTTCCACCATACGAGAGTTGATCGGGCAAATAAAGAGGCCCACGTCACATCGGACGTGGGCCTCTCTCACGTTCATGACACCGACCCGCCATGCTCGCCTCGCGGCAAGTGGTCCCTCTGAGGGACGAAGGTTGGGCCCGGGGGCTTGGATCGGGCCGGTGCCACGTCAAGGCTAACAAACGGATGCCGGGGGCCATTCCTGGCGCGGGGACTTCCTCGAAATTCAGTCCCTGAGCAGGTCCGGCACCCCCGCCCGGTCCGGCTCGTCCCGCTCGCCGGAGACCACCGTGAGCTGCTGGGTCGCCCGGGTCAGCGCGACGTACAGCACGCGCAGGCCGGCCGGCGACTCGTCGGCGATCTCCGCCGGTGAGACGACGACCGTGGCGTCGTACTCCAGGCCCTTGGCCTCCAGGCTGCCGAGCGCCACCACCCGGTCGCCGAGCCCGGCCAGCCAGCGGCGGGCCTCCCCGCGCCGGTTCATGGCGACGACCACCCCGACCGTGCCGTCGACCAGGCCGAGCAACCGCTCGGACTCCGCGCGGACGGTCTTCTCCAGGGAGTCCCGCGCGACAGTGCCGGATCCGTCGCCCGCCGTCACGAAGCGCGGCTCGACCCCGGTGGACCGTACGGCGGAGGGCGCCTCGGAGCCCGGCATGGCGAGGGCGAGCACCTTGGCGGCCAGCTCGGCGATCTCGGCGGGGTTGCGGTAGTTGACGGTGAGCTGGAAGCGCCGCCGGGGGCGGGCGCCGAGGGCCTCGTCGCGCGCCTGGGCCGCCTCGTCCGGATCGGACCAGGAGGACTGGGCGGGGTCGCCGACGACCGTCCAGGTGGCGTGCCGGCCGCGGCGGCCGACCATGCGCCACTGCATCGGCGTGAGGTCCTGGGCCTCGTCCACGATGACGTGCGCGTACTCGGTGCGCTCCTGGGCGAGGCGCTCGGCCCGCTCCCACTGGGTCTCCTCGCGCACCGGCATCAGCTCGTCGAGGCCGGTGAGCTGGTCCAGCGGGTCCAGGTCGCGCTTCCTGCGCGGCCGGGCCGGGGCGCCGAGGATCGCCTGAAGCTCGTCCAGCATGGCGGTGTCGTGCACCGAGCAGCCCTCCCGGCGCAGTGAGCGGGCGACCTTGCGGACCTCGCCGGGGTTGAGGATCCGGCGGGCCCAGCGGCCGAGCCGCTTCTCGTCCGCCATGGCGGCGAGGACCCCCTTCGGGGTCAGCTCGGGCCACCAGGCGTCGAGGAACGCGATGAACGGGTCCTCGCCCGCCACGTCCTCGTCGAAGGAGGAGCGCAGCTCGGCGGCCAGCTCCGCGTCGGTGTGCCGGCCGGCCGCGCCGGACTTGGCCCACAGGGCGTCCAGGAGCAGCTTGCGGGCGCGCGGGCGCAGCAGGTTGACGGGGGCGGTGCCGCCGAGGGCGGTACGGCGGATGTGCGCCAGTTCCCCGGCTTCCAGTTCGAGGCGGCGCCCGAAGGCGACGACCCGGAGCCGTTCCGTGGAATCGTCCAGCTCCAGGGCGCCGCGGGCCGCCTTCCGCAGCACCTTCAGCATCCGGTACGAGCCCTTGGCGCGGGCCACGGACGGGGAGTCGTACAGCGTGGCCTCGACGCCGTCGACGAGCGAGCCGATGGCGCGGATCGCGACCTGGCCCTCCTCGCCGAGCGAGGGCAGCACGCCCTCGGTGTAGGCCACCAGCAGCGGGGTCGGCGAGACGATCAGGATGCCGCCCGCGTAGCGTCTGCGGTCCTGGTAGAGCAGATAGGCCGCGCGGTGCAGGGCGACCGCGGTCTTGCCGGTGCCCGGGCCGCCCTCGACGTAGGTGACGGAGGCGGCGGGGGCGCGGATGACCAGGTCCTGCTCGGCCTGGATGGACGAGACGATGTCCCGCATGGTGTGGCTGCGGGCCTGGCCGAGCGCGGCCATCAGGGCACCGTCGCCGATGACGGGCAGCGCCTGCCCGTCGAGGAACGCCCGCAGTTCGGGGCGCATCAGGTCGTCCTCGACCCCGAGGACCCGGCGGCCCTTGGAGCGGACGACCCGGCGGCGCACGACCCGGCCGGGGTCCCTGGGGGTGGACCGGTAGAAGGGGGCGGCTGCCGGGGCCCGCCAGTCGATGACCAGCGGGGCGTAGTCCGCGTCGAGCACGCCGATCCGCCCGATGTGCAGGGTCTCGGCGATGTCGGCGGTGTTGTCGGGCCGGACCGCGCCCTCGGCGGGTTCGACCGCGGTGTAGGCGCCGTCGGGGCCCTTCTTGCCGTCCTTGCCGGGCAGCAGGTCGATCCGCCCGAAGAGGAAGTCCTCGAACTCGTTGTTGAGCCGGTTCAGATGGATGCCGGCCCGGAAGACCTGGGCGTCCCGCTCGGCCAGTGCGCCCGGCGTGCCGACCTGGCCGCGCTTGGCCGCGTCGTTCATCAGGAACTCGGCCTCGTGGATCTTCTCCTCGAGGCGCCGGTACACCCGGTCCAGATGTTCCTGCTCGACGCTGATCTCTCGGTCACGCACGGAGTCCTGTGCGTCGTGTACCGAGTCGACCGCGGACTGCTGAACCTGAGCGGCCACCGGGCCCCCTTCTGACGTGCTGGGCAGCCGTCAACCGTACGCGAAGGGGACCCGGCAAAGCTACGTGACTACGCATCCACCCGCATGAGACTACGCGTCCACCTGCACGAGCTTCTTGCCGTCGAAGGTGGTCACCTCGAAGTGGTCGATCTCGTTGGGCTTCAGGGCCGTGCCACCGCCGATGTACAGCGGCTTACGGGACTCCGGGGTCTTGGCGTCCGGGATGCCGTAGCCCCACTTCGGGACGGACCAGGAACCCAGGGTCTGGCGGTCGCCGTTGTTGCCGACGGCAACCAACGAGCACTTGAGCGGCCCCTTGACGCCCTTGAGTTCGAGGACGGCCGAGGTGCCCCAGTCCTTCTCGCCCATGGCGACGGTCGCGCTGGCGCCCGTCGCGCTGTCGCTTCCGCTGACCTTGTCCGGAAGCTGGTCGAAGGTCGTCCGGGCGGTGGCCGCGAGAGGCGTGGCCGTCTGCCCCGAGTCGCCGCCGCCGTTCACCGCCGTGACGGCCACCGGGCCGCCGATGATCAGCGCGGCAGCGGCCGCGACCAGGTAGAAGCCCTTGCGCCGCTTCCGCGCACGGCGCTCGGAGACCTCGTCGACCAGCTTCTCCACCAGCCGTGGGCTCGGCCGGGCGGAGAGCGACTCGCCGATCGCCGGGGTGCTGCCGGAGCCCGGCAGATCCGCCAGCGCGGCCAGCATCGGCTCCATCCCGGCCAGCTCGTCCAGTTGCTGGGCGCACCATTCGCAGGTGGCGAGATGCGCCTCGAAAGCGGTTGCCTCGGCGTCGTCGAGCAACCCGAGGGCGTAGGCGCCCACGGTCTCGTGCTCGCTCGGCACCGAAGATCCCTGACTGGGGCTCATGGGTCCAGAAATACCCGGACCACCCGGGCCGAATCCTTGCATTCCCCCGTATCCACTGCTCATCACGCCGTCACCCCCCGCTCCTCCAGTGCCAGCTTCATCGACCGCAGGGCGTAGAACACCCGGGAGCGCACCGTGCCGCTCGGGATGCCCAGCGTCTGGGCCGCCTCGTTGACCGTACGTCCCTTGAAGTACGTCTCGACGAGGACCTCCCGGTGCGCCGGGGTCAGGTCGTCGAGCGCGTCCGACAGCGTCATCAGCCACAGCGCCTTGTCGATCTCGTCCTCCGCGGGGATGACCTCCAGCGGCGACGGATCGACCTCCTGCGGCCGGGCCTGCCGGCTGCGGTGGCCGTCGATGACGATGCGGCGCGCGACCGTCACCAGCCAGGGGCGTACCGAACCGGTCGCCCGATTGAGCTGACCGGCGTTCTTCCAGGCACGGATGAGCGTCTCCTGCACGACGTCCTCGGCGCGCTGCCGGTCTCCGGCGACCAGCCTGAGGACGTACGCGAGCAAAGGTCCGGCGTGCTCGCGGTACAGGGCACGCATCAGCTCCTCATCGGGTTCCGAGGGCTGTGAGGACATGCGATGTCGGGCCCTCGATCCACGTTCATTGGCCACGGCCGCATCCTTGCGCACGCCCACCTCCGGTGTCCGGGGGTTCCCCCAGTCGGTCGCTCGCCCACCGGTACGGACAGGAGCGGCCCACTGTTCAAAAGGAGGTGACAGTTTTCCTGGGAGTGATGTGACGAGCGGGACATGCGCGCACATTCCGACCGCGTGATGTTTACATTTCCGACACATCGCCGGGGCGGCCCCCGCTGCCCGGGCACACGGACCCGCAAACCGGCTGTTGCGGAAATCACTCCGTCCGCAAGAAGGGAGTTTCCGTCTGCTTTCCGACAGAAGGGCCGTACCGGACGGTCAGGCCCGTGCGAGGGCCGCCCGGCGCCGGTGCCGGGCCACCCGCTCCCGGTTCCCGCAGACCTCACTGGAGCACCAGCGCCGCCGGCGCCCCCGGGAGGTGTCCAGGTACACCAGGGGGCAGTGGTCGCCCTCGCACTCGCGGACCGCGGCCCGCGCCACGGGGTCGGTGAGCAGTTCCACGGCGTCCCGCGCGACGAGCGCCAGCAGTTCCGCGCACTCGGGCGCCCGGGCCAGCTCACGCACCAGGGCGCCGTCCGCGCGGCGCACCGCGCACGGGGCCGGGAGCGCGGCCCGGGCGGCCTCGTTGAGCCGGCCGAGGGCGCCGTCGTACGGCCGCGGGTCCGCCGCGCCGGCGCCGCGCAGCAACTGCCCGACGTCCGCGCGCAGTTCCCGGAACCGCGCCGGCCAGGAGGCGTCGGCGTGCTCCAGCGGGGTGCCGGGCGGCACCAGTCCGGCCCCGGCGATCCAGGCCCGCAACGACTCCACCGCGCCCAGCCGTTCGGCCGGATGAGTGGTCGCGAGGAGGTCCAGGCAGATCCGCCCGGCGTCGAACCGCGGCTCGTTCGGGGCCGGGGCCGTACTCAGCGTCATGTGCCTGCCACCGCCTAGGACAGGGGAACCGTTGCGTCGCTCCCCTTCACAGTGCCCGTGCCGCCCGGCGGGCGGAACCCTTCGGACGGTCTTCGCGGCGGCTTCCCTGCGGATCCGTGCCCGGCCCCGGCTCAGTCGTCCGCGTACTTCGTGTCCGCGGCCGGGTCCAGCGCCAGCCGGTAGCCCCGCTTGACCACCGTCTGGATCAGCTTCGGCGTACCGAGGGCCGTGCGCAGCCGGGCCATCGCCGTCTCCACCGCGTGCTCGTCGCGCCCGGCGCCCGGCAGCGCCCGCAGCAGCTCGGCGCGGGCCACCACCCAGCCCGGCCGTCGCGTCAGCGCCCGCAGCAGCGACATGCCGGCCGGCGGCACGGGCTTCAGCTCCCCGTCCACCAGCACCGCGTGCCCCCGGATCTCCACCCGGTACCCGGCGACGGGCAACGCCCGTGCCCGCGCGGGCAGTTCCTGGCACAGCAGCTGTACGAGCGGCCCGAGCCGGAACCGCTCCGGCTGCACCGTGTCCACGCCCCGCGCCTGCAACGGCAGCGCGGTCACCGGGCCCACGCAGGCGGGCAGCACGTCATGGCCGAGCGCGGCCAGCACCTCGCCGAGCAGCCCGCGCTCCTCGGCCCGCGACAGCGTCGACGCGGCGGCGGGCGCGCTGGTGAAGGTGAGCGCGTCCACCGCGCGCGCGACGACGGCGTCCAGCAGCCGGTCGACGGGCCCGATGTCCTCCGGCGGCATCCACCGGTACACCGGCACCGGGACGACCTCCGCTCCCCCGACCCGCAGCGCCTCCACGAACCCCGGCAGCGGCTCGCCGTGCAGCTGTACGGCGATCCGGCGCCCGTCGACGCCCTCCTCCAGCAGCCGGTCGAGCACCTCGGCCATGGACTCGCTGGACGGCGACCACGACTCGGTCAGCCCCGCGGCCCGTACGGCGCCCTTCACCTTGGGCCCGCGGGCCAGCAGCTCGACGCCCCGCAGGCGTTCGAGCAGCGGTTGACCGAGCCCCCATCCGTCGGCGGCCTCGATCCAGCCCCGGAAGCCGATGGCGGTGGTGGCCACCACGACGTCCGGCACCTGGTCGATGAGCTCCTTGGTGGAGGCGAGCAGTTCGCCGTCGTCGGCGAGCGGCACGATGCGCAGGGCGGGCGCGTGCAGCACGACGGCACCGCGCCGCTGGAGCAGCGCGCCCAGTTCCTCGGCGCGGCGCGCGGCGGTGATGCCCACGGTGAACCCGGCGAGGGGTCCGTGTTCGGGGTGCTGCTGTTCATCGTCCATGGCTCTCCTAGCTGACCCGCATGCCGAACGAGCCTGTCAACGGTGCGTGACAGGCTCGGTTCGGCTCGATGTCCGCGGTGTTACGTCACACCTTGGCGTAGCTGAGCTGCGGCTTTGCCTCGGCAGCGGTGGTGGATGCGGCCCGGGTGGCCGAACGGCGAAGGTATACGGCCCAGGTCAGCGCGAAGCAGGCGCCGTAGAAGACGAGGAAGGCGACGAAGGCGCCGGTGCCGGAGCCGTAGGACAGGAAGGACTGGCGGAAGGCGAGGTTGATGCCGACGCCGCCGAGCGCGCCGACGGCCCCGATGAGCCCCATGGAGGCCCCGGACAGCCGCCGTCCGTGAGCGGCCGCCGCCTCGCCCGTGAGTCCCCTGGCGAGGGCCTTGGCCTGGAAGATCCCGGGGATCATCTTGTACGTCGACCCGTTGCCGAGCCCGCTGAGCACGAACAGCACCACGAAGACCGGCACGAACAGCGCCAGCGACTTCTCCATGCTCGCCACGATCAGGACGGCGGTGGCGGCGGCCATGCCGACGTAGTTCCACAGGGTGATCCGCGCCCCGCCGTACCGGTCGGCGAGCCGGCCCCCGACGGGCCTGATCAGGGAGCCGAGCAGCGGGCCGATGAAGGTGAGGTACGCGGCCTGCAGCGGGGTGCGCCCGAACTGGTTGGTCAGCACCTGCCCGAAGGCGAAGCTGTAGCCGATGAACGAGCCGAAGGTGCCGATGTAGAGGAAGGCCATGATCCAGGTGTGGCCGTCCTTCGCCGCGTCCCTGGCGGCGCCGGTGTCGTTCTTCACCGAGGCGAGGTTGTCCATGAACAGCGCGGCGAGGACGGCGGCGACCACGATCAGCGGGATGTAGATCCCGAGCAGCACCCGCGGCCCGCCGCTCGCCCCGATGATCGCGAGGGCGATCAGCTGGATGACCGGCACGCCGATGTTCCCGCCCCCGGCGTTCAGCCCGAGCGCCCACCCCTTCTTCCGCAGCGGGAAGAAGGCGTTGATGTTGGTCATGGAGGAGGCGAAGTTGCCGCCGCCGATGCCGGCCAGCAGCCCGACCAGCAGGAAGGTGGAGAAGGAGGTTCCCGGCTCCATCACCGCGAACGCGGCGATCGTCGGGATGAGCAGGAGGCTCGCGGAGATGATCGTCCAGTTCCGCCCGCCGAAGACGGCGACGGCGAACGTGTACGGCACCCGCACGATCGCGCCGACCAGCGTGACGACGGAGGTCAGCAGGAACTTGTCGGCGGGGGTGAGGCCGTACTCGGGCCCCATGAAGAGCACGAGTACGGACCACAGCGTCCAGACCGAGAACCCGATGTGCTCGGAGAGCACGGAGAACCACAGGTTCCGCCGGGCGACCTTCTCCCCGGTCGCCCTCCAGAACCCCTCGTCCTCGGGATCCCAGCGCTCGATCCAGCGACCGCTGTGACGGATTGGGGCGGGACCTGTCATGACGCCTCCACGGTGCTCCGGGACTCGGTGGTTCGCGGTGATGAGTCCCGAAGGTAGGGAGGACGCGTTTCCTGGCTGTGGCTGTGGGTGACCGGTAGGGAACTTTGCTCTCACTCACCGCGGGGAAGGCCGGTGAGGGGAGACGCCCTCACGCCGCCTTCCGCCGGCCACCGCCCCGCTTGACCCCGTTCGGCCAGAGCCGCGGGCTCCGCTTGGCCGCGATGTCCTCGATCCAGCCGAAGGCCATGATGGTCAGCCCGATCAGGGGCCAGACCAGGAAGAACATCCACAGCATGTAGCTGGAGTCGAGCGCGGCCACCGCGCGGTCGCTCTGCATGAAGGGCAGGTTGTACGCCTGGTCGATGATCGGCACCGTGGCCATGATCAGCATGTTGTGCCACAGGTAGATCGTGACGGCGCGGTTGTTGGACAGCGTGATCAGCTTGTCCCAGCGGGCCAGCCGGCCGGGCAGTTCCTGCCAGGACGGGGAGTACTGGAGCAGGATGACGACGAACCCGAAGGACCAGCAGGCCTGGGCCAGCGGGATGTCGTTGAGGTCCCAGCCGTCGGGGCCGAGATGGCCCGAGGCCCACCACAGGCCGAAGGCCATGATCAGGGTCGCCACGGAGATCGCGACGTAGCGGGGGATCTTCGCCAGCAGGCCGTCGTGGTGGGCGAAGCCCAGCACCCAGCAGCCGCCGTACACCGCGAAGTCCGTCACCGCGTTGCCCGTCTCGCCGGGGATGGTGACGAAGCCGGTGCCTACGATCACCGTCAGGCCGAGGGGCGCCAGCAGCGTCGGCCAGGGGAAGCGGCGGAAGGCCCACAGCAGCAGCGGGGAGGCGATCACGAACCACAGGTAGGCGCGCAGGTACCAGAGCGGGCCCGCGGCCTGCACGGCCCAGGTGTCCTCCAGCAGGCCGGACTTGGAGCCGATGTGCCAGGGGAACGGCGGGGCGCCGACCGGGACGATGTAGTCGAGAAGCTTGACCAGACCCCAGGTGCCGCCGTTGTCCGGGTCCTTCACCGGGTTCCAGCCGCCCGCGAGCATCAGCGCCAGCGCCACCACGCTGAACGCCCAGAGAGGGGGCAGCAGCCGGCGGACCCGGCTCTTGATCACGCTGACCGCCGGGCGCTTCAGGGAGCGAGCCATCAGCGAACCCGCCAGCGCGAACATCACGCCCATGGAGGGGAACAGCACCGTCAGCCAGGCCCAGCCGAAGAGGTGGTAGACCACCACACGGACCAGGGCCAGGGAGCGCAGCAGGTCCAGGTAGCGGTCGCGGCCCGGCTTCTTCGCGGCCGGGGCCGGGGCCTCGGCGGGTTCCGGCACCGGGGCCGGGGCGGGCGTGGGAACCGGACCCGGCTCGGCGACCCGCTGCTGCGGGAAGCCGTACGACGGCGTCGGGTCCGGGGTACCGGTCGTGTATCCGTGGGTCATGCCACGGGCCTCCGATCACTGCTGCTCCGGCGGCTGCGCTGGGTCGGCACGGGACCACCGGGCGCCTCGACGACACCCGTGCGCCGGAGCTTCTGCCAGCGCAGGCGGCCGCCGGTGAGCGCCGTGATCCAGGACTGGAGCAGCACTACGTACATGAGTTGGCGGTAGAGGATCTGCTGCAGGGGCAGCGAGATCAGATGGGTCATGCGTTCCTTGTCCAGGCGGAAGGCGTAGGCCGCGCAGACCGCCTGGAGGGCGAGGACGCCGAGCCAGGCCACGATCGTCTTCTGCGTCTGGCCGAACACCACGCCGTAGAGCAGGAACACGTCGATCAGCGGGGCCAGCAGCGGGGCCACCACCATGAACAGGGAGACCAGGGGCAGGCCCACGCGGCCGAAGCGGCCCGAGGAGCCCCGCTCCAGTACGGCGCGCCGGTGCTTCCAGATCGCCTGCATGGTGCCGTACGACCAGCGGTAGCGCTGGGACCACAGCTGCTGGACCGACTCCGGGGCCTCGGTCCAGGCCCGGGCCTTCTCGGCGTACACCACGCGCCAGCCGTCACGGTGCATCGCCATGGTGATGTCCGTGTCCTCGGCGAGGGTGTCGTCGCTCATGCCGCCGACCCGTTCCAGGGCCGAGCGGCGGAAGGCTCCGACCGCGCCCGGGATCGTCGGCATGCAGCGCAGCAGGTCGTACATGCGCCGGTCGAGGTTGAAGCCCATCACGTACTCGATGTGCTGCCAGGCACCGATGAGCGAGTCGCGGTTGCCGACCTTGGCGTTGCCGGCGACGGCGCCGACGCGCGGGTCGCCGAAGGGCTGGACGAGCTCGCGGACGGTGGCCGGTTCGAAGACCGTGTCGCCGTCCATCATCACGACGATGCCGTGACGGGCGTTCGCCAGACCGCGGTTGAGCGCGGCCGGCTTGCCGGCGTTCAACTGGCGGACGACCCGGACGTTCGGCAGGCCCATCGCCTCCACGATCCGCGCCGTGCCGTCGCTCGAGCCGTCGTCGATGACGATGACCTCGATGGGGTGCTCGCCCGCCATCAGCGAACGGACCGTGTTCTCGATGCACTTGGCCTCGTTGTAGGCCGGGACCAGCACCGAGACCGGTTCGGTCACCGGCGGGCCCCAGCGGAACCTCCGGTCGCGCACCCGCCGGGCGTGGGCACCGGAGAGCAGGAGCATGAGGACGAAGCGGGAGATGACGAGCGCGCCGATCACCGCGAGGCCGACGACCAGTACGCCCGTGACACCGTCGGCGGCGGAGACCATGAAGATCCACGCCTTGCCCTTCCACAGGTCGAGCCCGGTCACCTTGGTGGACGCGCTGGGCGCGTCCAGCGCCTCGGTGAGGTTGTCGAAGGTGTAGCCCCGCTCCTGAAGCATCGGCAGGAACTCGTCGAGCGCCTGCACGGTCTGGTGGCGGTCGCCGCCGGAGTCGTGCATCAGGACGATGGCGCCCTTGCCGCCGTGCGGGGTGGCGCGGCGGATGATCTCGTCGACGCCCGGCTTCTTCCAGTCCTCGCTGTCGGTGTTGTTGACGACCGTGATGTAGCCGCGGGTGCCGATGTACTCCGTCACCGGCCAGGACTTGTCGTCCATGGCGTCGGCGAACGAGGAGTACGGCGGCCGGAAGAGAGAGGTGCGGATGCCGGCGGCGCCGGTGATGGCGAGCTGGTTGGTGGACAGCTCCCAGTCGATGCGCTTCTTGCTCTGGTAGGAGAGGTCGGGGTGGTTGAAGGTGTGCAGGCCGACCTCGTGGCCCTCGTCCACCATGCGCTTGACCAGCTCCGGGTAGCGGGAGGTCATGGTGCCGGTGACGAAGAAGACGGCGTGCGCGTGGTGCTCCTTCAGCACGTCGAGCACCTTCGGGGTCCAGGCGGGGTCGGGACCGTCGTCGAAGGTGAGGACGAGGCGGTGGTCGGGGACGCGCATGCTGGTGGCACGGCCGCTGCGGGTATCGATGACGGGGCCGCCCTCGAGGATCTTCTCCGGCACCTTGTCGGTGGCGGCCTCGGGCTGGATGCGGTGGTCGGCGAGGATCTCGCTGTGGACGTAGCCGCGCAGCATCAGCATCGCGACGAGCGCGACGAGGACGAGCAGCGGCAGCAGCAGGCGCATGGGCAGGCGTCGTCGCTGGGAGCCGCCACGGGCTCCGCGTGCGGCACCGTGACGGCGGTTGCGTGATGCCATCAGAGGTTGTGCTCCGGGAACGGGTTGAGGCGGGAGGCGCCGGGGACCGGCTGCTCGGCCAGTGAGAGGGACTGCGGGGCGGGCTGAGCGGCCGCCGAACCGGCGCCGGCGGTGCCCTCGACCGGGGACTCGGGGGCACCGGCCGGGCTGCTCGGCACGGTCTCCGTACCACCGGCCGAGGTGGAGGGTTGGGCGTCGGACGACGTGCCGCCGCCGGTGCCGGAGGTGCCGGAGGTGGGCCCGGTGGTCGTCGGCCGCGCGCCGGCCGAGCTGTCCACGCGGCCGGCACCGGTGGCAGAGCCGGCGCCGGGTGCCTCGGCGGAGGCGCCCGGGGCGGGAGTCGTGTTCTGGCTCGTGCCGGCGTCCGGCGAGGCGCTGCCGGTGGCGGACGGCTCGGCGGACTCGGCCGGGACCGGCGAGCTGTCCACCTGTCCGGCGGGTTTGTCCTTGTTCTGCGGCACCGGAACCCACGGCGCGTCCGAGCTGCCCGAGAACAGCGTCGCCACGATGATCACGGCGTACACGGCGCAGGCCAGGCCGACGATCATGCCGAGGCGGCGGAAGGTGCGGCTGCGGCGGCCGGACTCGTCGACGAAGACGGGGCCGTCGGCGGTCTCACGGCCGGTGCCGTGCGCGGTGCCCGGGGCCGGGGTCAGCCGGCCGTCGCCGAGCTGGACGGCGTCCATCTGGACCGTCACCTCGTGCGGGTCGTGCGTCGGGTCACCGGCGGTGGGCTGGGTGGGAATGGTGGGAAGGGGCTCGTCCCAGGGGTCGCGGAGGGGCTCCGCGGTGCCGGGTCCGGCGTAGCCGCCGGCCCTCACCCGGCGCAGCACGGTGGTCTGCTCGGGGTCCGGGGCGGGGGTTCCGCCGCGGAGCGGAGCGCGGCGGAAGTCCGCGGCTCTGCGGTCGTTGCGGGCCCGCGGGAGTACGGCCGTCCCGTCGGCCTCGGTCCGGGCGGCTCGACCGCCCCGGAGTATCCCGGTCGCCGGGAAGGCTCCGGTACCGGGGACGTCACCGGACTCCGGGAACGCCGTGCCAGGGAACGCCGTGCCACCCGGGTAACCGCCACCGATGTCGCCGGCACCGGCGTGGCCGCCGCCCGGGAGGGCGCCGGTCTCCGGAAACGCCTGGGTGTGACCACCCGTCACCGGGCGCTCCCAGGACGCGGATGCGACTTCGTGCCACTCCGGTTGGGCGTCTTCTCGCCACTCTTTCACGTGCGCACATCCCCCCACGGGACAGTTCCGGGTGCGCATCGACACCGAGCACCCGTCGTTCGAACCAGGCCCCCACCCAGCCCGAGCGCCCCCTTTACCACACCGTGCTCGGGCCATGAATGTAGCGCATGCGGAGGTTCCGTGTTTGCCACGTGCCACCTACTGGACGCTCATCACATCATCATCCACGGCTGGAATCCATCGGTCGGTGGGCCGCCGTAGCCATCCTTCGGCCCGCGCGATGTCGCTCGCGGCCCTGCGGAGCGCCGTCAGCCCGGGATGTACGAGCCCCTTGCGCCAGACCAACGACACGGACGAGAGCGGGACCGGATCGACGAGCGGCCGCAGCACCGAACGAGGCATGGCCGGAAAGTCCACCACGGCCAGGATCACGTTCCGGGTCTTGGCCATGATCCGCTCGAACTCCTCGTCGCCGACCGGTAGCGGAAGGGGTGAAGCGAGTCGGATGCCGCGTCCCTCGAAGAGGTGAAGTGCGAGGTCGGTCCACTCCCGGGTGCGCGGGTTCCCCGCGCCGGCGTACACCGTCTCCCCGGCCAGCGCCGCCAGCGGGACCTCCGGCAGGGCGGCCAGCGGGTGGTCGTCGGGCAGGACGACGGCCATCGGCTCGTAGCGCACCGGCTGCTGTTCGAGCCCGGACCGCAGGGCCGGGTCCAGGCCTGCGAAGCGCCCGAAGGAGACGTCCAGCCGGCCGGCGAGCACCTCGACCGCCGCTCCCGTAAGACCGCTCTCGTAGCGGGCCATCAGCTCGCAGTCGGGGGCGAGTTCCCGGGCCCGGTGCAGCACCCGGCGGCCGGTGAGCAGACCGGCGGAGTTGAGGTCGACCAGCAGCGGCCGGGCCTGCCCGAAGGCGGCGAGCAGGTCGTCCTGGGCGGCCAGGACCCGCCGGGCGTGCGGCAGCAGCCGCTCGCCGTCCGCGGTGAGCGTCACCTGCCGGGTGGTCCGTACGAACAGCTCGGCGCCCAGCTCGCGCTCCAGCCGCCGTACGTCCCGGCTCAGTGCCTGCTGCGCCACGTACAGACGGGCCGCGGCCCGGGTGAAGTGCAGCTCCTCGGCGACGGCGACGAAGGCACGCAGCAGGCGCGGTTCTATGGCGGCGGGAGCGGGCATGGCGGCGAATCTACAACCCGGATTCACAACGCGGGCGCGTGAGTCGGCACCGAGAAGGTGTTGGACCGGGTGATCCACTGCGGGCCACCGTTGAGCCATGCCGCGACAGACCACCGAAGACAGCCGAATACCGAACGAGCAGTGCGAAGACAAAGAATCGGGGAGGCTCCGTGGGTACCGGGCGCTCTTCTCCCGCCCCGGCACGCTCGCCTTCACCGCGGGCAATCTCGTCGCACGGCTGCCGATGGGCATGTTCAGCGTGAGCGCGGTCGTGATGATCGCCGGGGCCCGGGGCTCGTACGCGCTCGCCGGCGCCGTCACCGCCGTCGGTCTGGCGGCGACCGGGGTGGCAGGGCCGTGGATCGCGCGGCTCGTCGACCGGTACGGGCAGGCCCGGGTCGCCGTACCTGCCACCCTGACGGCCGTCCTGGGCAGCCTCGCCCTGCTGCTGTGCGTGCGCTTCGGCGCCCCGGACTGGGCCCTGTTCGCCGCCTACGCCGCCACCGCCGCCACCCCCAACATCGGCGGCCTGTCCCGCGCCCGCTGGGCCCACCTGCTGCGCGACGACCCCGCCGCCCTGCACACCGCCAACTCCTTCGAGCAGGCCGCCGACGAGCTGTGCTTCATGCTGGGCCCGGTGCTGGCCTCCTTCCTGGCCGGCACGTTCTTCCCGGAGGCGGGCACGCTCGCCGGGTCCGTGCTGCTGCTGGCCGGCATGCTGCTGTTCACCGCGCAGCGGGCTACCGAGCCGCCCCTCCTGGCCCGTTCGAAGGCCCGGTCGCCGTTGCGCAGCCCGGGGATTCCGGCGCTGCTGGCCTGCTTCGTGGCGACCGGCACGGTGTTCGGCTCGATGGAGGTCGTCACGATCGCGTACGCCGACGCCCAGGGGCACCGGGCGGCGGCCGGTCTGGTGCTCGCGTTGCAGGCGGCGGGCTCGTGCGCGGCCGGTCTGCTGTACGGGGCCCTGAAACCGGCCGGCCTCGGCCTGCCCCGGTGCCTGCTCGCGATGGCCGCCCTGATGACCCTGCCCTGGCTGGCCGCCGCCGCCACGGGTTCCCTCGCGGCCCTGGCGGGTGCGCTGCTGGTGGCGGGCATGGCGACGGCGCCGACGATGGTGACCGCGATGACCCTGGTGCAGGCCCGCACCCCGGCCGACCGGCTCAACGAGGGCATGAGCCTCGTCGTCACCGGCCTGCTCACCGGCATCGCCTGCGGCTCGGCGGCCGGCGGCTGGGCGGCCGAGCACGGCTCGCCGGCCACGGGCTTCGCGGTACCGGCGATCGCGGCCGCCGTGGCCCTGGTGATCGGCTCGTCGCAGCGGCGGACGGGGGCGGCCGGGCAGGCGGCGGTGACCCCCTAGTGCTGCGACCGGAAAGGTTCACCGGCTCGCGACGCCCGGCACGGCACCTCGCCGCGTTGTCGCATCACCCGAGTACATCCAGTACGCGAGCGATGCTCCGCCTCGCGACGCACCGCACCGGACGCCGCGAGCTTCCCGGCAAACCTTTCCGGCCACAGCACCAGGCGGGCGCTCACCGGGCGGGTGAGCGCCCCGGCTGGTTCGATGGTCGGGTCGACGGTGAGGGTGAGGGAGGGAGGTGCTGATGCGTGGCCGGCTGGTTGTCCCCGGAGAACGTGACCGAGGTGACCCGGGTGCTGGACCTGAGCGGAGTGTTCGCCAACGGGACACTCGGCGGGGTGCTGGCGCGGAGCCGCCGGCTGGATCTCTTCGGCTTCCTGGTCATCGGCATCGTCTCCGGTCTCGGCGGCGGAATCCTCCGCGACACCCTGCTGCAGCACGGGACGCCCGTCGCCCTGACGGACTACACCTATCTCACCGTCGCCACCGCGGGGACCCTGCTGGCCTTCGTCGCCGACCTGAGCCGTCACACCTCCGGCTGGACCTTCAACCTGCTCGACGCGCTGGCGCTCAGCGTCTGGGCGATCGCCGGGGCGCAGAAGACCCTGTCCGTCGGTCTCGGCTGGCTGCCCGCCGTGCTGCTGGGCACGATCACGGCGGTCGGTGGCGGCGCCATCCGGGACCTGCTGCTGGCCCGTACCCCCGCCATCTTCGGCGGCACCCCCCTGTACGCGACCGTCGCCGTGCTGGTGAGCGGGGTGATGGTCCTCTGCAGCCGGCTCGGCGTGCCCACCCTCGGCATTCTGGCCGGGATCCTGGTGGGCGTCTCACTGCGGCTGGCCGCGCTGACCCGGGGCTGGCGGCTGCCGGGCAGCCGTGACTGGCGGCCCAGGACGTCACGCGGCCGCGGCCCGTGACCCGGACGGGCCGGGGGACGGACGGAGGGGGACGGACGGAGGGGACGGGCGGGGGCACCACTCACCGGGAAACGAGGAGCACCACACAGCCATGAGCCTCAAGGATCGCGTGGACGAGGTCGTAGCCGGGCTCGGTGACATCCGGCCCGAGCTGGAGGGCTTCTACGAGGACCTGCACGCCCACCCGGAGCTCGGCCACCAGGAGCACCGGACGGCGACCCGGGTGGCGGAACGCCTGGGGAACTGCGGCTACCAGGTGCACGACGGGATCGGCGGCACCGGCGTGGTCGGCGTGCTGGCCAACGGGGACGGGCCGACGGTGCTGCTGCGCGCCGACATGGACGCGCTGCCGGTGCGCGAGGAGACCGGTCTGCCGTACGCCAGCACGGCCGTCGGCAAGGACGCGGCCGGCCGGGAGGTGCCGGTGGCGCACGCCTGCGGCCATGACATGCACGTCACCTGTCTGCTGGGCGCGGCCAGGCTGCTGGCGTCCGCCCAGGGGTCGTGGCGGGGAACGCTGGTGGCCCTGTTCCAGCCGGCCGAGGAGCCCGGTGACGGCGCCGACCGGATGCTCGCCGACGGGCTCACCGGCCTCGTTCCGCGGCCGGACGTCGCGTTCGCCCAGCATGTGCTGCCCTATCCGGCGGGGCGGGTCGGCACCCGCGCCGGTTCCTTCCTGTCCGCGGCGGACAACATCCGCGTCACCGTCCACGGCAGGGGCGCGCACGGCTCGGCGCCGCAGGCCGCGATCGACCCGGTGGTGATGGCGTCGATGATCGTCGTCCGGCTCCAGACGGTCGTCTCGCGCGAGCTGGCCGCCACCCGGCCCGCGGTGCTCACGGTGGGCTCCCTGCAGGCGGGCACCAGCGGCAACGTGATCCCGGAGTCGGCGGAACTGCTGCTGAACGCGCGCACCTACGACGAGGGGACCCGGGGGGCCGTCCTGGCCGCGGTGCGGCGGATCGTGACGGCCGAGTGCGCCGCCTCCGGAGCGACCCGCGAGCCGGAGATCGAGGAGGGCACCCGCTTCCCGCCGACCGTCAACGACGCGGCGGTGACCCGCGAGGTGGCCGCCGCCTTCGGCGAGGTCTTCGGGGACCAAGCGGGCACGGTCGAACTGCAGAGCGCGAGTGAGGACTTCAGTCGCGTCCCGGACGCGTTCGGCGTCCCGTACACCTACTGGGCCCTCGGCTGCGTCGACCCGGACACCTACGAGGCCGCCCGGCGGCGTGGCACGGTGGCACAGGACATCCCGGTCAACCACAGCTCCCGGTTCGCGCCGGTCCTTCAGCCGACCCTGGACACGGGCGTGCGGGCCCTGGTCACGGCCACGCTGACCCGGCTCGCCCGGCAGGACGACGCGTGAGTCCCTGAGACGTACGGCCGGAGACGTACGGGAACGACGACGACAAAGGCCCCGCCGCTCGGAAGCGACAGGGCCTTGCCTACATGGGATGAGTGGAGATGGCGGGAATCGAACCCGCGTCCAACGGTGCGGAACCAGGGCTTCTCCGTGTGCAGTTCGCTTCGCTTTTCTCGGCCCCGGCGATCACGCGAACAAGTCGCCGACGGGCTCAGTCACTGTTTGGTTTCCCTCTTCACCCCGTGACCGGGATCAAGGTTTAGTCCCCTAGTCGATGCCAGGATCCGGGACGGGAACTAGCCCGGGCTGACACTCCCGTGAGAGCTTCGCTTACTGCTTATTAGGCAGCGAGGGCGAAGTGGGAGGAATCGCGCTTGGTATTGGCGATTATTTTTTTCGGCCTGTGGTTTACGAGATCATGGCCGCTTCCTCGACACGCTTCCCCTGCTTCGACAGCCGCTGTCGAAACCGATCATCCCCATGTTGATTTTTCAATCCCCTCCGGAGAGGGGGCTCGCACCCTCGGTGGGGTGCGTTGCCATCGTACGTGACCAACGCAGGTCGGTGCCAGCCTATTCCCGCCGGGCCCGCCGGTCGGGCCGACCGCGCCGGTCCCGCCGGTCCGGCGACTAGCCCCGCTGCTTGCGCCGCACGGCCGACATCGCGCGGTCCGTCTCGCGCCGGTCCTGCTTCTCGCGCAGGGTCTGGCGCTTGTCGTACTCCTTCTTGCCCCTCGCCAGCGCGATCTCGACCTTGGCGCGGCCGTCCTTGAAGTACAGGGCGAGGGGCACGATCGTGTGGCCCGTCTCCTGGGACTTCGCCTCGAGCTTGTCGATCTCGTCGCGGTGCAGCAGCAGCTTCCGCTTGCGCCGGGCGCTGTGGTTGGTCCAGGTGCCCTGGCTGTACTCGGGCACGTGCACGTTGTGCAGCCACGCTTCGTGACCGTCCAGTTGCACGAAGCCGTCGACCAGCGAGGCCCGCCCCTGGCGCAGTGACTTCACCTCGGTGCCCATGAGCACGAGACCGGCCTCGTACGTGTCGAGGATGAGGTAGTCGTGCCGCGCCTTCTTGTTCTGCGCGATCAGCTTGCGCCCTTTTTCCTTAGCCATAGTGCCCACCATTTTCGCACCATGGAGGGGGTGCGGGGAAAGTGCGTTAAGGAGTGCCACGAGGGCGCGGTGCTACGAGGGGTCGCCCAGGCCGCCCAGGACCGTCTCGGCCCGCCGCAGCGCCTGCGGCCCCGCCTCCAGGTCGGGGGTGAGGCCCCGGCCGTCGACCGCGCGACCGGAGGGGGTGCGGTAGTGGCCCACGGTCAGCTCGGCCACCGAGCCGTCGGGGAGCTCGGTGGGCATCTGGACGGAGCCCTTGCCGAAGGTGCGGGTGCCGATCACGACCGCGCGGCCCCGGTCCTGCAGGGCGCCGGTGAGCATCTCGGCCGCGCTCATCGTGCCGCCGTCGACCAGGGCGACCAGGGGCCGGTCGGTGTCGCCGCCGGTGTCGGCGTGCAGGGCGCGCTGGGCGCCGTCGACGTCGTAGGTGGCGACCAGGCCGCCGTCGAGGAAGGCGGAGGCGGTCTCCACGGACTCGGTGACCAGGCCGCCGGAGTTCCCCCGCAGGTCGAGGACGATGCCGGCGCCGGCCGGAGCCCGGTGCACCGCGGCGCGCACGGAGTCGCCGGAGCCCTTGGTGAAGGCGGCGACCTTGATGACGGTGATCCTGCCGGGCAGCTTGTGGACGGTCACCGGGTCCGTGGACAGCCTGGCCCGGCGCAGGGTCTCGGTCCACGCGCGCGTGCCGCGCTGGAGGCCGAGCGTCACGGTCGTCCCGGCGGCCGCGTCCTCGGCGTCGCCGCGGAGTAACGACACCACGTCGGTGACCGGCCGCCCGGCCACGTCCGTGCCGTCGACGCTGCGCAGCCGGTCGCCCTTGCGGATCCCGGCGGCGGCCGCGGGCGATCCGGGCTGTACCCGGGTCACCTCGATCCGGCCGTCCGGCTCGGCCCGCGCCCACAGCCCGGTGCCGGTGTACTGGCCGTCCAGGGCCTCCTGGAACTCCTGGTACTCGTCCTCGGAGTAGACGGCTCCCCAGCGGTCCCCGCTGCGGCTGACGGCCCGCTCGGCGGCCTCCATGGGCGACTTGCCGTCGGCCATCGCCTTGGCGGCGGCCCGCCGCACGGCCTCGTGACGGGTGGCCGAAGGCACGGGTGCCGAGGCGGACTTGGGGCCGGACCGGGCGTCCTGGCCGGTGTCCGGGAAGGAGCCGGTGGCGGCGCCGGCGACCAGGACGCAGGCGAAGACCAATGTCAGGGCGGCCCCACGGCCGGTGCGGCGGGGCTGACAGAACGGGTCACGGCCTGACATGGCGGTGAGTCTAGGACAACGGCGAAGGGCCGTACGGACGGACGCCCGTACGGCCCTCTTGGGATGCGTCACACCTTCAGGTACTTGCGCAACGCGAAGAACGCCGCCAGAGCGGGCATCAGCACACTGGTGGCGAGGATCAGCGGCAGCTTGGTCAACACCGCGTCCCAGCCGACGAAGTTGATCAGCGTGAGCTTGTTGGACAGGGCCATGCCGTGGTCGATCGTGAAGTACCGCCCGACGACCAGGAAGACGCAGGCGAGGCCACCGCCGATGAGTCCGGCGACCGCGGCCTCCATGATGAACGGCGCCTGGATGTAGAAGCCCGAGGCGCCGACGAGGCGCATGATCCCGGTCTCACGCCGACGGCTGAACGCGGACACACGCACGGTGTTGACGATCAGCAGCAGCGCGACGAGCAGCATCAGCGCCATCACACCGAGCGCCGCCCGGTTCATCAGGTTCAGCAACTGGAAGAGGTTGTCCAGGATGCCCTTCTGGTCCTGCACCGACTGCACGCCGTCACGCCCGTTGAACGCGGTCGCGATGACCTGGTACTTCTGCGGGTCCTTGAGCTTGATGCGGTACGACTCCTGCATCTGGTCCGGGGTCAGCGAGCCGGCCAGGGGGGAGTTGCCGAACTGCTCCTTGTAGTGCTTGTACGCCTCGTCCTGCGACTCGTAGGTCACCCGGTCGACGATGGTCATCTTGGCGAGGTCGGTGCGGATCTGCTTCTTCTGGTCCTCGGTGACCGCGCCCTTGGCGCAGTTGACGTCCGACTGCGCGTCGCTCTTGTTGCACAGGAAGATCGAGACGTTGACCTTGTCGTACCAGTAGCCCTTCATGGTGCTCACCTGGTCGCTCATCAGCAGGGAGCCGCCGAACAGGGCCAGGGACAGGGCGACGGAGACGATGACGGCGAAGGTCATCGTCAGGTTGCGGCGGAGACCGACACCGATCTCCGACAGGACGAACTGGGCGCGCATGGCGTCGGATCAAGCCTTTCCGTGGACGTGACTGGTGCGGCAGGTCAGTGCTGGTAGCCGTAGACGCCGCGGGCCTGGTCGCGGACGAGGCGGCCCTTCTCCAGCTCGATGACGCGCTTGCGCATCTGGTCCACGATGTTCTGGTCGTGCGTCGCCATGATGACGGTGGTGCCCGTCCGGTTGATGCGGTCGAGCAGCTTCATGATGCCGACGGAGGTCTGCGGGTCGAGGTTGCCGGTGGGCTCGTCCGCGATCAGCAGCTTGGGCCGGTTGACGAAGGCCCGCGCGATGGCCACGCGCTGCTGCTCACCACCGGACAACTCACCCGGCATGCGGTCCTCCTTGCCGCCGAGCCCGACGAGGTCGAGCACCTGCGGCACGGACTTGCGGATCTCGCCGCGCGACTTGCCGATGACCTCCTGCGCGAAGGCCACGTTCTCGGCGACGGTCTTGTTGGGCAGCAGGCGGAAGTCCTGGAACACCGTCCCCAACTGGCGGCGCATCTGCGGCACCTTCCAGTTCGAGAGGCGTGCGAGGTCCTTGCCGAGGACGTGCACCTGGCCGTGGCTGCACCGCTCCTCGCGCAGCACGAGCCGCAGGAAGGTCGACTTGCCGGAGCCGGAGGACCCCACCAGGAAGACGAACTCGCCCCTCTCGAGCTCCAGGGAGACATCCCTGAGGGCTGGGCGGGTCTGCTTGGGGTAGACCTTGGAGACGTTGTCGAATCGGATCACGGATGCACCACGGGTCGCCGGGGGTAGATGAGCGTGACCATACGCGAACCGGGAGTGCGAGCGCAGGGCCCGGTCGCGGTTGGTTGCGGCTTGTGTGTTTTTGTGCAGGCCGGATTCGGGCTTCTTCGAGAGCTCGCGCTCTTTGCGGGGGAACCTGGCACAGTGGAGGGGGAACGTTCGGGTTCCCGTGTGCGTTGTATGTGTGATGGCCGGTGCGAGGAGGGCGAGCGCATGACTTACGACCGGTTGGTGTGCGCGAACTGCGCGTCGCCCGTGAGTGAGGGCCGGTGCCCGGTGTGCCGTGCCAACCGCGAGCGACTGCAGCAGGAGGGCTTCTTCGCGGGGCTGAACCCCATGGCGCTGATCGCGCTGCTGGCGGTGCTGATAGCCGCGGTGGCGCTGCTGGCCCACCAGGCCGCGTAGGAAGACCGGACAAGACGGCCGAAGGGCCCGGAGCGTGCAGCTCCGGGCCCTTCGTGTTACGCGCTGTGTGCGGAACGTCGCCGTGCGGCTACGTTCAGGCGGCCGCGCCGCCCCGGCCGTTCACCAGCCGCGGCAGGAAGCGGAAGCCGATGCCGCCGGCGATCATCGTCGCGGCGCCGACCAGCAGGAACGCGGTCTGTCCGGCACCGGTCTCGGCGAGCTGCTTGTCGCCGCCCTGGGCCGTGGTGTCCGAGCCCGTGTCGGTGAGGGCGGAGGAGCCCTCCTCCTGGGACGTGTTGTCGTTGCCGCCACCCTGAGGGGTGTCGTTGTTGCCGCCGGTGGCGCTGGAGCCGCCGTCGGTGCCGCCGGTGGAGCTGTCGCCGCCACCGTTGCCGTTCCCACCGGAGTTGCCGTGGCCGCCGCCGTTGCCGCCGGAGTTGCCGTTGCCGCCCGAGTTGCCGTTGCCGCCGGTCGTGGTGGTTCCACCCGTCGTGGTTCCACCCGTCGTGGTACCACCGGTCGTAGTGGTGCCGCCGGTGGTGGTGCCGCCGGTGGTGGTGCCACCGCTCGACGTGGTGCCGCCTGTCGTGGTGGTGCCACCGCTCGACGTGGTGCCGCCGCTCGATGTGGTGCCACCGATGGTGACGGTGCCACCGATGGCGGTGCCACCGGTCGTGGTGGTACCGCCGGTGGTGGTGGTGCCACCGTCGGTCGTCGTACCACCGTCGGTGCACACGCTGATCGGGCAGTCGCCGGTCGTCCCCTCGTCCTCCCCACCCTCAGTGCTCACACCAAGGGTGATCGGCCCGGCCTGGACACCGAGGTCCAGGGCCGAGGCGGCGCCCGCAGCGGTCAGCGAGGCGCCCGCTGCGATCACGGCGCCGGCGGCTATCCGCGCGACCCGGATCCGCGTCTTCTTCGTCATGTGGTTGCTACCCCCAGTAGCTGTCGTCAATGAGGCGGCGCTTGGGGCTTGCCGTGATCGACGGAGGCAGCCGTGACGAGATCTGCGTCAATTCCCCCGGTTCACATGCGCCCCAGAGATACGCATGCCACGCTTCACCCTTCCGACTTTTCAAAGCATCGTCAAGGCCGTTGCGGGCGCAATGTCCGACGGGGTGGCGTTTGCTGCGACTTGGAACCTGTGAGTGTGATGTAAAACCCAGGCAAATGACAACTGCCGCCTCGAGGGCGGCAGTTGTCATGTCGACAAAATTACTTCTCCTGCTGCTTGCGCCAGCGAATGCCGGCCTCCAGGAACCCGTCGATCTCGCCGTTGAACACGGCCTCGGGGTTACCCACCTCGTGCTCGGTGCGCAGGTCCTTGACCATCTGGTACGGGTGCAGCACGTAGGAACGCATCTGGTTGCCCCAGGAGTTGCCGCCGTCGCCCTTGAGGGCGTCCATCTTGGCCTGCTCCTCCTGGCGGCGCCGCTCCAGCAGCTTGGCCTGGAGGACGTTCATCGCGGTCGCCTTGTTCTGGATCTGCGACCGCTCGTTCTGACAGGAGACGACGATGCCGGTGGGGAGGTGGGTGAGACGCACCGCGGAGTCGGTGGTGTTCACGCCCTGGCCGCCGGGCCCGGACGACCGGTAGACGTCCACCCGCAGCTCGGACTCGTCGATCTCGACGTGGTCGGTCTGCTCGACCACGGGGAGGATCTCCACGCCCGCGAAGGAGGTCTGGCGGCGCCCCTGGTTGTCGTAGGGCGAGATGCGCACCAGGCGGTGGGTGCCCTGCTCGACGGAGAGGGTGCCGTAGGCGTACGGCGCCTGCACGGCGAAGGTGGTGGACTTGATGCCCGCCTCCTCCGCGTACGACGTCTCGTAGATCTCGGTCTTGTAGCCGCGCTGCTCGGCCCAGCGCAGGTACATGCGCTGGAGCTTCTCGGCGAAGTCTGCGGCGTCGACGCCACCGGCCTCGGCGCGGATGTTGACGAGCGCCTCACGGGAGTCGTACTCACCGCTGAGCAGCGTCCGGACCTCCATCTCGTCCAGCGCCTTGCGGACGAGAGTCAGCTCGGACTCGGCCTCGGCCCGGGTGTCCGGGTCGTCCTCCTCCTCGGCCATCTCGAAGAGGACGGCGAGATCGTCGATCCGGCCGCGCAGCCCTTCCGCCTTCCTGACCTCGGCCTGGAGGTGGGAGAGCTTGCTGGTGATCTTCTGCGCCTCGTCCGGGTTGTCCCACAGGGACGGCGCGGCCGCCTGCTCCTCGAGCACGGCGATGTCTGCCCTCAGCCGGTCGAGGTCCAGGACGGCCTCGATCGACTCCATGGTCGAGGAGAGGGACTTCAGCTCTTCGGATACATCGACGACTGCCACGCATCCAGCGTAACGGCTCCGCCGAGCGGCCAGAGCAGGGTGGCTCGGCCGAGTCCGTGGGCACCGGTGCTGCCCGTGCCCTGCCGGGGGCCGCACCCCCGCTTCGGCCCGGACGGCCTGGGCCTCGAGCGCCGGACGGACCGATTCACGGGGACCGGCGCTCGGAGATCACGGTGTCGACGTGCTGTGGGTGTCCGCCGGGGGCTCGTCGTCGCCCGACGTCGCCGCCCATGCCCCCACGCCGATGGCCGCGGCCAGCACCACCCCGGCCACGCCCAGCGTGATCCGGCGCCGCCGCATCGCGGCCCGGTGCCGGGCCGAGCCCGGCCGGGGCGCTCCCGTCGCGCGCGGCGCCCGTGCCGTGCCGTGGGCACCGCCCGCCAGCTCGTCCGGTGCCGGCACCCGCATCGACGTGTGCGTGTCCCGGTTGGAGTCGGGCCTGGCGCCGGGCACCAGGGACACCGCGCCCCGCCTCCGTACCGGCTCGCCCCCGGCCGGGTCCTGCGCCACCGGGTCCTCCGCCTCCTCGGCGGACTCCGCGTCCGGCTCGTCCACGTCCAGCGGGGGCATGCCGGCCAGCAGGGGCAACTGCTCCCTCAGCCGTGCCGCCAGCTCCGAGGCGCGCAGCCGGGAGGCGGGCGCCTTGGCCAGGCACTGCACGAGCAGCGCCCACAGCTCCTCGGGAATGCCGGGCAGCGGTACGACGGTCTCTGTGACGTGCCGGCGCAGCACCGCGCCGGAGTGGCCGCCACCGAACGGCGTGAAGCCCGCGAGGAGTTCGTAGAGGACCGTGGCCAGCGCGTAGATGTCCACGGCGGCGCGCGGCGGCAGGCCCTCGACGATCTCCGGGGCCAGGTAGTCCGGAGTACCGATGATCTTCGTGGCCCGGGTCCGCTTCGGGGAGTCGATCAGCTTGGCCACGCCGAAGTCGGTGAGCAGCGCCGGGTGGGACCCGCCGGGGCCGAGCGGGCCCTGCATGTCCAGCAGGATGTTCTCGGGCTTCACGTCCCGGTGGACGATCCCGGCCGCGTGGGCGGCGGCGAGCCCGTCGGCGACGTCCGCGACGATCGCCACGGCCGACTCCGGTGCGAGCCGCCGCTCGCGTTCCAGGCGGGTGCGCAGGTCGGTGCCGCGCACCAGGTCCATGACCAGGGCCAGGTCGTTGCCGTCGACCACCAGGTCGCGCACGGAGACGATGTGCGGGTGCTCCAGGCCGAGCAGCGCGGTGCGCTCCTGCACGAAGCGCCCGACCAGCTCCTGGTCGGACGCGAGGTCCTCACGCAGCAGCTTGATCGCGACGGGCCCCTCCGGTCCCTCGCCCAGCCACACCGTGCCGGCGCTGCCCCGCCCCAGGATCTGGTTCGCGGTGTACCGGCTGCCGATCTTCCGTGCCAAGACTGCTCCTACCGACGCGTGTTGTCGTCAAAACTACGCGCCGGAAGAGCCAACCTTCACCGTCGAGGCGGAAATCACCCGCCAGATGTCGACAAATTTCCAAACTGGCATTCAGTTGCCATTGCCGGAGGAGCTGTCCAGCTGCTTGATCCAGTCGCCCACCTGGCCGGCCCAGTCGCTGAGCTGGGCCCAGTAGCCCCTGCCCTGGCCGACCCAGGTGTGCAGCGGGGTCAGCTCCCAGACCAGCCAGCTCGCGACGACCAGGATGACGATCGTGAACAGGCAGCCCTTGAGGCAGCCGAGTCCGGGGATCTTCATCGGGTTGGCGCTGCGCTGCCGCGGTGCCCGGGGCTCGCGCGCGGGACGCTGCGGCTCCGGGGCGGGAGGCGCGTACCGCTGCGGCTGCCGTTGCGGCTGCCGTTGCGGGGCGTACTGCTGGGGCTGCTGGTCCGGGTAGCCGTATCCGGCGTGCGGCTGCTGCCTGCCGCGCGGCTGCGGCTGCTGCGGGCGCCCCTGCGGGGCCTGGCGCGGCTGCTGCTGCGGCCGGGCGACCTGGCGCTGGGGACGGCGGCGCAGCGGGTCCTCGTCCGGGTCGAGGTACTGGACCTGTGTCTGCTCGTTGCGGTCCCGGGCGGCGCGAAGCTGGTTCTGCCAGGGGTGCGGCTGGTCGGGCTGCTGTCCCTGCGGGCCGGTGTTCGGCAGCACCGCCGTCGGGTCCGCGGCGCCGGTGTGCGGCAGTACGGCGGTGGGGTCGGCGGCGCCGGCCGGGCCGCCGGTGTGCGGCAGCACGCTGGTCGCGGCGTTGGGGTCGTACGCCCCCTGGGGCGCGTTGGTCGGCAGCACCTGGGTGGGGTCGGCGGCGCCGGGCGCCCCCGGTACGGCGGCCGGGGCCGGGTCGGGGGCGAGCAGGGCGCCCACACCCTCGGCGGCGGCGATCTGCGCGGAGTTCGCGTGCACGCCGACGCCCTCGGCGACGACCCGCAGCCCGCGCGCGAGGTTCTCGGCGCTGGGCCGCTCGTCGGGGTTCTTGCGCAGGCAGCGCTCCATGACCGTCCACAGCGGCCCCGGGACGGTGGAGGGCCGGCGCGGCTCGGCGCTCAGGTGCTGGTGCAGCACTTCGAGGGCGCTGCCGCCGGAGAACGGCGGACGGCCGGTGACCAGCTCGTACAGCAGGATGCCGGCGCCGTACACGTCGACGGCGGAGGTCTGCGGGCGGCCCTCGGCGGACTCCGGCGCGACGTACGCGGGCGTGCCGACGAACTCGTGGGTGCGGGTCAGGCCCGGGGAGTCGGCGAGGCGGGCGATGCCGAAGTCGGTCAGCATCGGGTGCATCCGGCCCTCGTACTGCTGGAGCAGCACGTTGGCGGGCTTCAGGTCACGGTGGACGACGCCGTCGGCATGGCTCGCGGCGAGGGCGTCGGCGATCTGCGCGGTCATCAGCGCGGCGGCGACGGGCGTGAAGGGGCCGTTCTCGCGCAGATAGCGGTGCAGGTCGGGGCCGTCGACGAGGTCCATGACGAGAGCCAGCAGATCGCCCTCGACGACCAGGTCGCGGACCCGCACGATGTTCGGGTGGGTGAGCCTGAGCAGGACGGAGCGCTCGCGCAGGAAGCGCATCACGATGTCCGGGTCGCTCGCCAGCTCCTCCTTGAGGACCTTGATCGCGACCGTCTCGCCCGGCTGGCCGGGCACGGCCGCCTCGGCACCCGCCGTCTCGCGCTGGCGGGCACGCCAGACGGTGCCCGTGGCGCCGCGTCCGAGCGGCTCCTCGAGCAGGTACTTGCTGCCGACTGGCCGCACGTCACGCGCTCCCTGCTGCTTGCTTGCCGGTGTTCTGGTGTTCCGACCCACTGTAGTGCCGGTCCACAGGGCACTACGTAAGCGTTCCCGACGATGTTCGCCGGTCCGCCCGGACCCCGCCCGTCGGGGCCGTGGCTCCAGGGGTCCTGGTTCGAAGGGAAGACGCCCGCCCCGGTCTCCTGGTTGCCAGGTGCCGTACGTGACCGATCTCAACTGATCATCGGCGCACTACTGGTCAGGCACTTTTGGGGGCAGAGCTGACCAATCAAGATCACTTGGCACCGGGTCGTGGGCACGTTGTCAGTGACAGGTGCGAGGATGCGTGCAGTACTGGCCGACGTGCTCGTGCGGGGGGTGGGGTAGTCCGCGCCCGGGCAGAAGGGACCGCTGACGGCGATGCAGATCCGGCTGACCGTCGTAGATCCGCTGGGCCCGTCCCCGCAGCGGGGCCGTGCCGTGAGCCGCGACGTGCTGGTGACCGCGCCCGCGGGCACGGATCTGGCCGCGGTGGCGTCGGCACTGTCCGCGGCGGTCGCCGGAGAGGGCGGCGCGGGCCGGGACACCGGCGGCGGCGCCCCGGTGGTGCTGTACGCGGGCGCGGAGCGGCTGGACGCGCGCCGCCGCGTCCTGGGCGAGCCCCCGCTGGTGGACGGCGCCGTGCTGTCCCTGGGCTCCCCCGCGGCCCCCGAGCCGCATCCCGAACTGGACGACGCCCCGGCCCAGCTGCACGTGGTCGCCGGGCCGGACGCGGGCGGGGTCCATCTGCTGCACGGCGGCCGGATCACCGTCGGCCGTTCCGCCGACGCCGACGTCCCGCTGGACGACCCGGACGTCTCCCGTCTGCACTGCGCGGTCACGGTCGGCGCAGACGGCCGGGTCTCGGTCACCGACCTCGGCTCCACGAACGGCACCGCCCTGGACGGCACGCGTGTGGGCGAGCGCCCGGTGCGGTTCCCCGCGGGCGCGCTGCTGCGGATCGGCGAGTCCGCCCTGCGGGTTACGCCGTCCGGGGGGCCAGGGGCGCGCACGGCGACGGTGCCGGACGGGGAGGGATGCCTGCGGGTGCTCCCGGAGGATCCGGAAGGGCACGCGCGCGTGGCACCGCCGGCCGCCGGGAGCGGCATGGACCCGGCCGGGCCCACCCGGCACACGTACGGCACGGCGGACCACGGCGCAGGCCACGACCTTGACCACGACCGCGCGGAGCCCCTCGTGGTGCCCGGGCAGGCGGGGACGCCGAACGCGGAGAGCCCGGGCGCTCCGTCCGGCGCCGACGGCGCGGGCAGCGGGGACACGCACGCCGGACGGCACGGCGTCGACGCCCACGCCCGTACGGCATTCCCCGAGGACACCGGCCGCGGCACCCGCAAGGGCACGCCGCTGCGGGGCACCGACGTCCCGCCGGGGGTGCGGCGGCGCGGTGGGCTCGGCGCGTGGGCGCGCCGGCTGGCGGGCGGACGCGGGGATCAGCCGGCCGCCGGGCCCGAGGAGTACGGCTCGGTGCCCGGCGGGACCGCAGCCGAGAACACCGGCGCCTCCCAGCGGCCCGAGACCTGGCCGGACCCGGCCGCGCTGCTGCTGACCGCGCTGGGTCCGGGGCCCCGGCTGTGGGAGCGGGGGCCCGGGCACCCGGAGGCGCTGACCGTGCGGCTCGGCACGGCCGACCGCGGCGCGCCGGACGGCTCGGGTGTGCTGCCCGCCGTGCCGGTGACCGCCGCGCTGCGCGAGGCGGGCGCGCTGGGCCTGGCAGGGCCGCGCCCCCGGCTGTCCGGGCTGGCCCGCGCGGTGCTGGCCCAGCTCGCCGCGCTGCACTCCCCCGACCTGCTGGAGATCGTGCTGATCAGCGCGGACCGCGCCCGCCCGGTGGCGGAGCGCGCGGCCGAGTGGTCCTGGCTCGGCTGGCTGCCGCACGTCCGCCCCGGCCACGGCCAGGACTGCCGCCTGCTGCTCGCCCACGACCGCGAGCAGGCGGCGGCCCGCACGGAGGAACTGCTGCGCCGGGTCGAGGAGTACGCGGCGACGGGCCGGGGCACGGCCCAGCCGGCCCGGCCCCGGACGGCTCCGGCACCGGCCGGGGCGGAGCACGGCGCCCCCGGGACCGGCGGCACCGCGCGCACCGCCACCGCCTCCGTACCGGGTCCGCGGCAGCACGACGCTCACGGCGACCCGGGCCACGACGCCCACCCGGACCCGGCCCGCGACGCCGCGACGGGCCCGGCGCCCCACGACGCCTACGCGGACCCGGACTTCCCCGCCGGACCGGCCTCCGCCACCGGCACGGCGTTCGGCACGGCGGCCTCTTTCACCGCACGTGCGGGCAGCCATGCCGGACCGGGTGCGGCACGCGACGCCGGACCGGCCCCGCTGACCGCTTCCGGTCCCGCTGACGCCCAGTCCCGGGCGGCCGCGCACCGCCCCTCGTGGGCCAGGGACGGCGCCGGGCCGGCCGGGGCCGGCGGCTTCCCGGGGCCGTACACGGTCGTCGTCGTGGACGGGGACCCGGGAGGCTCGGCCCTGCGGGAGTCCCTGGCACGGCTGGCCGTGGCCGGGCCGCGGGCCGGGATCCACGTGGTGTGCCTCGCCGAGACCGAGCCCGCCTCCCCCGCCTCGCCCGTGACCCGCACCTACGAGGCCGCCTGCGAGGCGACGCCCACCTTCCGGCACTGCGGGGCCGTCGCCCTGCTCGGTGGTGACGTCGCCGGCGCGCTCCATCTGATGCGGGTCGCGCCCACCGGCCCGGTCGGCCCGGGCACCCTCGCCACCGTCGACGCCGTCTCCCCCGCCTGGGCCGAGCGGTTCGCGCGGGCGCTGGCGCCACTGCGGCCGGACGGCCCGCTCGCCGAGCCGCACGCGCGCGTGGCCGTACCGCTGCCGGCGTCCGCGCGGCTGCTGGACGAGCTGGGGCTGGCCCGGGCCACCCCGGCCTCGCTGATGGCCCGTTGGGCGGACGCGGCCGACGACACGGCGTGCCCGGCCGGCCGGGCCAGGGCGGTGCTGGGAGCCGGGCCGCACGGACCGCTCACCGTCGACCTGGTGGCCGACGGGCCGCATCTGCTGATCGAGGGGCCGGCCGGCAGCGGCCGTACCGAGCTGCTGCGGACGGTGGCCGCCTCGCTCGCCGCCGCCGAGCGGCCCGACCGGCTGGGCATGGTGCTGATCGACGGCCGGGAGGGCGTCGGCACCGGCGCGGGGCGCGGCGAAGGGCTGCGCGTCTGTACGGACATACCCCATGTGACGACCCATCTCATCGCCAACGACCCCGTGCGCATGCGGGAGTTCGCGCAGTCGCTGACCGCGGAGCTGAAGCGGCGCGCGGAGCTGCTGGGCCTGGCGGACTTCGCCCAGTGGCACACCGGGCGTGAGATGCCGGGCCGGATCGTCGCGCAGCGCACCCCGAACGGCCGCCCCGCCGGGTCCGGTGCCGGCGCGGCGGACGCGACGGGGGACATAGAGGCGCCGCCCAGTTCCACGCTGCGGCTGCGGCCCGGCGCCGCCGCACGGCAGCGCGCCGAGGCCGCGCCGCCGCTGCCCCGGCTCGTGGTGGTCGTCGACGACCTGGACGCGCTGGTCTCCCCCGCGCTCGGCTCGCCGGGCCGGCCCGCCGCCGGGTCGGTGCTGCGGGCGCTGGAGGCGGTGGCCCGGGAGGGCGAGCGGCTCGGGGTGCACCTGGTGGCCACGGCCGGCACGGGCGGCCGTACGGCGGAGACGGAACCGGCCAGGCGGGCCACCCTGCGCATCGCGCTGGACGCGCCGTCCGCCGGGCGCACGGGCGCCGCTCCGGCCGAGCGGACCCAGGAGCCCGGCGGGGAACCGGCGCCGGGGCGGGGCCGGCTGACGTACCCGGACGGACGGGCGGTCGGCTTCCAGGGCGGCCGGGTCACCGGCCGTATCCCGCGCACCGCGACCCAGCGGCCCACGGTGGTACCGCTGGAGTGGCAGCGCATGGGCGATCCGCCGACCCGCCGGCCGGTGCGGGAGCTGGGCAACGGCCCGACCGACCTGGCCCTGCTGGCGAGCGCGGTGCAGCGGGCGGCCCGCGAGGTCGCCGCGGCGGAGGTGCCTTCGCTGCTCTGACGGCCCGCCCCGGAACGCCACGCATACCCGTCTGATCACGAGCCGGTCACGATGGACCGCTGGACGGCGCAGGCGCTCTTGCCGCCTCCGTCCGGCCCGGCGTAGACCGGACCGGACGGGACAGAGTTCTGACGTTCAACGGAGAACGACGAACGGGGAAGTGATGCGCAGCAACAGCGACACCATCCGGACACACAGGGCCGTCACCACGCTCGCCGCACTGCTGGCGGGAGCCCTCGCGCTGACCGCCTGCTCCGGCGGCGACAGCGACAAGAAGGGCGACGGCGACACGAGCGGCGGGGCCACCGGCTCCACCCTCGACCTGCCGAAGCTGAACGGCGCGAAGCTGGAGGTCGCCGCCGTCTGGACCGGCACCGAACAGGCGAACTTCAAGAAGGTCCTCGCGGAGTTCGAGAAGCGCACCGGCGCGAAGGTGACGTTCGTGCCCGCCCAGGACCCGATCATCAACTTCCTGGGCTCCAAGATCGCGGGCGGTCAGCCGCCGGACGTGGCGCTGCTGCCGCAGCCGGGCGCGATCAAGCAGGCCGTGCAGAAGGGCTGGGCGAAGCCGCTCGGCGCGGACGCGCTGAAGGAGCTGCGGAAGAACTACTCACAGGGCTGGCAGGACATCGGCAAGGTCGACGGCAAGCAGTACGGCGTCTACTACAAGGCCGCCAACAAGTCGCTGATCTGGTACAACGCCAAGGCCTTCGAGAACGCGGGCGCCAAGGAGCCCAAGAGCTGGCAGGACCTGCTGACCGCCGCGCAGGCGGTGTACGACTCCGGGGTCACCCCGTTCTCGGTCGGCGGCGCCGACGGCTGGACGCTGACTGACTGGTTCGAGAACGTCTACCTGTCCCAGGCCGGTCCGGAGAAGTACGACCAGCTCGCCCAGCACAAGATCAAGTGGACCGATCCGTCGGTGAAACAGGCACTCACCACGCTCGCCCAGGTCTGGGGCAAGAAGGACTATGTGGCGGGCGGCGCGGACGGCGCGCTGCAGACCGAGTTCCCGGCGTCCGTCACCCAGACCTTCACCGGCGGCGACCAGCCGAAGGCCGCCATGGTCTACGAGGGCGACTTCGCTCAGGTCAACATCGGCGACACCAAGGCGAAGGTGGGCACGGACGCGAAGGTGTTCCCGTTCCCCGCCGTGGGTTCCGACGCACCGGTGGTCTCCGGCGGTGACGCGGCCGTCGTGCTGAAGGACTCCAAGGCGGCCCAGGCCCTGGCCACCTTCCTGGCCTCCCCGGACGCGGCGACCATCCAGGCCAAGCTCGGCGGCTACCTCTCGCCGAACAAGAACGTGGCGGAGTCGGCGTACCCGAACGAGGTGCAGCGCACCATCGCCAAGGCGCTGATCGCCTCCGGCGACGACTTCCGCTTCGACATGTCCGACCAGGCCCCGCAGGCGTTCGGCGGCACCCCGGGCAAGGGCGAGTGGAAGGACCTGCAGGACTTCCTGAAGAACCCGAAGGACGTCGCCGGCACCCAGGCACAGCTCGAGAAGGACGCGGCGGCCGCGTACGGGAACGGGAGCTGATCCGGCCATGGCGTCGGCAGCGGCGGCCGGGGCCCCACCGGGCCCGGCCGCGCCCAAGAGCCGCAAGAGCGTGACCGGCACCCGCCGGACCGTGGCAGCCCTGTTCCTGCTGCCCGCCCTGGTACTGCTCGGCGCGCTCGTGGTCTACCCGATCGGGTACTCGGTCGTCCGCAGCTTCTACAACGCCTCCGGCGACGGCTTCGCCGGGCTCGACAACTACAAGGCGCTGTTCACGGACGACGGCATCCGCACGGCGCTGAAGAACAACATCATCTGGGTGGTGTTCGCGCCCACGGTCTCCACCGCGCTCGGCCTGATCTTCGCGGTGCTGACCGAACGGGTGCGCTGGGGCACGGCGTTCAAGCTGGTCGTCTTCATGCCGATGGCGATCTCGATGCTGGCGGCCGGGATCATCTTCCGGCTGGTGTACGACCAGGACCCGGACAAGGGCGTCGCCAACGCGGTATGGGTGGGGGTCCACGACACCTTCGCCCAGTCGTCGGCGTTCCCGAAGGCGCATCCGGGCCGTGACTCGCCGCTGAAGGCGGACGCGGGCGGGTTCATCACCTCGGCCCCCGTGCACGCCGGGCAGCCGGTCACACTGCCGCTTGTCGGGGTGGCCCCGGACCAGATGCCGGACGGCGCGAAGAAGGCCGTGGCCGCCGGGGCCGAGCCGGGGAAGGTCACCGGCACCACCTGGCAGGACTTCACGCGCGGCAAGGGCGTCGGCAAGCTGGGCTCGCCCGACCCGTCCGAACCGGGCTACGCCGGGATGCGGATCGAGGCGGTGAAGGACGGCAAGGTGGTGGCCTCCGCCGAGGCCGCCGGAGACGGCACCTTCACGCTGCCCGCGTCGGCCGACGGGGCGCTGCTCCGGCTGCCGGCGAGCAACTTCAAGGAGCCGTACAACGGCGTCGACTGGCTCGGTCCGGCGCTGGTCACCCCGGCCGTCATCGGGTCGTACGTGTGGATGTGGGCGGGCTTCGCGATGGTGCTGATCGCGGCGGGGCTCGCGGGCGTGCCCAGGGAGCTGCTGGAGGCGGCACGCGTGGACGGCGCCAACGAGTGGCAGGTGTTCCGCAAGGTCACCGTGCCGCTGCTCGCCCCGGTCCTCGCGGTGGTCGTGGTCACGCTGATGATCAACGTGCTGAAGGTCTTCGACCTCGTCTACATCATCGCCCCCGGCTCCTCCCAGGACGACGCCAATGTGCTGGCCCTGGAGCTGTACCGCAAGGGCTTCGCGGAGGGCCAGCCGGGCATCGCCAGCGCGATCGCCGTGTTCCTGCTGCTGCTGGTGATCCCGGTGATGCTGTTCAACATCCGTCGGCTGCGGCGGGAGGTGCGGCGATGAGCACGCGTGCGCCTCGGTACGGCCGGGGGCCCGGGGGACGCCCCCCGGGAAGACACAGCAACATCCGTCGGCTGCGGCGGGAGGTGCGGCGATGACGGCGACTGCCGGAAGGATCGGGAAGGTGACACCCACCGACACGGCCGTGCGGGCCCGGCAGTCCTGGGCCGCGCGGATCACCGGGCGGCTCAGCGGCGGGCTGGTCCGATTCTTTCTCCTCCTCGTGGGCCTGTTCTGGCTGGTGCCGACCATCGGCCTGCTCATCTCCTCGCTGCGCGCGCCGGAGGACATGAGCGTGAGCGGCTGGTGGCAGGTGTTCGCCAAGCCGTCCCAGCTGACCTTCGACAGCTACCAGAAGCTGCTGGAGAACGGCGACATCACCAGCTCCCTGGTGAACACCGTGCTGATCACGGTCCCGGCGACGATCCTGGTCGTGGTGATCGGCTCGCTCGCGGGCTACGCGTTCGCGTGGATGGAGTTCCCGGGCCGGGACTGGTGGTTCCTCGGCGTGGTCAGCCTGCTGGTGGTGCCGGTGCAGGTGGCGCTGATCCCGATCGCCGAACTGTTCGGCAAAATCGGCCTGTTCGGGACCATCCTCGGGGTGATCCTGTTCCACGTCGGCTTCGGCCTGCCGTTCGCGGTGTTCCTGCTGCGCAACTTCTTCGCGGAGATCCCCAGGGAGCTCCTCGAGGCGGCCCGTCTGGACGGCGCCGGTGAACTGCGGCTGTTCACACGGGTGGTGATGCCGCTCGGCGGGCCCGCGATCGCGAGCCTCGGCATCTTCCAGTTCCTGTGGGTGTGGAACGACATGCTGGTCGCGCTGGTGTTCACCAAGTCCGGCTCGCAGCCGATCACGGTCGCCCTGCAGACGCAGGTACGGCAGTTCGGCAACAACATCGACGTGCTGGCACCCGGTGCGTTCATCTCGATGGTGATCCCGCTGGCCGTGTTCTTCGCGTTCCAGCGGCAGTTCGTGACCGGAGTGATGGCGGGCGCGGTCAAGTAGGCGCGGAGCGAGTTGACTTCGAGGGGCGGGCCCGCCGGGGTCCGCCCCTCGGCGCGTAGATGGCGCGTTCGTGGTGTCCCCCGAACGCCGTACGAACCGTAACCAATTCCCTCCATCGGCCGTTCCCGGGCCAGACGCCCGAGCCGACCGACCCATGGATGTCCCGTGCCCAGGTTCACTGTGATTGTCCCCGCGTACCAGGTCCAGGCGTACCTGTCCGAATGTCTGGACTCGGTGCTCTCCCAGTCGTATCCCGATCTCGAACTGATCGTCGTGGACGACTGCTCCCCGGACGCCTGCGGCGCGATCGCCGACGAGTACGCGGCCCGCGACGCCCGTGTGAGGGTGGTGCACCTCCAGGAGAACCAGGGCCTGGGCCGCGCCCGCAACACGGGCATGGCCCGGGCGACGGGCGACTACCTGCTCTTCCTGGACAGCGACGACACGCTCACCCAGGACGCGCTGCGCGCGATCGCCGACCGGATCAAGGAGACCGACGAGCCGGACCTCCTGGTCTTCGACTACGCGCGCACTTTCTGGAACGGCGAGGTGGTCCGCAACCAGGTGGCCGCCCACCTGACCCAGCGGGGCCCGGCGCCGTTCCGCCTGGAGGACCGCCCGGGGCTGCTGCGGGTGCTGATGGTCGCCTGGAACAAGGCGTACCGGCGGGAGTTCGTGGAGGAGCGGGGCTTCGCGTTCCCGCCCGGCTACTACGAGGACACTCCCTGGACCTTCCCGGCCCTGATGGCGGCGGAGTCGATCGCCACCCTGGACCGGGTGTGCGTGCACTACCGGCAGCGCCGGCAGGGCAACATCCTGGGCACCACCAGCCGCAAGCACTTCGACGTCTTCGAGCAGTACGAGCGGGTGTTCGCCTACGTCGAGCGGCATCCCGAACTCGATCGCTGGCGCGCGGAGTTGTTCGGCCGGATGATCGACCACTACGTCACGGTCCTCACCCGCCGGGACCGGCTGCCACGCGGCAGCCGCGCCGAGTTCCTGCGCCGGGCCCGGGCCCACTACCGCCGCTACCGCGTCCCCGGTGCCACGGTGCCGGCCCGCTCCCGGCCGCGACACACCCTGGTCCGCTTCGGCCTGCACCGCACCTTCCGCGCCCTGCGAATGGCCGCGGCCCTCCGGCGTCGCTCGCTGAAGCACGCGCGGAGGCTCACCCGCGCCCTCAGGGCAGCGGCCCTGCAACTGCACTACCGGATCCAGCTCCGCCTGCCGCTGCGCGCCGACCGCGCGGTGTTCGCCGCCCAGGAGGGGCCCGGCGGCGGGCCGGGCGCGCTGGAGGAGGCGTTCCGCACGCACACCCCGCACATCCGCACCGCCTGGCTCGTCCGCCCGGAACACCAGCACGCGGTTCCGCCGGGTCCGCGCAAGCTCCGCCCGGGCACGGCCGCCTGCTGGACGGCGCTGGCCCGCTCCAAGTACCTGGTGCACGACGGCCACTTCGGTGCCGGGCTGCGGAAGCGCCCGGGCCAGGTCTTCGTCCAGACCGAGCAGGGCACCCCGCTCGGGCACACGGGCCTGGACCTGCAGGAGCGTCCGGCGGCCGCCCGGGGCGCCGACTTCGAGGAACTGCTGCGGGCCGTCGACCAGTGGGACTACGTGCTGTCCGGCAACCGGCACTCCACCCTGACCTGGGAGCGGGTGCACCCGGGCCGCTACACCACGCTCGAGTACGGCTCACCGCGCAACGACGTCCTCCAGCGGGCCACTTCGGCGGACGTGACCCGGCTGCGCGAGTCGCTGGGCGTCCCGGAGGGCGCGGTCGCCGTCCTGTACGCGCCCGCGCACCGCGACCACCGCCGCACCCAGCGCCCGCTGCTCGACCTGGAGCGGATCCAGCGCCGGCTCGGCCCGCGCTTCGTCGTCCTCGACCGCTCCCCCGCCCCGCAGGGCGGCTCCCCCGGGGAGGACGGCCGGATCATCGACGTCTCCGGGCACCCGGACGTGGCGTCCCTGTGCCTGGCCTCGGACGCGCTGCTCACCGACTACGCGTCCCTGATGTTCGACTACGCGTGCCTGGACCGGCCGATCATCGTGCACACCGGGGACTGGGACACCTACGCCGCGACCCGCGGCGTCTACTTCGACCTGCGCGCCTTCCCGCCGGGCGCGGTCGCCACCGGCGAGGACGAGCTGATCGACGTCTTCGCCACCGGCCGGTGGCGCGACGCCGGCTCCGGCCGGCTGCGGGCGGCCTTCCGGGAGCGGTTCTGCCCGTTCGACGACGGACACGCCGCCGAGCGGGTCGTACGGCGGGTCGTACGGGGCGAGACGGAGAGGCTGCCGGCGTTCGTCCCGCTCGCCGAGCGCAGGCCGGTGCCGTCGGCCGCGGCGGCGCTCGCACGTTCCCCGCTCGCCACCGTGCCGCAACCTTCCGGCCCGCACACCGTCACCGAGAGTCGCTGAACAGCGTTGGTCCTTCCGGGAGTCCCCATGCCCCTCAGTTCGACGCGGCCCACTCCGGTCCGGCCGTCCACCTGGCGTCCCGCCGGACGGCCACGTCGCGTCGGCAAGACAACGGAAAGAGCAGAATGCCCCGCTTCAGCATCATCGTCCCGTCCCACGGGGTCGCCGGACGGCTGTCCCAGGCGCTGGACTCGGTCCTCGGTCAGTCCTTCGGCGACCTCGAGCTGATCCCGGTCTGCGACACACCGGACTCCCCGGCCGCCGCGGTGGTCGCAGCGCACGCCGAGCGGGAGTCCCGGGTGACCCCGGTCCACTCGCCGTCGTCCGCCGGTCTGAGCGGAGCGCGCAACGCCGGGATGCGGGCGGCGGGCGGCGCGTACGTGCTGTTCCTCGACGGCGACGACCTGCTGCTGCCGGGTGCGCTGGCGGCCCTGGACGCGCGGCTGACCGAGACCGCGGGCGTCGACGTGCTGTACGCCGAGCACGAGCGGACCCCGTGGTGGGAGGGCGAGCCGGCCAACCCGGCCGCGCCGCTGCTGGCGAAGGCACCGAAGGGGGCCTTCGCTCCGGACCGGTTCGCGGAGCTGACCGGCGTGCGGCTGCCGGTGTGGGGCACCGCCTACCGCCGGACCTTCCTCTCCGAGCACGGACTCCTCTTCCCCGAGGGCCACTTCACCGACCTCGGCTGGGGCGGGCTGACCGGCATCGCCGCCGAGCGGATCGCGGTGCTGCGCCGGGTCGTCGTACGGCACAGGTCGCGCCGCCAGGGCAGCCGGCTCAATCTGCCCGGGCAGCACCAGCACACCCTGCTGGACCAGGTGGAGCTGGTGCTGACCCGGGCGGCCGTGGCGGGGCTGTCCGCCGAGCGGGCGCGGGCCCTGTTCGACCAGCTCTTCGCGCACGTGCTGAGGACGGCGTCCCGCCCGGAGCGGCTGCCCTCCGCGCACCGCGCGTTCTTCAGCCGGGCCGGTCGGCTCTACCGGACGCACCGGCCGGCCGGCCATCACGCGCCCCCCGGCAGCCTGGGGGTGCAGCACCGGCTGCTGGCGACGGGCGCGTACACCGCGTTCCGGGCGCTGCGGGGCGCCAACCGGGTGGCGTCCCGGTCCGCCGAGCGGCTGCCGCACCCGCACATGCTGCGCACCCGGCTGCGCTACGCCCGTGACCTGCGCCGGCCCCTGGATCCCCGGCTCGCGGTGTTCTGCGCGTACTGGGGCCGGGGATACGCCTGCAACCCGGCCGCGATCCACGCCAAGGCCCGGGAACTCGCCCCGCACCTCCGCTCGGTGTTCCTGGTCGAGGCGGACCAGGCCCATGCGATGCCGGAGGGCGTCGACTACGCGGTGATCGGCTCCCGCCGCTACTGGGAGGTGCTGGCCCGCGCCACGTACCTGGTCAACAACGCCAACTTCGCCGAGGGCGTGGTGAAGCGGCCGGGCAGCGTGCATCTGCAGACCCAGCACGGCACCCCACTGAAGACGATGGGGGTGGACCAGTCGACGTACCCGGTGGTGGCGGCGCGGTCGGGCAGCTTCGCGAAGCTGCTGGGCCGGGTGGACCGCTGGGACTTCAACCTGTCCTCCAACGGCCACTCCACGCAGATGTGGGAGCGCGCCTTCCCCGGCTCGTACGAGCACCTGGAATACGGCTATCCGCGCAACGACGTCTACTGCACCGCGACCGCCGACGACGTGGCCCGCGTCCGCCGGGAGCTGGGCGTGCCCGAGGGGGCGACGGCCGTGCTGTACGCGCCGACCCACCGCGACCACCACACCGGCTTCGAACCCGGCCTGGACCTGGAGGCGTTCTGCGAGGCGGCCGGCGAAGACGTCGTCGTCCTGCTGCGCGCCCACTACTTCTACGACCTGGGGCGCCCGGCGGGCTCCGGCCGGGTCATCGACGTCACCGCGCACCGCTCCTCCGAGGACGTGTGCCTGGCGGCGGACGCGCTGGTCACCGACTACTCCTCGATCATGTTCGACTACGCCAACCTGGACCGGCCGATCGTGGTGTACGCCGACGACTGGGAGGTCTACCGGGAGACGCGGGGCGTCTACTTCGACCTGCCGGCCGAGCCACCGGGGCCGGTCGCCCAGACCCCCGGCGAGCTGGCCCGGGTCTTCCGTGACGGCTCCTGGGCGGGGCCGGAGTCGACGGCGCTGCGGGCCGCGTTCCGGGAGCGGTTCTGCCAGTTCGACGACGGGCGGGCCGCCGAACGCGTCGTACGGCGGGTGCTGCTCGGCGAGCCGCCGGAGGCGATCCCGCCGGTGATCCCGCTCGCGGAGCGCGTCCCCGCCCCCGCCGCCGCGACCCTCGTGAGGAGCTGACCCGTGCCCCGTTTCAGTCTCATCGTCCCCTGTTTCAAGGTGCAGGGCTTCCTGCGCGAGTGCCTGGACTCGGTGCTGCGGCAGTCCTTCGGCGACTTCGAGCTGATCGCGGTGGACGACCGCTCCCCGGACGGCTGCGGCGCGATCCTGGACGAGTACGCGGCCCGTGACCCGCGGGTGAAGGTGCTGCACCTGCCGGAGAACGCGGGGCTCGGCCGGGCCCGCAACGCCGGGCTGCCGCACGCCACCGGCGACTACCTGTTCTTCCTGGACAGCGACGACACGCTCACCCCGGGCGCGCTGCGTGCCATGGCCGACCGGCTGGCGGAGGCCGACGACCCGGACGTGCTGGTCTTCGACTACGCGCGCACCTACTGGTGGGGCGGCACCCGGCGCAACGCCCTGGCGCACGTGCTCGCCGACGCCGGCGTGGAGACCTTCACGGCCGCCGGCCGGCCGGAGATCCTCGACCTGCTGATGGTGGTGTGGAACAAGGTCTACCGGCGCGACTTCGTCGAGGAGAACGGCTTCGAGTTCCCGCCCGGGTACTACGAGGACACCCCCTGGACCTTCCCGGTCATGCTCAGCGCCCGGCGGATCGCCGCGCTGGACCGGATCTGCCTGAACTACCGGCAGCGCCGGCAGGGCAACATCCTGTCCACCACCAGCCGCAAGCACTTCGACATCCACGAGCAGTACGAGCGGGTCTTCGCCTTCGTGGACGGGCGCCCGGAGCTCGCGGGCCGACGGCCGTACCTGCACCGCAAGATGGGCGAGCACTGTCTGGACATCCTCGCCAAGCCGGACCGGCTGCCGCCGTCGGACCGGGCCGAGTTCTTCCGGCGCACGGCGGAGATGTTCCGCCGGTACCGGCCCGAGGGCGCCCTGGTGGACGGTGAGGTCGCCGTCCTGGAGGGCGGCTACGCGCGGTACCTGCTGAAGCGGCAGGCGGAGCGGGCCGGCCGCGAGGCCGTGCGGCGGGCGGGGCCGGCCCGGCGGGCCGCCGGCGCCCGGGCCCGGCGCGGCTGGGCCCGGCTGCACGCGCACCGGCCGCTGGACGAGCACCTGGTGGTGTATTCGGCGTCCTCGCACCGGGGTGTGCTGGGCGATCCGGCCGCCGTCCACCGCAAGGCGCTGGAGATCGCCCCGCAGTTGCGCGGGGTGTGGGTGGTGCGTGACGAGGAGGCCGCCGAGCGGCTGCCGGACGGCGTCGAGCACGTGCTCGTGGACTCACGGCGCTGTCTGGAGATCACCGCCCGGGCCAAGTTCTTCGTCAACGACGTCAACTGGCCCGGCGCGCTGGCCAAACGGCCCGGCAGTGTGCACATCCACACCCATCAGGGCACCCCGCTGAAGTACATGGGCGCCGACCTGCTGGACAAGCCCGGCGCCCGGCTGGGCTTCGACGTGCCGCAGATGCTGCGCCGGGCCGACCGCTGGGACTACAGCCTGGTCGCCAACCGTCATTCGGAGCTGGTCTGGGAGCGGGCCTACCCCTGCCACTTCGCCTCGGTGCGCACCGGCAGCCCGCGCAACGACGTGCTGGTCGGCGCGGCCGACGGGGCGGGCGCCGGTTTCCGGCTGCGGCACGGCATCCCGGCGGACCACACGGTGGTGCTGTACGCGCCGACCCGCCGGGACTACCGGCGCGGCGGACACGTGGACCGGATCGATCTGGCCCGGTTCGCGGCCGACCTCGGCGCGGGCAGCACCCTCGTGGTCCGGCTGCACCCGACGCTGGCGGCCGGTCCGGCGCGCGGCATGGGCCTGACCGAGCTGGCCCGGCGCGGGGTCGTGGTCGACGCGACGGACGAACAGCACGTCGAGGAGGTGATGCTCGCCTCGGACGTGCTGGTCACGGACTACTCGGCCCTGATGTTCGACTACGCCAACCTGGACCGGCCGATCGTGGTGCACGCCGACGACTGGGCCGCGTACACCGCGAGCCGGGGTGCCTATCTCGACATCACCGCGGAGGCGCCGGGCCATGTGTCCCGCTCCTACCGTGAGCTGGTCCGGCTGTTCACGTCCGGGTCGTGGCGGGACGAGGAGTCGGAGCGGCTGCGGACGGACTTCCGGGCCCGGTTCTGCGAGTTCGACGACGGGCGGGCCGCCGAGCGGGTCGTACGGACGCTGCTGCTCGGCGAGTCCATGCCGGCCGGGCCGGGGTCCGTGCGGATCCCCGGCCAGGCGGTCGGCGGCGAGCTGCCGGCCCCGGAGGCGAGGCAGGCCGGTCGCCGGTGACGGGCTCGGCTACTCGATGACGAGGTCGACCTCGATGTTGCCGCGGGTGGCGTTGGAGTAGGGGCAGACCTGGTGGGCGGTCTCGACCAGCTTGCGGCCGGTCGCCTCGTCCACGGTCTCGGGCAGCTCCACGCGCAGCGTCACCTTCAGGCCGAAGCCCTCGCCCTGCTTGCCGATGCCGACCTCGGCGGTCACCGCGGCGTCGCTGACGTCGACCTTCGCCTGACGGCCGACGAGGCCGAGGGCGCTGCCGAAGCAGGCCGCGTAACCGGCGGCGAAGAGCTGCTCCGGGTTGGTGCCCTGGCCGTCGCCGCCCAGCTCCACCGGCGGGGCCAGCTTGAGGTCGATCTTGCCGTCGGAGGAGACGGCACGACCGTCGCGGCCGTGGGTGGCGGTGGCGACAGCGGTGTAGAGCGCGTCCATGAAGACCATCCCTCTGGAAGTCGGTTGCGTCCCGGCGGCTCCGGTCGGGGCCGCCTCACGGGCATAAGTAGAGCACACAATTAAATTGTGCACAACTGAATGGCTTGAAAGAGCTACCCTGGAGCCATGAGCGCCTCGCCGACCCCGCCGACCCCGTCGGCCACCGAAGCCGCCCCGGACTCCGAGTGGCTGCGGCTGGACCGTCAGATCTGCTTCTCCCTGCACGCGGCGTCCCGCGCCTTCAACGGCGTGTACCGCGTGATCCTCAAGGACCTCGGGCTCACCTACCCCCAGTACCTGGTGCTGCTCGTGCTGTGGGAGCACGGCGATCTGCCGGTGAAGAAGCTCGGGGAGCATCTGCGGCTCGACTCCGGGACGCTGTCCCCGCTGGTCAAGCGGCTCGAGGCGGCCGGCCTGGTCACGCGTGAGCGCAGCGCGCACGACGAGCGCTCGGTGCAGGTGCGGCTGACCGGGCAGGGTGCGGCACTGCGCGAGCGGGCCCTCGAGGTGCCGCGCCGCATCGCGGCGGCCACGGGCTCCGAACTGGCGGAGATCGGCGAGTTGCGCGAGCGTCTGGACCGGCTCACCAGCGCGCTGGACGCGGCGGCGCTGACGGAGGCTCCGGGGCACCACTGAGGCCGGGGAGGGCTCGGCGGACGTAGAGCCGCACGGCCACCTCACCCTGTACGGACTCCTCGGCCGGTGTGAACTCCCCTGCCAGCACGGCGGATTTCGTCCGCTCGACGAGGCTGCCCGGCGTCCACCGCCCGGCCAGCAGATCCCGGTCGGCGACCACCCAGACGCGCTCCAGCCGGGCCATCCGGTGACGCAGACTCAGCGGTCCCGCCTCCCGCCCGTAGAGGGTCCCGGACTCGGCGGCCGACTCCGCCAGCGCCAGGTCACGTACGCCGCGGAAGGCAGCGGGGTAGGTGAGGGCCGCGTTCCGCGTCCGCGCCGGCAGGAACAGCACGGGGTCTCCCGGGCGCAGCTTCCGGTCGGCGGCCCGGGCGACGGCGGCGAGGTCGTCGGGGCGGTGGGCCGGGTCGCGGTCGGCGCGAAGGAGGGGGAACTGGTGGGTGAGGGCCAGGAGGACGGCGACGGCACCGGCCAGGGCGGCGAGGGGGGCGCGCGTGCGCAGTGCCGGCAGCCGGTCGGCCCCGGCCGCCACCAGCAGCGGCGCCCCCGACAGGGCGTAGAGCACATACCGGTCGACGTAGAGCGGCGACAGCTGCGACACCAGCATCAACGCGACCGGCGGCACCACGGCCAGCGGCGCGGCGACCCCCGCGCACGTCGGCTCCCCGCACCGCCCGGCGAGCCCCAGGAGTCCCACCAGGGCCAGGCCCAGGCACACCCAGAACACGCCGTCCGTCGGTCCGAGGAACGTGCGCAGCAGCCCCTGCGCCGTCGCCCGCGTCGGCGGTCGCAGCCATGCCACCTGCGCCGACTGGGCCCGGGACGCGAGCACCAGCGGCAGCAGCCCGAGCCCGGTCACGGCCGCCGCACAGCCCCAGCCCCGCCACACCCGCGGCCCCACCCGGGTCAGCGCAAGCGACAGCGCGTGCGCGGGCAGCAGCAGCACCGCCAACTCGTGCAGCCAGCAGGTGAGGGCGACGACCGTGCCGTACGCCCACCAGGAGCCGCCGCGCAGGGCCCGCACGAACAGCAGCGTCGCCGCCGTGGCGCCGGCCGCGACCAGCGCGTACGAGCGGCCCTCCTGGGCGTAGTGACCGGCCATCGGCGAGACGGCGTACAGCAGCCCGGCCCAGAGTCCGACGCGCGGGCGCGCCAGCCGGGCGCCGAGCGCGGCGACCAGGCCGGCGGTCACCGCCGCCGCGCACACGGACGGCAGCCTGAGGACGACCTCGCCGGGGTGGACGGCCAGGACGGCGTGCATGAGGAGGTAGTACAGGCCGTGCACCGCGTCCACGTCGTGCAGCAGCCGCCAGATCTGCGGCACCGTGCGGCGGGCCACCTGGAAGGTGACGGCCTCGTCCCGCCACATCCCGCCCCGGTCGAGCCCCCAGCAGCCGAGCGCGAGCATCACCAGCGCGGGCACGCACACGACGGCGGCCCGCCGGACGCGGGCCGGCATCCGGCCCGGCCCGCCCGTCGGGGCGGCGGCCGGCCCGGCGGCTGCCGCTGTCGTTTCCCCGTACGGCTGCGGTTTCAGAGGAGACCCGAGGTTCACCACAGCCCGATCTTTTGCTATTAGCCAACCTTTGCCGGGTAATGACGGCGTATCGGCGGGAATACACCATCCGCCCGGATTAGGCTCCCGCGTGATGAACCGTCTCCGTGTCACCCCCGGCCCGGTCCTCGCTCTCACCGCCGTCTGGCTCGTCACCCGCGCACTGATGTCGTGGCTGCTCACGCACGACAGTTCGCCCCTGCTGGGCGGGGGCGCGGTGCCGCGCGAGGTGTGGCGCCTGTACTTCCACTGGTACGGCGTGCTGTCGCACGGCGCCTTCCCGGCCCACGACAGCACCTGGCAGTACCCGCCGGGCGCGGGCGTCGTGCTGCTGGCACCGGGTGTGCTGCCGTGGCTGACGTACTTCCAGTCCTTCGTGGCGCTGGCGCTGGCCGCGGACGCGCTGATCGCGGTCGCCCTGGTCCGGGCCGGGCCGCGGCCCGGCGGGAGCCTGCTCGGCGCGGCCCTGTGGACCTGCGGTCTGCCGCTGCTGCTGCACATCCCGCTCGCCCGGTACGACGTGCAGGTGACCGCGCTCGCCGTGGCCGCCCTGCTGTCGTCGGGGCGCTCCCCGCGCACGGGCGGTGTCCTCGGGGCGCTGGGCGCGCTGGTGAAGGTGTGGCCGGCGCTGGTGCTGCTCGGCACGCCCCGGGGACACGCGACCCGCAGGGCGTGGAGCTGGGCGGCGGCCGGCGGTGGGCTGGGGCTCGCCCTTCTCGCCGTCTCGTTCAGCGATCCGCTGGCGTTCCTGCGGGAGCAGGGCGGGCGGGGCGTGCAGATCGAGTCGCTCGGCGGCACCGCGCTCAACCTGGCGCGCCATGCCGGCTGGCCCGGCCGGACCCGCTACCAGTACGGCGCGATCGAGCTGGTCGGCCCGTATGTGCACGCCGTGGCCACGTTCTCCCTCATCCTCACGGCGGCCGCGTTCGGGCTGCTGGTGCTGTGGCGGCTGCGGGCGCGGCACTGGAGCCCGGCCACGCCGTACGACGCCGCGCTCGCCGCGGTGCTGCTGTTCACCGTCACCAGCCGGGTCATCAGCCCGCAGTACCTGATCTGGCTGCTGGGCCTGGCCGCCGTGTGCCTGACCTCCCGGCACACCAGCCAGCGCCCGGTGGCCGTGCTGCTGCTCGCGGCGAGCGCGGTCAGCTCGCTGGCCTACCCGATGCTCTACCGCGAAGTGGTGGGCGGCACCTGGACCGGCTGCCTGCTGATGCTGGCCCGCAACGCGCTGCTGGCGGCGGCCGCCGTGCTGTCCTTCGTCCGGCTGTGGCGCTCGGCCCGGCCGCCGGCCGGAGAGCACGCTCCTCCGCCGCGCCTCCGCCCGGACTCCGGCCGTCTCCGGGATCGAGCACTGAGCGGCTTGTAACGGGGTAATACAGACTTTCCTACGTTCCCGGCCCGTGGACCCCATGAGTACAGACCCGCGAGACCCGCACCCGGCACCCCAGGTCGGTGTCGTCGTCATCGGCTACAACGACGCCGCCCACGTCGCCGACGCCGTACGCTCGGCGCTCGGCCAGGGGCCGGCCGTCGGCGAGGTGGTCGCCGTGGACGACCGCTCGACGGACGGCAGCGGCGAGCTGCTGGACCGGCTGGCCGCCGCGGAGCCCCGGCTGCGGGTGGTACGCCGGGGCGTGAACAGCGGCGGCTGCGGCAGCCCGCGCAACACCGGGATCGACGCTGTGACGATGCCGTACGTGATGTTCCTCGACAGCGACGACGTACTGCCGCCCGGCGCGGTGGACGCGCTGCTGACGAACGCCACCGAGGCGCGCGCCGAGGTCGCGGGCGGGCTGTGCGTACGCCGGGAGCTGCCCTCGGGGCGCGAACAGCCGTGGCAGGCGGCGCTCTACATGGCGCCCACCGTCCTCGCGCGCCCCTCCCAGCGCCCCCGTCTCGTCCACGACACCCTGTGCGTCAACAAGCTGTACCGGACCGGCTTCCTGCGCGAGCACGGCATCCGCTTCCCCGAAGGCCGCTTCCTCTACGAGGACTTCGTCTTCACCGCGCGCGTGCTGGCCGCCGCGCCGCGCGTCGCGCTCGTACCGGACCGCGTGTACGTGTGGCACGTGCGCCGGTCGGCCGAACGGCTCTCGCTCTCCCTGGACCGCGAGGACATCGGCAACTGGCGGGCGCGCACGGAGGCGTGCGCGCTGGCGTACGACATCCTGCTGAGCGCCGGGCAGAAGGTGCTGGCGCGGGCCGCGCGGGCCAAGTTCCTCGACCACGAGCTGCGTATGTACGCGCGCGAGCTGGGGTTGCGCGACGCGCACTACCAGCGCGCGTGGTGGGCGCACACCCGCGAGTACCTCGCGCGCTACGACGCCTCCGACTGGGAGCTGAACCCGGCGGCCCCCGGACGGCTGCTCGGCCGGGTCGTCCTGGAGTCGCCCGAGCCGCGCGACCTGCCCCGCCTCAGGGAACTCGCCGCCCGGCCGGCCCGGTTGCTCCCGCCCTACGCCCGCACCGCCGACGGCACGCCCGTCTGGTCCCCCGAGTTGCCCCAGGTCACCCTCGCACCCCTGCTCACCCAGCCGACCGGCGTCCTTCCCCTCGCGCTGGACGCGGAACTGCGCCCGCGCGCGCGGGCCACCCGGCTGCGTCTGCGGCTGCACGAGCTGTACGGACGGCTGGCCGCGGCCGGGCCGCGGGAGCTGGACGTGGAGTGGCGGTCCCGGCAGGACGGGCGCCCGGCCCAGCGTGTCACGACGGCCTTCGCGCCCGCGGGAGCGGAGAGCTGGTCGGCCGAGGTGCCCGTCGACCTGGCCGCGCTCGGGGCGGGCACCTGGGACCTGCGTCTGACCGTGCGGTTCGCGGACGGCGCGGCCCGCGACCTCACCGCGCACGCCCTCGCCGGCGCCGGCCGGCTGCGCCGGCGCGCCGTCCCGAGCGCCCGGCACGGCGTGCTGCTGGTCCAGCCGTACGCCACCCACTCCGGCGCTCTGGCGCTGCGCGTGGCGACCGGCGCACACGGAGTCATGACAGTGGCCCGCAACCGGCTGCGCCGCCTGCTTCACTGACTAGTGCTGTGGCCGGAAAGGTCTGCCGGGAGGCTCGCGGGGTCCGGTGCGGTGCCTCGCAAGGCGGAGCATCGCCCGCGTACCGGATGTACTCGGGTGATGCGACAACGCGCGAGGTGCCGTGCCGGGCGTCGCGAGCCGGTGAACCCTTCCGGTCGCAGCACCAGTACGGGACCAAGAGCGGCGGGCCGCACCGGCCCGCCACGACGAGGGGACGGCCGCAATGACCTGGCTGATCACCGGCGGCGCCGGTTACATCGGGGCGCACGTCGTCCGCGCGATGGCCGAGGCGGGCGAGCGGACCGTGGTCTACGACGACCTGTCCACCGGCGTGACCGAGCGCGTGCCGGACGAGGTGCCCCTGGTGCGGGGCTCGATCCTGGACGCCGGGACCGTGGCACGTACGCTCGCCGCGCACGAGGTCACCGGCGTCGTCCACCTGGCGGCGAAGAAGCAGGTGGGCGAGTCGGTGGAGCACCCGCTGCGGTACTACCGGGAGAACGTGGAGGGCCTGCGCGTCCTGCTGGAGGCGGCGGTGGCGGCCGAGGTCACGTCCTTCGTGTTCTCCTCGTCCGCCGCGGTGTACGGCATGCCGGACGTGGACCTGGTCACGGAGGAGACCCCCTGCGTCCCGCTCTCCCCCTACGGCGAGACCAAGCTCGCCGGTGAGTGGCTGGTCCGCGCGACGGGCCGCGCGACCGGACTCGCGACCGCGTCCCTGCGCTACTTCAACGTGGCGGGCGCGGCCACCCCCGCACTGGCCGACGCGAGCGTCTCCAATCTCGTCCCCATGATCTTCGAGAAGCTCACCGAGGGCGTGCCCCCGCGGATCTTCGGCGACGACTACCCGACCCCCGACGGCACGTGCGTCCGCGACTACATCCACGTGGCCGACCTCGCCGAGGCCCATGTGACGGTCGCCCGCGCGCTGCGCTCCGACCCGGGCCGCGACCTGACCCTCAACATCGGCCGCGGGGAGGGCGTGTCGGTCCGCGAGATGATCGACCGGGTCAACGCGGTCACCGGCTACGACCGCCCCCCGACCGTCACCGCCCGCCGCCCCGGCGACCCGGCCCGCGTGGTGGGCTCCGCCGACCGCGTCGCCACCGAACTGGGCTGGCGGGCCAAGCGGGACGTCCAGGACATGATCGCCTCGGCCTGGGAGGGCTGGACGCACCTGCACCCGGAGGCGGCGCGCTCCTAGGACGCTCCTGGGCCCGGCCGGCTTCTCCATCGCCCGGCGGCCCCGTCACAGTGCGATGAGGGCCGCCGCGGTGGCTCGGGCCAGGGTGTCCAGGTAGTGCTTCGGAAGTTTGGGCGAACGGATCACCACCGAACGCCAGTAGAGGGGTCCGGAGATCAGGTCCAGGGCGAGGTCGGCGTCCACCCCGGACCTCACCTCTCCGCGCCGCTCCGCCGCGGCCACGATCTTGCTGGCCACCGAGTCCTGGCCGTCCCGTACCGCCTTCTGCAACGCCTCGGCGATCTCGGGGCTGCGGGCCGCCTCCGCCTGGAGGTCGGGGATGATCTGCGAGGCGACGGGGTGGCGCAGGGCGCGGGACGTGACGCCGTAGAGCAGGCGGAGGTCGCCCTCCAGCGAGCCGGTGTCCGGGACCGGGAGTCCCAGCACGGCCATCGCCGAGACCACGTCCAGCACCAGGTGCAGCTTGGAACGCCACCGGCGGTACACCGCCGTCTTGCCGACGCCCGCCCGCCGCGCGATCCCCTCGATGGACATCCTGGCGTACCCGACGGCCGCCAGCTCCTCGAAGACGGCCGCCCGGATGGCCTCGGTCACGTCCTCCCGGAGCACGGCGGCCCCTGCGGGAGCCCGGCGGCGCGGACGCTTCGCGGTCTCGTCGGCGTTCGTCGTCATACGGACCAGCATAGGGCGTTACGACGAAACGGTTGCGTTCCGACGTTCGTTGGTTCTACTCTCACGTTGCGACGATACGGTCCCGTCCCGACGTAAGAGAACGTGAAGAGAAGCGTAAGGAAACGCCGGATGGCGGACGGGGACCACCCAGGCCCGGCGACCGCCGGACGCACCCCCCTCCCCCGAGCGAAAGCAGCGGATGTGAGTCAGGTCCTCCACACACCGCCCCCGACCCAGGTCCCGGCCGAGGACGACCTCGCGGCGCTGGCCGCCCGGCACGGCCTGTCGGTCAGCGGCGCCCGCCCCTCCCTGCCGGCGTACGTCCGCCAGCTGTGGGCACGCCGCCACTTCATCACCGCCTTCGCCACCGCCAAGCTCACCGCCCAGTACAGCCAGGCGAAGCTCGGCCAGGTCTGGCAGGTCATGACCCCGCTGCTGAACGCGGCGGTCTACTACTTCATCTTCGGCGTGCTGCTCGGCACCAAACAGCACGTCCCCGACTACGTGCCGTTCCTGGTCACGGGCGTGTTCATCTGGACGTTCACGCAGAGCTCGATCATGGCGGGCACCCGGGCCATCGCCGGCAACCTCGGCCTGGTCCGCGCCCTGCACTTCCCGCGCGCCGCGCTGCCGATCTCCTTCGCGCTGCAGCAGCTCCAGCAGCTGCTGTTCTCGATGGCCGCCCTGGTCGTCATCCTGCTCTGCTTCGGCGTTCCGGTCGCCGCCTCCTGGGTGCTGGCGATCCCGGCCCTGGTGCTCCAGTTCACGTTCAACGCCGGCGTGTCGATGGTCGTGGCCCGGATGGGCGCGAAGACCCCCGACATCGCGCAGCTCATGCCGTTCGTGCTGCGGACCTGGATGTACGTGTCCGGCGTGATGTGGAGCATCGACAAGATCGACAAGAACGATCACCTGCCGCACATCGTCAGGCTCCTGCTGGAGCTGAACCCGGCCGCCGTCTACATCGACCTGATGCGGTTCGCGCTGATCGACAGCTTCCACACCCTGCCCCCGCACGTGTGGGCGGTCGCGACGGGCTGGGCCCTGCTCGCCGGGGTCGGCGGCTTCATCTACTTCTGGAAGGCTGAGGAGACCTACGGCCGTGGCTGAGCAGACCGGGACCACCAGCGAGATCCCCACCGTCGTCGCCGACCGGGTCGACATCGTCTACCGGGTCAACGGCACCGGCGCCGGGCGCGGCACCGCCACCGCCGCCCTCAACCGCATCCTGCGGCGCCAGCAGGCCGAGAAGGCGGCGGGCGTGCGCAAGGTGCACGCGGTCAAGAAGGTGTCGTTCGTCGCCTACAAGGGTGAGGCGATCGGCCTCATCGGCACCAACGGCTCCGGCAAGTCGACGCTGCTGAAGGCGGTCGCCGGCCTGCTGCCCGTGGAGAACGGGCACATCTACACCGACGGCCAGCCCTCGCTCCTGGGCGTCAACGCGGCGCTGATGAACGACCTGACCGGCGAGCGCAACATCCACCTCGGCGGACTGGCCATGGGCATGTCCCGGGAGGAGGTCAAGCAGCGCTACCAGGAGATCGTCGAATTCTCCGGGATCAACGAGAAGGGCGACTTCATCACCCTGCCGATGCGGACCTACTCCTCCGGCATGGCGGCCCGGCTGCGCTTCTCCATCGCCGCCGCCAAGGACCACGACGTCCTGCTGATCGACGAGGCCCTGGCGACCGGCGACCGCTCCTTCCAGAAGCGCTCCGAGGCCCGCATCCGCGAGCTGCGCAAGCACGCGGGCACGGTCTTCCTCGTCAGCCACAACAACAAGTCGATCCGGGACACCTGCGAGCGGGTGCTGTGGCTGGAGCGCGGTGAGCTGCGGATGGACGGGGCCACGGAGGACGTCCTGAAGGAGTACGAGGCCTTCACCGGCGACAAGAGCGACAAGCCGGCCAGGAAGGCGGCGGCCAAGGCCCCCGCTGCCACGCCGTAACGCCGAAACCCAGCCCCCGGAGTCTCGTTCTCTCAGTGGGCCCGCGCTCCACGGACGCCCTTACCTCGGGCGTGGTTATCCTTTTCATACTGCTGGTGACAGTATGTTATGAAAGGTGCCCACCAGAGACGGCGAGCCCAAGGAGCCTTCGCGATGCCTCACCTCAGCGTCATCGTCCACGGGCCGAACACCCAGGGACATCTGACCGAGCTGCTGGCCGCGCTGGAGACCCGTCCGCTCCCGGACATCGAGGTGATCGTCGCCGCGGTCGGCGACTGGGCCCTGGAGACGGCCGAGGAGCACGCCCCGGAGACGATCGTGGTGCCGTTGCCGGAGGGCACCGGTGACGGGGCGGCCCGGGCGGCGGGGGCGGCCCGGGCGTCCGGCCGCTGGCTGCACTTCGTGCACGCCAAGGACGGTCTGCCCGCCGGGGCGTCCCGGATGGTCGCCGAGCGCGCCGCGGAGCTGGACGACACGGTCGACGTACTCCTCTTCGACCATGTCACCACCACCTGGAGCACCGCGGCGGCCCCGTCCCCCGGCGGCCGCCACCTCGCCGCCGTCGGCCGCGCCGACCTGCCCCTGGACGACGCGGCCGACCTGCTGCGCCTCGCCCCGCTGCTCGGCACCCGCGCCCTGCGCGCCGGGTTCTGGCGGGCACACGAGGGTTCACTCACCACCGACGACGAGCCGTACACGGCCTACGCGGCCCTGCTGCACGCCGGCCGCGTCGCCTGCCTCAACCAGGTGGCGTACGACGACCGCCGGCTGCGCCCCGAGAGCCTGCCGCCCGTCGCCCCCGAGGACCGGTACGCGCTCATCGACCGCTACGAGTCCCTGCTCCCGCTCACCAGGGGCCGCCGCGCGGCCCGCGCGGTGCTGTACGACCTGATGGTCCGCGACCTCCTGCGCACCTTCGCCCGCGAGAACCTGCCCGACCCGGTGGCCCGCGAGTTCTTCCGCCGGGCCTCGCTGGCCGCGGTCCGCTGGCGCCCCGAGGACCACCGCCGCCCGGCCGGCCTGGAGGGCGTCCGGCACACGCTGCTCGAGGACGGCGCGTACACCAAGTACCGCGCCTTCCAGGCCGCCAACCGCACCCGGCGCGCGGCCCGGAAGGCGGTACGCGACCGCAAGCGGCAACTGGGCACGAAGGTCCGCGACCAGCAGTACCGCAGGGCGCTGAGCCGCCCGGTCGACCCCGAACTGGCCGTGTTCGCCGCCTACTGGGAGCGCGGGGTCGCCTGCAACCCGGCCGCGATCGCCGCCCGGCTGGCCGAACTCGCCCCGCACATCCGCCGGGTGTGGGTGGTGAACAAGGAGAACGCGGCCCTGCTGCCGCCCGGCACCGACCACGTGATCCCCGGCACCCGCCGCTACTGGGAGACGCTGGCCACCGCCAAGTACCTGACGAACAACGTCAACTTCCCCAACGCGGTCGTCAAGCGCCCCGGGACGATCCACCTCCAGACCCACCACGGCACCCCGCTCAAGCGCATGGGCCTGGACCAGCGGGACCATCCGGCCGCCGCCAAGGGCCTGGACTTCGCCGCCCTGCTGGCCCGCGTCGACAAGTGGGACTACAGCGTCAGCGCCAACAGCCATTCCACTCGTATGTGGGAGCGCGCGTACCCGGCCCGCTACACCTCCCTGGACCACGGCTATCCGCGCAACGACGTCTTCTACACGAGTGGCGCCGCCGAGGTCCGCGCCGCCCGCGAGCGGCTCGGCATCGCCCCCGGCGCGACCGCCGTCCTCTACGCTCCCACCCACCGTGACTACGAGGCCGGCTTCACCCCCCGGCTCGACCTCGCCGCCCTGGCCGACCGGCTCGGCGACAACACGGTCCTGCTGGTCCGCGCCCACTACTTCTACGGCGGCACCGCCTCCCCGCTCACCGGGCTGCGCCGGTCCGGCCGGATCATCGACGTCTCCTCCTACGACCCGGTCGAGGAACTGTGCCTGGCCGCCGACGCACTGGTCACGGACTACTCGTCGATCATGTTCGACTACGCCAACCTGGACCGGCCGATCGTGATCCACGCCGACGACTGGGACACGTACCGCACCACCCGGGGCGTCTACTTCGACCTGATGGCCGACCACCCGGGCCAGGTCGCCCGCACCCAGGAGGAGCTGACCGAGATCCTCACCTCGGGCGCCTGGCGCGACGAGAGCGCGGCGAAGGCGCGGGCCGCGTTCCGGCGCCGGTTCTGCGAGTACGACGACGGACGCGCCGCCGAGCGGGTCGTACGACGGGTCTTCCTCGGCGAACCCGAGGAGGCGCTGCCCCCGGTGATCCCGCTGGAGCGCCGCACGCCCGCCCCGACCCCCGAGGAGGCCACCGCATGACGCTCCCCGACGTCACGGTCACCGTCATCGTCTTCAACGACGCGGCCCGGCTCCCCCGCGCGGTCGCCTCCCTGCGCGCCCAGACCCACGCCAACATCGAGATCGTCATCAGCGACGACCACTCCACCGACGACACGCCCGCCGTGGCACGGGAGCTGGCCGCGCGGGACCACCGCATCCGCTACCTCCGCCTGCCGCAGAACAGCGGGGGTTGCAGCGCACCGCGCAACCGGGCCATCGAGATCGCCCGGGCGCCGTACCTGATGTTCCTGGACAGCGACGACGAACTTCCGCCCCGTGCCGTCGAGTCGCTGCTCGCCGCGCACCGCGAGCGCGAGGTGGACTTCGTCATGGGCGCGGTGCGGCGGGTACGGGTGGACAACGGGCGCCACTCGACCTGGATGCCGCACCTGGTCGCCGAACGCCGCACGCTGGACGGCATCGAGGCCGACCCGCGGCTGCTGTTCGAGCACCTGTCGACGAGCAAGATGTACTCCCGGGCGTTCCTGGACCGCCACGAACTCCGCTTCCCCGAGGGCATCCACTACGAGGACCAGCTGTTCTCGGCGCAGGCCTACTGCCTGGCGAAGGCGTTCACGATCATCCCGGACCCGGTGTACGTCTGGTACATCGAGCCGTTCGCCGCGCAGGCGGCGGCGTCCATCTCCAACCAGCGGCACAAGATCTCCAACGTCCGCGACCGGGTGCACGTCCAGCGCCTGATCGACGACTTCCTGGTCGAGAGCGGGCACGCGGTGCTCCGGGAGGACAAGGACTACAAGTTCCTCAAGCACGACTTCCGGATGTACGCGGGCGACCTGCCGTACCGGGACGACGCGTGGCTGGAGGACTTCGCGCAGATCATGAACCCGTATCTGGACACGCTCGCGGACGGCGCCTTCGTCCGCCTGCCCCGCCCGGAACGGGTGGTGCTCGAGCTGCTGCGCGACGGACGCCTGTCCGACGTCCGGCCGGCGGCGCGCGCCCTCGCCCACAACGTGGCCCCGCGGCACGTCACCGCCGACGCCTCCGGCGCCACCTACTGGGGCGACGCGCTCCCCACGACCGACCGGGCCCGCCGTGAACTGGACGTCTCCGACCTGGAGCTGGACACCCGGCCGTTCACCAGCGCCCAGTTCCGCCACGAGATCACCGAGCTGACCCAGGGTCCCGGCGCCTGCCTCGACCTCACCATCCGCACGTTCGACCCCGGCCTGCGGCTCCCGGTGGGACCGCAGCGCGCGAGCCTGGTGCTGAGCCCCGGCCGGCGGCGCCTGACGGTCCCGTTCCGGCTGGACCCGGTGCGACCGGGTGTCTTCGAGGGCCGGGCCCGGCTGGACCTGGCGGCGGCGCCGCTGCCTGTACAGGGCTTCGACGGCCTACGCCACCCGCTGCTCCGCCTGTCACAACAGGGACTGGCCAACTCGGGCCTGCTCCTGGCCCCCCTGGACTTCCCCTCGGCGCGGGCCCGGGTCGATCACCGCTCCGGCCTCACGGCCCACGAACTCACCATCGAACCCGAAGGCCGCAACCCCGGCCGCCTGCAGATCCGCTGGCGCCCCCTGTCCCTGACGGCCCACGTGATCCGCCCCCTGACCCGCAGACTCTCCCACCCCAAACTACGCAACGCAGCCCGGCTGGCAGCCAGCGTCCTGAGGTAACTGTCAGCAGCAACCGACGCGCCCACGCAGCCGCGGGCCCCGGTGCCCGCGGCTGCGTGGGCACCGGGCCGCCTGGCTGCGGGCACCCGGGCCCGCCCATCCGCGGGCATGCGTACCGCTGGGGCGGCGCCGATCCAGCAGCGGCCGCCGCTCCCACGCAGCCGCCGGCAGGCGTGCCCGTGCAGCCGCGGGCACGCGGGCCCGTCGTAGCCGCGGGCACGCGCGCCTCCCTCAGTGCCTCAAAGGGCCTGGAGGACCCTCAAGGCGGCACGGCTGGGCGGTGGGGGTCCCCCGCTTGAGCGAAGCCGAGAGTGGGGGAGGCACCCCGCAAGCGCGGGCAGGCACAACACCCCGCCGAGCTACAAGCACCGCGCACCGGACCACATCGCTCAGCGCAGCACCTTGTACAACACCTGTCCCCCAGGCCCCACAGCCACCCTCCGCAGCCACGGCTCCGCGTCCCCCCTGACCCCGACCAACCACCGCACCCCGTACTCCCGCAACACAGCCCGCCGCACCGAAGCCCCCGGCCCCGGCCCCGGCGCGAAATACCGCCGCTCCGCGGCCTCCCGCGCCCCCGCGTCCCGCAGAAACACATCCGGATACCCAGGAGCCACGGTGTACGCCCCGTACGCCGGAATCTGCCGCGAGGCCATCGTGCGTGCCATCACCACGTCCCCGTACCTCACCCACGGCGTGACCCAGTGATACCCGGCCCACGGCGCCCGGTACTTCGCCGCGACCGCGCCCGGCAGCGGGCCCCGGCCCGCCACATACCCGAGCGTCCCCACCTGCGTCCACGCCCCCACCAGCAGCGCGGCGCCCAGCGCACACGCCCACCCGGTCCGCACCGCCCGCCTCCCCGCCGAAACGGCCTCCAGCGCGGCCGCGAGCTGGGCCGGGATCAGCGCGGCGGGCAGCGCTCGGCCCCACGAGTAGTGCCCGGTCAGCCCGCCCGCGACGAACACCAGCGCGCCGAGCAGGAAGAACAGCACCAGGGGATCCCGGCGGTCCCGCCGCCAGCGCGCCCCCAGGGCCGCCACCCCGAGCAGGACCAGCCCGAACCGCCCGGCCAGATGCCCGTACAGCGACCGGTGGATCGCCTCGAGATCGGCGCCCGCGGAGAACAGCGCGAAGAAGTCGTAGTACGGCCACGCCCACAGCAGCACCAGGCCGAGGGCGGCCGCCGCGCCGAGCCGCGGCAGCTCGGGCCGGCCCGGCCGTGCGGCGATCACCGTGGCCAGCGCCCCGAGGCATGCCACGACCCCGGTGAACTGGTGGCACAGCAGGATCAGCGCCCAGAGCGCGCCCAGACCGAGCCACCCGCCCCAGCCGGCCCCGGCGCGCAGCGCCCGGGTGAGCCACGCCCAGAAGTGGAAGGACAGTCCGAGGGCGAGGGCGCTGGGGTACGACACCGTCAACGCGAGGGAGTTGAGGCCGAGGAAACCGCTCCAGTTGAACAGGAGCGGGCCCCAAAGGAAGACCAGGCTCAGGAACGCCAGGGCGGGCGCCGCGCGATGGCCGCTGAGGGTGCGGACGTAGCGCCAGACACCGGTGGCCAGCAGCCCCAGCCCGGCGAGCGCGCCGACCCGCAGCACGTTGAACACCGACAGACCGGTCACCCGGGCGAGACAGCCCAGCAGCAGCGTCCAGGGCGAGTAGTACGGGCTTGGCGTGTCGGCGTCGACCAGGGGGTTCCCCGGGCGCAGCAGGCTGTGCCGCAGCCGCTGCACGGTCGCCGCGTGCATGCCGAGATCGCCCGCCCAGGGCAGACGGACGATCACCAGGAGCATCAGGACCAGCACGAGCGCCGCGACGACCGAGGGCAGCGCCCGCCCGGCACGTGCGGCGCCGGGCGGCGCGGCGCGCATCCCGCGCGACCGCTGCCGGGCGGTTCTCGGTGAGGTCGCTGTCACAGCCCAGACCCTATCGGAAATGCCCCGATCGCCCGAAAGCGGAATATTGGGCCAAGGAAGCAGGAAAGAAGACGCCCCGGGCCTGGACCGGCCCGGGGCGCCTTCTACAGCCGTACGGCTACCGCCGCGGCTACGAGTGCGAGCGCAGCAGCGTCCGCATCGTCCGCATCGCCACCGACAGGTTGGCGAGGTCGAACTCGTCGGAACCGCGGATCTCCACCAGGGTGGTGCGCGCGCGGGAGAGCAGCGCGGCGTTCTTCTGGTCCCACAGGTCGAAGCGCTGCTCCGGCGTGGAGGTGCCGTTGCCGACGGCGAGGACGTCGGCGGTCAGCGCGGCGTGGGCCGCGTACAGGTCCTCGCGGATCGCCGCGCGGGCCATGGACTGCCAGCGGTCGTTGCGCGGCAGCTCGATGATGCGGTCCATGAGCTGGGTGATGCCGAGCCGGTCGCCGAGGTCGTAGTACACCTCGGCGACGTCCAGCGGCTCCTTGCCCATGCGGTCGGCCACCGAGACGATGTCGAGCGCCGGGAAGGCGGAGGAGAACCCGGCCACGCGGGTGGCCAGCTCGTCCGGGACACCGGCGGCGGACAGCTCGTCGAACACGTGCTGGTACCACTCCTGGTCCGCGCCGCGCAGCAGCTTCGGGAGTTGCTGCCAGACCTGCTCGACCCGCTCGGCGAAGAAGTCCACCGTCTCGGCGAGCTGCAGCGGCTGCGGCCGGTTGTTCAGCAGCCAGCGGGTGCCGCGCTCGACCAGGCGGCGCGAGTGCAGCCGGATGCGGGTCTGGACGGCCGCCTCGACCTTGTTGTCCAGCTCCTCCACCGCGTCCCACACGGGCGCCGAGCAGAAGATCGCGCGGGCCGCGGTCTGGGCGCGGACGATCTCCTCCAGCGAGGCCCCGGTCTCCTCGCGCAGCCGGTGCAGATACGTCGTACCGCCCGTGTTGACCGTGTCGTTGACCAGCACGGTCGTAGTGATCTCGCGGTGCAGCGGGTGGCTGTCGATGCCGTCCGGGAACCGCTCGCGCAGCGCCGTCGGGAAGTAGGCGTGCAGCAGGGTGCGCAGGTACGGATCGTCCGGAAGCGTGGTGTGCAGCAGCTCCTCGGCGACCGTGATCTTCGTGTACGCCAGCAGCACGGCCGTCTCCGGGCCGGTCAGGCCCTGGCCCTGGGTGAGGCGTTCGCGGATCTGACGGTCGGTGGGCAGGAACTCCAGCGCCCGGTCGAGGTGGCCCTCGCGGACCATGTGGCGGATGAACCGCTGCTGCGCGTGCAGCATGTCCTTGGACTGGGCGAGGGCGTTGGCGATCGCCGTGTTCTGCGCGTAGTTGTTGCGCAGCACCAGGCCGCCGACCTCGTCGGTCATCTCGGCGAGCAGCTTGTTCCGCTGCTTGACGGTCATGTCGCCGTCCGTGACCAGCCCGTTGGTCAGGATCTTGATGTTCACCTCGTGGTCGGAGGTGTCCACGCCGGCGCTGTTGTCGATCGCGTCGGTGTTGATCCGGCCGCCGTGCAGCGCGAACTCGATGCGGCCGAGCTGGGTGAGGCCCAGGTTGCCGCCCTCGCCGACGACCTTCACGCGCAGGTCGCTGCCGTCGACACGGATGGCGTCGTTGGCCTTGTCGCCGACGTCGGCGTTCGACTCCGCCGACGACTTCACGTACGTGCCGATGCCGCCGTTCCACAGCAGGTCCACCGGGCTGTGCAGGATCGCCTTCATCAGGTCGGCCGGGGTCATCTTGGAGACCTTCTCCTCGATGCCCAGGGCCTGGCGGATGTGCGCGTTGAGCGGGATCGCCTTCGCGGTGCGCGGGAAGATCCCGCCGCCCGTCGACAGCAGCTCGGTGTTGTAGTCGGCCCAGCTCGAGCGGGGCAGCTCGAACAGACGGCGGCGCTCGGCGTAGGAGGTGGCCGTGTCCGGGTTCGGGTCGATGAAGATGTGCCGGTGGTCGAAGGCGGCGATCAGGCGGATGTGCTCGGAGAGCAGCATGCCGTTGCCGAACACGTCACCGGACATGTCGCCGACGCCGACGACCGTGAAGTCCTCGCTCTGCGTGTCCACGCCCAGCTCGCGGAAGTGCCGCTTCACCGACTCCCAGGCGCCGCGCGCGGTGATGCCCATGCCCTTGTGGTCGTAACCGGCCGAGCCGCCGGAGGCGAAGGCGTCGCCGAGCCAGAAGTGGTACTTCTCGGCGACCTCGTTGGCGATGTCCGAGAAGGTCGCCGTGCCCTTGTCGGCCGCGACCACCAGGTAGGTGTCGTCGCCGTCGTGCCGTACGACGTCCTGCGGCGGGACGACCTCGCCGGCCACCATGTTGTCGGTGATGTCGAGCAGCGCCGAGATGAACGTCTTGTAGCTGGCGATGCCCTCGGCCAGCCACGCGTCCCGGTCCACGCTCGGGTCCGGGAGCTGCTTGGCGACGAAGCCGCCCTTGGCGCCGACCGGCACGATGACGGTGTTCTTCACCATCTGCGCCTTGACCAGGCCGAGGATCTCGGTACGGAAGTCCTCACGGCGGTCGGACCAGCGCAGGCCGCCTCGGGCGACCTTGCCGAAGCGCAGGTGCACGCCCTCCACCCGCGGCGAGTACACCCAGATCTCGTACGCGGGGCGCGGCGCGGGCAGGTCCGGGATGGCCTGCGGGTCGAACTTCATGGAGACGTAGCCGTGCGGCTCGCCGCTCTGCGCCTCCTGGAAGAAGTTCGTGCGCAGGGTGGCCTTGATGACGGTCAGGAAGGAACGCAGGATGCGGTCCTCGTCGAGGCTCGCCACCTGGTCCAGGGCCGCGTCCAGCTCCTCCAGCAGGGCGTCGGTGATCTCCGATCCGGCCTTCTGCCGGTCCGGGGACATCCTCGCCTCGAACAGGGAGACGAGCAGCCGGGTGGTGTGGACGTTGTCGCGGAGGGTGTCCTCCATGTAGTCCTGGCTGAAGGTGGAACCGGCCTGCCGCAGGTACTTCGCGTACGCGCGCAGCACCATGGCCTGCCGCCAGGTCAGCCCGGCGCTCAGCACGAGGGCGTTGAAACCGTCGTTCTCCGCCTTGCCGGTCCAGGTGGCGGCGAAGGCCTCCTGGACGCGCTCGCGGGCGTCGTCGCCGAAGTGGTCGGTGCCGGCCGGCGACTTGGGCATGCGCAGGCCGAAGTCGTAGATCCAGGCGGTGGTGCGGTCCGCGCAGCGCAGCTCGTACGGCCGCTCGTCCACGACCTCCACCCCGAGCCGCTGGAGCACCGGCAGGACCGCGGACAGGGAGACCGAGGCGCCCTTGCGGTAGATCTTGAAGCGGCGCTCGTCGGGGGCGGCGCCGACCGGCTCGTACAGGCTGAGGGAGAAGTTGTGGCCCTTCACCTCGCTGAGCCGCTCCAGGTGGACCAGGTCGGCGACCGCCGCGCGCGGGCTGTGGTCCGCCTTGTAGCCCTCGGTGAAGGCGTTGTTGTAGCGGCGCAGCAGCTCGGCGGCGCGCTCCTCGCCCAGCTCGGCGTTGAGCGCCTCGGCGAACGCGTCGGCCCAGGAGCGGGCGGCCTCGACCAGTCGGGCCTCGATGCGCTCCTTGTCCGCGTCCGAGAGCTGGGGCAGCTCGGTGCCCGCCGGGACCCGGACGACGAAGTGCAGCCGGGACAGGATCGACTCGGTGTTCCAGGCGGTGAAGTCGACGCTGATGCCGCCGAGCTCCTCCTTCAGGATGTCGATGATCCGCAGCCGGACGCCGGTGGTGTACCGGTCGCGCGGGAGGTAGACGAGCGCCGAGTAGTAGCGGCCGTACTCGTCCTGCCGCAGGTACAGCCGCAGCCGGCGGCGCTCCTGCAGGTACAGGACGCTCGTCGCGATGGACTGCAGCTCGGCGACCGGGGTCTGGAACAGCTCGTCGCGCGGGTAGGTCTCCAGGATCTGGAGCAGGTCACGGCCGTCGTGGCTCTCCGGGGAGAAGCCGGCCCGCTGCAGGACCTCGTCGACCTTGCGCCGGATGACCGGGACCCGGCGGACCGACTCGGTGTAGGCGGCGGAGGAGAACAGGCCGAGGAAGCGGCGCTCGCCGACGACGTTGCCGTCCGCGTCGAACTTCTTGACGCCGATGTAGTCCAGGTACGACGGCCGGTGCACGGTGGAGCGGCTGTTGGCCTTGGTCAGCACGAGCAGCTTGTGCTCACGGGCCTTGGCGCGGGCGTCGGCGGGCAGCCGCTCGAAGGAGGGGCTGACCGGGTGCTGGTCGTCCTCGGAGTGGTGCGGGTCCGCGCGCAGTATGCCGAGACCGGTGCCGGGCACGGCGGCCAGGCAGTCGTCGCCGCGCAGCTCGTACTCGCGGAAGCCGAGGAAGGTGAAGTGGTCGGCGGAGAGCCAGCGCAGCAGCTCGCGGGCCTCTTCGGCCTCGGCGGCCGGCAGGTCGCCCGGCAGCGGCTCGCTCTCCAGTCCGTCGGCGATCCGGCCGGCCGCGTCGCGCATCTTCTCCCAGTCCTCGACGGCCTCCCGGGCGTCGGACAGGACGCGCAGCAGATCGGCGGTGATCTGCTTCAGGTCAGCGCGGTCGGTCTCCCGGTCGATCTCGACGTGGATCCAGGACTCGATGTGCGCGTCGTGCGGGAGGTCGCCGGTGGGCGGGGTCGGCAGAACGTCGATCAGCTTGCCGGTGACGTCGCGCCGGACGACGAACTGCGGATGGATGACGACGTGGATGCCGCGGCCCTGACGGGTCAGCTCGTTGGTGACCGAGTCGACGAGGAAGGGCATGTCGTCGGTGACGACCTCCACGACGGTGTGGCTGCAGGTCCAGCCGTTCTCCTCCACGGTCGGGGTGTGCACCCGGACGTTGGCGGTGCCCTGCGGCCGGTTCTCGGCGAGCCGGTAGTGCGAGACCGCGGCGCCGAAGACGTCGACCGGGTCGCGGTCGGAGAGGTCTTCCGGGGCGGTGTGCAGGTAGTAGCGCTGGAGGAACGCGTGCACGGCTTCGCTGTCGGGGGTGCCGGCCGTGCCCTCGCCCGTCGCCGTCGTCCCGGTCGGTAGGTGCCCCCCGACCGGGCTGTTCTCAGCTACCCGGGCCGCCCGTTCGAGCAGCTCGGCCTTGGCTTCGTCCAGCTTGGTCTGCATTGTCCTCTGGCTCCTGTCGCGCGCCGTTGCGTGACGTAGAAGGAAATACGGTCTCTTTCCCTCCGGCTCGACGCCACGGCCCGGGGTGTCCGGTCCGATCCGACGCTATGCCGCGAGGTGAGAAGAGCGGGGGGTATTCGGCCATTTTCGATACGCCCGCCGGATGTGACGCCGCTCTCGGCGCCGCCGGTTCTTGGGCCGTCCTCGGCATCCCGGGGGCTTCGGCGCCCCCGGCCCGCCCGCGAAGACCAGCGACCGCCGCCCGGTCACGGAGATGCTCCGTGCAACCCGGGCGCAGGGCAGGGGCGGCATTGCCCCCGCGAACTATCGCGCTGATCACGCCACAAGGCTATCGCTCCTCACCCGGGAGTCGTCATGAGCCGTATGTGTACAAAACCGGGGGGTGAAGTTTGACGTTCTGCACAGGGGTGGGGTGGGGACGGGTGGCGTATCCGGCGGTGGGACGGAGTGCGGACCCGGGGCCGGGCGGGCACCGGGCCGGGGACCGGGTCGCGTCACGGTGCGGTGGGCCGCACCCTGAAAGCGACGGGCCCTCTTGGTAAGCGCGCCGGGTGCGGGCACCTTGCCAGGACAGCGCCCGTCCCCGTGCAGGGGGGCCGTGCCCGCCCAGGAGGAGCCGACATGCCCGCGAAGATCCTCATCATCACCGGCGACGCAGCGGAGTCCCTGGAAGTCCTCTACCCGTACCAGCGCCTGCGCGAGGAAGGCTACGACGTCCACATCGCGGCCCCCACCCGCAAGACACTCCGCTTCGTCGTCCACGACTTCGAGCCCGGCTACGACACCTACACCGAGAAACCCGGCTACACCTGGCCCGCCGACCTCGCTTTCTCCGAGGTCGACCCCGGTCAGTACGCGGCCCTCGTCATCCCCGGCGGCCGCGCCCCCGAGTACCTGCGCAACGACCCCGAGCTGCGCAAGATCCTCAAGGCTTTCTTCGACGCGGACAAGCCGGTCGCCCAGATCTGCCACGGCCCGCTGCTCACCGCCGCCGTCGACAGCCTCAGCGGCCGGAGGGTCACCGCCTATCCCGCCCTGGAACTCGACATGCAGGCCGCCGGAGCCCACTTCGAGGACACCGAGACGGTGGTCGACGGCACCCTGGTCTCGGCCCGCGCCTGGCCGGACCACCCGACCTGGATGCGGGAGTTCCTCAGGGTGCTGAGGGCCAAGGCCCCGGTGACGTGACGACCGCCCGGCCGTAGCGCGGCGCGCCGGCACTCCCGGCTCCGCTCACGCCGCTATTCGCTGCGCCTCCGCGACCGCCTCGGCCAGCGTGTCCACCACCGGGACTCCGACTTCCTCCAGGCTGGCCCTGCTGTGCGACCCGCCGGTGTACAGCACGGCCCGCGCCCCCACGTGCCGCGCGGCCACCGCGTCGTCCGCCGCGTCACCGATCACCACGGTCCGCGTGGCCCGCACCCCGGTCAGCGCCTCCAGATGACGCACCATGTGCTCGGCCTTGCTGCCGCCGGACGGCCCCGTGCGTCCGTCCACCCGCAGGAAGTGCGCCTCGATCCCGAGGCCCCGCACCAGCGGTACCAGCTCCTCGTGGCCGTACATGCTCAGCAGGGACTGGCTGTTCCCCTCGGACCGCCAGCCGGCGAGGAGCTCGGCAGCCCCCTCGGTCAGGCCGCACCGCACCCGGTGCTCCAAGTAGTACCGGTGGAAGACGCCGTCCATCAGCTCCCACTCGGCGTCCGTGGGCAGCCGCCCGAGCAGCCGCTCGTAGAACTTCGGCACCGGCACGCAATACAGCGCCCGGTACTGCTCCAGCGTGATCGGCGCCAGCCCCAGCTCGGCGAAGGCCGCGTTCGTCGCCCCGATGATCGCGTCATTGTCGTGGAAGAGGGTTCCGTTCCAGTCCCAGACGATGTGCGCGCTTGCGTGCATCCCCATGTCAAAGACCGTACCCGCACCCACTGACAGTCAAGGCGGGCCGGCCCCGGACAGCGGGCCTAGGCCCGGTCCACCAGATTGGGAATCTCCTGGGTGGCGTACCAGAGCAGCTCGTGGTCCTCGGCCCCGTCCACGACGAACTGCGCGTCGTCGTCCCCGCCGTCGGCCGCCTCCAGCGCCGCCGCGGCCGCCGCCACGTCCTCCTCCGCGTCACCGGCGTCGACGTGCACCGCGGCCGCCTTGGCCAGCGGCACCGCGCCGGTCACCGTCACCTCGCCGAGCGCGGCAGGATCGAGCCCGGGGTCCGCCGTGACGGCGCCGTCGGCCACGTCGACGGCGACCACGACCCGGCGCCGCCCGGCACCGGAGTCGTCCGCCAGCAGCCGCAGCGAGGCCAGCGCGGCCCGGCTGAGCGCCGCGTACTCCAGCTCCTCGATGTCGTCGGAGACGCACCACTCGCGCAGCGCGGGCGTGACACCGTACGCGACGAGGGGGCCGCTCCCCAGTTCACCCGTCTTGTGCGCCTCGGCGAGACCGGGGAGGGTCAGGGGGACGTAGACGCGCATGGCGGGCCGCACTTTCCTGGTCGTCGACGGGCCTTCAGGATACGTGCGCCCGTCCCCTTTCGAGTCCCCGCCCACACCCCCGGCGGCGTCCACCCGGCGCCTCGCACCTCACCCGGTCGCACCGCCTGTTCACGGGACTTCCGGGGGGCCGCACCACTCGGATAAGTGAACTTGCGGGGCCCCTCGCCACGCACCCCACCTTCCTTGCGGGTCCGGCCCCCGCCCCCGTACAAGATCCCCACCAGCGAGTTACCGCCCGGTACGCTCCGGGCCCGCAGAACGGGGACACCCATGAACAAGGTCATGAGCCGCGGCACCGCTCAGCCCCGCCCGCGCCACCGCCCTCCGACCCGCCACGACAGCCGTCGCCCGGGCGGCGCGCCGCCCCGCAACCCGGTCCGTGGCCGGGCCGCCACGGCGCCCGTGACGGCCGTGGCGCAGCCCCGCCCCACCGACCTCTTCGCCGACCGCCTGCTGGCCGTCCTGAGCGGCCAGCGGCCCGTCCACTGGATGCTCCGGCACACCGCGGGACGCGCCTACGACGAGCTCGCCCGCCTGGCCGAACGGGGACCGCTGCGCACCCGCGGCACCCGCCCCGTCGTCCGCGACATCGGCTACTACGTCCCTCGCGCCGGCGCCCTCGAGGTCTTCGCCCGCATCGCCGCCGGCAACCACCTGCGCGCCATGGCCTTCCGCCTGGAACAGGGCCCGGACCACCGCTGGCGCTGCACAGCGGTAGAACTCGGCCCCAGGCCCCGCCACACACCCGAGGACTGACCCACACCTGCGCCTGGCCGCGGGCAGACGTGCCCACGCAGCCGCCGGCATGCGCGCCGCCCCAGCCGCGGGCATGAGTGCCTCCCCCCAGTGCCTCAAGGGCCTGTGGGGCCCTCAGGGCGGCGCGGGTGGGCGGGTGGGGGTTCCCCCGCTCGAGCGAAGCCGAGAGACCCCGCCAGCGCGGGCAAGCGAAACAGCCTCCGCCCAGCCCCAACACCGGGCACCCAGAGACCCCGCCCAGCCCCGAGCACGCAGACACACAGACCAAGGGGCCAGGCTCCCGAAGGAACCTGGCCCCAAGTCACCAGCTGAAAGCCCCGCAGAGCTACTTCTTGCGACGCCGCCCACCCTTGGCCTGCCGACGCCGCTCCGCCCGCGTCAGCCCGTCGGACTCGGAACGAACGGGCTCGTCGTCCTCGAGGTCCCGCTCCAGGATGCCGCCCTCACCGTCCACGGTCGGCGCGGAGAAGTGCAGATCCCGCCGCTGCGGAACATCCAGCCCCTTGGCCCGGATCTCCGGACGCGCGCCGGCCTGCGCCGGCACATGGTCCTGGACACCCTCGACGACCGGCTCGGCCTCCTCGACCGGCACCTCCTCGACCTGCTGCTCGACCTGGACCTCCAGGTTGAACAGGTAGCCGACGGACTCCTCCTTGATGCCCTCCATCATGGCGGTGAACATGTCGAAGCCCTCGCGCTGGTACTCGACCAGCGGGTCCTTCTGCGCCATCGCGCGCAGGCCGATGCCCTCCTGGAGGTAGTCCATCTCGTAGAGGTGCTCACGCCACTTGCGGTCCAGGACCGACAGCACGACCCGCCGCTCCAGCTCACGCATGATCTCGGAGCCGAGCTGCGTCTCACGGGACGCGTACTGCTCGTGGATGTCGTCCTTGATGGACTCGGAGATGAACTCGGCGGTCAGACCGGCCCGGTCACCGGCCGCGTCCTCCAGCTCCTCGACGGTGATCTTCACCGGGTAGAGCTGCTTGAAGGCCCCCCACAGCCGGTCCAGGTCCCAGTCCTCGGGGAAGCCCTCGGCGGTCTCCGCGGCGATGTAGGCGTCGATCGTGTCGTCCATGAAGTGCTGGATCTGCTCCTGCAGGTCCTCGCCCTCCAGGACGCGGCGGCGCTCGCCGTAGATGACCTCGCGCTGCCGGTTGAGCACCTCGTCGTACTTCAGGACGTTCTTACGGGTCTCGAAGTTCTGCTGCTCGACCTGCGACTGCGCGGACGCGATCGCGCGCGTGACCATCTTGTTCTCGATCGGCACGTCGTCCGGCACGTTGGCCATCGACATCACGCGCTCGACCATCTGGGCCTTGAACAGGCGCATCAGGTCGTCACCGAGGGAGAGGTAGAAGCGGGACTCGCCGGGGTCGCCCTGACGGCCGGAACGACCGCGCAGCTGGTTGTCGATACGGCGCGACTCGTGCCGCTCGGTGCCCAGCACGTACAGCCCGCCGAGCTCCTCGACCTCGTCCTTCTCGGCCTTGACCGCCTGCTCGGCCTTCTGCAGGGCGGCGGGCAGGGCGTGCGCCCACTCCTCGATGTGCTCCTCGGGGTCGAGGCCGCGCTGCCGCAGCTCCGCCTCGGCGAGGTCCTCGGGGTTGCCGCCGAGCTTGATGTCCGTACCACGGCCGGCCATGTTGGTGGCCACGGTCACGGCGCCCCTGCGGCCGGCCTGCGCGACGATCGACGCCTCACGCTCGTGGTGCTTGGCGTTGAGCACCTCGTGCTGGATGCCGCGCTTGCTGAGCTGCTGGGACAGGTACTCCGACTTCTCGACGGACGTCGTGCCGACGAGGATCGGCTGGCCCTTCTCGTGCTTTTCGGCGATGTCGTCGACGACCGCCTCGAACTTGGCCACCTCGGTGCGGTAGATCAGGTCCGACTGGTCCTTGCGGACCATCGGCCGGTTGGTCGGGATCGGGACGACGCCGAGCTTGTAGATCTGGTGGAACTCGGCGGCCTCGGTCATCGCCGTGCCGGTCATGCCGGAGAGCTTGTTGTAGAGGCGGAAGAAGTTCTGCAGGGTGATCGTGGCGAGCGTCTGGTTCTCGTCCTTGATGTCCACCCCTTCCTTCGCCTCGATCGCCTGGTGCATGCCCTCGTTGTAGCGGCGGCCGGCGAGGATACGGCCGGTGTGCTCGTCGACGATCATGACCTCGCCGTCGATGACGACGTAGTCCTTGTCCTTCTTGAAGAGTTCCTTGGCCTTGATGGCGTTGTTCAGGTAGCCCACGAGCGGGGTGTTCACCGACTCGTAGAGGTTGTCGATGCCCAGCCAGTCCTCGACCTTGCTGACACCGGACTCGTGGATGGCGACCGTGCGCTTCTTCTCGTCGACGTCGTAGTCGCCGGTCTCCTCCATGCCCTTGAGCGGGTTGCCGGCCTCGCCGCGCTTGAGGCGGAGGACGAGCTTGGCGAAGTCGCCGTACCACTTGGTGGCCTGGTCGGCCGGGCCGGAGATGATCAGCGGCGTACGGGCCTCGTCGACGAGGATGGAGTCGACCTCGTCGACGATGGCGAAGTTGTGGCCGCGCTGGACGAGCTCGTCCTGGGACCACGCCATGTTGTCGCGCAGGTAGTCGAAGCCGAACTCGTTGTTCGTGCCGTAGGTGATGTCGCACGCGTACTGCTCACGGCGCTGGGCCGGCGCCATGTTGGCCAGGATGCAGCCGACCTCGAGACCGAGGAGCTTGTGGACGCGCCCCATCATCTCGGAGTCGCGCTCGGCCAGGTAGTCGTTGACCGTGATGAGGTGGACACCGTCACCGGACAGGGCGTTCAGGTAGGCGGGCAGCGTGCCGACGAGGGTCTTGCCCTCACCGGTCTTCATCTCCGCCACATAGCCGAGGTGGAGCGCGGCGCCGCCCATCAGCTGCACGTCGTAGTGCCGCTGGCCGAGGACGCGCTTGGCCGCCTCGCGGACGGTGGCGAACGCCTCCGGGAGGAGGTCGTCCAGGCTCTCACCATCGGCGTACCGCTGCTTGTACTCCTCGGTGAGGCCACGCAGCTCGGCGTCGGAGAGGTCGACGAAGTCCTCTTCGATGGAGTTGACCTGGTCCGCGATGCGGTGCAGTTTGCGCAGGATCTTACCTTCGCCTGCACGCATGATCTTCGAGAGGACGGACACGGGGGCTGGTCTCCTTGCCGGTCGGGCCTGGGACGGTCGGTTTTCCTTGTGACGTACTGAGCAACGGCCATCGTATGCGAGGACCCGGCTGCGCCGGGAGGCCTGGCGGCGCGACGGCTGCTTCACCATGGACAACGGCCGGCCACTGCGGATAGTGCCGCACCACGGCACGGAATTGCGCGAAATGTGACCACCCGCTCACACACGGCTAAAACCCTGGCGTAGCGGGTGCCGTCCGCCCAGAATCGGCCGATGGAACCCGTCACGCTCACCACCGACCGTCTCCTGCTGCGCACTGTCGGTCCCGACGACACCGAGGCGGTGTACCGGGCGGCACAGGATCCGGACACACAGCGCTGGATCTCCCAGTTCCCCTCGCCCTATCTGCGTGAGCACGCCGAGGATTTCACCGGGCAGATGGTGCCCGACGGCTGGGCCTGCGACTCGATGTACACCCTCGGCCTCTTCCTCCCCGGAGGAGAGCTGACGGGCATGCTCGGCATCACGATGCGGGCGCTGGGCGTCGGCGAGGTCGGCTTCTGGGCCGTCAGGGAGCACCGCGGCCGCGGATACGTCACCGAGGCCACGCTCGCCGCCGCCCGCTGGGCCTTCACCGCCCTGTCCGTCGACCGCCTGGAGTGGCGCGCGGAGGTCGGCAACGTGGCCTCGCGCGCGGTGGCCGAACGCGCCGGTTTCACCGTCGAGGGCATCCTGCGCTCGGGCGTCGACAACAAGGGTGTGCGCCGCGACTGCTGGGTGGGCTCCCTGCTCCCCTCCGACCTGGGCCTGCCGTCGACGGCCCCGTACCTGCCCGCGCGTATCTGACCGCTCTCCGGCGAAACCGCAGCTCATGCCCCGTTGTCAGTGCCGGCCCCTATCGTCCGATCCATGACGACCCTTCCGCGCCCCACCACCACCCTCACCGCGGACGACGCCCGCCGTATCGCTCTGCGGGCCCAGGGCTTCCTCGGCGCGCCCGACCGGCGGGCCGGTGTCCGCGGGGTGCTCCGCCACCTCGGCGCGGTCCAGCTCGACACCATCTCGGTGCTCGCCCGTTCGCACGAGCTGATCCCGTACGCGCGCCTGGGCGCGGTCGGCCGCAAAACCGTCGAGGCCGCCTACTGGAAGACACCGGCGGCGGGCGCGTCCGCCGCCCCGCACGCCTTCGAGTACTGGTCGCACGCCGCGTGCATCCTCCCGGTCGAGGAGTGGCCCCACTTCGCGTTCCGCCGGCGCGCCTACCGCAACCGCCCGCACTGGAACCACCAGTTGCCCGACGGTGTCTACGACCAGGTCGTCAAGCAGCTGCGCACGGAAGGCCCGCTCACCGCCACGGAGCTGGGCGGCGCGAAGAGGACCAGCGACTGGTGGGACTGGTCCGGCACCAAGGTCGCGGTGGAGCGCGCCCTGATGTACGGCGAGGTGGTGTGCGTCGAGCGCCGCGGCTGGAAGCGGGTGTACGACCTGGCCGAACGGGCGATCCCGGACGCGCTGTTGCACGACGAGCTGGACGACACCGAGTGCGTGCGCCGTCTGGTCCGGCTGGCCGGCGAGGCCCTGGGCGTCGGCACGCGTGCGGACATCGCCGACTACCACCGTCTCAGGGGCGAGCAGGTCGACGCGGTGATCGCCGACTCGGGTCTGGTGCCGGTCGAGGTGGCGGGCTGGTCCAAGCCTGCCTGGGCGGATCCGGTCGCTCTCGCCGCGCCGCCGCGCGGCCGGCACCGCACCACTCTGCTCTCCCCGTTCGACTCGCTGGTCTGGGAGCGTGCGCGCACGGAGCGGATCTTCGGCTTCACCCACCGCCTCGAGGCCTACGTCCCCAAGCAGAAGCGGATTCACGGCTACTTCGCGATGCCGGTGCTGGCGGGCGGCCGGCTGGTCGGCCGCGTCGACCCGGCCCGCGAGGGCCGCGCCCTGGTGGCCCGGCAGGTCACCCTGGACGGGGCGAAGGCGGTCCCGGCGGTGGCCCAGGCGCTGGTCGAGGCGGCGAGCTGGGTGGACTGCACGGACGTCCGGGTGGAGCGCGTGGACGCACCCGAGCTGCGCGAGCCCCTCACCAGGGAGCTCGCCCATCTGCTCGGCTGAGGCCGCCTAGCGGATCTCGAGGATCTTCTCCCGCATCGCGTAGACCACCGCTTCCATCCGGGAGTGCAACTGCAGCTTCTCCAGGATGTTGCGCACGTGGTTCTTCACGGTGTTCTCGGAGATGAACAGCTCCTTGGCGATGTCGCGGTTGTTCATCCCGGTGGCGACGAGCTTGAGGACCTCCAGCTCACGATCGGTCAGCCGCGGCGCCGGCACCAGCCGGCGTTCGTCGGTGCGCTGGATCATCGACTTGAACTCGGTGAGGAGTTTGGAGGCCATGGACGGGCTGATCTGCGACTGCCCGTCGGCCACCGCGCGGATGGCGGTGGCCACCTCGTCCGTCGAGATCTCCTTGAGGAGATATCCGGTCGCGCCCGCCTTGATCGCTTCGTAGAGGTCGGCCTCCTCGTCGCTGATCGTCAGCATGATGATCTTCGCGCTGGGAGCGACCTCCTTGATGGAGGTGCAGGCCTCGATCCCGCCGCGCTTGGGCATCCGCACGTCCATCAGCACGATGTCGGGCAGCAGATCCGCGGCCTTGTCCACGGCCTCGGCGCCGTCGCCCGCCTCACCGACGACCTGGATGTCCTCCTCGGCCGCGAGCACGATCTCCAGGCCACGGCGGAAGAGGGCGTGGTCGTCCACCACCAGGACTCTGATCGGTTCCTTGCGTGGAGCGTCCGTGTCCTGGTCCGTTCCGATGACACCGTCGTGGGCGTCCGCGTCTCGCATCGGTCCGAAGGTGTCCGCCATCGTTCCTCCCCCTGAAGGCTGTGGCCTGTGGTCCTGTGCCATCGCCAACCCAAGGCAGCGGCCCACCGGTTGGGCCGGTGCGGCCATGATTCCATGCCCGGACGTCACCGAGGTGACGAGCGGGGCGTCAAGTGGGCGCACACCGGTGCCCCTGGGGGCGCACACGCGCTTCCAGGGGCACCGGCTCAGCTTGGGCCGGGTGGATCAGCCACCCAGCGTGCCGCCCGCCGCGGGCGGCTGCGCCTCAGCCACCATCGGGTCCGTGCTGAGGTGGATGACGCCGTAGTCGTAGGCGTGTCGCCGGTAGACGACGCTCGGCTCCTTCGTCTCGGAGTCGACGAACAAGTAGAAGTCGTGGCCGACCAGTTCCATCTCGTAGAGAGCCTGGTCGAGGCTCATCGGGGAGGCGACGTGGGTCTTCTCGCGGACGACGAGGGGGCCTTCGCCCTTGACCTCGAGCGAGCCGATCTTCTTCGTCGGCACTGCGTCCGTGTCTTCCTCATGGACGGGCATACCGTTGCCGTTGAGCGTCGCCGCGCCGGGGACGTGGTCGGCGACCTCGGCCGCCGGGATCCGGCGTGCGCCACGGCGCGAGAACCGCTTGTCGTGCTGCTTGCGCAGCCTCGCGTCCAGTTTCTCCGCCGCCAGATCGAGTGCCGCATACGGGTCACTGGCCGCTGCCTCCGCCCGGATCACCGGGCCGCGGGAGCGGAGGGTGATCTCCACTCGGTCGCAGCGGTCGGCCTGACGAGGGTTGGGCTCCTTGGACACCTCGACGTCGAGGCTGATCACCTTGCCATCGAGCTTCTGGATCTTCTCCAGCTTCAGCTTCTCGGCCACGTGCTTGCGGAACCGCTCGGGCACCTCGGTCTTGCGGCCCTTGACGACGATGTCCACGCAGAACTCCGTTCCCGGATCGCTCCGCTCCATCGGCGGAGCAACTCCCTTTTGCACCAGGTCCCGGTGAGCACCGGAACCTCGGACTCGGTGACTTCCACCTCCTCCTCCCCCATGGGCAAGATCTCCACCCCACCGGCGCGGGTCAATGCGGAAAACCCGCTGCACGGCATTCCGATTGAAGGGGTGTGGCCTGCGCCTTTCCTCACAACCGAACATATCTCGCCCGGACGGATGTCGTCACCCTCTACTGCGGCGTACCTCCGTTCAGGTGAATTAACCCCGTTACTACCTGCAACGATGCAACTTCGCGGTCAGTTCCTGCTTATTCCGAAAGAATCCCGAGGAGCGGCGATCACGGCTGCGCGGAGCGTCTCTCCGACGGCGTTCCGTGCCGCATTTTCCGGTGCACCATGCACCCACTGCTCCTTCTCCGGTCGTGCTTCGATCCGTCGTTCCTCCCTACCTTCCCGGGTTGCGGCCGCGTACACAGCGGTTGCGCCATCGCGGTGGATTACGGCCACCTCCCGCAGGGCCCGCGCCGCCTCGGTGAGGCTCGCTCCGGTCGTGATCAGGTCGTCGACGAGCACCACCAGGCCTCCGGCCAGCAGCCGCGCCCCGCCCGCCGTCACCTCCAGTGCGCCCGCGAGGTTCTCCAGGCGCCGGCGCGCGTCGAGTCCCGCCTGGTCCGCCACCACCCGCCGCTGCCGCAGCACGGCGGCGACCCGGGCCGGTGTCCCGGTGCGCCGCAGCTCCCCGGCCGCCGCGAGCGCCATCCGCCGCACCGGATCGTGCCCGCGTGCCCGTACCGCCCATCGGGCGGAGGGCACGGGCACGAGCAGCACGGTCGCCGGCCCACGTCGTACCGGCGGCCCGGCACCGGGGCCGACCGGTCCGAGACCCGCGCGCACGGCTCCCGCCAGGGCGGCGCCCAGGACTCCCGCGAGCGCGAGCGCGCCCCGCTCCTTGTGGGCGAGGAGCAACTCCCGTACCGCTCCCCCATAGGGGGCCGCCGCGTGCACCACCGGCAGCCCGGGCGGCTCCGGCAGCGGCCGCACCCGGCGTGGCGGCGTTGCCCGCAGAACGGTTCGGCAGCGCGCGCACAGCGCCGTACGAGGTGCCCCGCAGCCCGCGCACTCGGTCGGCAGCACCAGGTCGGTGAGGTCCCGCCACCACCCCCGCATGCGCACCACTGTGCCGAGGTCCGGGACGGTCTGCCACCCCTGTGGACAACGCCCTGTGGACAAGCCGGGTCGGCCCGGGTCAGCCCGGGTAGACCGGTGCCGTCCCGTCCTTGTCCACCTTCTGCCACTGCGCCCCCGACGGCAGCCGCACGACCCCGTCGTCCTCCGAGTAGGCCACCAGCGGCACCCGCTCGTCCTCGGACGCGGCGATCGCCATCACGCCGGACAGGGCGGCCGGCGCCGGACCGTCCAGAGCGGAGCCGTCGACCTGCACGTACCGCATCTGGTGCACACCGCCCTGTTCCAGGCCGACGGCGACCAGCCGGCTTTCCCCCGCCCAGGACATGGCGGTGATCTGCTCCAGATCGGGCGCGGCGGAACGCAGTTCGACGACCGCGGGACGTTCCCCGGAGTCCTCGTCGCGCGCGATCCGGCCGATGAGCAGCGACTGCTTGCCGTCCTTCTCCACGACCAGCGCGACCCGCGCCCCGTCGGCGGCCACGCGCACCTCCCTGATGTGTCCGGGCAGCTCGGGGACGGTGACCCGGACCGGTTTTCCGACGCCCTGCTCCACGACGTACAGCTTGGGATCGCGCGGGTCGCGGTCGGCCACCCACAGGTCGCCGCCGGCGTCCCAGCTCGGCGTGGTGAGTCGATCGTCCGCACCCGCCCCCTGGCTGCTGACCACCGGGTCCCCGAGCGAACCGTCCGGCTCCAGCGAGGTCACGTACAGGTTCCTGCCGTCGGCGCCGATCCCCGCGACGGTGTGCTCGTCCCGCGAGACGGCCACCGACCGCATCTGCCGCTCACCCTGTCCCAGCGGGCCCGGCACCGGGACGCCGCCGGTCCCGGTGCTCCCGGTCGGCAGCCGCACCAGCCGGTGCTTGCCGTCGAGGAAGTACAGGTTGTCGGGGCGCTGTGTCGAGGCGTGCCAGGCGGCCGACTCGGCCTCCTCCTCGGCCAGGTCGCACAGCCGATGCCCGTCGGGCCCCTGCAGTTCGACCGACTCGAGCGTCGGCGTCAGGTTCCGCAGTGTGAAGAGCAACTGGGTCGCCATCTCCGTGCACCGGGCGGACCCGATCCGGGAGACCTTGGCGTTCAGCGGCACCGTCAACCTGTTCTGGTCGTCCGGCGCGAGCCCCGACACGCCCTTCCGCAGGGCCGTACCGGTCGGGAAGCTGGACCTGACCACCGGCCCGAGCCAGCTGGTGGGCCCGGCCAGCAGGGACCGGACCATCTGGGTCATCGGGTCCACCTTGCTCCGGACGAACACCGGGTCGGCGACCGCGACCGGCTGCCCGGTCGTCCTGACCGTCGTGGTGGAGGCGAAGTAGTACTTGCTGACCGACGTGTAGTTGCGCTGGAAGTCCGTCTTGCCCATGACGACGCCCTGGGGCAGCGAGTCGATGCGCCACTGCCCGCTCTTCGCGTCCTTGGCGAGGTGCACCCGGTTGCGGTAGGACCCGTCGGCAGGCGCGTAGGCCTGCTGTGCGTCGACGGTGGCGACCCGGGTGCCCGCGAGGACGTAGGTGAGCGTGTCGGCCGCCTCCCGGCCGGCCGGCTGGTGGTCGGGCACGACGCTCGGCCCGTTCGCCAGGACCGTGGCCGACCGCTCCGGCCGCCAGGTGCGCGCGGCGTCGGCCGTCAGATACTTGCGTGCGGTGTCGTACTCCGGATCGTCGCTGGTCAGCGCCTCGAGAAAGCCCTGCATGATCTCGCTGGGCTCGGCGTCCTCGGCGGGCGGCATGGCGAACACGCGCACGCCGGTGTCCTGCCGCGGCGTGGACTCGACGTCCCGCAGATCCCCGCTGTCTGGCATCGACGCGCATCCGGACAGCAGAACGGCCCCGCAGACTGCGTAGGCCACCGCGCGTCCCGGCCGGTGCCGGGCGCCCCCCTCGCGGTCATCGCCCACGAAATGCCTCCCCTGGCTCGGTCGCGTCCTCGGGTCCGGCCTGTTCCGGACGGCCCGCGTCTGTGTCGGCCGCCTGCTGCGGGCCACGCCTGTCCTCGGGACGCCGTGCGCCGCCGGCCGGCCGGGGCACCACACGCGCGCCGTTGCCGTTGCCGGGCAGCGCGCTCGGGTCGACGGCGGGCGTCACCGTGGCAAGACGCGAGGCACGCGCGGGCAGCGGCGGTACCTGGCCGCCGCCCGGCTGCACCGGAACGGTCGCCCGCTTCTCCTCGCTCCCGCGGGACAGGCCCGCGTCGTCGAGTCCGCGGTTGCGCCGCGAGTCCTTCGGCTCCAGCGGTATCGGCGAGCCCCGCAGGGGTTCGTCCGCGGTCCGCGGCAGGGTCAGCCGGAACTGGGAGCCGCCGCCCGGCTCGCCCCAGGCCTGCAGCCAGCCGCCGTGCAGACGGGCGTCCTCCAGGGCGATCGACAGGCCGAGGCCGGAACCGCCGGTGGTACGCGCGCGTGCCGGGTCGGCCCGCCAGAAACGGCTGAAGACCCGGGTCGCCTCACCCGGCTTGAGGCCCACGCCGTAGTCGCGCACCGCGACGGCGACCGCGCCGCCCGCGGCGGCGAGCCTGACGACGACGTCCTTGCCCTCGCCGTGCTCGACGGCGTTGACCACGAGGTTGCGCAGGACGCGCTCCACCCGCCGGGCGTCGGCCTCGGCGACGACGGGCTGCTGGTCGCCGAGCACGCGGATGCGGGTGCCCTTGCGCTCGGCGAGCGGCTCGGCCCCGCCGACCACCCGGCGCACCACGACCCGCAGGTCTATCGGCTCGGCCTCAAGCGCCGCCGCGCCCGCGTCGAAGCGGCTGATCTCCAGCAGGTCCGCGAGCAGCGACTCGAACCGGTCGAGCTGGTCGGCGAGCAGCTCGGCCGACCGGGCGGTCACCGGATCGAAGTCCTCCCGCGCCTCGTGGATGACGTCGGCGGCCATCCGCACGGTGGTCAGCGGTGTGCGCAGCTCGTGCGAGACGTCGGAGACGAACCGCCGCTGCATCCGCGACAGGTCCTCCATCTGCTGGATCTTCATCTGCAGGTTCTGCGCCATCTTGTTGAAGGCCTCGCCCAGGCGGGCGATGTCGTCCTCGCCGGTGACCTTCATCCGCTCCTGCAGCCGCCCGGCGGACAGCCGTTCCGCGATCCCGGCCGCCATCCGCACCGGCGTGACCACCTGCCGCACCACCAGCCAGGCGATCGCCCCGAGGAGTACGACGACGAAGAGTCCCGCGGTCGCGAGCGTGCCCTTGACCAGGCTCAGGGACTTCTCCTCCTGCGTGAGCGGGAAGAGGTAGTACAGCTCGTAGGGGTGGCCGTTGGGATCGTTGACCTGCTTGCCGATGACCAGCGCCGGCTGGGACTCCTTGGCGTTGGAGTAGACGATCCGGGTGTAGCTCTGGGCGGCCGTCGTACTGCTGTTGACGCGGTCGCGCAGGTCGGCGGGCACGCTGGAGGACGGGTTGACGTTCCCGGAGCCGCGCGGGCTGCGCCCGCCCCCGCTGTCGTCACCCACGGGCAGCGTCACGACGTCGAACGCGCCGGCGCCGCCGCTGGACAGTGACTCGACGAGGTCGCTCATCCACTGGATGACGTTCTGCGACTGCCGTCCGTCGGCGGTGTCGTCACCGGACACCGGGGCCGTGCCCGTGCCGCCGACGGCCTCGTCGGACTTCTGCTTGGCCACGGCGAAGCCGCCGGTGGCCTGGCTCTGCGACGCCTTGACCTTTGCGTCCAGCAGACCGTTGCGCACCTGCCCGATGACGACGAAGCCCAGCAGCAGGACGACGCCCAGCGACATCAGCAGGGTCGTGGCGACGACCCTGAGCTGGATGTTGCGCCGCCACAGCCGCATGACGGGCAGCAGCGGACGTCGCACCCAGCGCATGAACAGACGGAGGACGGGGCTGCCCTGGACCCCGCCCTGCAGCAGCCCGCCCTCGAAGAGGCGTCCCCAGCGCGAACCCGCCGTCCTGCGGCCGACAGGCCGCTCCGGACGGGCCCCGGACCGGCCGGGGGCCGAAGCGGCACTGTCCCCGGACATGTCAGCTCGGTCCGGCCTTGTATCCGACACCACGGACGGTCACCACGATCTCCGGCCGCTCCGGGTCCTTCTCGACCTTGGAGCGCAGCCGCTGGACATGCACGTTGACGAGCCGCGTGTCCGCGGCGTGCCGGTAGCCCCACACCTGCTCGAGCAGCACCTCACGGGTGAACACCTGCCACGGCTTGCGGGCGAGCGCGACCAGCAGATCGAACTCGAGCGGGGTCAGCGCGATCGACTGCCCGTCCCGCTTCACCGAGTGCCCGGCCACGTCGATCACCAGGTCACCGATGGTGAGCTGCTCCGGCGTCGGTTCCTCCGACCTCCGCAGCCGCGCCCGGATACGGGCCACCAGTTCCTTCGGCTTGAACGGCTTCACGATGTAGTCGTCGGCGCCCGACTCCAGGCCCACGACGACATCGACGGTGTCGCTCTTGGCGGTGAGCATCACGATCGGCACCCCGGACTCGGCCCGGATCAGCCGGCACACCTCGATGCCGTCCCGGCCGGGCAGCATCAGGTCGAGCAGCACCAGGTCGGGCTTGGACTCCCGGAAAGCGGCCAGCGCCTTGTCGCCGTCGGCTACGAAAGACGGCTCAAAACCTTCACCACGCAGCACAATGCCGAGCATCTCGGCCAGTGCGGTGTCGTCGTCGACGACAAGGACTCGTCCCTTCATAAACGACATCATCCCATTCTCGTAACGACGACAGAGGCGCAGGTGAGACAGCTCACTGGCCTGTGACGATAGTCGTACGGAGCCGTCACTGTCTGCCCCCGGCTCCGCGGGGCTTGCCGATCACACCGCTGCCGGGCCCTCCCTTGCCTTCTCACGCTCGAAATCTTTGCCGGAACGCCCCGGCGTGATCCACTTCGACGTGTCATGCACAGGTGGCCTTTGGGAGTGGCCATGGGGCGAACGAGTGCCGACGCACGACGTCGGGTCGCCCGGCAGATCCTGCGCGACGGCGTGGACTGCTGAGCCCACTCACCCGGCGGCGACGCGGCCCGGCCACTTCGAATCCGGGCCTGTCACGGCCGCCTCGCCCACGCCTCGCCGCAGGGCGGAGAGGCCGCCACCGTCGGTCGCCTCGTCCCTCAGCCGGGCGTCACCTGACGGGACCGGGCGCACAGTTCCGCGAGCCCCTCGGCCGTCACGGGTGAGACCGCCCCCTCCTCGGTGACGATCGCCGTCACCAGCTCGGGCGGCGTCACGTCGAACGCCGGGTTGTACGCCTGGGTCCCCAGGGGCGCCACCGCGATTCCGCCACCGACTCCCGTCACCGGCATCTGAGGGGCCAGGACATCGGTCACCTCGTACCCTGGGCGCTGCTCGACCTCGATGGACGCCCCGTCAGGAGTGCCGGGATCCACCGTCGTCACCGGCGCCACCACGATGAAGGGCACATGGTGGTACCGGGCGAGCACCGCGAGCGGATAGCTCCCCACCTTGTTCGCCACCGATCCGTCGGCCGCGATCCGGTCCGCGCCGATCAGCACCGCGTCCACCTCACCCGCCGCGAACAGCGACCCGGCCGCGTTGTCGGTGAGCAGGGTGTACGCCATACCGCGCCGCGCCGCCTCGTACGCCGTCAGGCGCGCGCCCTGCAGCAGCGGACGCGTCTCGTCCACCCACAGCCTGCGCAGCCGCCCGACCCGGTGCGCGGCGAGGGCCACCGCGAACGCCGTCCCCTCCCCGCCCGAGACCAGTGACCCGGTGTTGCAGTGGGTCAGGATGCGGTGCCCGCCGCCCGGCAGCAGCTCGTCCAGCAGCGCCAGCCCGTGGACCGCCATCCGCCCGCTGGCCTCGGCGTCCTCCTGATGCACGGTTCGCGCCGCGGCCAGTGCCGCCGTCGCCGCCGCCGTCGGGTCACCGGTACTGGCGAGCGCCGTACGATGAGCGGACGCCGCCCTGTGCACCCCGAGGGAAAGGTTCACGGCGGTGGGCCGGGCGCTCTCGAGCGCCGCCGCGGCCTCCTCGACGTCGAAGCCCCGCGCGGCGGCGAGCGCGACGCCGTACGCCCCGGCGATCCCGAGCAGCGGGGCCCCGCGCACGGCGAGCGAGCGGATCGCCTCCACCAGCGCCGGCGCATCCGTGCACACCAGCTCGACTTCATCGGCCGGCAGCCTCGTCTGGTCGAGAAGGACCAGCACGGGGCCTTCGGGCGGTTCCTCCCATCGGATCGCAGGTATCTCGGCCGGCCGCTTGTCCTCGCCGGATTGCGCGTACTGATCAGCCATGCGGTCAGTCTGCCCCGGAACCGGCGGACAATTGAAGGAGTCCAGCGCCTACCGCAGCCGGTCATCCGATGACCACCCCATGGCACGATGTCTGCCAACCTGCCGCCGCGTCCGCGGACGGGCACCGTGAAGGAGCTTCGATGACTGACACTCCGGGCTGGGCCTCGCCCGGATCCGCCCCGTCGTCCGACGGGCGGGAACCCGGCGCGTCCGGCCCCGCCGAGCCCGCCGACCGCCCTGGCCCCGCCGAGCAGCCGGGCCCGGACGCGCAGGCACCAGGCGCGAAGTGGTCCAACGAGCAGCCCCCACCCGGCCAGTGGTCCGCGCCCACGGGCGCCCCGAGCCCCGGCCAGGCCCCGCCGCCGCCCGGCACGGGCTGGGGCGGCGGTCGGCCCGGCGGCCCCGGAGGGGGCCCCTACGGCGGCCCTCCCGGCGGCTACGGCGGGGCCTGGGGCGGCGGCTGGGGCGGACCCCCGCCCGCGGCCAAGCCCGGCGTGATCCCGCTGCGCCCGCTCGGCGTCGGCGAGATCCTCGACGGCGCCGTCTCCACCATGCGCACCCACTGGCGCACGGTCCTCGGCATCTCGCTGACGGTCGCGGTGGTCACCCAGCTCGGGTTGATCCTGCTGCAGGGCTTCCTGCTGAACGACAGCGAGACCACCGACTCCCTCAGCGACCCGAGCGCCTCCGGAAGCGAGATACTCCGGGCCCTCGGCACGCTCATGGCCGGTACCTCCGTCGTGGCCGTGATCTCCGTCATCGGCTCCATCGTCGCGACCGCCCTGCTGACGACCGTCACCAGCCGTGCCGTCCTCGGCAAGCCGGTCAGCACCGGCGAGGCCTGGCGGGACGCCCGCCCGCAGGTGCCCAAGCTGTTCGGTCTGCTCCTCCTGCTCGGCCTCATCTCCGTGGGCGTGGTGTTCGGCGGCGCGCTGCCCGGCATCCTCGTCCTCGCCCTCGGCGGGAACGAGGCAGCCGGTATCGCCCTGCTCGTCCTCGGCATGCTGGCCGCCCTCGTCGTCGCGATCTGGCTGACCGTCCGCTTCTCCCTCGCCTCGCCCGCGCTGATGCTGGAGCGGCAGAGCATCGTGAAGTCGATGAGCCGCTCCGCGAAGCTGGTCCGCGGCTCCTGGTGGCGCGTCCTGGGCATCCAGATGCTCGCCGGGGTCATCGCCAACATCGTCTCGTCGCTCGTCGTGATCCCCTTCGCGCTCATCGCCGGTGCCGCCAGCGGCGGCGGCATGGCGACCTTCTTCACCACCGGCGGCCAGAACGCCGGCTGGACCTTCCTGATCATCAGCGGCATCGGCTCGGTGATCGGCGCCATGGTCACGCTGCCGATCACCGCGGGCGTCACCGTGCTGCTGTACATCGACCAGCGCATCCGCCGCGAGGCCCTCGATCTCGAACTGGCCCGCGCCGCCGGTGTCCAGGGAGACGGCCCCGGCGCCCCCGCCCCCGGCCCCGTACCGGGGAGCTGATGCGGTGAACCTGACGGGGGGAGTTCTCACGGCGGCCCCGGCCCTGCCGGGCCCCGCCGGATCGGCCGTACGCGGCCTGCTGGGCGTCACCGCCCGCACCGGCGTTTTGGCGGCCGGCGGCTCGGGCGACGAACCGCCGGTCACCATTCCGCGCGACCCGGCGCGGGAAGCCGCGCGCCGCGAGCTGTCGAAGCGGATGTACCACGAGAACGACCCCGGCCTGATCCAGCGAGCCCTGAACGCGTTCTGGGATTGGGTCGGCCATCTGCTGGACACCGCGGCGTCCGCGACGCCTGGTGGCGCGCTCGGCCTTCTCGTCGTCGTCCTGGCCGTCGTGGCCGTCCTGGCCGCCCTGTGGTGGCGCCTGGGCACCCCACGCCGCCCGCCCGTCTCCACCGCCACCCTGTTCGACGACCGCCCCCGCAGCGCCGCCGAACACCGAGCGGCCAGCGAGGCCCATGCCGCCCAGGGCCACTGGAACCACGCCGTCCAGGAGCGCATGCGGGCCATCGTCCGCTCCCTGGAGGAACGGGCCCTGCTCGACGTGCGCCCCGGCCGCACCGCCGACGAAGCCGCCGCCGAGGCAGGCCGCACCCTCCCCGCGCACACGGACCGGCTGCGTTCCGCCGCCCGGGAGTTCGATGACGTCACATACGGCGGGCGCCGATCCGACGAGCAGGCGTACCAGCGCATCGCCGAACTCGACCGCGACCTGGAACGCAGCCGGCCCGACCTCGCGAACAGCGCCACCAGCACGGCCCACAGCACCAGCCAGGGGGCCGCCGAATGACCACCGAGGCCACGCTGCCGGCCACCTCGGCATCGCCCACCGCCCGCCAGTTGTGGACCCGCTCGCGAGGCATCGCACTCGCCGTGGTGCTCCTCCTGGTCGCGGCCGTGGCGATCGCCGCCGTCCGCTCCCAGGCCCGGCACGGCGCACTCGACCCGCGCTCGGCCGACCCCTACGGCAGCCGAGCCGTCGCAGAACTCCTCGCCGACCGGGGCGTCTCCACGCGCGTCGTCACCACGCTCGGCGCGGCACGCGCCGCGGCCGGACCGAACACCACGCTCCTGGTCGCCGTACCCGACCTGCTGACCCACCGGCAACAGACCAGACTGCACTCCGCCACCGCGGCCTCCGGCGGACGCACCGTCCTCGTCGCGGCCGGAAGCTGGTCCGTCGAACGCCTCGTACCCGGGGTCACCGCGGACCCCGCCACCAGCATGGGCTCGACGCTCGCCCCCGGCTGCGCCCTTCCCGAAGCCCGGCGCGCGGGCAGCGCCGACACCGGCGGCATCCGCTACACCACCACCCACCTCGACGCCGACTCCTGCTACCCCAGCGAACGCCTCGCCACCCTGCTCCGCGTCCCGGCGGCCTCCGGAGACGGCGACACCGTAGTGCTCGGTGCGCCCGACATCCTCTACAACAAGCGCCTCGACGAGCAGGGCAACGCCTCGCTCGCCCTCCAGCTCCTCGGCTCCCGTCCCCATCTGGTCTGGTACCTCCCCTCGCTCTCCGACGGCCCGACCGCCGACTCCGGCGACCAGAAGACCTTCCTCGACCTGCTTCCGTCCGGCTGGCTCTGGGGCACCCTGCAGCTGTTCATCGCCGCGGTGCTCGCCGCCTTCTGGAGGGCACGCCGGTTCGGCCGGCTCGTGCCCGAGGAACTCCCTGTCGCGATCCGTGCCTCCGAGACCGCCGAAGGCCGCGCCCGCCTCTACCGCAATGCCAACGCCCGCGATCGCGCGGCCGCGGCTCTTCGCACCACCACCCGGGCGCGTCTCGCCCCGCTCGTCGGCGTCCCCGCCGCCCAGGCACACGCGCCCGAAGCCCTGCTCCCCGCCCTGTCCGCCCATCTCCACGGCGACGGGCAGAACCTGCACCCCCTCCTCTTCGGACCGCCGCCCGGCGACGACGCGACCCTCATCGCGCTCACCGACCAACTCGACGCCCTCGAAAGAGAGGTTCGCCGTTCATGATGGACCCGACCACTGACAACGCCGGGACCACCCGGAACCCGGACGCGGCCCGAGCCTCCCTGGAAGCCCTGCGCGCCGAGATCGCCAAAGCCGTGGTCGGCCAGGACCCCGCCGTGACCGGCCTCGTCGTCGCCCTCCTCTGCCGCGGACACGTTCTCCTAGAAGGAGTCCCTGGGGTCGCCAAAACGTTGCTCGTCCGCACACTCGCATCCGCCCTCGAACTCGACACGAAGCGAGTCCAGTTCACCCCTGACCTGATGCCGAGCGACATCACCGGCTCCCTCGTCTACGACACGCGGACCGCCGAGTTCTCCTTCCAGCCCGGCCCGGTCTTCACGAACCTGCTGCTCGCGGACGAGATCAACCGCACCCCGCCCAAGACCCAGTCCTCCCTGCTGGAAGCCATGGAGGAACGCCAGGTGACGGTCGACGGCACACCGCGCCCGCTCCCCGAGCCGTTCCTCGTCGCCGCGACCCAGAACCCGGTGGAGTACGAGGGCACCTACCCCCTCCCCGAGGCCCAGCTGGACCGCTTCCTCCTCAAGCTGACCATCCCTCTGCCCTCCCGCCAGGACGAGATCGACGTCCTGACCCGCCACGCCTCCGGCTTCAACCCCCGCGACCTGCGCGCCGCCGGCGTACGCCCGGTCGCCGGCCCCGCCGACCTGGAGGCGGCTCGCGCAGCGGTCGCCAAGACGAGCATCTCCCCCGAGATCACCGCCTACGTGGTGGACATCTGCCGCGCCACCCGTGAGTCGCCCTCCCTCACCCTCGGCGTCTCCCCGCGCGGCGCGACCGCTCTCCTGGCCACCTCACGCGCCTGGGCCTGGCTGACCGGCCGTGACTACGTCATCCCCGACGACGTCAAGGCTCTCGCCCTGCCCACCCTGCGCCACCGGATCCAGCTCCGGCCCGAGGCCGAGATGGAAGGCGTGACCGCCGACTCCGTCATCAACGCCATCCTGGCCCACGCCCCGGTCCCCCGCTGATGGCACTCACCGGACGCGCCGCCCTCCTGGCGGCCCTCGGCTCGATTCCCATCGGCATCCTGGAGCCGGGCTGGACGGGCATCCTCGCAGTCAACGGCTCCCTCGCGCTGGCCTGCGCCTGCGACTTCGCCCTCGCGGCTCCCGTACGACGCCTCGGCCTGTCCCGCTCCGGCGACACCTCCACACGCCTGGGCGAGACCGCCGACGTCACCCTCACCGTCACCAACCCGACCAGCCGCCCCCTGCGCGCACATCTGCGGGACGCATGGCCACCCAGTAGCTGGCAGCCCGGCACCGAGGTCGCGGGCTCACGGCATCACGTCACCGTCCCGGCCGGCGAACGCCGACGCGTGACGACCCGGCTGCGTCCCACACGGCGCGGCGACCGCCAGGCCGACCGCGTCACGATCCGCTCCTACGGACCCCTCGGCCTCTTCTCCCGACAGGGCACGCACCAGGTGCCCTGGGCGGTGCGAGTCCTGCCCCCGTTCACCAGCCGCAAGCACCTTCCGTCCAAACTCGCCCGACTGCGCGAGCTCGACGGCCGCACGAGCGTGCTGACCCGCGGCGAGGGCACCGAGTTCGACAGCCTGCGGGAGTACGTCCCCGGTGACGACACCCGCTCAATCGACTGGCGTGCCACCGCCCGGCAGTCCACGGTCGCGGTGCGTACCTGGCGACCCGAGCGGGACCGTCACATCCTCCTGGTCCTCGACACCGGCCGTACGTCGGCCGGGCGCGTGGGTGACGCCCCGCGCCTGGACGCCTCCATGGACGCGGCGCTGCTCCTGGCGGCGCTCGCCTCCCGAGCCGGCGACCGTGTTGAACTACTGGCCTTTGACCGCCGGGTCCGCGCCCGGGTCCAGGGCCGCGCCGCCGGTGACGTCCTGCCATCCCTGGTCAACGCGTTGGCCACGCTGGAACCGGAACTCGTGGAAACGGACGCGCGCGGTCTGACGGCGACGGCTCTGCGTACGGCCCCGCGCCGCTCTCTGATCGTGCTGCTCACGACTCTCGACACCGCCCCCGTGGAGCAGGGCCTGCTGCCCGTGCTGCCACAGCTCACCCAACGCCACACCGTCCTGGTGGCCGCTGTCGCCGATCCTCACATCGCGCGAATGGCGCAGGCCCGAGGGAATGCGGAGGCCGTGTACGAGGCCGCTGCTGGGGCGCAGGCAGGGACCGAACGGCAGCGCACGGCTGAGCAGTTGCGCCGGCATGGCGTGACCGTCGTGGACGAGACGCCAGATGATCTGGCCCCGGCACTGGCGGACGCCTACCTGGCCCTGAAGGCAGCCGGCCGACTCTGAACCACAGGCATTCTCGGTCCCCTCGGGGGCCCAATACTGTCCTGAACGCAGAAAACCCCCGCATCTTTCGATGCGGGGGTTTCCCAAAGATTGTTCGGCGGCGTCCTACTCTCCCACAGGGTCCCCCCTGCAGTACCATCGGCGCTGTGAGGCTTAGCTTCCGGGTTCGAAATGTAACCGGGCGT
>NZ_JBHVUH010000005.1:90495-513771 GCF_042884245.1 Streptomyces sp. NPDC058145 | reverse complement strand
TGCGTTTCCGACTCTATCAGATCTTTTCTCGACCCGATTTCCTCGGTGCTTTCCAGGTTCCCGCTCTCGCGTTTCCCTTTCCGGCGGTTCCGACTTTATCAGAAGTTCTCGGCCGGTCTGACCGGCTGCTCATTTCTGAGTAATTCGGAAGAGGCGCTTCTCTCGATCGCGTCTGCGACTCTTGGGAAGCAAGTAGATTCTAAACGATCAGCCCCGAACCTGTCCAGTTCTAGGCAACTGTTTGAATCTACCTCCCCGCTCCGTCCGTGTCAACGGCTCTTGCGGGGCGAAGGAGAGACTAGCAGCTCAGAGACCGTGGACGCACATCAGGCGGCCGTGGGCACGGTGGAGCTGCGTTCGGCCGCCTCGATGTCGCCCGTCTCGCCGGCCCGCACCGCGCGGCCGCCCAGGACGAAGACGTACGCCAGGAATGCCAGCTCGGCCGCGATCCCAATGCCGATACGGGCCCAGGTGGGCAGGCCGGACGGGGTGACGAAGCCTTCGATCGCGCCGGAGACGAAGAGGACGAGAGCGAGGCCGATGGCCATGCCGACCGCCGCCCGGCCCTCCTCGGCAAGCGCGACGCGGCGACTGCGCGGGCCCGGGTCGACGAGGGTCCAGCCGAGGCGCAGACCGGTGCCGGCTGCGACGAAGACCGCGGTCAGTTCGAGCAGGCCGTGCGGAAGGATCAGACCGAGGAACGTGTCGAGGCGGCCGGCGGACGACATCAGACCGAAGCCGACGCCCAGATTGAGCATGTTCTCGAAGAGGATGAAGAGGACGGGCAGGCCCAGGAAGATTCCCAGGACCAGGCACATCGCCGCTGCCTGGGCGTTGTTCGTCCAGACCTGAGCGGCGAAGGACGCCGCGGGATGGCTCGAGTAGTAGGTCTCGTACTCGCCGCCGGGGCGGGTCAGCTCACGCAGCTGGCTGGGGGCAGCGATGGTCGACTGCACCTCCGGGTGGGTGCCTATCCACCAACCCAGAAGGATCGCGACGGCTGTGGAGACGAGCGCGGTGGGCACCCACCAGCGACGCGCGCGATAGACCGCGGCGGGGAATCCCTGCCCCAGGAACCGCGTGACGTCCCGCCATGATGCGCGGCGGGTGCCGGTCACGGCGCTGCGCGCGCGTGCCACCAGCTGGCTGAGCCGGCCCGTCAGCTGGGGGTCGGGAGCGCTGGACTGGATGAGGGAGAGGTGGGTGGCGGTGCGCTGGTAGAGGGCGACGAGCTCGTCCGCCTCGGTTCCGTTGAGGTGGCGCCGGCGGCGGAGCAGGGCGTCGAGGCGGTCCCACTCGGCGCGGTGTGCGGAGACGAAGACGTCCAGGTCCATGGGGTCTGCCTGCTCCTCGGCTGGTCGTCCACTGCTCGTCGTGGATGCTCTTGTTGCCGTCAGCTTGTCGTACTGCGGCGCGATGCGCGCTCAGCTTGGCAGACTTGCGGTTCACGGGGCAGGCCAGGGGAAGGACGACGGGCGTGAGTGAGCTGGTGACCGGCGAGGCGGTGTCGCTCGAATTGCGGCCCGCGAAGTTGCCGAGCAGGGCGTTGGCGGTGCTGCTCGATCTGGTCGTGGCCGTGCTCGTGTACATGGGCGCGACGCTGGCGCTGGTTGCCGCGACGTCGTCTCTCGACGAGGCCGCTCAGGTCGCGCTGTCGATCGCCACCTTCCTGCTGGTGCTGGTCGGTGGGCCGATCGCGGTGGAGACGCTCAGCCACGGCCGTTCGCTGGGGAAGCTGGTGTTCGGGCTGCGTGTGGTGCGGGACGACGGTGGCCCCCTCCGGTTCCGGCACGCGTTGGTGCGGGGCGCCATCGGTGTGGTCGAGATCCTGATGACGTTCGGGGTGGTGGCCTGTATCGCCTCGCTGGTGTCGGCGCGGGGGCGGCGGCTCGGCGATGTGTTCGCGGGCACCCTGGTCGTGCGCGAGCGGATTCCCGCCGGGCAGACCGGTCAGGTGCCTCCGCCGCCACCGTGGCTCGCGGGGCGGTTCGCCGAGCTGGATCTGTCGGCCGTACCGGACGGGCTGTGGCTCGCGGTCCGGCAGTACCTGACGCGGATGCAGCAGCTGGATCCCCAGGTGTCCTGGGAGATGGCTCAGCGGCTCGCGGCTGACGTCGCGGCTCGCACGGGGGCTCCTGTGCCGCACGGCGAGCACCCGGCGGCTTTTCTGGCCGCCGTGGTCCAGGAACGGCAGTCCCGCGAGGCCCGGCAGGCGTTCGGCGGGGCCGGATCCGTCGCGGCGGCGGGCTCGTCCTCTTCGTTCGTCTCCGGAGCGCCCGCAGAGCCTGCGGGCGCCTCAGCAGTCGGCGGCGGTGCGCCGGGGAGCTACCTTCCGCCGTTGTCGCAGCCGCCTGCGCCGAACACCTATCAGTCCCCGGCCGCCCCTCGGACGCAGGTACCCGTGCCGCCCTCCGCGCCCTCCGCCCCGGTGCGCCCGGACGAGGCGCCGGCCGGGCGCCCCGCCACCGGCTTCGCGCCGCCGGCCTGAGAAGCCCGCTGCCGCTCAGTCGAATCCGGACGGCGGTGACTGGAGGTCCTCCAGCTCGATCCCGGGCGCGGACAGGACCACGTCTCCGGCGATGTGCACGGTGTGCCGTTCGCCCGTGTCCAGGGCTGTGACCTGGTATTCGTCCACGGTCAGGGGGCCGTTGTCAGTGGCGTGTGCTTCGCTGTTCACCAAGGTCCAGGACTGGTCCAGGGTGCGGGGGGCGAGGACCGGGTCGGTGAAGGCCACGAGGCGCACGCGGGTCGCGTCCGAGGAGGGGGTGAGGCGCAGGAGACGGGCGGTGGCGACGAGGAACGCGGGGGACGTGCCGGTGAAGGTGTGGGCGCGCACATTGCCTTCGGTGGCATGAGTTCCGGTGGCATCGGTGCGAACCCAGGTGACGCCGTCGAGGGCGGCGCCTCGCACCTGCCAGCCTCCCGAGTGCAGTTCGAGGCGGATGGGGCGGCCGAGGTCGTCCAGGGCGAGGTCGACCGAGCCGCGGTGGTCGCCGGCGGGGGTGGTCAGCTGGGAGACGTAGCGCCAGCCGGAGGGGCCGGGCGCGCACTGGAAGTGCTCTTCCGCGAAGGGGGTGTGATCGTGCGGATCGTGGAGCGAATATCGGCCGCGTGGCATGGGGGTCCTGGGTATTGACGGGCCGGCGGTCCGGCTACGGCTGCTGGTCCGGTCGGAGGCCAAAGGGGCAGGCCCCCGGCACGGGGGTGCGGGGGCCTGCCTTCGCGGATCTGCGGACCTGCTGCCGGGGAGCGCGGCGGTGCACCGGTGTGCTCCCCGGCGGGCGGGACCGCGGACTCAGTAGCGGTAGTGGTCCGACTTGTACGGGCCGTCGACCTCCACGCCGATGTACGAGGCCTGCTCGGGGCGCAGCTTGGTGAGCTTCACGCCGAGCGCGTCCAGGTGGAGGCGGGCGACCTTCTCGTCGAGGTGCTTGGGCAGCACGTAGACGCCGGTCGGGTACTCGTCGGGCTTGGTGAACAGCTCGATCTGGGCCAGGGTCTGGTCCGCGAAGGAGTTGGACATCACGAACGACGGGTGACCGGTGGCGTTGCCCAGGTTCAGCAGGCGGCCCTCGGACAGCAGGATGATGACCTTGCCGTCGGGGAACTTCCAGGTGTGGACCTGCGGCTTGACCTCGTCCTTGACGATGCCCGAGATCTGGGCGAGGCCGGCCATGTCGATCTCGTTGTCGAAGTGGCCGATGTTGCCGACGATCGCCTGGTGCTTCATCTTCGCCATGTCCGACGCGAGGATGATGTCCTTGTTGCCGGTGGTGGTGACGAAGATGTCGGCGGTCTCGACGACCTCGTCCAGGGTGGTGACCTGGAAGCCGTCCATCGCCGCCTGCAGGGCGCAGATCGGGTCGATCTCGGTGATGATCACGCGGGCGCCCTGGCCGCGCAGGGACTCCGCGCAGCCCTTGCCCACGTCGCCGTAGCCGCAGACCACGGCGGTCTTGCCGCCGATGAGGACGTCGGTGGCTCGGTTGATGCCGTCGACCAGGGAGTGGCGGCAGCCGTACTTGTTGTCGAACTTCGACTTGGTGACGGCGTCGTTGACGTTGATCGCCGGGAAGAGGAGGACGCCGTCGCGCTGCATCTCGTACAGGCGGTGGACGCCGGTGGTGGTCTCCTCGGTGACGCCGCGGATCTCCGAGGCGAGCTGGGTCCACTTCTGGGGGTTCTCACCCAGGGTGCGGTGCAGCACCTGGAGGATGACGCGGTGCTCGTCGGACTCGGCGGTCTCCAGGCCGGGGACCTTGCCGTCCTTCTCGTACTCGACGCCCTTGTGGACGAGGAGGGTGGCGTCGCCACCGTCGTCGAGGATCATGTTCGGGCCGCCGGTGGCGCTGTCAGGCCAGGTCAGCGCCTGCTCGGTGCACCACCAGTACTCCTCCAGGGTCTCGCCCTTCCAGGCGAAGACCGGGACGCCCTGCGGGTTGTCCGGCGTGCCGTTCGGGCCGACGGCGATGGCGGCGGCCGCGTGGTCCTGGGTGGAGAAGATGTTGCAGGATGCCCAGCGGACCCGGGCGCCGAGGGCGACCAGGGTCTCGATGAGGACGGCGGTCTGCACGGTCATGTGCAGGGAGCCGGTGACGCGGGCGCCGGCGAGGGGCTGGGCCTCGGCGTATTCCTTGCGGATCGCCATCAGGCCCGGCATCTCGTGCTCGGCGAGGGTGATCTCCTTGCGGCCGAACTCGGCCAGGGAGAGGTCGGCGACCTTGAAGTCCTGTCGGTTGTCGACAGTCGTCATTGCGAGCTGCTCCTCGGGGGTTGGGTCGAGGGTGGGTACGGCTGGTCTGCGCGGCGGCGGACACACGGGTGCCCGAGAAGAGGGCACAGGCATGCCCACGTGCGCGCAGCGCAGTCCGTCGGAGGCCCTCTCTCCCTCGGCCGGTCCGCTGCGGGACCGCCCGACCGCCATCAGCAGCGACGTCTGGCTCCGTCCCAAGCTACACCGGGAGACGGGGGAGCCCCCAGTCCGCCTCCGAAGAGTTCACGTCGTTCGGGGGGTGGACGGGGCCCTTGCCGAGGTGGGCGGGCCCTGTCGCCGTGGCGGAATTCAGTGGCCGGCCGGGTGCGGGGTGGGGCCGCCCGGGGTCGCCTCCGGGTTCGGGCCCTTGGCGGCCTCGGCCTCGCTGTAGATGTCGGGTTCCAGGTAGATCACGCGGGCGATGGGGACGGCGGCCCGGATGCGGGCCTCGGCGGCGTTGATGGCATTGGCGACCTCGGTGGCCGTGTCGTCGTGCTGAACGGCGATCTTGGCGGCGATCAGCAGTTCCTCGGGGCCGAGGTGGAGCGTGCGCATGTGGATGACGCCGGTGACGGTGTCGCCGTCGACGATCGCGGCCTCGACCTTCTTGACCTCCTCGATGCCCGCGGCCTCGCCGAGCAGCAGCGACTTGGTCTCGGCGGCGAGCACGAGTGCGATGCAGACCAGCAGGACACCGATGCAGACGGTGCCGATGCCGTCCCAGACGCCGTCGCCGGTGAGCAGGGCCAGCCCGACGCCGCCGAGGGCGAGGACGAGACCGATGAGCGCGCCGAAGTCCTCGAGGAGGACGACGGGCAGTTCGGGGGCCTTGGCGCGGCGGATGAACTGCGACCAGGACAGCTTGCCGCGCAGTTCGTTGGACTCCTTTATCGCCGTGCGGAAGGAGAAGCCCTCGGCGATGATCGCGAAGAGCAGGACCCCCACCGGCCAGTACCAGTGCTCGACCTGGTGGGGGTGGGTGATCTTCTCGTAGCCCTCGTAGATGGCGAACATGCCGCCGATGGAGAAGAGGACGATCGAGACGAGGAACGCGTAGATGTAGCGCTCGCGGCCGTAGCCGAAGGGGTGCTGGGGGGTTGCCTCGCGCTGTGCCTTCTTGCCGCCGATCAGCAGCAGGAACTGGTTGCCGGAGTCGGCGACCGAGTGGACACCCTCGGCGAGCATCGACGACGAGCCGCTGAACGCGAACGCCACGAACTTCGATGCCGCGATCGCGAGATTGGCGCCGAGTGCCGCCACGATCGCCCTGGTACCGCCTGACGCGCTCATGTGTCCGCGTTGTCCCTTCGCCCTCGTCCGTCTACGCCGTCCAGGCGTGTACCCGTCTTTGCCCGTGCTTTGCCGGTGGGCCATTGTTGCAGCCCGTCCGGGTGGCGGCGCGTCAGGTGTCCACAGTCCCGGTCATACGATCACAGTGGCGCGGAAGACCGTGCCCGCACCGGACACCTCGGTCTTCTCCCCCGCCGGGACGAAGACCGACTGGCCGGGGGCCAGCTCGTACTCACCGGCCCGGACGGACCCGGCCGTGCAGAGCAGGATCTGCGGGGTGTCGAGGGTGAGGTCGTGGGCGGTGCCGCCCTCGGACAGGACGTACCGGGAGAGGCGGAACTCGTCGATCGGGGTCTCGTAGACCTCCTCGCCGTCCGGGGAGGCCTCGGGACGCAGCACGCCCGGGTCGCCCGCCTCGAAGCGGACGATGCGCAGCAGTTCGGGGACGTCGACGTGCTTGGGGGTCAGGCCACAGCGCAGGACGTTGTCGGAGTTGGCCATGATCTCGACGCCGAGACCGTCGAGGTAGGCGTGCGGGATGCCGGCACCGAGGAACAGCGCCTCACCGGGCTGCAGGCGGACGTGGTTCAGGAGCATGGCCGCGATGACGCCGGGGTCGCCCGGGTAGTGGTGGGCGAGGCCGGCGTAGGGGGCGTAGTCGCCGCCGAGGCGGGTGCAGGCGGCGGTGGCCTCGGCGACCGTGTGCGCCATTTCCCGTGGGTCTGCGGTGAGGACGGCGGTGAGGACCTCCCGCAGGGCCGCGTCCTCGGGGTGCGCGCGCAGCAGGTCGACGTACGGCTTCAGGGAGTCGACACCAAGCCCGTCGAGCAGGCCGGCCGCCTCGGCCGGGGCGCGGAACCCGCACAGGCCGTCGAACTCGGTGAGCGCGCAGATCAGTTCGGGCTTGTGGTTGGCGTCCTTGTAGTTGCGGTGCGGGGCGTCGACCGGGATGCCGCGCCGCTCCTCGTCGGCGAAGCCCTCCCCGGCCTGCTCCAGGTCGGGGTGCACCTGGAGGGAGAGGGGCGCGCCGGCGGCGAGGAGCTTGAGCAGGAACGGCAGTCGCGGGCCGAACTTCGCGACCGCCGCGGCGCCCAGTTCGCGCTCCGGGCCGGCGTCGATCACCTCGACGAGCGTCCCGCGCGCGGTGCGTGAGGGAGCGCCCGGGTGGGCGCCCATCCACATCTCCGCCTGCGGCTCGCCGCTCGGCTCGACGCCGAGGAGGTGCGGGATGGCGGTGGTGGAACCCCAGGCGTAGGGGCGGACGGTGTTGTCGAGGCGGTCCATGTGGTTTCTCTGTCTCCGTACGTACGCTGCTCGGCCGGCGCCGGTGCCGGGCGGTGTGCCGGTGCCGGTCGGTGTTCCCGGTGGTGGGGCGGCCGGTCGGCCCGGGCGGGCCCGGGTGCGACGCCCTGAGCAAGATCAGGCCCCGGAAGCGAGCGCCAGGTAAACGGCGGCGAAATCCGTGACGGCGATCAGTTCCGCGAGGGTCTCCAGTTCGTCGCCCTCCTCCGGTTCGAGTTCGCTGATCGGAGTGTCGTGGCTGAGCGCCAGGTCGCGGGCGGCGGGGAGGGCGGTGAGGCCGCCGATCGGGCGGTGGCGGATCAGCACCACGCGCGCGTGCATCGCGGGCGGCTCCTCCGCGCGGTCGCGGAAGAAGTCGTCCGGGTCGGCGCTGGCCGCGAGCGGGCCGGCCAGCAGGGCGCTGTGCGCGGCGAGCGCCTCGGGGAGTTCGGCGACGAGGGCGGGGCGGCCGGCGAGTTCAGCGAGGGCGGCGACGAAACGGCGGCCGGCGGGGCCGGTCGCGGGGCCCTCCGTCCACACGACGGGGAGCGCGTCGGCGAGTTCGGCGGCGAGGGTCTTGGCCGGGTTGCTGTAGGCCGCGATGGCCGGGCCGCAGCGCTCGGCGATGTGGTCCAGGCGGTCGGCGACCTTCTCCAGGGCGTCCGGCGCCGCGCTGAGCAGACCGATGCGGTCCAGCAGCGCCAGTAGTGGGGTGAACAGGGCCCAGAAGACGCCCGGGGAAGACGCGGCGAGGGGTTCCTCCTGGTCGTAGGGCGCCGTCGCCATCGGTACGAACATTCCGTGCGCGGCGGCGATCGCCTCGGCGAGCGGGGTGTGGGCCGGGGCGACGGCGACGACGGAGCAGCCTCGGCGGTAGGCCTGCTCGGCGAGCAGGGAGAGGCTGGGTTCGGTGCCGTCCGGGGTGGCGATGAGCAGCAGGTCGACGGAGCCGACCCAGCCCGGGATCTCCCAGCGCAGGGCGCCGGCGGCGGGAGCGACGCCGGTGGGGGCCAGCCGGATGACAGGGCTGCCGGGGCCGGCCAGGGTGCCGAGCAGGTCGGCGGTGTGGGTGGCGGCGGCTCCGGGGCCCGCGATCAGCACGGCGCGGGGGCGGCCGTCGGGCTTGAGGTCGGCCACACCGGCCTCGGCGGCGTGCCGGACGGCGGTGCGTACGCGGGCGCCGGCCTCCGCCGCGCCGCGGAGAAGGCCGCGGCGATCGGCGTCGGCGAGGCCCTCCGGACTGTCGAGCAGCGATTCGTCGAGCATGGGGCGGCAGCCTCCGATCGCCGGGGTCCTGTGCGGGGGTTCGAACGCGGGTGGGCGCCTCGTCGGTGCGCGGCGGTGACGCCGCGGTGCACGCGGGGCGGGAGCGCCGCTGTTACGCGGGGCGGCGGGCCTCGTCGACGAGCAGGACCGGGATGCCGTCGCGGACCGGATACGCCAGGCCGCAGTCCTGACCGGTGCAGATCAGCTCGGTGTCCTGCTCCTTGAGGGGGGCGTGACAGGCGGGGCAGGCGAGGATCTCCAGAAGGCCGGCTTCGAGCGGCATGAGGGTGTCCCTTCGGGGCGGAGGTTCTATTGCCGATGTGCTGGTCAGCGTACCGCTGGTGGCGGGGTCGGGCCGGGCCTGCGGGTGCGGCAGGAGGCGCGCTGCCCGCTGGACCCCGGTTTGCCCGCCCCGGTGTGGGGGCGGGCGGGTGACTCAGGCCCTGATGATCGCCAGGGCCTCGTCGCGGATCCTGGTCATCGTCGCCTCGTCCTTCGCCTCCGCGTTCAGGCGCAGCAGCGGCTCCGTGTTGGACGGGCGGACGTTGAACCACCAGTCGGCGGCGGAGACCGTGAGGCCGTCGAGGCCGTCGAGGGTGACGCCCGGGCGGCCCTCGTAGGCGGCGCGGATCGCGGCGAGGCGCGCGGCCTGGTCGGCGACGGTGGAGTTGATCTCGCCGGAGCCCGCGTAGCGGTCGTACTGGGCGGTCAGGGCGGACAGGGGGCCGTCCTGACCGCCGAGGGCCGCGAGGACGTGGAGGGCGGCCAGCATGCCCGTGTCGGCGTTCCAGAAGTCCTTGAAGTAGTAGTGGGCGGAGTGCTCGCCGCCGAAGATCGCGCCGGAGCGGGCCATCTCGGCCTTGATGAAGGAGTGGCCGACGCGGGTGCGGACCGGGGTGCCGCCGTTCTCCCTCACCACCTCCGGGACGGTACGGGACGTGATCAGGTTGTGGATGACGGTGCCGTTGCCGCCGGTTCGGGCCAGCTCGCGTGCCGCGACCAGGGCGGTGATCGCGGACGGGGATACGGGGTCGCCGGTCTCGTCCACGACGAAGCAGCGGTCGGCGTCGCCGTCGAAGGCGATGCCCAGGTCGGCGCCCTCCGCCGGGACCCGCTTCTGCAGGTCCACGATGTTGGCCGGGTCGAGGGGGTTGGCCTCGTGGTTCGGGAAGGTGCCGTCCAGTTCGAAGTACATCGGCACGAGGGTCAGGGGCAGGCCGGCGAAGACCGTGGGGACCGTGTGGCCGCCCATGCCGTTGCCGGCGTCGACGACGACCTTCAGGGGGCGCACGGCGGTGAGGTCGACGAGGGAGCGGAGGTGGGCCGCGTAATCCTCCAACGTCTCGCGCGTGGTGAGGGTTCCCGGCTCGGCGGCCGGTTCCGGAGCGCCCGACTCCAGCCACCGCTCGACGAGTTCGCGGATCTGCGCAAGGCCCGTGTCCTGACCGACCGGGGCGGCGCCCGCGCGGCACATCTTGATGCCGTTGTACTGCGCCGGGTTGTGGGAGGCCGTGAACATCGCGCCCGGGAGGTCCAGCGCGCCCGAGGCGTAGTACAACTGGTCCGTCGAGCACAGGCCGATCTCGGTGACGTCCACCCCGCGGTCGGCGGCGCCGCGCGCGAAGGCGCGGGAGAGGCCGGGGGACGAGGGGCGCATGTCGTGACCGACGACGATGGCCGTCGCGTCCGTCACCTCGGCGAAGGCGGCGCCGAAGAGGCCGGCCAGCGGCTCGTCCCACTGGTCCGGGACCACTCCGCGTACGTCGTACGCCTTCACGATCTGCGACAGATCAGCAGCCACGGCCAACCCTCCTGAAGTCCTATGGGTGCCCACAAACTACCCGTCGGGGGTGAGAGGCAGGTGTGCGGACACCCGGCGGACGGACAAGTGGACGGCAAGTGGCGAGCAAGTCGACTCGCGCGTCGGGTGGGTGCGGGATCGGTTCTCCGCGCGGACTCAGTTGTCCGGTGAGCGCAGGATGCGCAGATGCCCGCGGCGGGCGACTTCCATGGGGTCCGGGGTGCGGGCTCCGCCGCCGCCCGCCCCGGCCGCCCGCTGCTGGGGACGGGCCGCCTCGCGTACGGCGTTGGCGAGGGCTTCCAGGTCGTCCCCGCTGGGCCGCGCGGGCGCGGAGCCGTCGAGGAGACGGACGACCTCCCAGCCGCGGGGCGCGGTGAGGCGCTCGGAGTGCTCGGCGCACAGGTCGTAGCAGTGGGGTTCGGCGTAGGTGGCGAGCGGGCCGAGGACCGCGGTCGAGTCGGCGTAGACGTACGTCAGCGTCGCGACGGCGGGTCGGCCGCAGGCGGTGCGCGAACAGCGACGTACAGGGCTCACGACGATGGACGGTACCGCACTCTTGAACGGGCCGCGACGACTCTCCTCCAGGTCACGCCACCGTGTCGAACTGTGAGACGCCCCACAGGCACCTCCCAACAGGCCTTGCTGACCTGCGGGGACGGGGTCGGGCGGGGTTCCGGGCGGGGCGGCCTTCGGTCACGAGTCTGCACAAACACCGTCAATTGCCTTGAGTTACCGGTCTTGAAGGGTTACGGAAACGAGCCGGACCTTGGCTGGAATGGTCAACCTGTGACACGTCCTGTGACACGTGTTGCGTCGTGCCCGGGGGCACGGAGTGCCGGTGGCCGGTTGCCGCGTGGGGTCGGGCGGGCGGAGCGGGCGGGGACTAGGCTTCTGCGGTGATGGACAACCGTGTACCGCCCCGCCCCACCGGCCCCCAGCCCCGTCGCCGTGATCGTCACGGGCGGGGCATGCGTGGGCCGATCGCGCCGCCGCAGGTGCCGCTGGCGGCCAGCAGGGCCGAGGTGTTCGCGGACCTGGTGCAGGACTCGGTGGAGCGTCTCGAGCGGCGGTGGCCGCAGTTGGCCGACATGGATTTCCTGGTGCTCGAGGTACCTCGGCTGGAGGGGCGGGGCACGGACGTCTGGGGCGACGAGGCTGTGCCGTTGGGCGGGATCATTCCCGCGCGGGAGGGGCGGCGGGCCCGGGTCGTGGTGTACCGGCGGCCGGTGGAGATCCGGACCAAGGGGCGGGATGAGCGGGCCGCGTTGGTGCATGAGGTTGTGGTGGAGCAGGTGGCGGAGTTGCTGGGGCTGACTCCGGAGACGGTTGATCCTCGGTACGGGGAGGATTAGGGCGGGGCTGCTTGCCGGCGCGGGGTTTGCGGGGTGCCCGGAGGTGGGCGCCGGCTGAGCCGGGGATGACTGGTTGCCCTGTGTCGTGGCTGGGCGGGGGCGGTGTTCGCTTGCCCGCGCTTGCGGGGTGCCTCCCCCACTCTTTCGGCTTCGCTCGAGCGGGGGAGGCACGCAGGCCCGGTGCCCGCAGCTACGCAGTCACGTCACACGTGTGCTGGGTGGGCGCCGTCCCCGGCCACGGCATGCCCGCGGCGACGCGGGCTGGGCCGCCTCAACTACCCGGGCTCGGTGCCCGGGGTCACTTCTGCAGGAGGGACAGGTCCTCGTCTGTCTGGGGGACTGAGACCAGGCCTCGGTCGGTGGGGAGGGTCTGGATGGTGAAGGCGGGGACGCCGGCCGTTGTGGACGTGAGGGTGCGGGCGGCGTAGAGGGGGCCTCCGGAGACGGGTTCCACCGTCAGGGCGTAGGTGCCCTTCAGACCGGACGGGACGAGGGCCGGAATGTCCTGCGTGGTGCCGGACTTGATCGTGAAGGTCTTGGTCACCGGGGTGCCGCCCTCGCTGCCCGCCGAGGCCGTGACCCTGACCGTGGTGGTGGCCGTGGGCGCGGTCAGGGAGAGGGTCGAGGTCTTGCCGCGGTTGTCGGCCGAGGTCGCCCGCTTGCCGACGGGGGCCGTGGCGGGGATGAAGGCCGTCTCCTGCTTGGCTCCCTTGCCCCGGACCACACGCAGGGCCGCCACCACGGGTACGGACTGGTCGGTGGGCGTGAGCACCAGGGAGCCCGCCTCGCCACGGGTGACGTCGCCGAGGTCGGTCGCGGTCGTCATCCCGGCCTTGACGTGCAGGGTCTCGTTCCCGGCCGGGGTGATCAGGCCGTCGGGCGAGGCCAGGCGGACCTTGAGGTCCGCGTCGGCGTCGCCGGGGGTGAAGGCGATCAGGCGGACGTCGGTGGCGTCCTTGGGGATGCCGGGCAGGACCAGGCTGCCGGACGGATCGTCCGCCGCGGCCAGCCAGTCGCCGCCCACCTTGTCGTCCAGGGCCTGTACCGCCGCGCCGACCCGGCCGCTGCGCACGCTGACATGCACGGTCAGATCGGTCTGCCGTTCGTCGGTGAGCGTGGAGAGCAGGATCGGCTCGCTCCCGTGCGGCGGGATCGTGAAGCCGTCCGTGACCGAGGACTTGATCGCGCCGCCCTTGCCGTACAGCTCGATGTCGACGACGGCGGCCGAGTCCTCGGGGTTGGTGAGGTGCACGTAGTCGGTGCGGTCGGTGGCCGTGTCGGCGCCCGGGAACCAGAACTCGGTGTCCGGGGCGGTGCAGTTGACGCCCTGCAGTCCGCGGCCCGTGCCCGCGACGACCTCGGTGGTCTCCTGCACGGTCCAGCCGGGCGCGTACTTGCCGTCGGCGGTGCCGACCTGTGCGGGAGTGTCGGCGCCCGAGGTGTCACCGGTGGCCGGGGTGCCGGGGTTCTTCGGCGTGAGGAGCGGCTTGGCGGGCTTGTCCTTGGCGTTTTCGCCCTTCTTGGATCCGCTCGTGCCGTCCGCCGACTGTTCGGTGGCCGCCTGGAGTTGGGCCTTGCCGCCGCTCGCCGTGCCCTTCGTGGCGGGCGTGAACGACGTGTACGAGGTGTCGGCGATGTCGGAGGAACTCGGCGCGGGGCACAGCAGGCTGGTGCGCTCCACGGGCAGTTCGGCGGCCGCCTTGGCCGGGGCCGCGCCGGACGCGGACGGGGTGTCGAGCGCGGCGAAGGCGGTGACGGCCGCGAGCGCGGTCGTGCAGGCGATCAGGGACAGGGTGGTGCGGTTCACTGCTGGCTCCCGTCGGGGCGCTCGCTGCCGGTGCCGTACTGCTGCTGGGCCGGGTCGTAACCCTGCTGGTACGCCTGCTGGTCGTACGCCTGCTGCTCGGCCGTTCCGCCGTAGGCGTAGGGGTCGTACTGGCCGTTCTGGTAGGGATCGGGCTGGTACGCCTGCTGGTCGTAGCCCTCGGCCGGGTACTGCCCGGCCTCCTGGTACTGGCCGGTGCCGTAACCGGCGTAATCGCTGCCCGCGTAGTCCCAGTCGCCGTAGGCCGGCTGCTGGGGAACGGCCGCCGGGGCTTCCTGCGGAGGTGGCGGCACGTCGCCGGGGGCGGGCTGCTCCGGGAGGGCCTCCTCCTCGGCCTGGGCGCGCAGCCGGCGGGCGCGGCGGCCCTCGCCGGCGGTGGCCTGGGCGGGCAGCGGCTGCTCCTCGGGCAGGTCGTCGTCGATGTCGCGGCGGCGGCCGGGCAGGGCGAGGACGACCAGGACGACGGCGAGCGCGCCCTGGGCCCACAGCCAGGCGGTGTGGGTGATCGGGTCGTCGTGCACGACGTCCAGCCGGCCGCCGGTGGAGGGCAGCTGGAAGCCCTGCGCCCAGCCGTCGACCGTGGTCCGGGTGAGCGGCTTGCCGTCCAGGGTGGCCGTCCAGCCGTCGGAGGCGGCGTCGGCCAGGCGCAGGACACGGCCGCCGGAGCCGGAGGGGACGGTGGTGTGGATCTCCACCGGCCCGGCGGCGACGGACCGGGCGGTGCCGGTGCCGCCCGCGGTCACGATGGTGGCGCGGGAGACCTGCTGGTCGACGCGCCACAGGGCGCTGCCGTCCTGCTGGCTGAGCCGGCTCAGGCCGGGCGTGGCGTCCAGGACGCGGGAGATCTCGCGGGGTGCGCCCTTGTGGACGAGGACGTAGCGCACGGCGAAGCCGCCGAGCTGGCCCGCCTGGTCGGCGCCGGAGCCGGCGACCAGGTTGGCGACGACCTTGTCGAGTCTGGCGTTCTCCCCGTCGGTGGCGGCGAGTTCGGCGTCTCCCATGCGGGCACCGGAGCCGCGGACCAGGCTGTAGCGCACGCGTGCGGTGGAGTCGCTGTCCAGGACCAGGGTGCGGGCCTGGTCGCGGGTGGTGGCGTCCTCGGCGACGAACGCGGGGACCTGCACCGGGTCGCGGCGCTCCACCGGGCCGTCGGCACCGCCGATCATCCAGCCGGCGGCGACGAGCAGCGGGCCCGCGGCCGAGGCGAAGGCGATCAGGGCCGCGACGGGCTGGCGCCAGCCGAAGCTCTGCTCGGCCACGCGCGCGCGTGCCCCGTCGGCGCCGAGCGCGGCGGCGGCCAGCAGGGCGATGCCGTAGACGAGGGTGGCCGGTCCGGCCCAGGTGGAGTGGTTGGACAGGACGGCGAAGACGAGGCCCACCAGGGCGACCGCCCACGCGGTCCGGATGCCCAACTGACGCTCGGAGCGCAGCAGCGCGGCGAGGGCGGCGAGGACGACGCCGATGAGCATCAGGCCGTCGACGGTGCCGGGGCCGCCGGGGCCGGCACCGAGCAGATCGAGCGCGGAGGCGCTGGAGGCGCCGTACTCCAGGCCCGCTTCCGTGAAGAAGCCGGTCGGGAGCAGGGTCAGCGACCAGGGGGCGAGGACCAGCAGCGGGGTGCCGAGCTGGGCGAGGAAGCGCAGGCCGTGGGCGACGAGGTCGCCGCGGCGCAGGACCAGCACGCCGATGCCGAGGATCAGCGCGATGGGCCAGACGATCGGGGTGAACGCGGTGGTGACGGTCAGCAGCAGCGCGTACGCCCACGTGGCGCGCCAGCTGCCGCGCGCGCCGGAGGCATGGGTGAGGCCGCTCGCGGCGATGCCCGCACGCGCGATGAGCGGCAGCAGCACGGCGAGGACGGCGGTGCCGATACGGCCGCCGGCCAGGGCTCCGGTGGCCGCGGGCAGGAAGGCGTAGGCGATCGCGGCCCAGGCACGCAGCAGGCGGGAGGTGACGAGGGGCCGGGAGGCGAAGTAGGCGGTGAGGCCGGCCAGCGGAACCGAGCAGACCAGCAGCACGGTGACGGCGAGCCCGGTGGAGCCGAACAGGATCGAGGCGAGGGTCGCGACGATGGCCAGGTAGGGCGGTGCGGCGGCGGTGCCGCCGGCGCCCACCGGGTGCCAGGCGTCCAGGTAGCGGGACCAGAGGTCACCGGCGCTCGCCGGGGCGGGCAGCAGGGCGCCGCCCGCGAGGGCGCCGCTGCCGAGCAGGGCGCGGCAGGCGACGAGGGAGACCAGGAGCAGGGCCAGGAAGAGCACCGGGCCGGGCTTGCGGCCGATCCGCTTCAGCCGGGCGAACTGCTCGATCTCCAGGAAGTCGGCATCATCGCCGCCGGGCCCGGACTCCACGGCACCGCCGTGCCGGCCGGCCGAGGGGGTCTCGCTGTCGGAGCGGCGGGAGAAGTTGCCCGCGACCTGTTCCAGGGTGGCGCGGATGGTCGCGCCGGGGGGCGGGAAGAGCCGGCGCAGCTCGGCCTTGTCGATCCGGGAGGGCCCGCGGTCGCGTCGGCCGGCGAGGATCCGCTCGGGCCGCAGCAGGGTTCCCAGCAGACCGCGGATCTCGTCGACGGCCTGCCCGGGGACCTTTCCGACGAGGTAGGCGACGGTCCGCAGCAGGGTGCCGAGGACGAGGCGCAGCAGCACCCAGGGCAGCGCGGCCGTGGGGGTGTTGACGAGCAGGGTGTGGATGGCGCCGGCCTTGTCGACCTTGTGCGGGGAGGCGGCGGTGCGGCCCACGCAGTCGACGGTGCGGCGCTCGCGGGAGGCCGCCTCGGCGTGTCGTACGACCGCCTCGGGGGCGACGAGGACCCGGTGGCCGGCCGTGTGGGCCCGCCAGCACAGGTCGACGTCGTCGCGCATCAGGGGCAGCCGGCGGTCGAATCCGCCGAGCTGTTCGAAGACGTCGCGGCGGATGAGCATGCCGGCGGTGGAGACGGACAGCACGGTGCGGACGTGGTCGTGCTGGCCCTGGTCCTGCTCCCGGCGGTCCAGGCCGGTCCAGCGGCGGCCGGAGTTGGCGATGGAGACGCCGACCTCCAGCAGCTGCCTGCGGTCGTACCAGCCGCGCAGCTTGGGGCCGACGATCGCCACGTCGTCGCGGCCGAGTTCGAGTTCGTTGTCGACGACTCGGAGCAGCTGGGCGAGGGCGTCGGGTTCGGGGGCGCAGTCGTCGTGCAGCAGCCAGAGCCACTGGACGGGCTCGCCGTGCGGCAGTTCGGGCAGGTCGTAGGCGTCGTCGCGCCACGAACGCGTGACCGGGTCCCAGCCGCTGGGACGCCTGAGGTACGGCAGCTCGTCGGGGGTGAGGAGGGGGGCGATGCGGCTCGCCTCCTCCACCGCCTGGCCGAAGCCGGTGCGCCGGGCCAGGTGCAGCACCCGGTCGTCGCCGAGGGCCTCGGTGACCAGCTGGGCGGAGTCGTCCGCGCTGCCGGTGTCGGCCGCCACCGCGTTCTGGACGGGGCGCTCCTGGCCGAGCAGCCCGGCCAGCGCGTCGGGCAGCCAGCGGGCGCCGTCGTGGGAGACGAGGACCGCGGTCACCACATGACGCGGGAACTCAGGGTGGGCAGCCGGGTCTTGAGCTGCCGTTTGGCTGTGCACGGACATCGAGGTACGGGCCCCGGTTCGATGGACTGCGGTGGACGCCTGTGCCCCGAGGGGACAGCGGGGCGTCTCGGACGAGCAACCACACTATCGGCTGACCATGACGACGGCCCGCCGCCTGTGGATAACCCACGGGCGACGGGCCGTTCGTGACGTGTGCGAGGGTGCCGCCCGGCCGCTCGGCGGTGCGGCGGCCGGAGGGTGACCGGGCGCCGGTCAGACGGCGGCCTTCTTCAGCCGGCGGCGCTCACGCTCGGACAGACCGCCCCAGATGCCGAAGCGCTCGTCGTTGGCGAGGGCGTACTCGAGGCATTCGGAGCGCACCTCGCAGGCGAGGCAGACCTTCTTCGCCTCTCTGGTCGAGCCGCCCTTCTCGGGGAAGAAGGACTCGGGGTCGGTCTGGGCGCACAGTGCGCGCTCCTGCCAGCCGAGTTCCTCGTCCGCGTCGTCGACCAGCAGTTGCTGCACCAGCTCGGTCATGTGCGCCCCTCGTCTGTCTTCACGTCCCCGTGCGTAGCCGCTACCGATTTCGGCTGAACGACACGAGTGAAATTACAAGTGTGCTGCTCCGGGCGAGTCAAGCCGAGATCTGCTATTGAGCCCGTTATTCACTCTGCGGAACCAAGGCCATGCGGAAAGTGTTCAAATCGTCATAAACTCTCACACACAGAAAGAGGCCCGGAGGGGCGCGGACCCCGCACAGTCCCCTGTACGAAGAAGGACGCCCCCGCGTTCGATCTCGTTCCGGCGAGGCTCGAGCGCTCGGTTGTGCGCCATGTGTCCCGGGATCCGGGTGAACAAACCTTTCACCTGACAGATGAACCGGATGAGGTGAACCATGTCGCACTTTCCGGGCGCCGAGTTGACAGTCCGGGTGTGAGCCGGTGTCCTAGTGGGCATGCTCGCGAACTTGGCACCCGTATCGACCCGCACCGCCGGGTCCCTCGGTGCCGCACGCGCGCGCTGTAGCTGTTGTTGCTGTCCCAGCTGTTGAGCCCATCGCGCTCCGGCTGCTCCCGAGTCCATCCCGGCTCGGCCGCGTTTCCCTGTCCCTGACCCTCATCCGGGACACCTCTCCTCGCCCGTGACCCGGGCGGACGCAGAGCGACACCCAGCCCCCACTCTTCGCCGAGGAACCCCCTCACCCGATGAACAGCGACAACGACCTCCAGATCGCCGGCGACATCCTCGAAGTCCCGCACCTGCTCCAGCCGCCGCGCGAGCACCCCGCCACCGTCGCCGAGTTCGTGGGCCTCGCCCGCGCCATCGCCGCCGACCGCTCCCAGTGGGCGCACCTCGTCCGCTACGACGCCACCACCCGCTGGTACCACCGGCTCCGCACCGGCCCCGGCTACGAGGTCTGGCTGCTGTCCTGGGTGCCCGGGCAGGGCAGCGGGCCGCACGACCACGGACGTTCCTCCGGTGTCCTCACCGTCCTGGAGGGGTCGCTGACCGAGCGCACCGAGCGGGGCACGCGCGCGCTGGCGGCCGGCGCCCAGCGGGTGTTCGCGCCGGGTTATGTGCACGAGGTGGTGAACGACGCGCTGGAGCCCGCGGTGAGCCTGCACGTCTACCACCCGGGCCTGACCGAGATGCCGATGCACAGTTCCCCGCACTGCGAGGCGCGGACCGAGCCGCGTCCGGTGACTGCCTGACACGATGTCGTATCCGCCTGCGAGAATCGGCCCATGCGCATTGTGGTTCTGGCAGGCGGCATCGGTGGTGCCCGGTTCCTGCGCGGTCTGAAGCGGGCCGTGCCGGACGCGGATGTCACGGTGATCGGCAACACCGGCGACGACATCCACCTCTTCGGGCTGAAGGTCTGCCCGGACCTCGACACGGTGATGTACACGCTGGGCGGCGGCATCAACGAGGAGCAGGGCTGGGGGCGGACGGACGAGACCTTCCACCTCAAGGAGGAGCTGGCGGCCTACGGGGTCGGCCCGGAGTGGTTCGGGCTCGGCGACCGGGACTTCGCCACGCACATCGTGCGGACGCAGATGCTGGGCGCCGGCTTTCCGCTGAGCGCGGTCACCGAGGCGCTCTGCGACCGATGGAAGCCGGGTGTGCGGCTGATCCCGATGACCGACGACCGCGTGGAGACCCACGTGGCCGTGGAGATCGACGGCGAACGCAAGGCGATCCACTTCCAGGAGTACTGGGTGCGGCTGCGCGCCTCGGTCGCGGCCGAGGCGGTCGTGCCGGTCGGCGCCGAGCAGTCCAGGCCGGCGCCGGGGGTCCTGGAGGCCATCGCGGAGGCGGACGTCATCCTCTTCCCGCCGTCCAACCCGGTCGTGTCCATCGGCACCATCCTGGCCGTGCCCGGCATCCGTGAGGCGATCGCGGAAGCCGGCGTGCCCGTGGTGGGCCTGTCCCCCATCGTCGGGGACGCGCCGGTGCGCGGGATGGCCGACAAGGTGCTCGCCGCGGTCGGTGTGGAGTCGACGGCCGCCGCGGTCGCCGAGCACTACGGCTCGGGGCTGCTGGACGGCTGGCTGGTCGACACTGTCGACGCGGGCGTGGTGGAGCGGGTGGAGGCGGACGGGATCCGCTGCCGGGCCGTGCCGCTGATGATGACCGACGTGGAAGCGGCCGCGCAGATGGCGCGGGAGGCGCTGGCACTGGCCGAGGAGGTGCGGGGAGCGTGAGCGGCCAGCGCCCCGAGTACCGGGTCTGGGCCCCGTCCGGAATCGCCGAGGTGCAGCCGGGCGACGACCTGGCCAAGCTGATCGCCGCCGCCGAACCCGGGCTGGCCGACGGGGACGTGCTGCTCGTCACGTCCAAGATCGTGTCCAAGGCGGAGGGACGCGTCGTCCGGGCGGACGACCGCGAGTCCGCGATCGACGCGGAGACCGTGCGGGTGGTGGCCCGGCGCGGCCCCCTGCGCATCGTCGAGAACCGCCAGGGCCTGGTCATGGCGGCCGCCGGGGTCGACGCCTCCAACACCCCCTCCGGCACCGTGCTGTTGCTCCCCGAGGACCCGGACGCGTCCGCGCGCGCGATCCGCGACGGGCTGCGCGACACCCTCGGCGTCCGGGTCGGTGTCGTCGTCACCGACACCTTCGGCCGGCCCTGGCGCTCGGGACTCACGGACGTCGCGATCGGCGCCGCCGGAGTGCGCGTGCTGGACGATCTGCGCGGGGGCACGGACGCGCACGGCAACCCGCTCAGCGCCACCGTCGTCGCCACCGCCGACGAACTGGCCGCCGCCGGTGACCTGGTCAAGGGCAAGGCCGCCGGACTCCCGGTCGCCGTGGTGCGCGGGCTGCCCGACGTCTTGGACGGCGAGGACGGCGAGGGGGCGCGGGCGCTGGTGCGTACCGCGCGGGACGACATGTTCCGGCTCGGCACGTCCGAGGCCGTGCGGGAGGCCGTGACCCAGCGCCGTACCGTGCGGGCCTTCACCGACGAGCCCGTGGACCCCGGCGCGGTCCGGCGCGCGGTGGCCGCGGCGGTCACCGCGCCCGCCCCGCACCACACCACGCCCTGGCGGTTCGTGCTGCTGGAGTCCGGGGAGTCGCGGGTGCGGCTGCTCGACGCGATGCGGGACGCCTGGATCGCCGACCTGCGCCGGGACGGCAAGAGCGAGGAGTCCATCGCCAAGCGGGTCCGGCGCGGGGACGTGCTCCGCAATGCCCCGTACCTGGTCGTGCCGTGCCTCGTCATGGACGGCTCGCACACCTACGGGGACGCGCGGCGGGACGGTGCCGAGCGGGAGATGTTCGTGGTCGCGACGGGCGCGGGCGTGCAGAACCTCCTGGTCGCGCTGGCCGGGGAGCGGCTGGGCTCGGCCTGGGTGTCGTCGACGATGTTCTGCCGGGACACGGTGCGCGAGGTGCTGGGGCTGCCCGCGGACTGGGACCCCATGGGGGCGGTGGCGGTGGGCCATCCGGCCGAGGAGCCGCGGCCGCGGCCGGAGCGGGACGCGGTGGCGTTCATCGAGGTGCGGTGAGTCCTGTGGGCGCAGTCGCGTCCGGCGTCCCCCGCGACCGCCTAGTCTCTCAGGACAGCCCCGGCACACCCTAGGAACCCACCAGTGGCAGGACGATTCGCTCCGCGTCCCACGCGTACGACCGTGCGCGGCGGCCATGTCGGTGTGCCCGCCGGTGCCGCTGCCGGGATACCCCGGCAGGCCGCGGGGCCGGCCCGGGTGCGGCGCTGGGTGCCGGAGGGGCCGCTCGATCTCGGGCTGGTGCTGGGTCCGCTGCGGCGCGGGCCCGGTGACCCGACGTTCCGGACCACACCGGACGGGTCCGTGTGGCGGGCCACCCTGACGCCCCTCGGACCGGGCACGCTGCGGGTGCGCGCGTACGGCGGTGAGGTGCTCGGTGAGGCCTGGGGACCGGGTGCGCAGTGGCTGCTGGAGCGGTTGCCCCGGTTGCTGGGTGCCGCCGATGATCCGGACGCGTTCGAGCCCCGGCACCGGGTGGTGGCGCTGGCGCGGCACCGCCGGCCGGGGCTGCGGCTGACGCGGACCGGGCTGGTGCTGGAGTCGCTGATTCCGTCGGTACTGGAGCAGAAGGTCACGACCGACGAGGCGTATCGGGCGTGGCGGTTGCTGGTGCGGAGGTTCGGGGAACCGGCGCCCGGCCCCGCGGGGGTGTTCGAACGGCCGATGTGGGTGATGCCTGCGGCGCGGACGTGGGCGCTGATTCCCTCCTGGGAGTGGCACCGGGCCGGGGTCGACGACAAGCGGGCCTCGACGATCCTGCGGGCCGTGCGGGTCGCTGCGCGGCTCGAGCAGGCGGTGGGGATGCCGGCGGTCGAAGCTCGGGCGCGGCTGGAGGTCGTGCCGGGGATCGGGCCGTGGACGTCGGCGGAGGTGGTGCAGCGCAGTCATGGGGCGGCGGACGCGGTGACCGTCGGGGATCTGCATCTGCCGGGGATCGTGGGGTGGGCGCTGGCCCGGAACCGGGATGCGGATGACGCGGAGATGCTGCGGCTGCTGGAGCCGTACGCGGGGCAGCGGCATCGGGCGGCTCGGTTGATTCTGCTGAGTGGGCAGGTGCCGGGGCGGCGGGCGCCGAAGATGCCTCGCGTTGATATCGGATTGCTGTAGGGCTGGGGTCTTGTCAGGTGCTCGGCGTTGGTGCCGGGCGGGGGGTGTTTCGCTTGCCCGCGCTTGCCGGGGGGCCTCCCCCGCTCTCGGCTTCGCTGGGGCGTGGCACCCCCATCGCCCGCCCGTGCCGCCCTGGCGTCCGCCAGGCCCTCAAGGCACTGGGGGAGGCACGCATCCGCAACTACGCGGGCACGTCAGCCGATGCTGAGTGGGCGCCGCCGCTCCGGCACGCATGCCCGCCGCCGGGCGGGTGCTGGGTGTGGCCGTGCTGGGCCGGGGTTGTTACTGGTCCGAGGAAAAGCGGAGGGCGGCTGGGGGGATGTGGGCGTCGCACCAGACGCGGACGCCTTCGCGGAGTTCGTTGTCCGGGCCGACCACCGCGCCGTCGCCGACGACCGTGCCGGTGAGGACGGAGCGCTCGCCCACCCGGGCGCGGCTGCCGATGAGGGAGTCGGTGATGACGGCGCCGGGCTCGATGACCGCGCCGGGCAGGATCGTCGAGCCGGAGACCCGGGCGCCCTCCGCGACGAACGCGCCCTCGCCGACCACTGTGCCCCCGGTCAGCTTGGCGTTCGGGGCGACGACGGCCGTGGGCAGGACCAGCCGGTCGCCGCAGCGGCCGGGGACGGCCGGGGAGGGGGCCCGGCCGAGGACCAGGTCCGCGGAGCCGCGTACGAAGGCCGCGGGGGTGCCGAGGTCGAGCCAGTACGTGGAGTCCACCATGCCCTGCAGGTGGGCCCCGGCGGACAGCAGGTCCGGGAAGGTCTCGCGTTCGACGGAGACCGGACGGCCCGCCGGGATGGTGTCGATCACCGAGCGGCGGAAGACGTACGCCCCCGCGTTGATCTGGTCGGTGACGATCTCCTCCGGCGTCTGCGGCTTCTCCAGGAAGGCGAGCACGCGGCCGGTCTCGTCGGTGGGGACCAGGCCGTAGGCGCGCGGGTCCGTCACCTTCGTCAGGTGCAGGGAGACGTCCGCGCCCGTCGACTCGTGGGTGCCGATCAGGGCCCGGATGTCCAGGCCGGTCAGGATGTCGCCGTTGAAGATCAGTACCGGGGCGTCGGGCCCGGAGTGCAGACGCGAGGCCACGTTGCGGATGGCGCCGCCCGTGCCGAGGGGCTCCTCCTCGGTGACGTACTCGATGTGCAGGCCCAGCGCGGCGCCGTCGCCGAAGTAGGGCTCGAAGACCTCGGCGAGATAGCTCGTGGCGAGGACGATGTGCTCCACACCCGCCGCTCTCGCTCTCGCCAGCTGGTGCGTGAGGAACGGCACCCCCGCCGCCGGGACCATGGGCTTGGGCGTGTGCACCGTGAGCGGACGCAGCCGGGTGCCTTTGCCGCCGACCAGGAGGATCGCTTCTGTCACCTGTCGTCTCTGCTTCCTGCCGGGACCGGCCGAACTTCTCGTTTCGGCCGGTCAGTGTATGCAGACCGGCCGGCGACGCCCCCGATGGCCGCGCGGTGTCCGGCGGGATCGGCGCCCGGATTCCCTCCATTGCGCGTTTCCCCCGACGACGGTGCGCGCGTCCTTGGCCTCAGCGGCCCTGGTACCGCGCCGCGCTGGAACGGGCCGAGCCGAGCTTGGCGTAGAGCCGCTTGCCCGGGCAGGCGGTGGCGAATCCGTCCCTGTGTCCGGAGATCACGTTCAGTCGTACGCTCTTCCCCTTCGGGTAGAGATTGCCACCACCCGATGTCAGATATGTCTTTCCGCGCGGATTGACACCGTAGAGGCCGAGCTTCCACGCGGTGAGCTTGGCGACGGCCTTCACCGCGGCGCCGGCCGGCTTGCTCGAGCCGTAGCTGCCGATGACGGCGATGCCCATGCTGTTGCTGTTGAACCCGAGGGTGTGGGCGCCCAGGACCGCCTTCGTCACTCCCCCGGCCCGGCCCTCGTAGATGGTCCCGCACTTGTCGACGAGGAAGTTGTAGCCGATGTCCCGCCAGCCCATGCTCTTGACGTGGTAGCGGTAGATGCCGCGGATGACGGACGGGGCCTGGGAGCAGGAGTAGTTGTTGCCCGTGGACGTGTGGTGCACGAAGGCGGCCTTGATCTTCTTCGTGTACACGAACCCGCGCCCGCGCAGTGACTCGTCCGCGCCCCAGCCCCGGCGCGTCACGATCCCCGGGCGTGGCCCGATGTACGGCTTGGCCCGGGGCACGCCGTCGTCCGCTGCGTCGTCCGCGGTGTCCAGATCGCCCTCGGCCCGCAGGCGGTCCATCTCCCGCTCGGTGTCGCGCCGGTTCAGTGCGGGGAGGGCGCGGGGGCTGTCCGCCTGCGGCCCCTGGGCCGTCGTCCCGCCGCCGGGGTCGACGAGTTCCAGGCGCAGCCCGGACGGCAGGGGCGGGTGCGGGTCGCCGCCCCGGCCCCGGTCAGCGGCGGCCCGGCCCGGCACGGAGTCGGCGCGCACCCGTACGTCCACGCCGTCCGAGTCGCCCACCCACAGCGGCGCGGTGGCCCCGCGCACCCGGCCGGAGGAGCGTTCGGCGGTGGCCGGGTCGGCGCCGTGGTCCTCGTTGTGCGTCTCGACGTCCTGCCACCCGGACCACGCACCGGACGCCGCCGACCGGGTCCGTACCTGCACCGCGCCGCGCAGGGCGGTGTCCGGGTCGTCCCAGATCACGCCGACGAGCGAGAAGTGCCGTACGTCGGTGCGGTACAGGCCCTGCTCGGGGGCGGTTCCGGGGGTGCGTTCCTGGTCGAGCGGGGCCAGCGGCAGCGACTGGGTGCTGCCCGGGACCGCGGCCTCGGCCGGTCGCCCCGCGCGCGGGGACGCGGCGGTCGCGGGCAGGGCCGCCGGGAGGACGAGGGCGGCCGCGCAGGTGACGCCGATCGAGGTGGCACCGACCGGGGAGCTGAGGAATCCACGCATGCCCTTGATCCTGGACACGGTCGGCGTGGGCCGCCATCGGGGAACTGACGGTGCGTCGGCGGCCGTTGCGCCGAACCGGTGGCTCCGGCACTCGGTGCGCGGGACCGCCCCGGCGTAGTCTTGCGCGGGTGAATGCCACCGATCGCACCCCTGCCGACCTGCTGCGTTCCGCGCTCGCCGCGGACGCCGGACGCCCCCTGGTGACCTTCTACGACGACGCCACGGGCGAACGCGTGGAACTCTCCGTGGCCACCTTCGCCAATTGGGTGGCCAAGACCGCGAACCTCCTGCAGGGCGACCTGTCCGTCGGCCCCGGTGACCGGGTCGCGCTGCTGCTGCCCGCCCACTGGCAGACGGCGGTGTGGCTGCTCGCCTGCTCGTCGGTGGGAGCGGTCGCGGACATGGCCGGCGCCCCGGCCTCCGCCGATGTCGTCGTGAGCGGACCCGACACCCTGGAGGCGGCCCGCGCCTGCCGCGGCGAGCGGGTAGCGCTCGCGCTGCGGCCGCTCGGCGGGCGGTTCCCGCAGACGCCGGACGGGTTCGTCGACTACGCCGTGGAGGCGCCGAGCCAGGGAGACCGCTTCGCGCCGTTCACCCCGGTGGACCCCGAGGAGCCCGCGCTGATCGTCGCGGGGGCGGAGTTCAGCGGGGCCGAGGTGGTCGAGCGGGCGCTGTCCGAGGCGCCGTCGCTGGATCTGACGGGCCCCGGGTCGCGGCTGCTGTCGGGGCTGCCGTACGACACGTGGGACGGGCTCAGCGCGGGGCTCTACGCGCCGCTGGCCGTCGGCGGATCCGTGGTGCTGTGCCGGAACCTGGACCTGCTGGACGGGGAGGGCCTGGCGAAGCGGATCGAGAGTGAACGGGTGACCGCGGCCCGCCACTGAGCCCGACGGGCACACCGGCACCGCGGCCGCCACCGAGCCCCCACCGGGCAGCGCGCCCGCGCCGGCCCGGCCCCATCGCCGTCACCCGAATGGAGTAGCAAAGGGCGGCTCTGCCGGTCCCTTCCCGCCATCGTCGTAGGAGCAGCACGTGACGCTCGTACGCCATGGAGGGGTGTGACCGGACGTGCCCGACAGCGCAGGCAAGTCCCTCGGCCCCGGCCTCGGGTCCTCGGCCGGCGGGGAGGGACTGGCGCGGCGGCACCGGCGGCGCTGGGTGTGGAGTACGGCGCTGGGGGTGACCGCGTTCCTGATGGCCTCGTCGGGGATCGGCTGGGTCGTCTACGCCAAGCTCAACGGCAACATCACCGCCGACGAGGCGGCCGCCGCCGAACTCGCCCGGTACGAGCGGGAGCGGCCCACCTCGCTGGTGCGGGGTGCGCAGAACATCCTGCTGATCGGCTCCGACACGCGGGCCGGGCAGGGCAACCAGGAGTACGGGCGGGATGTGGGCAGCGAGCGGTCCGACACCACGATCCTGCTGCACCTCGCCGCCGACCGGCGCAGCGCCACCGCCGTCTCGCTGCCGCGGGACCTGATGGTGGACATCCCCGGCTGCCGCAGGGCGGACGGCAGCCGCAGCGAGCCGGTGTTCGCGATGTTCAACCGGGCCTTCCAGGTGGGTGGCTCGGCCTGCACCATCCGCACCGTCGAGAAGCTGACGGACATCCGCGTCGACCATCACATGGTGGTCGACTTCAGCGGGTTCAAGGAGATGGTGGACGCCGTCGACGGGGTGCGGGTGTGTCTGCGGGAGCCCATCGACGACAAGGCAGCCAAACTCAGGCTGCCGGCCGGGAGGGTGACGCTCGACGGAGAGCAGGCGCTCGGTTACGTACGGGCCCGCAAGTCGCTCGGCAACGGCAGCGACACCGACCGGATCGACCGGCAGCAGCAGTTCCTCGGCGCGCTCGTGAACAAGGTGCAGAGCAACGGTGTGCTGCTGAACCCGGTGAAGCTCTACCCGCTGTTGGACGCGGCGACCTCCTCGCTCACCACCGATCCGGAACTGGCAAGTCTGCGCGGTTTGTACCAGTTGGTGCGGGGGCTGCGCGACATCCCCACCGAACGTGTCCAGTTCCTGACGGTGCCGCGGAAGTCGTACGTCTACGACGCCAATCGCGATCAACTGGTGGAGCCGGAGGCCGAGAAGCTGTTCGCGCGGCTGCGGGCGGACCAGCCGGTCGCGGTGAAGGCCGTTTCGCGGCAGGTTCCCGGCGGCGGCGGGGAAGAAAACCGTAAGAATGCCCCCTCCCCCACCCCGACCTTCCGCGGGAACACCGCCGACGAGCACACCTGTGAGTAAGGCGCGCGGCCGGGCCTACAAACTTTTGTTCAGAAATATGAGGGGGATTGCCCGGTTGTAGGAAGGTGGAATTTGTCACGGCCGTCGCTCGACGCTGAACTGGGCGGATAGTGTGAGCGATCCGGTGCACCCGGCCGCGAGGTCCGACCTGGGGTCGTGCACTGTTTCACCGAGACCCGAGCGCCTTTGAGGGGGAAGGCGCCGCGTGGCCCCGACGGAGGATTCGGACAACCGTGGACGCGCAAGGCCGTGGGCGGGCGGACAACATCGACCCCGCAGACCAGTGGGTACTCAATCCGAACACCGGCGAATACGAACTGCGACTGAGCCCTTCCGCTCCGCAGTCGGCGGTCCCCGGCCCGCGCAGACCGGGCTCCCGGGCCTCCGGTGGCGCGGCGCGTGGGCGTGGCGACTCGGCGGCGGGTGGGACGCGCGAGATGCGGCAGGCGCGCGGCGCGGACGTGCCGGCCCCGCGCCGGCGCCGTGGCGCCGAGCCCGAGCCCGAGCCGCCGCAGGGGCGGCGCAACCGGCGGCCGGTGAAGAAGAAGTCGACGGCCAAGAAGGTGCTGGCCTGGACCGCGGGCGGCACGGCGTTCGTGCTCGTCGCCGTCGGTACGGCCGGCTATCTCTACCTCAAGCACCTCGAGGGCAACGTCACCACGACGGACGTCAGCGCGGCCAAGGACGGCTTCAGCAAGGACGACGCCTTCAACATCCTGATCATCGGCACCGACAAGCGGACCGGTAAGGGCAACGAGGGGTACGGCGACAAGGGCAGCGTCGGCCACGCGGACACCAACATCCTGCTGCACGTGGCCAAGGACCGGACGAACGCCACCGCGCTGAGCATCCCGCGCGACCTGATCGTGGACGTCCCGGACTGCGAGACCATCCAGCCCGACGGCAGCAAGAAGGTCATCGCCGGCACCAGCGGCGTCCGGTTCAACACCAGCCTGGGACAGGACGGCCGGGACCCGGGCTGCACCATGAACACGGTGAAGGCGGTCACCGGGATCGCGCCGGACCACTTCATGATGGTCGACTTCAACGCGGTGAAGACGCTGACCACGGCGGTGGGCGGAGTCGACGTGTGCCTCAAGCACGCCGTGAAGGACAAGGATTCGCATCTCGACCTGCCCGCCGGCGCCTCGAAGATCGCGGGCGAGCAGGCGCTGGCGTTCGTCCGCACCCGGCACAGCTGGGGCAACCAGGGCGACCTGGACCGCATCAAGGTGCAGCAGCAGTTCATGGCCTCGCTGATGCGCAAGATGTCCTCCAGCGACACCCTCACCAGCCCGACGAAGCTGGTGAAGCTGGCGGAGGCGGCCACCAAGGCGCTGACCGTCGACCAGGGCATCGGCTCGGTGAGCACGCTCAAGGACGTGGCACTGGAGCTGAAGAAGGTGCCGCCGAAGAACATCTCGTTCATGACGGTGCCCGTCGTCGACAATCCGGCCGACGGCCTCGTCCACAAGACGGTGATCGTCAACCAGGACAAGGGACCCGCTGTCTTCGACGCCATCAAGAACGACGTCTCCTTCACCGACGTGAAGGAGAAGCGGAAGGCGGCCAAGGCGAAGGCCAAGGACGAGGCGGCCGCCCGGCTGAAGGGCACCAAGTCCGACCCCTCCGAGGTGCGGGTGCGGATCCTCAACGGCGGTGCCCCGCAGGGCAGCGCGCAGGCCGAGCTCAACTGGCTGCAGAACGACGCGGGCGTGCTCAAGTCGGAGAACGGGGGCAACGCCCCCGCCGAACTGAGCAGGACCACGCTCGAGTACGCGCCCGGCCAGGCGGCCCAGGCACGCCGGCTGGCCGCCGTCATGGGCCTGTCCGGCTCGGCCCTGAAGCCGGGCAAGAGCGTGACCAACTCGCAGGGGCTGCCGGCGATGACGCTGACCCTGGGCAAGGACTTCAAGGGCGCGGGCGTCTCACTGACCGCTCCGACGAAGGCGCCGGAGGTGGACGGCAAGTCCACGGCGGACAAGGTGCAGTGCGCTTCATAGTTCAGGACGTCTGTGGTTCAAACCGTTCATAGTTCAGGCAGTTCATAGTTCAGCGCGGTTCACAGGTAACCCATCGGGTCCGTCGTGCGTCTAACCCGACGCGGGACGGACCCGTTGCATGGCGCAAGTGGGGGAGGGCAGGGAGTTGTCGCAGAGCGGTGTGCGGGGGGAGCCTCCCGCGGTCGAGGACACGATGTCGCTCACGCCGCGGACGGCGGGCGCGCCGGAGGAGTCCGGACGGCGTGGTGGCGGGCATCGAGGTGGCGGCCCCAAGACGGACCGGCGACCACGCCGGCGGCGCGCGCTGCGCTGGTCGGCGATCGTGCTGACCGTGGTGATACTCGGCACCGCGGGTGCCGGCTATCTGTACTACGAGCATCTGAACGGCAACATCCAGAAGGGCCGGCGCACCAGCGCCGACGACTCCAAGGCGCAGCGGACCCGCCCGAACGCGGCAGGCCAGACACCGCTGAACATCCTGCTGATCGGCTCCGACAGCCGTAACTCCGACGCGAACGTGGCGCTCGGCGGCAGCAAGGACGAGCGGGGCAACCCGCCGCGCGGCGACGTGCAGATGCTCATCCACCTCTCCGCGGACCGCAAGAGCGCCGCGATGGTCAGCATCCCCCGGGACACCCGCGTCGACATCCCCAAGTGCGAGGACCCGAAGACCGGCAAGTCGTACCCGGCGACCAACGACATCATCAACTCCTCGCTGGCCCGGGGCGGCGCCGGCTGCACGCTGGCCACCTGGGAGAACCTCACCGGGGTCTACATCGACCACTGGATGACGATCGACTTCGCGGGCGTGGTGCGGATGGCGGGCGCCATCGGCGGCGTCGAGGTCTGTGTGAACCAGAATGTCTGGGACCGCTCGACGCCCAGTCAGCGGGGCGGCTCGGGGCTGAAGTTGAAGGCCGGCCGGAAGAAGATCAAGGGCGTGCAGGCCCTGCAGTGGCTGCGCACGCGGCACGCCTGGGGCAGCGACCTGATGCGGGCCCGCGCCCAGCACATGTACCTCAACTCGATGGTCCGGACGCTGAGGCAGCAGAGCATCTTCACCGACACCGGCCGGCTGACGGACCTGGCCGAGGCGGCCACCAAGTCGCTGACGGTGTCGGAGGAGATCGGCACCGTCAAGAAGCTCTACGACCTCGGCATGGAGCTGAAGTCGGTGCCGTCCAACCGCATCACGTCGGTGACGATGCCCAACGCCGAGGACCCGCTGAACGGCCAGCACGTGGTGCCGGAGAAGGCCGGCGCGGACAAGATGTGGCAGATGCTCCGCGACGACGTGCCCTTCGACAAGAACGGCAAGGAAGCGAAGAAGAAGGGCAAGGCAGAGCCGGCCAAGGCCCCTTCGATGGACGCGGCCCAGCTCGGGGTGCTCGTACAGAACGCCACCCAGTCCTCGACCGAGGCCGCGGTGCAGGGCCGGGCGCGCGCGATCGGCCAGGTCCTCGTGCAGCACGGGTACGGCAGGGCGGGCACCGACACCTCGGCGGCGGTCTCGGCGGACCAGACCGTCGTGCGCTACCCGAGCGCCGACCTGCAGGGCGACGCACAGGCCGTGGCCAAGGCGCTGGGCATCCCGGCGAGCCAGGTGAAGCGGTCGACCGACGTGTCCGGGGTCACCGTCGTCGTGGGCGCGGACTGGCGCACGGGCGCCGTCTATCCGAAGAAGTCGGCTCCTGAGGCCGGTGACCTGCCGAGCAACTCCGACGCCATCAACGGCTCGGACACCTCCAAGTGCATGGACGTCTACAAGCCCTACCAGTGGTAGCGCGGTGAGCGCATGAGAAGAGGGCCCCGCCTCGGACAGGTGGGGCCCTCTTCGCGTTCGTGTTCCGTCGTCAGCGGGGTTCGAGCACCGCCGGGCGCCGTGAGGCGATCACCCGCTTCGCCAGAGACCTGGGGCTGGTCAGGAAGCCCCAGCCCCACGTCATGTGCATGGTCGCCAGGGCCACCGGGATCCGCAGCCGGGCCTTGAGGGGCAGCCCCCTGCCCGCCGGGACCGAGCCCGCCAGGATCGCCGCCAGATAGCCGCCGGGTATCACCAGGCCCCACGGGGTGAGGGCGGCGCCCACCACGAGACCCGCGGCGATCGCGCACACCGCCGTCGGCGGGGCGAGGTAGCGCAGGTTGATCGAGCCCTCGTGGTACCGGGCCACGACATGGCGCCAGCGGCCGTAGTCCTTGTACTGCTTGGCCAGCGCCTTCACGCTGGGCCGCGGCCGGTACGACACCCTCAGCTCCGGCGAGAACCAGATCAGGCCGCCCGCCTCACGGATGCGGAAGTTCAGCTCCCAGTCCTGGGCGCGGATGAACTCCTCGTTGTAGCCGCCCTGCTGCTCCAGGGCCTCGCGGCGGAACACCCCGAGGTAGACCGTCTCGGCGGGGCCCGCCTGGCCACCGGTGTGGAAGGCCGCGTTGCCGACACCGATCTTCGAGGTCATGGCGGCGGCGACCGCGTGCTCCCAGTCGTTCTCGCCCTCGGCGTGCATGACACCGCCGACGTTCTGCGCGCCGGTCTCGTCCAGGAGCCGGACGGCGGTGGCGATGTAGTTCGGCGAGAGCATGCCGTGGCCGTCGACGCGGACCACGATCGGATGCCGGGAGGCCTTGATCGCCGCGTTCAGCGCGGCGGGGGTGCGGCCGGTCGGGTTCGGGACGGTGTGTACGCGGGGATGTTCCGCGACCAGCTCGGCGGCGATCTCGTCCGTGCGGTCCGTGGACGGACCGAGGGCGATCACGACCTCCAGCTCGCCGGCGTACTCCTGCGCGAGGATCGCTTGGACGGCCCCGCGCAGATGCCGCTCCTCGTTGAGGACGGGCATGATCACAGACACGGCGGGGTGCCGCACGTCGGGCTTGGTGTTCATAGGGGGCTCACGTTACCGCGAACGGGGGACACCGGTGCGCGCCGCCGGGACCGATCGGCGGGCTGAGGATCGTATCGGCCTACCGTGCTCACGGATCCCACGTACGACCGTCGTCCGGAGGTTCCCTTTGCCCAGCCCGCCACGGTCCCCCTCCCCCGCCGCCAAGCGCGTGGGAGACGCCCCCAGGCCGCAACGCCGGCCGCAGCCGTCCCCCCGCGTGCCCAGGCCGCCCAGGCCGCCCAGGTCTGGCCGGCCGACCGGGCAGACGATGCGGCCCAGGCGTCCGCGCTGGGCGATGCGCGCGGTGACCACGCTGTCCGTGGTCGTCCTCGCCTCGGCAGGGATCGGCCACGCGGTCGTCACCAGTCTGGACGCCGGCATCACCCGGGTCGACGCCTTCAAGGACATGAAGAACCGGCCCAGGGCGGGGCACGGCATGAACGTCCTGCTGGTCGGCACCGACGGCCGCGACAAGATCGGCGACCGGGAGCGGCGGGCGTACCACCTCGGCGGCCAGCCCTGCCACTGCACCGACACGATGATGATCGTGCACATCTCGGAGGATCGGGAGCGGGCGAGCGTGGTGAGCCTGCCCCGCGACTCCTACGCCGAGGTGCCCGCACACACCGACACGGCCACCGGCCGGCAGCGCGCCGCGCACCCCGCCCGGCTGAACGCGGCCTACGCCGAGGGCGGCCCCCAGCTGACCATCACCACCGTGGAGAACATGACCCGTGTGAAGATCGACCACTATCTGGAGGTCGACTTCACCAGCTTCATGAGGACCGTGGACGTGCTCGGCGGCGTCCGGGTCTGCACAGCTACACCACTGAAGGACTCGTACACCGGGCTCGACCTCGCGCCCGGCACCCACACCCTCATGGGCGGGCAGGCGCTGCAGTACGTGCGCGCCCGGCACGTCGACGGGGCGAGCGACCTGGGCCGGATGAAGCGGCAGCAGCACTTCCTGGCCGCGCTGATCGACCGGGCCACCTCCTCCGGGGTGCTGCTGAACCCCATGCGGTTCCGGGACGTGACCCGGGCGGTGCTCGGCTCGGTCCGCGCCGACGTGGGCTTCGGCACCGACGAGCTGCTCGACCTGGGCCGGGCGATGCGGAACTTCTCGCCGTCCTCCTCCGAGTTCACCACCGTGCCCATCGGGCAGATGAACTACCAGGTCAGGGGGCTGGGCTCGACCCTGAAGTGGGACGACGCGGCGTCCGGCCGGCTCTTCGCGGCGCTGCGCGAGGACAAGCCGCTCAGCGCGGAACGGCCGCGGCCCGCCGCCGGACCGGTCCCGGTGGAGGTCGACCCGCGGCAGATCCGGGTCCAGGTGGAGAACGGCACCCGCACCGAAGGGGTCGCCAAGCGGCTCGACGCGGCGCTCGCCGCGGCCGGCTTCGCCGCCACCCGCCGGCCGGTCACCGCGGCCGCCCACGACGTCTCGCGCACGGTGATCTCCTACGACCCCCGCTGGGACCGCTCGGCCCGCTCCCTGGCCGCGGCCCTGCCCGGCGGCGAACTGCGCGCGGTGCGCGGGCAGGGGCCGCTGATGAAGGTGACCACCGGGTCCGACTTCCTGGACGCCCGCAAGGTGCGCAAGGTGCGGACCGGGGACCCGGCGAGGCCGGAGCAGAGCGTGGTGCGCGGCAACGAGGTGGTGTGCGCACAGGGCGCCTGACCGGCGCACGACCGGCGCGGGAGCGGTGAACGGCTCACCGGTGCGGGGGCCGTGGACCGCCGATCGCCGGGCCGACGCCGGGCCCGCCGCGCCGGGTCAGTCCTCGAAGCCCTCCGCCGCCCGCTTCTCGCGCAGCTCGCGGATCGCGCGTCGGCGGGCCAGGCGGTGGGTGCGGCGGATCTGCGCCTCCTGGTTGCGGCGGCGGTCGCGGTCGGTCTCCGGGAGCACCTGCGGCACCCGGCGCGGCTTGCCGTCGGCGTCCACGGCCGCGAAGACCAGGTAGGCCGAGCCGACCTGGGTGGCCGGGGCGGACTCGTTCCAGCGTTCGGCGAGCACCCGCACGCCGATCTCCATCGAGGTCCGGCCGGTCCAGTTGACCTGGGACTTCACATGCACCAGATCGCCCACGCGGACCGGCTCGAGGAACACCATCTCGTCCATGGACGCGGTGACGGCGGGACCGCCGGAGTGCCGGCCCGCCACGGCGCCGGCGGCGTCGTCGACCAGCTTCATGATCACCCCGCCGTGCACCGTCCCCAGCAGGTTGGTGTCGTTGTGGGTCATGATGTGGCTGAGCGTGGTGCGGGAAGCGGATATGGGCTTGCCCGGGATGTCCGGATCCGCGTCCGGGGTCTGATCTGTCATGACCCCTACCTTATGACGAAGTGACATTCGCGGAATTTGTGTCAGCTTCGCAACAGCGCCGCCCTTATTTTCCGACAGGCCTTGTAAGACACACGTCCGGGACCTGCACACTGGGGCGCATGAATGACTGGCCCCAGGGATGGTCCGACGACAACCGAGGCCCGCGCTACGGACGCGGCAGCGGCGGCGCGCAGCCGGAAGGCGCCCGCGTCATGCGTCAGGTGCAGCGCGGCCCGGCGGTGCCGCCCGGCCAGCGCCCGTACGGCACGCCCGGCCCGTCGGCGCCGCCCTACGGCGCCGGGGTCCCGCAGCAGCCGTCGTACGTCGACGGCCAGGGATACGACGACTACGACAACGGCTACAACACCGGCCAGGTCTACGGCGGAGGCGGCCCCCACGGCCCCGACGAGCCCTATGGCAGAGGCCGTCCCGCCCCGAACTGGCGGCGGCGGATCAAGCTGACGGCCCTGACCCTCGTGACTGTGCTCATCGTCACGTCCGTGGCGACCTACTTCTGGGCCGACTCCAAGCTGAACCGGGACGTCGACCTCTCCCAGGTCATCGACCGGCCCGAAACCGGCGAGGGCACCAACTACCTGATCGTCGGTTCCGACAGCCGCAAGGGCATGACGGCCGAGGACAAGAAGAAGCTGCACACCGGCTCGGCGCAGGGCCAGCGCACCGACTCGATGATGATCCTGCACGTCGGCGGCAACGGCGACACCCTGATCTCGCTGCCGCGCGACTCCGACGTGGCGATCCCCTCCTACAAGGGGTCGACGTCCGGGAAGGTCTACCCGAACCGGGGCCGCCACACGAAGCTGAACGCGGCCTATGCCGAGGACGGCCCGACACTGCTGGTCCGCACGGTCGAGTTCAACACCGGCCTGCACATCGACCACTACGTGGAGATCGGCTTCGGCGGCTTCGCCAAGATCGTGGACGCGGTGGGCGGTGTCGAGATGAACCTCGACCAGGGCTTCAAGGACAAGTGGTCGGGCGCCGACTTCAAGGCCGGCAAGCAGACCCTGAACGGCGAGCAGGCCCTGGCCTTCGTCCGCACCCGGCACGCCTTCGCGGCGAGCGACCTGCAGCGCACCAAGAACCAGCAGAAGTTCCTGTCCGCGCTGGCCCACCAGGTCGCCACCCCGTCGACGGTCCTCAACCCGTTCAAGTTCTACCCGACCATGGGCGCCGGCCTGGACTCCCTCACCGTCGACAAGGACATGAGCCTGTGGGACCTGGCGTCGATGTTCTGGGCGATGAAGGGCGTCAGCAGCGGTGACGGCAAGTCCATGAACATGCCGATCTCCGGCTCCTCGGGCGGCAACCTCGTCTGGGACAAGGCGAAGGTGAAGACCCTCGTGGACGAGCTGAAGAACGACGAGACGGTGACCGTCTCCGGCAACTAGGCGGTCCCGAAGGCCAGCAGTGCGACATGGGGAAGGGCGAGCAGCCCTTCCCCATCGTCGTACCGGGCGCACAGCCGCTCGTACTCACGCCGGATGCGGCCGGTGGTCTCCGCGTTCTGCGAGGTCACGACCAGACCGACGTTGCCGACTCCGCCGGCCACCCCGCCCCACCACTCCTCGACGGTCGCCCGGTGGTCCCACTCCAGTTCCTCCACCCCGGCGCCGCCGAAGCCGGCCTCCGTGAGCAGTCCGGCCAGGCCCTGGGGGGTCCGCTCGAAGTCCTCGTCCGGGGCGAGGCGGGGCAGGTACGACGGCGGTACGGCGCCACCCGCCGCGCACGCGGCGCCCAGCAGCTCCTGCCCGCCCCCGCGCCGGGCGCCCCACAGCGTCACCGCGATCCGCCCTCCCCCACTGCCGAAAGCGTGGGAGGTACCCCCAGGCCGCAGCACCCGCCGCAGCTCGGCGAGGGCGGTGCGCGGACGACCCACGTGGTTGAGCACGAAGTTGCCGATCACCGCGTCGAACTCACCGTCCGGGAAAGGCAGTTCGGGCAGCACCGCCACCTCGGCGGCCACTCCGCGCCGGCGCGCCTCGGCGACCATCCCGGCATCGGCGTCCACGGCCCGCACCAGCGCGCCCCGCTCCGCCGCCGCCAGCGCGGCCGTACCGGTCCCGGTGCCTACGTCGAGCACCCGGGTCCCCGCAGCGATGCCGGCGGCGTCCAGCAGGGCGGGCACGGTGTGAGCGCACAGCCGCCCGAAGCTCCTGGCGTACGCCTCGGTCCGCCCCGCCCACATGGCCCGTTCGGCGGCGTCGAAGGCCGCCGTCGCATCCGTCTCGGTCATGCGCCCAGCCTGCCGCACAACGGATCAAGGGCACCACGGAGGTGCCCTTGATCACACGCGGGCGCGTGAGGTCACATCCGGGCGCCCGCCATCGTCCGGCACATCTCCGCGCAGCGGCGACACGCCTCCGCGCAGCGCATGAGCTGCTGGTCGTCCGGCATGGACATACACGCCTCGACGCACATGTCGCAGGCCTTGGCGCACATCGCGCACATCTCCTGGGCCATGGGCGAGCGGCGCATCATCATGTCGGAGCACATGCGGGTCATCTCGGAGCAGTCCATGAGCGCGCGCATGATCTGCATCTGGGGCTGGCCGCCCATGTGCATGCAGGAGCTCATGGTCTCCTCGCACATGGTGTGCGCCGTCATGCAGGCCTCGACGCAGTCCTGCATCTCCTTGCTCATCGGGGTCATGGTTCCGGGCTGGGTCATGGCTCCTCCTGGGAAGGCTGGGGCCCGGATCGGGCCCGTGTGCTTCCGTCCTACGCCCACCCACCCCCGCCCGCATGTGACCGACCGGTCGTAAGGCGCCCCGAGACAGACGGAAGGCGCCCCGCGGGGCGCCTTCCGGAGACCGTGGATCCGAGACCGGCTACGGCAGGTTGCGCGCCATGACGATGCGCTGGACCTGGTTGGTGCCTTCGTAGATCTGGGTGATCTTCGCGTCGCGCATCATGCGCTCCACCGGGTAGTCCCGGGTGTAGCCGTAGCCGCCGAGGAGCTGGACGGCGTCGGTGGTGACCTCCATCGCCGTGTCCGAGGCGAAGCACTTGGCGGCGGCGCCGAGGTAGGTGAGGTCGGCGTCGCCGCGCTCGGAGGCGGCGGCGGCCTGGTACGTGAGGGCGCGGGCCGCCGAGATCTTCATGGACATGTCGGCGAGCATGAACTGGATGCCCTGGAAGTCGGCGATCGGCTTGCCGAACTGCTTGCGCTCCTGGACGTAGCCCTTGGCGTAGTCGAGGGCGCCCTGGGCGACACCGAGCGCCTGGGCGGCGATGGTGATGCGGGTGTGGTCCAGGGTCTTCATGGCGGTGGCGAAGCCGGTGCCCTCCTCGCCGATCATGCGGTCGGCGGGGATGCGGACGTTGTCGAAGTAGACCTCGCGGGTCGGGGAGCCCTTGATGCCGAGCTTCTTCTCCGGGGCGCCGAAGGAGACACCCTCGTCCGACTTCTCGACGACGAACGCCGAGATGCCCTTCGAGCGCTTGGTGGGGTCCGTGACCGCCATCACCGTGTAGTACTCGGAGACGCCCGCATTGGTGATCCAGCGCTTCACGCCGTTGAGGATCCAGTGGTCGCCGTCGCGGACCGCCCTGGTCTTCATGCCGACCGCGTCCGAGCCCGCCTCCGGCTCGGAGAGGCAGTACGAGAACATCGCGTCGCCCTTGGCGAGCGCAGTCAGGTACTTCTTCTTCAACTCCTCGCCGCCGGAGAGGATCACCGGCAGGGAGCCCAGCTTGTTCACCGCGGGGATCAGGGAGGAGGAGACGCAGGCGCGGGCCACCTCCTCGATCACGATGACCGTGGCGAGCGCGTCGGCGCCGGCGCCGCCGTACTCCTCGGGGACGTGCACGGCGGCGAGGTCGTTCGCCACGAGCGCGTCGAGGGCCTCCTGCGGGAAGCGGGCCTCCTCGTCGACCGCCGCGGCGAACGGCGCGATCTTTGCCTCGACCAGCGAACGGACGGCGTCCCGGAGCATGTCATGCTCCTCGGACGGGCGGTACAGGTCGAAGTCAGCCGTTCCGGCCACGGACTCTCACGCTCCAAAGACGCAGTGATACTGACGCTAATTACCGTTAAGTAACTCAAATTTTAGTGGGCCGCCCGGAACCCGCCTACGTGACCTTGGCGACAGCGGGGAAAATGCCCGGTGGGCGGCCCGACTATGCTCAGGCACCGCATGACCGAGTCCCCGAGCTGGAGCGCACCCATGAGCCTGAAGATCACCGTGATCGGCACCGGCTATCTCGGCGCCACGCACGCCGCGGCCATGGCCGAGCTGGGCTTCGAGGTACTCGGGCTCGACGTCGTGCCCGAGAAGATCGCCATGCTGGAGCGCGGCGAGACCCCGATGTACGAGCCGGGGCTCGAGGAGCTGCTGCGCAGGCACGTGAAGGGCTTCGAGGGGTCCTCGGAGCGACTGCGGTTCACCACGGACTGGGCCGAGGTGGCCGAGTTCGGCGATGTGCACTTCGTGTGTGTGAACACCCCGCAGCGGCACGGCGACTACGCGGCCGACATGTCGTACGTCGACGCGGCCATCGCCTCGCTCGCCCCGCATCTGCGCGGCCCGGCGCTGGTGGTCGGCAAGTCGACCGTGCCGGTGGGTTCGGCGGATCGGCTGGCCGACTATCTGGCGGAGCACGCGCCCGCCGGCGCGGACGCGGAGCTGGCCTGGAACCCGGAGTTCCTGCGTGAGGGCTTCGCGGTGCAGGACACGCTGCACCCGGACCGGATCGTGGTCGGGGTGCGCAGCGAGCGGGCGGAGAAGCTGCTGCGCGAGGTGTACGCGACGCCGGTCGGCGATGGCGCCCCGTTCGTGGTGACGGACTTCCCGACGGCCGAGCTGGTGAAGACCGCGGCGAACTCGTTCCTCGCGACGAAGATCTCGTTCATCAACGCGATGGCGGAGGTCTGTGAGGCGGGCGGCGGTGACGTGGCGCAGCTCGCGGAGGCCATCGGGTACGACGACCGGATCGGGCGGAAGTTCCTGCGTGCCGGGATCGGGTTCGGCGGTGGCTGTCTGCCGAAGGACATCCGGGCGTTCATGGCGCGGGCCGGTGAGCTGGGCGCGGACCAGGCACTGACCTTCCTGCGGGAGATCGACTCCATCAACATGCGCCGGCGCGGCCAGATGGTGGAGATGGCCCGGGAGGCGCTCGGGGGCGGCTCGTTCCTGGGCAAGCGGGTCGCGGTGCTGGGTGCCGCTTTCAAGCCCGACTCGGACGACGTGCGGGACTCGCCGGCCCTGAACGTGGCCGGGCAGATCCATCTGCAGGGCGGTCAGGTGACCGTGTACGACCCGAAGGGCATGGCGAACGCCCGCAAGGTCTTCCCGACGCTGGGTTACGCCGACTCCGCCCTGGAGGCGGTCCGGGGGGCCGACGTGGTGCTGCATCTGACGGAGTGGCGGGAGTTCCGCGAGCTGGACCCGGCGGCGCTGGGCGAGGTGACGGCGGCCCGGCTGATCCTGGACGGGCGCAACGCGCTGGACCCGGAGCGGTGGCGGCGGGCCGGGTGGACGTACCGGGCGATGGGCCGTCCGACCGCGTAGCGCCGGTTCCAAGTACTTTCCGGGGACGCCGGTTCGGCCGAGGCTCAGTCGGCCGAACCGGCGTCTTCCCGCATTCTGCCCCACGGGGCGGCTATGTGGCCGTCGAACTTTCCGTGGAGTACGGCTCCTTCGCCCGGTAGCGGCGCATCTTGGCGCGCGCTCCGCACACCTGCATGGAGCACCAGCGGCCGCGGCCGGCGGGGCTGCGGTCGTAGTACGCCCAGTGGCAGGTGCCGGCGGCGCAGGCCTTCAGCCGGGTCCAGGTGCCCGCGACCAGGGCCTGGGCCACGGCCGCGGCGACCCGGGAGAGCAGCGGGCCGGTGTCGGCCGGGGCGAGGGCCGCGGAGCCGTCGGCCGGGTTGACGGTGATGTGCAGGGGGGCGTCGGCCAGCAGCTCGCCGAGCGGGGTGACCTCGCGGTGCGGCGGGTGGCCGGCGTGGGCCAGCAGGGCGGCCCGCAGGGACTCACGCAGGGTGCGGGCGCCGGGCAGTTCGTCCTCGGTGAGCCCGAAGAGCCGCCGGCCGTCGGCCGTGTCGAGGGTGTCCCGGCCGCTCTCGATGTCGAGTGTGTTCACCAGGGACTCGATCAGCGTCAGACCTTCCGGGGCGGGTGATCGCTCGGTCATGTCCGCCTCTCACCTCCGCAATCCGGTTGCGACGTTACCCGCCATGCGGGAGCATGCGGTAACCGTTACCGGATAACCGGCTTCAACGGTAACTCGGACGTCGTGGAGGAAGTCATGGCTCTCGCCAAGCTGGGTGTGGTCGTCCTGGACTGCCCGGACCCGCACGCGCTCGCCGGTTTCTACGCCGAGGTACTGGGCGGCACCCCCGAGGGGGAGGCGGAGTGGGTGGACCTGAAGGTGCCGGGCGGGCAGGCGCTCGCCTTCCAGCGGGCCCCCGGACACGTCCCGCCGCGCTGGCCGTCGGCGGACGCCTCGCAGCAGTTGCATCTGGACCTGGTGGTGGAGGACCTGGACGAGGCGGAGAAAGGGGTGCTGGCGCTGGGCGCGAAGCCGCTGGCCGAGCAGGGCGGGAGCGGCTTCCGCGTTTACGCGGACCCGGCCGGGCACCCGTTCTGCCTCTGCGCCTGCTGACACCGCCTACTGACACCGGGAGGACCCATGGCCGTCGCCCGTCTGCGCACCGTGGTGCTCGACTGCCCCGACCCGCACGCGCTGGCCGCGTTCTACGCGGCGGTGGCGGGAGGCACCCCGGAGGCCGAGGACGACGACTGGGTCGTCCTGCGGGTCCCCGACGGGCCGCGGCTCTCCTTCCAGCGGGCCGAGGGGTTCACTGCGCCCCGCTGGCCGCGCGCCGACCAGGACTCGCAGCAGTTCCATCTGGACTTCGACGCGGGGCCGACCTGGGCGGAGATCGACGCGGCCCACGAGAAGGTCCTCGCACTGGGGGCCCGCCCGCTGGACCTGGAGGACCGGGAGAAGAAGGACTTCCAGGTGTACGCCGATCCGGCCGGGCATCCGTTCTGCCTGTGCCGGATCGAGCGGCCGGAGGGGCTCGGCTGAGGGCCGCTGGGGGCCCGGGGTCTTTCGTTTGGAAAGGCCCTGGCCGTCCAGCTCCGTGATGCTCGCGGTCGACGGGCCCCGGCGGTGCTGTGCGGTCTTGGCGGTGAAGTCCGCCCTGCGCAGCACCCGCTGGACGTTGCGCCAGGTCGGCAGGGCCAGCTCGGATTCGGCCCAGCCGCGGCGGAGCAGCTCGGCGATCAGCTGGGGGTAGCGGGAGGTGTCGGCGAGGCCGCGGGGGTGGGCGGCCGACGGGCCCGCCGTGCGACCGGACACCGGCGCACTCGCCGGACACCCCGGACGGCCGGACACCCCGAGCGCCGGGACGGCGGGACCGCCGAACAGGTCGGGCGGCCTGACGGTGGCAGACCGCCGCGCCCGCCGGACCGCCGCGCACTGCGGACCGCCGGGCGCGCGGGACCGCCGGACAGGCGGAACCCCGGACGCGCCGACCCGCCAGGCAGGCCTGCCGCCCCGGGTGGCCGTCAGGCCCCCGTGCCGTCCAGGGACTCGATCGTGGCGTTGGACGGGGTGCGGGTGGCCCCGAGGTCCCGGGCGACGTCCTCCGCGGCGCCCAGCACTCGTACCGCGTTCTGCCAGGTCAGCTTCGCCAGGTCGGGGCGGGACCAGCCGCGGTCGAGCAGTTCGGCGAGCAGGTTCGGGTAGCCGGAGACGTCGTCCAGGCCGTCCGGGGTGAACGCCGTGCCGTCGTAGTCGCCGCCGATGCCGAGATGGTCGATGCCCGCGACCTCGCGCATGTGGTCGAGGTGGTCGGCGACCGTGGACACCGTGGCGACCGGGCGCGGGGTGCTCTCCTCGAAGGCGCGGTGCACCTTCATGGCCTCGGCGGTGGTGTCGAGGTGGTGGAAGCCGTGGGCGCGCAGGTTCGCGTCGGCCGCCGCCGTCCAGTCGACCGCCGCCTGGAGCACGAACTTCGGCACGAACGTCACCATCGCCATGCCGCCGTTGGCGGGCAGCCGCTCCAGGACGTCGTCCGGGATGTTGCGCGGGTGGTCGCAGACGGCCCGGGAGGAGGAGTGCGAGAAGATCACCGGCGCGGTGGAGGTGTCCAGCGCGTCGCGCATGGTCGTCGCCGCCACGTGGGAGAGGTCGACGAGCATGCCGAGCCGGTTCATCTCGCGCACGACCTCGTGGCCGAACGCCGACAGACCGCCGACGTTGGGCTCGTCGGTCGCGGAGTCCGCCCAGTCGTTGTTGTCGTTGTGGGTGAGCGTCATGTAGCGCACGCCGAGCGCGTACAGACCACGCAGGGTGCCGAGCGAGTTCGCGATGGAGTGGCCGCCCTCGGCACCCATCAGGGAGGCGATACGGCCGCCCTGCCGCGCCGCCTCCATGTCCGCCGCGGTCAGGGCGGGGGCCAGGTCGGCCGGGTAGCGGTCGATCAGCTGCCGTACGCAGTCGATCTGCTCGAGTGTGGCCGGTACCGCGCCGGGCCGGTCCGAGGGCACGAACACCGACCAGTACTGGGCGCCGACCCCGCCGGCGCGCAGCCTGGGGAGGTCGGTGTGCAGGTGGGCCTTCTGGTCCGCGGCGATGTCCCGGGCGTCCAGGTCGTAGTTGACCTGGGCACGCAGGGCCCACGGCAGGTCGTTGTGGCCGTCGACGACCGGGAACTCGCGCAGCAGCTCGCGGGCCTCGTCCACTGATGTCATGGGCATACCTGTTCCTTACTGGGCCACCGCGCGTCCACACGGGGCCATCGGAGAGAAGCGCCCGGACAGCTTCTCAGGACAGCACGGTCGATGCGAACGCTTGTTCACGCATCCACCTCTTCGGGGAGTGGTCGGGGGAAAGAGGCACAGGCGTACGGTCACCGTACGTACGGTCTCATCCGGCGGTCGGGAAGCCGGCTGCGTTCCAAAGGGGGCGCGGCCATGGGGGATCCGAGGGCGACCGCATCGGTTGGGCCCGTGCGGCCCGGCCCGCCTCGACCGCATGCTCACAGCAGCCAGGGCAGGCAATCCCCGGCTGCGGGAGGGCAGTTCCGTTCCGCGACAACGGATCATCCGCGACTTCGGCAGGTCGGGACGTCCGACTCGTGCATCCCGCGCACACCACCATGGAGTGCGCGCCGTGCGGAGCGAGAACCAAGCACGCGCTTCCTCTTTCGGAACGTACCTGTACCTGCACCACGTGCGGAGCCCTGTCCCCAGGGACAAGAACTCCGCCCGCGTGATGCCGGCTGAGCGATCGAGCGACGTGAGCCAGGAATCCCCCCGCGGTCACGGGGGAGCAGTCAATTCCCGAAGCCGAAGCCGCCGCTGCCCGCGCCCTCGACCTTGGTCCGCAGCCGCTTGCCCTTCTCGGTGGCCTGGTCGTTGAGGTCCTGCTGGAAGTCGCGCATCCTCTGCATCAGATCCTCGTCGTGCGCGGCGAGCATGCGGGCGGCGAGCAGACCGGCGTTGCGGGCACCGGCGACGGAGACGGTGGCGACCGGGACTCCGGCCGGCATCTGCACGATCGACAGCAGGGAGTCCATGCCGTCGAGGTACTTCAGCGGGACGGGGACGCCGATGACCGGCAGCGGGGTGACGGAGGCGAGCATGCCGGGCAGGTGGGCGGCACCGCCGGCGCCGGCGATGATCGCCTTCAGGCCGCGCTCGGCCGCCTGCTCGCCGTACGTGATCATCTCGCGCGGCATGCGGTGCGCGGAGACGACGTCGACCTCGTAGGCGATCTCGAACTCGTCCAGCGCCTTGGCGGCGGCCTCCATGACGGGCCAGTCGGAGTCCGACCCCATGACGATGCCAACAACGGGGCTCATTCGGTGATGGTGCCTCTCAGGTAGCCGGCAGCGTGACGGGCGCGCTCCAGCACGTCGTCCAGGTCGTCGCCGTAGGTGTTGACGTGTCCGACCTTGCGGCCGGGCTTCACGTCCTTGCCATACATGTGGATCTTGAGCTTGGGGTCGCGGGCCATGCAGTGCAAGTACGCGGAGTACATGTCCGGGTAGTCGCCGCCCAGGACGTTGACCATGACGGTCCACGGGGCGCGCGGGCGCGGGTCGCCGAGCGGGAGGTCGAGGACCGCGCGGACGTGGTTGGCGAACTGGCTGGTGACCGCGCCGTCCTGGGTCCAGTGGCCGGAGTTGTGCGGGCGCATCGCGAGTTCGTTGACGAGGATGCGGCCGTCGCGGGTCTGGAACAGCTCGACGGCGAGGTGGCCGAGTACGCCGAGTTCCTTGGCGATGGTCAGGGCCATCTCCTCGGCCCGCAGCGCGAGGTCCTCGTCGAGGTCGGGGGCGGGCGCGATCACGGTGTCGCAGACGCCGTTCACCTGCCGCGACTCGACCACCGGGTAGGCGACGGCCTGGCCGTGCGGGGAGCGTACGACGTTGGCGGCGAGCTCGCGGACGTAGTCGACCTTCTCCTCGGCGAGGACGGGCACGCCCGCGCGGAACGGGTCGGCGGCCTCCTCGACGGAGTCGACGACCCACACGCCCTTGCCGTCGTAACCGCCGCGGACGGTCTTCAGGACGACGGGGAAGCCGTCGCCCCCGGCGCCCTCGGCGAGGCCTTCGCGTGCGAAGGCGGCCACGTCCTGCGGATCGCTCACGATGCGGTGCCGCGGGCACGGGATGCCGATCGCGTCGAGCCTCGCCCGCATCACGCCCTTGTCCTGGGCGTGCACGAGCGCGTCGGGCCCCGGGCGCACGGGGATGCCGTCCGCCTCCAAGGCCCTGAGGTGCTCGGTGGGTACATGTTCGTGATCGAAGGTGATCACGTCGCACCCGCGCGCGAACTCACGCAGCGTGTCCAGATCGCGATAGTCGCCGACGACGACATCGTTCACGACCTGCGCCGCGGAATCCTGAGGGGTGTCACTGAGGAGCTTGAACCTGATGCCCAACGGGATGCCGGCTTCGTGCGTCATACGCGCGAGCTGCCCCCCGCCGACCATGCCGACTACCGGGAACGTCACCCCCCTAGCGTATCGGCCACGCCGACCCGCCCGGCTTACCGGCCTCGCACCCCCTCTTACCCTGGGCTTTCGCGTCTCTTTCCGACCCGTTCCCAAGCTGTGGCCTCGTCCGCAGGCGCCGGGGGTGCGGCCTGGATAGCATGGCTTGGCTGACGAAACCTACGGACGGGAGCTGCACAGCCATGGAACTACGTTCCTCGGGGCTGCAACGGCTCGTACGCGAGTTGGCCAAGTTCGGTGCCGTCGGCGGTGCCGGTGTCCTCGTCAATCTGGGCGTGTTCAACCTGGTCCGGCATGTCTCCGACCTGCCGGTGGTGCGTGCCAGCATCATCGCGACCGTCGTCGCGATCGTCTTCAACTACGTGGGGTTCCGTTACTGGACGTACCGGGACCGCGACAAGAGCGGCCGCACCCGGGAACTCACGCTGTTCCTGCTGTTCAGCGCGATCGGTCTGGTGATCGAGAACGGTCTGCTGTACCTGGCGACCTACGGCTTCGGCTGGGACAGCCCGCTGCAGAGCAACGTCTTCAAGTTCGTGGGCATCGGCGTCGCCACCCTGTTCCGCTTCTGGTCGTACCGCAGCTGGGTCTTCCGTGCCATGCCCGCCCGGGAGGCGGTGGCGGGCGCGGAGTCGATCCTGGCGCGGCAGTCGAAGGGGCCCGCGTCCGAGCCCAGGCAGCGCGTTCCGTAGCCGGTTCCGCGGCGTTGTCGTAGCCGGTTCCGCAGTGGGTCCCGCTAGCGGACCATGGGCCCGGTCTCTTCCGGTTTGCGGGACGGCGGCGTGCGGGACAGGAACAGGCCGAACACCGGCGGCTTGGCCTGGAGCAGCTCCAGGCGGCCCCCGTCGGCCTCCGCGAGGTCGCGGGCCACGGCCAGTCCGATGCCCGTGGAGTTGCGGCCGCTGATGGTGCGCTCGAAGATCCGCGCGCCGAGGTCGGCCGGGACGCCGGGTCCCTCGTCGGTGACCTCCACGACCGCCTGGTTGCCGGTGACCCGGGTGCGCAGGGCGACGGTCCCGCCACCGTGCATGAGGGAGTTCTCGATCAGTGCGGCCAGCACCTGCGCGACCGCGCCGGGGGTGCCGACGGCGTGCAGATGCCGCTTGCCGGAGGAGACGACGGCCCGGCCGGCGCTGCGGTAGGCGGGCCGCCACTCGGCGAGCTGCTGCTGGATGACCTCGTCGAGGTCGAAGGTGACGGCGGAGCCGGTGCGGGGGTCGCGCGCGTTGGTCAGCAGCCGCTGCACCACGTCCGTCAGCCGCTCGACCTGGGTCAGCGCGATCGTCGCCTCGTCCTTCACCGTGTCCGGGTCGTCGGTGAGGGTGATCTCCTCCAGCCGCATGGACAGCGCGGTCAGCGGCGTACGGAGCTGGTGGGAGGCGTCGGCGGCCAGCCGGCGCTCGGCGGTCAGCATGCGCCCGATCCGCTCGGCGGAGGAGTCCAGCACATCGGCGACCCGGTCCAGCTCGGGGACGCCGTACCGCTTGTGCCGCGGGCGCGGGTCGCCGGAGCCGAGGCGTTCGGCGGTCTCGGCGAGGTCGGTCAGCGGGGAGGCGAGGCGGTTGGCCTGACGGACGGCGAGCAGCACGGCGGCGACCACCGCGAGCAGCGCGACCAGCCCGATGATCAGCAGGGTGCGGCCGACCTCGCGGGTGACCGCGGAGCGCGGCTCCTGCACCGTGACCGTCTCGCCTTCCTCGCCCCTCTGGGTGGCGTGGATGACGTCGCCCTCTGGCTTGCTGCCGATCTCGATCGGCGCCCGGCCGGGCACGCTGATGACCGCGTACTGGTCCTTGCTGACCGGGTTGCGCAGGACCTCGGAGTTGACGTTCTCCTCCGCGAGGATGCGGCTGTCCACGATGCTCGCCAGCCGCACCGCCTCGGACTCGACCCGCTCCTGGGCGCTGCTGGTGATGGTCCGCGTCTCCACGATCACCAGGGAGACCCCGAAGACGGCGATCACGACGAGGACGACGGCGAGGGTGGACTGGATGAGACGTCGGCGCATGTCCTGGTTACCTGAAGCGGTGCCGGGCCCCTGGTGGGGGGCTCAGCTCTTTTCGAAGCGGAAGCCGACTCCGCGCACGGTGGCGATGTAGCGCGGGTTCGCCGCGTCGTCGCCGAGCTTCTTGCGCAGCCAGGAGATGTGCATGTCGAGGGTCTTGGTGGACGACCACCAGGTGGTGTCCCAGACCTCGCGCATGAGCTGGTCCCGGGTGACCACGCGCCCGGCGTCCCGCACCAGCACCCGCAGGAGGTCGAACTCCTTCGCGGTGAGCTGGAGTTCCTCCTCGCCCATCCAGGCGCGGTGCGACTCGACGTCGATGCGCACCCCGTGCGTGGCCGGCGGCTGCTGGGGCTCGGCGGCGCCGCGCCGCAGCAGGGCCCGTACCCGGGCGAGCAGTTCGGCGAGCCGGAAGGGCTTGGTGACGTAGTCGTCGGCGCCCGCGTCCAGGCCGACGACGGTGTCCACCTCGTCGGCGCGCGCGGTCAGGATGAGGATCGGCACGGACTGCCCGTCGGCACGCAGCCGGCGGGCGACCTCCAGGCCGTCCATGCCGGGCAGGCCCAGGTCGAGCACGACCAGATCGACACCGCCCTGGATTCCGGCGTCGAGCGCGGTGGGTCCGTCCTCGCGCACCTCGACCTCGTAACCTTCCCGGCGCAGTGCGCGGGCCAGCGGCTCCGAGATGGACGCGTCGTCCTCGGCGAGCAGTACACGGGTCATGAGGTGATGGTAGACCGCCCGCGCTCGGTGCCGGGGTGTGATCGCCTCCCGGGATTCTTACCTTCCCGGACCGGTGGTACGAACCATTGCCTGGGGGATGCGATCGTAGAGGAGACCTTCGAATCAGCTCCCGCGGTTCCCCCGACACCTGTGATCCGTGTCTCAAGTCCTTCCATATCAGGCAGTGTCCTGACGTACAGTGACGTGAACGCCCGTAGCACACCGGGGACCTTTGGCGGGCAGTTGTCGCTGAAGGTCTCTTTTGTGTGCGGGCTGACGAAGATCAGCCCTGAGATGAACGACCTCTGGCCGGGCTCCGGACGCAGTGACGCGTGCGGGGCGTGGATCCCGGTGGTCGCCGTCCGCCGCTCCGCGATCCGGAGCGGACTCCCCCCTGGGCGTGGGGTGGACGGCCGACCTCGCCGGTGCCGGCCCACCCCCCACCGGGCGCGCAACGCTGCACCGCGCGTCCCGACCAGCAAGGAACGACCATGGCGTCCAGCCTGACGAAGGACTCGGTCCGCCCGGGCACCCCCGGGTCCGAGAAGACCTTCTTCGGCCACCCCCGCGGACTGGCCACTCTCTTCATGACCGAGATGTGGGAGCGTTTCTCCTACTACGGCATGAAGGCCCTGCTCACCGTCTACCTGCTCTCCGGCGGCCCCGGTGCCGGCAAGGGCAGCATGGGCGGCGGCCTGGCCATGGACGTGGCCACCACCACGGTGATCGTGTCCGTCTACTCGGCGATGGTGTACCTCCTCGCCATGCCCGGTGGCTGGCTCGGCGACCGTGTCTGGGGCCCGCGCAAGACGGTGGCCATCGCGGCTGTGACGATCATGTCCGGCCACCTCGTGCTGGCCCTGCCCGGCGGTCAGGCGCCGTTCTTCGCCGGTCTGGCGCTGGTCGCGGCCGGTTCGGGTCTGCTCAAGGCCAACATCTCCACGATGGTGGGGCACCTGTACAACGGCCCGGACGACCCGCGCCGTGACGGTGGCTTCACGATCTTCTACATGGGTATCAACGCGGGCGCCTTCTTCGCCCCGCTGGCCATCGGCACCGTCGGCCAGGAGGTCAACTGGCACCTCGGCTTCGGCATGGCCGCGGTCGGCATGGCGATCGGCCTGGCCGCGTTCCTGCTCGGCACCCGCCACCTGAACCCGCAGAGCAGCGTCGTCCCGAAGCCGCTGAGCACCGAGGAGCGGACCTCCTGGCTGCGCAAGGGCCTGACCTGGCTCATCATCGCGGCCGTGTTCTACGGCGTCGTGGGCGTCACCGGCCACTTCACCCTGAACTGGGCGATGATCCCGCTGACCGTCATCGGTCTGATCATCCCGGCCGGTGTGCTGATGCGCATCAAGCGGGACAAGGAGCTGTCGTCCACCGAGCAGTCGAAGATGACCGGCTACATCTGGTTCTTCGTCGCGGCCGCCGTGTTCTGGATGATCTACGACCAGGGCGCGTCCACCGTCCAGGCGTTCGGTGAGGGCAAGGCGGCCGGCTCGCTGCTGGGCTTCGACTTCCCGTCCTCCTGGTACCAGTCGCTGAACCCGCTGTTCATCATGGCGCTGGCCCCGGTCTTCGCCTGGGTCTGGATGTGGCTGAACCGCAAGGACAAGGAGCCCAGCACCATCGTGAAGTTCTCGATGGGTCTGGTCCTGATCGGCGTGTCGTTCTTCTTCTTCCTGATCCCGCTGGGCCTGGCCGCCAACGGCACCGCGGTCAGCCCGATGTGGCTGGTCGGCATCTACTTCATCCAGACCGTCGGTGAGCTGTGCCTGTCGCCGGTGGGTCTGTCGGTGACGACGAAGATGGCCCCGGCCAAGTACGCCAGCCAGATGATGGGCGTGTGGTTCCTCGCGGTCACCGCGGGCGACTCCATCACCAGCCTGCTGTCCAACCCGGCCATCGCCGGGGTCGACCTCGGCGGCACGGGCGCGGTCCTCGGGGAGGCGACCCTCGTGGCGCTCGCCGGATTCGCGGTGTGGATGTACCGCCGTAAGGTCAAGACGCTGATGGGTGACGTGCGCTGACGCACCCCCCTGCGCAAGGGCGGAGGGCCGCCGCACACGATGTGCGGCGGCCCTCCGTCGTTGTCCGGGTCCCGGGATCAGGGGGTCAGGACCTCGTCTCGACCGACCAGGACCGGGTGAAGCTGCTGAAGCCGCACATCACGGTGGACTTCTGACCCGGCTTCACCCAGGGCCCCCACACGTACCACGGGATCTCGTGCGGGGTGCCCCGGCCGCGGACGACGTCGCAGACCAGCTTCACCCGGTGCCGGGTCACCTTCTTGCCCGACGCGGACTTCTTGCACGAGGACGTGGCCTTGGGCCTGCCCAGGTCGAGGTGGACCACAGCCGTGCACTTGTACTTGGCTCCGGCCGCCTCCGCGGTGCCCGCGGCGGCCAGGCCGGTCCCCGTCGCCATGAGGACGGCGGCGAGCGCGCCGCCCGCCACCCTCTTCCCCCAGATCATTTGCTCCTCTTTCCTCCGCCGGGCATCGCAGGCGATGGTCAATCGCTCAACTGCGGATTCGCCCGGCGGGCAGCGTGCCTGTTCGCTTTGCTTGCACGAACGACGGGGACGCTATGCCGTATTTGATCTTGGAGGCAAATCGCCTGGAGTTCTGAGCAAGATCTGAGGTAGGGAGCCCCTGCGCCCGGGGCCGTACGGAAGGACGGCGCGGGGCGCGGAGGAGTGCCCCGCGATGCGCGGCAGCCCGAGGGGGCATGGATGCCTCGGGGGTGTTCGTGAGCGGGTGCGCCCGTGCGCGTGCGCGGCGAGATGGTGCGGCGAGCGGGCTCGCTCGGTGTCCGTGCCGGTGCGCCGACGCGGAACGCGGGCCCGCTCGGGCGGGTGACGCCGGCGGGGCGGGCGGTGGTGTGGGCGCGTTTCGGCGGGTTACGCCGGTGCGCCCAGCTCCGCCCACACGGTCTTGCCGTCGCGGCCGGGGACGCGCAGGACGCCCCAGTCCAGGCAGAGCCGCTGCACGATGAACATGCCGTGGCCGCCGGGGCGGCCGGCGCGGTGCGGGGTGCGGGGGGCCGGCTGGCCGGTGCCCCGGTCGGAGACCTCCAGCCGGATCACCTTGTTGTCGCAGGCGAGGAGCAGCTCGTCCGGGCCCTCGGCGTGCAGACAGGCGTTGGTGACCAGCTCGGACACCACGAGCAGCACGTCCTCGGCGGCGGCACGCTGATCGGCGCCGGCCGCGGGCAGCCAGCCCCAGGCGTGCAACGCCTGGCGGGTGAAGTCACGGGCGAGCGGGACGACGCCGCTCTCGCCGTCCAGGCGCAGCGTGCGTACCTGCCTCCCCCGTCCCGGGGGCGCGCCCTCGGACGGCACGGACGGCGCGGCTGCCCCCGTGGGCGCGCCCGGCTCCGGCGCACCCCCTTCGGACGCCCCGGAAGCGCCGCTGGGCTCCGGGCCGCGGTCGCCCGGCGAGTAAGGCCGGGTGGTGCTCATCAGCGCTTCACCTCACCGATCCACCAGTTCACAGTTCAACATTCCGGCACCGGTCGGTGCCGGGCGGTCCGTACACAGTCCGCCCACGACTCCTCCGTCGTCCGCCCTTCGCACGTACGTGACACCCAGGCCGTTCACCGGTTCCCCGACGGCTCGGCGTGCTCGCGGTCGACGGCTTTCAGGATGACTCCTGCCCGACGGATCCGGCGGAACACCCCCCGTTTGGACATGACCGGTGCCCCGTACAGACATCGGCCGTCCGGGAACGGCGGGAGCACGGGGTCAGTCGGAGTCGTCGGCCAGTGCGGCCTCTACGGAGTCGTGGACGGTGAAGACCGCCTCGGCCCCGGTGATCTCGAACACGCGTGCCACCACCGGGAGCATGCCCGCCAGGTGCACTCCGCCGCCGGCGGCCTCCGCCTTCAGCCGCGCTCCGAGCAGAACGTTCAATCCCGTGGAGTCGCAGAACTCAAGCCGTGAGCAGTCCACCACGAGCCGCGAGAGCCCCTTCTCCAGAAGCTCGTCGAGGGGCTCGCGTAGAAGATCGGCGGTGTGGTGGTCCAGTTCACCCGCAGGTGTAACTACGGCGCTGGGGTCCTCTTCCCGCACCTCCACCAGAAGCCGGCCCGACTGTGCGCTGCCGACCGTCCCGTGGTCCATGCCGTCTCTCTCCCGAGGTCGTGGCCGCTGATGCCCTCGAACATTACGCCTTTCAATCGCACTCCGACACCCGAACAACCTCCCACAATCGGACATATCAACACAGAACGCACTTGCGACCTGCTCGGTGAAGCGGGTAGGGCTAGTAAGGACACACAGCCCTACAAGCCGGCTTCGGAGGCGCCGCACACCGCAGTGCACGCTTTTTGGCTTCGGCAGCCATATGCCGAGAACGATGGAGGACACCCATGTCACCCCGGCTCGACGAATCGCATACCCCGATCGCGGCGTCGACACCCCCACCGGAACTGGATCATCCCATCAATCCCCTCGATGCGATCGAGGGACTCCCGGAGATCCCGCCCTTCGACGAGGTCGGCCCGGTCGACGCCAGGGCGTTGTCCCGGACGCTCTTCGAGCGCCTCGAGTCGCTCGAGGAGGGGACGCCCGACTACTCGTACGTACGCAACACGCTCGTCGAGCTGAACCTCGCGCTGGTCAAGTTCGCCGCCTCCCGCTTCCGCTCCCGCAGCGAGCCGATGGAGGACATCATCCAGGTCGGCACCATCGGCCTGATCAAGGCGATCGACCGCTTCGAGCTCTCCCGCGGTGTGGAGTTCCCCACGTTCGCGATGCCGACCATCATCGGTGAGATCAAGCGCTTCTTCCGCGACACCTCGTGGTCCGTGCGGGTGCCGCGCCGACTCCAGGAACTGCGGCTGGACCTGGCCAAGGCCGGGGACGAACTGGCGCAGAAGCTGGACCGCGCCCCCACGGTGGCGGAACTCGCCGAGCGGCTCGGCATCTCCAACGACGAGGTCGTCGAGGGCATGGCCGCCTCCAACGCCTACACCGCCTCGTCCCTGGACGCCCAGCCCGAGGAGGACGACTCCGAGGGCGCGCTCGCGGACCGCATCGGGTACGAGGACCACGGGCTGGAAGGCATCGAGTACGTCGAGTCGCTGAAGCCCCTGATCGCCGAACTCCCCTCCAGGGACCGGAAGATCCTTTCACTGCGCTTCGTCGCGGGCATGACCCAGTCGGAGATCGGCGAGGAGCTGGGCATCTCCCAGATGCACGTCTCCCGGCTGCTGGCGCGGACGCTGGTGCGGCTGCGCAAGGGGCTGACCGTCGAGGAGTGATCCCTTTGGTGCCGCGTGCCAGGCGGCCCGGCCCACGGCGCCGGGCCGCTTCGCCGTTTCCGGAACGGATCACCCCGAATGGCGGGTACCCGGCGCCCCAGACCTCATGCAGGCCGGCTCATGGGTCGGTCTCAGCGGTCTGTGCGCCTGCGTCATGCGCGAACCGTTACCGGGGTTACCTAGGGAAACGTCTTTCCCGAACCGCGCCGCTCCACCACCATGAGCCCCCAAACCGGCCGGTACGCCGGATAGTTCGGGGGACGGAGGGCACGCGATGGCTCAGGGCGGCGACGGGGCCGAGGCGGACACGGGACTCGCCGAAGCGCCGGACGCGCGGCTGACGGCGCTGCTGCGCACCCCGTCCCCGTCGGCCTACCCGGCCCTTCGGGAACTGCGCCGTCGGCACCACCCCGCGGTCCTCGCCTACGCCCGGCTGTGTGCCGCGAGCGAGTCGGCGGCCCGTCGGCTGGCGGCGGAGACCTTCACCGCGGCGGCCCGCGAGACGGCTCGCGGCCGGGAGCCGAACGTGCCCCTGCGCCACCAGCTCCTGCTGCTCACCGCCCGGCTGGCGGCCGCCTGGGCGGCCGACGAACGCTCCGCGGGTGTCGACGCGGGTCTGTTGCTGGTCCTGAACACCGGCGGCCCGCCCGACGGGCCCACACCACCGCTCCTCCCGGCGTTCCAGACGCTCCCGTCCCGCGCCCAGGGCCTGATCTGGTACGGGGTGCTCGAGGCGGAGCCCGTGGAGCGCACCGCCGCCTGTCTCGGTCTGAGCCGTGTGGACGTGACCCATGACACACCGCAGGCGGTGCAGGCGCTGGCCCAGGCCTGCCTGCGGCACCGCCTGGCCGGCTCGGACGACCCGCGCTGCGCCGACTTCCGCCGTCTGATCGAGGAGGCGGTACGGCCCGACGGCCCCCGCCGCAGCGCCGACCTGGATGCCCACCGGGTTCACTGCCCGCACTGCACGGCCGCCGTCGAGGAGCTGACCGCGCTGCGGGACGCCCCGCGGCAGACCCTGGCGGAGGGCCTGCTCCCCTGGCACGGGACGTCGTACCTCCGTCCCGCCGGCCCGGCTGCCGCGCCCGGCCCGCGTGCCGCCCTCCAGAACCGGCCACCCGGCCGCCGCTACCTGCTGGCGTCGGCGGCGCTGAGCGTGGCCCTGGCCCCCCTGCTGGTCTTCCTGCTCTCCCCGTCCGAGGCCTCCGACCGGCACACGTCGGCGGTGACGCCCACTCCCCCGCCGGTGACGGTGACGGCCACGGTCTCGCTGTCCCCGTCGGCCGCCCCGACGCCCTCGCGCACTGCCGGGTCGCCGTCGCCGTCGCCGAGCAGGACTTCGCACCGCCCGGCCACCTCGCCGCCGCCCAGCCGCGGCACCCCGCCCCCGTCCCCGGCGCCCGCGCCGCCGGGCAGCGCCTTCGCCCAGGTGGTGAACCTGGCCACGGGCCGCTGCCTGGACATCCGGGACGGCGAGCTGTGGAAGGGCAACGACGTCGTCATGGCGCCCTGCGACTCCTCCGCCACCCAGCGCTGGCGGGTCGACGCCGGTCCGGGCGTCCTGCGCTCGGCCGCCGACTCCGACTTCTGCCTGGACAGCCGCGGCTCTACCGACCGGGGCGTGGGCATCTGGGAGTGCGACTCGGTCTACGGCCGCAACGGCCGGAACCTCCGTTTCGGCGTCGACGGCGACGGCACCATCCGCCCGGCGATCGACACCGGCACCGCGGTGACACCGGACGGCGGCGACGGGGTCGTACTGCAGCCGCTGGCCGGCGAGCCGGCGCAGCGGTGGCGGGCCGGGGCCGCCTGACCGGTCGGCGCGGACGCCCGGATCAGACCTCGCGCACGCCGCGCCGCCAGACGCCGGCGACCAGCGGCACGCCCGGCCGGTAGGCCAGGTGCACATGGCTCGGGGCGTCGAGCAGCAGCAGGTCGGCGCGGGACCCCGGGGTGAGGCGGCCGATGTCCGTGCGGCGCAGGGCCGCCGCGCCGCCGGCCGTGGCCGACCAGACCGCCTCGTCCGGGGTCATCCCCATGTCCCGCACCGCGAGCGCGACGCAGAAGGGGACCGAGGAGGTGAACGACGAGCCCGGGTTGCAGTCCGTCGACAGGGCCACGGTGACGCCCGCGTCCAGCAGCCGGCGGGCGTCGGGCCACTCGGCGCGGGTGGAGAACTCGGCGCCGGGCAGCAGGGTGGCGACCGTGTCGCTGTGGGCGAGGGCGTCGACGTCCGCGTCGGTGAGGTGGGTGCAGTGGTCGGCGCTGGCCGCGTCCAGCTCGACGGCGAGCTGGACACCGGGGCCGTAGGAGAGCTGGTTGGCGTGGATCCGGGGGTGCAGGCCCCTGTCCCGGCCCGCGGTGAGGATCGCGCGGGCCTGGTCGCCGTCGAAGGCGCCCTTCTCGCAGAAGACGTCGATCCAGCGGGCGTGCGGCGCGCAGGCGTCCAGCATCTCGCCGGTGACCAGGGCGACGTAGGCCGCCGGGTCGTCGGCGTGTTCGGGGGAGACGATGTGGGCGCCGAGGAACGTCACCTCGTCGGTGTGCCGGGCCGCGATGCGCAGGGCGCGGGCCTCGTCCTCGACGGTGAGGCCGTAGCCCGACTTCGTCTCGAAGGTGGTGGTGCCCTGGCGGAGCGCTTCCCGTAGGTAGCGGGTGAGGTTCGCCTCCAGCTCCGCGTCGGTGGCGGCGCGGGTGGCCGCGACCGTGGTGCGGATGCCGCCCGCCGTGTAGGAGCGGCCCGACATCCGGGCGTTGAACTCCTGGGTGCGGTCACCGGCGAAGACCAGGTGGGAGTGGGAGTCCACGAAGCCCGGCAGCACCGCCCGGCCGCCCGCGTCGACCCGGTTGTCAGTGGCGGGTGCTTTCCTGGATTCACCGGTCCACGTGATGCGGTCGCCGTCGATGACGACGGCCGCGTCCTGGATCAGACCGAGGGACGAGCCGTCACCGAGGGAGGGGTCGTTGGTGACCAGCGTGGCGATGTTGGTGATGACGGTGCTGCTGCTCATGGTGTCCTCGTGGGTGGCCGGTCGGGGGTCGGCGGGCTTCGGCCGCGCGGGCGTCAGCCGCGCAGGGCTTCGATCGCGTCCGCGAGCGCTTTCGGTACGTCCGGCACGAGGGCGTGGACCCCGTCCCGTACGACCTGACGGCCGCCCACGACCGTGTGCCGCACGTCTGCCGCGGTCGCCGCGAATACGGCCGTCTCGGCGCCCAGTCGGGGCAGCGGCCCGGCCGTCCTGACCGAGTCGAGCGCGACCGTCGTCAGGTCGGCGAGCGCGCCCGCCTCGATGGTGCCGGCGTCCTGCCAGCCGAGGGCCGCGTGGCCGTCGGCGGTGGCGGCGCGCAGCAGTGCCGCGGCCGTCCAGTGGCCCCGGGTGCGGGTGCGCAGCCGCTCGTTCAGCTCCATGGCGCGTGCCTCTTCGAACAGGTCGATGACCGCGTGGCTGTCGGAGCCCAGGGAGAGCGGGGAGCCCGCCCGTTGCAGGGCGACGGCCGGGCCGATGCCGTCCGCCAGGTCGCGTTCGGTGGTGGGGCACATGCAGGTGCCGGTGCGCGAGCCGCCGAGCAGCGCGATGTCCTCGCCGGTGAGGTGGGTGTTGTGCACACCGGTGGTGCGCGGCCCGAGGACGCCGTGGTCGGCGAGCAGTTGGGTGGGGGTGCGGCCGTGCGCGGCCTGGCAGGCCGCGTTCTCGGCCGTCTGCTCCGACAGGTGCACATGCAGTGGGGCCCGCCGCTCCTCCGCCCAGCGCGCCACGGTCGCCATCTGGTCCGCGGGCACGGCCCGTACGGAGTGGATCGCCGCCCCGATCCGCGCGTGATCCCGTTCCTTGAGAACTGAACAGCGTTCGGCCCAGGCCTCCGCGCTGCCGTCGGAGAAGCGCAGTTGATGGGCGTCGGGCGGCTCGCCACTGTGCTTGTTCAGGATGCCGGCGGAAAGGTAGGCGGTGTCCAGGAGGGTGATGCGGATACCGGCGTCGGCGGCGGCCGCGATCAGCGCCTCGCCCATGGCGTTGGGCTCGGCGTAGGGGGTGCCGCCGGGCGCGTGGTGCACGTAGTGGAACTCGCCGACGCAGGTGATGCCGGCCAGGGCCATCTCGGCGTACACCGCGCGGGCGAGGGCGTGGTAGGTCTCCGGGGTCAGCCGGTCGGCGACGGAGTACATCACCTCGCGCCAGGTCCAGAAGGTGCCGCTGCCGACCTGGACCGTGCCGCGCAGCGCACGGTGGAAGGCGTGCGAGTGGGCGTTCGCCAGGCCGGGCAGGGTCAGGCCGCGCAGCACCTCGGCGCCGGGCGGCGGGGTGGGCACGCCGGTGCGGACGGCGGTGATCCGGCCGTCCGCGGCCGCCACCACCACTCCGGGCTCGACATGGGTGGCGAGCCAGGCGTGCTCCAGCCAGTAGGTCGCGTCGGTCACGTGCAGGCCAGCCCTTCCAGTACGTCGGCGAGCGCGCGCACCCCGGCCAGGCAGTCGTCCTCGGCCGCGGACTCGGCCGGGGAGTGCGAGACGCCGGTGGGGTTGCGCACGAACAGCATGGCGGTCGGGATGCGCCCGGAGAGGATTCCGGCGTCGTGTCCGGCGCCGGTACCCAGGACGGGCACCTGGATGCCGGTGTCGTTCCCGAGGACGCGGCCGAGTTCGTCGCGCAGCGCGTGGTCGAACCCGACCACCGGGGTGAAGGACTCCCGGACCACGTCCAGGTCGATGCCGTGGGCGTCGGCGTACTCGCGCGCGGCCTTCTCGATGCCGCCGACGACGGTGTCCAGGGTCGCCTGGTCGGCGGCGCGGGAGTCGAGCCAGCCGCGCACCAGGGAGGGGATGGCGTTGACGCCGTTCGGCTCGACGGAGATCTTGCCGAACGTGGCGACGGCACCTGCGAGTTCGGCCTCGCGGCGGGCGGCGAGCACCGTCTCGGCGTACGACAGCATCGGGTCGCGCCGGTCCACCAGGCGGGTGGTGCCCGCGTGGTTGGCCTCGCCGCGGAAGTCGAAGCGCCAGCGGCCGTGCGGCCAGATGGCGCTGGCGATGCCGACCCGGTCGCCGGACAGGTCCAGCGCACGGCCCTGTTCGACGTGGAGTTCCACGAAGGCGCCGATCCGGTCCAGCCGTTCCGGGTCGGCCCCGATGGCCCCGGGGTCGTAGCCGGCGGCCTCCATGGCCCGGGGGAGGGTGACACCGTCCGCGTCGGTGAGGCGGTGGGCCTGCTCGAGGGTCAGCTGTCCGGCGGTGAGCCGGGAGCCGACACAGGCGAGACCGAACCGGGCGCCCTCCTCGTCGCCGAAGTTGACGATGGCGAGGGGCTTGGTGAACCGCGCTCCCCTGGCGCGCAGTTCGTCGAGGGCCGCGAAGGAGGACACGACGCCGAGGGGGCCGTCGAAGGCACCCCCGTCGGGCACCGAGTCCAGGTGCGATCCGGTGACGACGGCGTCCCCGGCGGCCGGGTCGCCCAGCCAGGCCCACTGGTTCCCGTTCCGGTCCACCTCGTAGGCCAGCCCGCGCGTCCCGGCCTGCTCCTCGAACCAGGCCCGGCACTCCCCATCGGCCCCGCTCCAGGCGTACCGCCGGTACCCACCGGAGTCGGGGTGCCGGCCGATGGGCAGCAGCTCCGCCCACATCTCCTGGAAGGAGGGCGCCCGACGAGCGGCGGGCCCGCCAGGCTGTGGGCAATCGCTCCGCAGGGCGAGGGGGGTCCCCCCGGTCGAGCGAAGCCGAGACTGGGGGCGGGTGGGCACAGCCGCAGCCGCACCCGGTGACGGGACATCAGCCCCCACCGGAGACCGGCCGTGCCCGCCTGCTTCCGAACTCACGCCTCGTCACCCTCACGCATCGGCACCCGGACCCCCCGCTCGTCCGCGACGGACTCCGCGATGTCGTAGCCGGCGTCCACGTGCCGGATGACACCCATACCGGGGTCGTTGGTGAGCACCCGCCGGATCTTCTCCCCGCCCAGCTTCGTGCCGTCGGCCACCGTCACCTGGCCGGCGTGGATGGAGCGCCCCATGCCCACGCCGCCACCATGGTGGAGGGACACCCACGACGCGCCGGACGCCACGTTGACCATGGCGTTCAGCAGCGGCCAGTCGGCGATCGCGTCGGAGCCGTCGAGCATGGCCTCGGTCTCGCGGTACGGGGAGGCGACGGAGCCGCAGTCGAGGTGGTCGCGGCCGATGGCCAGCGGAGCGGCCAGCTCGCCGGAGGCCACCATGTCGTTGAAGCGCTCGCCGGCCTTGTCGCGCTCTCCGTAGCCGAGCCAGCAGATGCGCGCGGGCAGGCCCTGGAAGTGGACGCGCTCGCCGGCCATCTTGATCCAGCGGGCCAGGGACTCGTTCTCCGGGAAGAGGTCGAGGAGCGCCTTGTCGGTCTTGGCGATGTCGGCGGGGTCGCCGGACAGGGCCGCCCAGCGGAACGGGCCCTTGCCCTCGCAGAACAGGGGCCGGATGTAGGCGGGGACGAAGCCGGGGAAGGCGAACGCGCGGTCGTACCCGGCGAGCTGGGCCTCGCCGCGGATGGAGTTGCCGTAGTCGAAGACCTCGGCACCGGCGTCCATGAAGCCGACCATGGCCTCCACGTGCTTCGCCATGGACTCACGGGCACGCGTGGTGAAGCCGGCCGGGTCCTTCGCGGCGGCGTCGGCCATGTCCTCGAAGGCGACGCCCACCGGCAGGTACGCCAGCGGGTCGTGGGCGGAGGTCTGGTCGGTGACGATGTCGATCGGCGCGTTCATCGCCAGCAACTGCGGGACCAGCTCGGCCGCGTTGCCGAGGACGCCGATGGACAGCGGGCGGCGGGCGTCGCGGGCCTCGGTGGCCAGCTGGAGCGCGTGGTCGAGGGAGTCGGCCCTCACGTCCAGGTACCGGTGCTCGATGCGGCGCTCGATGGCGCGCGGGTCGCAGTCGACGCAGATGGCGACGCCGTCGTTCATGGTCACGGCGAGGGGCTGGGCGCCGCCCATGCCGCCGAGGCCGGCGGTGAGGGTGATGGTTCCGGCGAGGGTGCCGCCGAACCTCTTCGCGGCGACGGCGGCGAAGGTCTCGTAGGTGCCCTGGAGGATGCCCTGGGTGCCGATGTAGATCCAGGAGCCGGCGGTCATCTGGCCGTACATGGTCAGGCCGAGGGCCTCCAGGCGGCGGAACTCCTCCCAGTTGGCCCAGTCGCCGACGAGGTTGGAGTTGGCGATGAGGACGCGCGGGGCCCACTCGTGGGTCTGCATCACGCCGACCGGGCGGCCGGACTGGACCAGCATGGTCTCGTCCTGCTTGAGCGTCCGCAGCGTGCGCACCATGGCGTCGAAGGAGCGCCAGTCACGGGCGGCCTTGCCCGTGCCGCCGTAGACGACGAGCTTGTCGGGGTGCTCGGCGACCTCGGGGTCGAGGTTGTTCTGCAGCATCCGCAGGGCGGCTTCCTGCTGCCATCCCAGGGTGCTCAGTTCCGTGCCGCGCGGTGCTCGTACGGGGCGGGGTCCCGACATCGTCTGCCTCCTTCTGTTACTACGTCTATTCACATCCTGACCTTCTGAATAGAACTAGTCAACACCTCCCCGCGCCCACACCCGCGCGCACCGGGTGTTTGGCTGGAAGTACACGAAGGCCGACAGGAGGGAGAGGTCGTGGACCACGACACCGACGGCGAGGCCCGGGAGCGGGCCGCCCGGCGCGACGAGGGGGTACGCGGCGCCGTGGAGCGGGGGCTGCTGGGGCCGGACGCGGCCGTGGTGGGACTGCTGGACGTCACCGGCATCCGGGAGACGGCGGCCGCGCTGCGGGCGGCCTTCGACGCGGTCGCGGCGCCGGGGACACCGGTGCTGCACGCCTTCGCGGTGAAGGCGAGCCCGCTGGTGCCGGTGCTGCGGCTGCTGCACGAGGAGGGCATCGGCGCCGAGGTGGCGAGCCCGGGCGAGCTGGCGCTGGCGCGGGCGGCTGGACTGCCGCCGGAGAACACGGTGCTCGACTCCCCCGCCAAGACGCCGGCCGAGCTGCGCGAGGCGCTGGCGCTGGGCGTCGCCGTGAACGCGGACAACCCGCAGGAGCTGGACCGGCTCGACGCGCTGGTCGGACCGGCGACCACCCGGTCGCCGCTCGGCATCCGGGTCAACCCGCAGATCGGCGGCGGCACCATCGGGGCGACCTCGACCGCGACCGAGACCTCGAAGTTCGGGGTGGCGCTGCGCGACGAGGGGGCCCGTGAGTGGGTCGTCCGGGCGTACGCGGACCGGCCGTGGCTGACCCGGCTGCACGCCCACACCGGCTCCCAGGGCATCCCGCTGTCGCTGCTGGCGCGGGGCGTGGCGGAGACGTACGCGCTGGCCGAGGAGATCAACGCGCGGATCGGGCGGCGGCAGATCGACACGCTCGACATCGGCGGCGGGCTGCCGGTCAACTTCGAGGCGGAGGCGACCACGCCGACGTACGCCCAGTACGCGCGCACGCTCAAGGAGGAAGTGCCGGGGCTGTTCGACGGGCGGTACGGGATCGTCACCGAGTTCGGGCGGTCACTGCTGGCCAAGCACGGCACGGTGGTGGCACGGGTGGAGTACACGAAGAGCTCCGGCGGGCGGCGGATCGCGGTGACGCACGCGGGCGTGCAGGTGGCCACGCGAACGGTGTACGCGCCGGGGGCCTGGCCGCTGCGGATCGCCGCGTACGACGCCAAGGGCCGGCCGAAGCCGGGCCCCGAGGTGACGCAGGACGTGGCGGGCCCGGCGTGCTTCTCGGGCGACCTGCTCGCCGAGGGGCGCGCCCTGCCCCTGCTGGAGCAGGGCGACTACGCGGCGGCGCTGGACACGGGCGCGTACTACTTCGCGCACCACTACGCCTACAACTCCCTGGCCCGGCCCGGGATCTACGGTTTCGCGCCGGACGGTTCCGGGGGCGTCGCCTTCGCGACCGTGCGGGAGCCGCAGACGGTGGCGGAGGTCGTGGCCGAGTCCGGAGGGGCGCACGCGTCCGCGCTCACCACCCTGCGCGCATCCGGGAGCCGTTGACACGCCCCCGCGCCTCATCGAACAAATGGATCAACTGGCGGGAAACGGCCGTCAGTTGACCCACCTTAGTACGCCGGACGCACGTTCCAACGGAAAATGCCAAAGCCCTCACTCGCCACGCACACGTTGCGTAGTGTCTCTGTCACTCAACCGGAGTACAGGCGGGGAGGGGAACCGGCGTGCCCGGAATCGACGAGTGCCTACTGGATGCGATGCGGCTGCCCGGTGCCCGGGGAGCCGCGCTGGTGGACTGGACGAGCGGACTGGCCCTGGGATCCGTCGGGGAAGCCCCCGGCGGTGACCACGAGACCACCGCCGCCGAAGCCGCCGAACTGGCCAGGCTGGCCGCCGAGCACGGCGCCTTCACGGCCGGGGACGCCGAGGACGGACGCCCGCCCGTCGAGGACGTGATCATCAGCAACCGCGACAGCTACCACCTGCTGCGGTTCGTGGTCACGTCCTTCGACAGCAGCGTCTTCCTCCACCTGTGGCTGGGTCGCGAGGAGGGCAACCTGGCCCTCGCCCGCATCCGGCTCGGCGAGATGGCCGACCGGCTGGTGCTGGGATGACCATGGTCGGCACACCTCCGCCGCTGCCGGTGCGGGACAGATCGGCCGCGGCCGACCGGACCGCGGGCGCGCTGTCGCCGATGCTCAGACGGCTCGCCGAGGAGCAGGCCACGGGCGTGCTCGTCCGCGAACACGGCACCCTGTACCTCGCCCGGGGCCGTGTCGTGCACGCCGAGAGCCCCCTCGCCCCCGGACTGAACGTGTTGCTCACCGCCCACGGCACCCTCGCGGCGGCCGCGTGGCAGCGGGCGGCAGAGCGGGCCGGCGGCACGGCGGACGCCGCCCGGCTGCTGCTCGACGCCGGGCTGCTGCCCTCGGGCGCGCTGGAACTGTGCCACCTGGACGCGCTGTACGACGCCGGGTACTTCGCCCTCGCGCCGAGCAGCACTCCTGGCCGGTTCCGGTACGACGGCACGCCCCGCATCGGCCCGCTGCCCTCGGTCCCGGTCATCGCGCTGGAACGCGAGACGCTGCGCCGCCGGCTGCTGCTGCACCGGCTGTGGCCGGACCCGGCGGCCGACAGCGCCCCGCTGATCCGCGCCGACCCGGCCGCCGGGACGCACGTCACACCGCGCCGGCGGGCCGTCCTGAACCGGGTGGACGGCGTCCGCACGGCCCCGGAGATCGCCCGTGACCTGGGCAGACAGGCATTCCACACGTTGGTGGACGTACGGCGGCTCGTGGCGGCCGGACTCGTCCGGCCGGCGCCCACGGCACCGGACCCGCCGCCGCTCCCGCCGGCTCCCCCGCTCACGGTCACCGACCCCGACATCGCGCTGCTGAAGAGGCTCAGGGATGCGCTGGAGGCGCTTTGAACGGCACCACCCCGCCGCCGAGAGGAGAGAGCTGATGGTGCCCGAACAGGACCTGGAGACCGTGCTGGACGAGCTGCGCCGACTGCGTACCCGCGTCCCGCAGCTCACCGGCGCCCTCGCGGCCGGCGTCGACGGACTCGTCGTCGCCCACGACACACCCGGCGTCGACCCGGAGGGCCTGGCGGCGCTCACCGCGGCCGCCCTCGGCGTGGCCGTACGGGTCGCCGACGCCACCGGCAACGGCGGCTTCCGGGAGCTGCTGGTACGCGGCGAACACGGCTACGTCGCCACCTACGCGGCCGGCCGCACCGCCGTGCTGACCCTGCTCACCCAGGACCGGGTGAACGTCGGCCGGCTCCACCTGGAGGGCCGCCGGTCCGGCGCCCGCATCGGGGAGCTGCTCGACGCCGCCGAGGCCGCCGCCCGGGCCGCGGCGCCCGCCGCACGGCCCACCAGAACCACACCCGCACGTACTCGCACCGCGCGCGCGCCACGCACCACGGCCACCGAAGCGCGCACCGCAACCGACAACTGAGAGGACCACCATGGCCAACACCGAGACCGCCCTGAAAGAGGCCCTGACCTCCATCGAGGGCGCCACCGGCGTCGCACTCGTCGACTACACCAGCGGCATGGCGCTGGGCACGATGGGCGGCGGCAAGACCTTCGACCTCAACGTGGCCGCCGCGGGCAACACGGACGTGATCCGCGCCAAGATGCGCACGATGGAGATGCTGGGCCTCAAGGCCGAGATCGACGACATCCTGATCACGCTGACGGACCAGTACCACCTGATCCGCCTGCTCAAGGGCCGCGGCGGGAACGGCCTGTTCCTCTACCTCGTCCTGGAGCAGAACCGGGCCAACCTGGCGATGGCCCGGCACCAGCTCAAGAGGATCGAGGAGGAGCTGGAGGTCTAGGGTCTTTCGTTCGGATCACGCCGGATCAGGGAGCGGGGTCTGGTGTCGGGGCACTCCCACGCCTTTCGGGCAGTGAGGCAGCCTCGCAAGGCGGAGGAGGGCGCCATGGCGGAGCCATGGCAACCGACGACAACGCGGCGAGGGGCGGCACCAGGGCCCGCGAGCCCGGCATGATCCACACGAGCGGCCTGAGACCTCCGGGCCGCTCGAGGTCACACCGGTGCCGCGGTACGGCGGCGGGACCCGCCCGGGGTCGCGTCGCCGGCCGCGACGCCCGTGGCGCGCACGCCCTTCACGGCCTTGCCCGCCGGGCCGCCGCCCCGCCGGTCGAGCCAGTCGACCCGCACCCACAGCAGCGTCTCCCAGGCCCCCTCCCGGCGCCCCAGCCGCGCGGCCTTCAGCCTGAGCCCGGTGCCGGCCCCGGCCAGCAGCATGCCCCCGGCCGCGGGCAGCGCGAACGAGCTGCCGAGCGCCACCGCGAACGCCAGCAGCAGCCACCACCGGTGTCCCCGGCGCCAGTTGCGCACGGTCACCGCCCGGTCCTGCAGCACGTCGTACTTGCCCGCCCGGGCGGCCCCGCGGGCGAGGGCGGCGTACCGCTTCCCGCGCACCAGTGCCACGACGGCCGGGGCGACGAGGAACAGCGCGGCCCCCGCCGACACCCCGATCCGGCGCCCGGTCACCCCGGGCGGCAGTACTCCGATACCGGCGGCCATCACCCCGAACCACCACAGCGGTGCGGCACCCGCCCTTACGACGACGGCCACCCGGGCCAGTCCCTGCCCTCCGCGCGCCACGTCGGCCTCCCGTGTCACGTCTGCGTGTCCACCCAGCCCCTGGGTCCTGGCACGAGGCTAACGGCTGAACGTGAGACGAGTCTGAGAGCGCGTCGGGTCACTCCACGAACAGCCCCCGGGCGGCCGCGTGCGCGTCGAACTGCTCCAACCTGGCCTGCGCGTCCGGCAGATCGTCGCACAGCGCCTCCAGCAGCACCCGCCCGAGCAGCATCGGCGCGCACGCGGTGTCGAAGGCGAGCCCGGTGCCGACCGCGGCGGGCAGCAGCAGGTCGGAGTGGCGAGCGACGGGCGCGAACGCGGAGTCGGCGACCGTGACTACCGTCAGGCCCGCCTCCCTGGCGTAGGCGAGGGTGTCGACCACCTCGCGCGGATGCCGCGGCAGCGCGAAGCACAGCAGGGCCGTGGCGCCCGCGCGGACGGCCGCGTCGATACGGTCCTGGATCATCGTGCCGCCCTCGTTGAGCAGCCGGACGTCCGGGTGGACCTTGGCGGCGAAGTACGCGAAGCCGTACGCCTGGGAAGCGGCGGCGCGCAGCCCGAGCACCGGCAGCGGACGCGAGGCCGCCAGGATCCGGCCGGCCTTCTGCACCGGCCGGGGGTCGGCGAGCAGCTCCGCGAGGTGCCTCAGGTTCTCGATCTCGGCCTCTACGGCCTGCTGGTACTCGTTGTACGAGCCGGACCCGGCGGCGGCCTGCTCGGCGGGCACGACCTCGCGCAGATGCCTGCGCAGGGCGGGGTAGCCGTCGAAGCCGAGGGCGACCGCGAACCGGGTCACCGAGGGCTGGCTGACCCCGGCCAGTTCGGCCAGCTCCACGCTGGACAGGAAGGGGACGTCGGCGGCCCGCCGCACCATGCTGTGCGCGATACGGCGCTGGGTCGGCGTGAGCCGGTGCCCCTCGAAGAGCGCCTGCAGACGGGTCGCCGGGGTGTCCGTCACGCCCGTGCTCCGGTCGACGCTCATGCTGTGCTCCCCCTCCGGATGTGAACCCATGGCCTATTCAGACATCTAGAACTCTGCATGAGCCTATACAGCCGGGCAAGGCCCGTCTCGTGATCCGGCCGACCCGGGCCCCCGGCGCCGAAGAGGGGGGTTTACCCCAGTGCGCGGGGCACCGGCGCTCCTTACCGTGAAGCGCATGAGCGCACTGGACTCGCGGGACACGGATCTCAAGAAGGACCTGGACGCCACCGTACGGGCGCGCGGGGAGCTGGGCGAGGAGTACGACTCCGCGCTCGTGGACTCCTTCCTGGAGAAGGTCGAGCAGCGGATCGACGACACGGTGGACCGCCGGGTACGACGGCACCTGGCCGAGCAGCGGATGGCCGACGCGCGTGGCCCCCGGCGGCCCAGGTCGGCCGGCTCGTGGGCGGACCGCTACGGCCTCGCGATCGTGTCGCTGGTGCTGGCCGTCCCGCTGTCCGCGATCTCCGGCGCCCTCGCCGGGATGACCGGGATCGTGGCCACCTGGCTCGGGATCGTCGGTGTGAACGCGGCTCAGGCGGCGCGCCTCAACCGGGAGCTGCTCACCGGCCGGCGCGATTCCGGCCGGCCCGCCCGGGACGACTGAGGCCCGGGGAAAAGCCGAGGCCCGGGGAAGAACCGAGGCTCGTGGAAGAGCTGAGGCCAGTGGAAGACGCGAGGCCGCAGGGAAGAGTTGTGCGCGGGGACCGCCGCACCCCCGTTTCCGGGGGGCGGGACGACGGCGGTCCCCGCGCGGGACGCGGGCCGGGTCAGGACCGGGCTTGCGCGTCCTGGGCGTCCATGGAGGTCCGGGAGCCGCTCCGGAGGTCCTTGGCGCCGCACGGCGCCGGCCGGGGCGGGGAGCCTCCCCCAGTGCTCAACGCCTGGGAGGTACCCCCATCGCCCTGCCGACACCCACCAATGTGCCGGACCCGTGTTAAGCGGGTGCTGCGCGCACGTGACACGCTCGTACCAGTTGCGGAGCGGCTCGACCGGCCCAAGTCACCCCCGGTTCGCCGCCGTTACCGGCGGTTCACCGCGGATTCGGCTACTTGTTGCCGCCCTTGGCCAGGAAGGCCAGCAGGTCCTGCCGGCTGACCACTCCGGTCGGCTTGCCCTCGACCAGGACGATCGCGGCGTCCGCGGAGCCCAGGACCGACATCAGGTCGCCGACCGGCTCGCCGGAGCCGACCTGGGGCAGCGGGGCGCTCATGTGCTTCTCCAGCGGGTCCTCCAGCGAGGCCCGCTGGGAGAACAGGGCGTCCAGCAGCTCACGTTCCACCACCGAGCCGACGACCTCGGCGGCCATCACGTCCGGGTGACCGGCGCCCGGCTTGACGACCGGCATCTGCGAGACGCCGTACTCGCGCAGCACCTCGATTGCCTCGCCCACGGTCTCCTCGGGGTGCATGTGCACCAGGGACGGGATGGTGCCGGCCACCTTGTCCTGCAGGACGTCGCCGACGCGGGCACTGGGGCCCTCGTCCTCGAGGAAGCCGTAGTCGGCCATCCACTCGTCGTTGAAGATCTTCGAGAGGTAGCCGCGGCCGCTGTCCGGGAGGAGGACGACCACGACGTCGTCCGGCCCGAGCCGTTCGGCGACGCGCAGCGCGGCGACGACGGCCATGCCGCAGGAGCCGCCGACCAGCAGGCCCTCCTCCTTGGCCAGGCGGCGGGTCATCTGGAAGGCGTCCTTGTCGGAGACGGCCACGATCTCGTCGGCCACGGTCCGGTCGTACGCGGTCGGCCAGAAGTCCTCGCCGACCCCCTCGATCAGGTACGGCCGGCCGGAGCCGCCGGAGTATACGGAACCCTCGGGGTCGGCGCCGATGACCTTGACCGCGCCGTCGGAGGCGTCCTTCAGATAGCGGCCGGTGCCGGAGATGGTGCCGCCGGTGCCGACGCCCGCCACGAAGTGGGTGATCTTCCCCTCGGTCTGCTCCCACAGCTCGGGGCCGGTCGAGTGATAGTGCGAGAGCGGGTTGTTGGGGTTGGAGTACTGGTCGGGCTTCCAGGCGCCCGGGGTCTCGCGGACGAGGCGGTCGGAGACGTTGTAGTACGAGTCCGGGTGCTCGGGGTCCACGGCGGTCGGGCAGACCACGACCTCGGCGCCGTAGGCCCGCAGCACGTTGATCTTGTCGGTGGACACCTTGTCAGGGCAGACGAAGATGCACTTGTAGCCCTTCTGCTGGGCCACGATGGCCAGGCCCACGCCGGTGTTGCCGCTGGTCGGCTCGACGATCGTGCCGCCCGGCTTGAGCTCCCCGCTCTCCTCGGCGGCCTCGATCATGCGCAGGGCGATGCGGTCCTTCACGGAACCGCCCGGGTTGAAGTACTCCACCTTGGCCAGGACGGTCGCCTGGATGCCCTTGGTCACGTTGTTGAGCCGCACCAGCGGGGTGTTGCCGACGAGGCTGATCATCGAGTCGTGGAATCGCACCGTTGTCTCCGGTTGCTTGCAAAAAACATCTGTCGTAGTGGTTCCGCCAGCCTACGGCCCCGAAGTGGCCTCGGTCGGGCGTTCACTCCCCGTCGAGATTGGCACACGGTCTGTACGGGGCAAGGAGTGGGTGTACGGCTACGAGGAGGTGGCGGCGACGCATGACGAGCATGTCGAGGGCGAGAGTGGCCCGGCGCATCGCGGCCGGAGCGGCGTACGGCGGCGGCGGGGTGGGGCTCGTCGGGGCGGCGGCGGTCGGCCTGCTGCTGGCGGAGGTGCGGCTGGCCCGGCGCCATGTGGGCAACGGCGGTGCGGGCCGGGTGCCGGTGGCCGACGGGGTGTACGGCCACGCGTACGACATCCCCGGTGAACCGCCGCTGCGGCTGGCCCTGCTCGGCGACTCCACGGCCGCGGGGCAGGGCGTGCACCGGTCGGGCCAGACGCCGGGGGCGCTGCTGGCGTCGGGGCTGGCCGCGGTGGCGGAACGGCCGGTGGAGCTGCGGAACGTGGCGTTGCCGGGCGCTCAGTCGGACGACCTGGACCGGCAGGTGGCGCTGATCCTGTCGGCCGCCGGTCCCGTCCCGGACATCTGCGTGATCATGATCGGCGCGAACGACGTGACCCACCGGATGCCGCCGACGCGTTCGGTACGGCATCTGTCGGCGGCGGTGCGCCGGCTGCGCACGGCCGGCGCGGAGGTGGTCGTCGGCACGTGTCCCGACCTGGGCACCATCGAGCCGGTGCAGCAGCCGCTGCGGTGGCTGGCCCGCCGGACCTCGCGGCAACTGGCGGCGGCGCAGACGATCGGGGCGGTGGAGCAGGGCGGGCGGACGGTGTCGCTGGGCGACCTGCTGGGCCCGGAGTTCGAGGCGAATCCCCGGGAGCTGTTCGGCCCCGACAACTACCACCCCTCGGCGGAGGGCTACGCGACCGCGGCGATGGCGGTCCTGCCCACGGTCTGCGCGGCTCTCGGCCTGTGGCCGGCCGAGGAGGAACGCCCGGACGCGTCCCGGCGCGAGGCCTTCCTGCCGGTGGCCCGGGCGGCCGCGGAGGCCGCCTCGGAGGCGGGCACCGAGGTCACGGCGGCCATGCCCACGGGCCCCCGCGGCCCCTGGGCCCTCCTCAAGCGCCGCCGTCGGCGCCGTGTGAGCGAGGCCGAACCGGCCCGCCCAGCGGTATGAACACCCGAGACGGTGGGCGGGTGGGCAGACACGGGGGTCCGGGGCGGAGCCCACGGGACCGCCACCCGCCACCCGCCACCCGCCCGTACGATCCCCCGCGAACCGCCGGGGCCAAAGCAAGCGCTTAGTAAATTGCGGCCAGTGTCACACCGCGATTCCGGTGACCTGAACCATACGGCCGGGTAACTTCCCAACCGGCCCTGCCCAACTCCGTCCTCTGGAGCCGTGATGCCCGAAGCCGTCATCGTCTCGACCGCCCGCTCCCCCATCGGCCGCGCCTTCAAGGGCTCCCTCAAGGACCTGCGCCCGGACGACCTGACCGCCACGATCATCCAGGCGGCACTGGCCAAGGTTCCCGAGCTGGACCCCAGGGACATCGACGACCTGATGCTCGGCTGTGGTCTGCCGGGCGGCGAGCAGGGCAACAACCTCGGCCGCATCGTGGCCGTGCAGATGGGCATGGACCACCTGCCCGGCTGCACGGTCACCCGCTACTGCTCCTCCTCGCTGCAGACCAGCCGCATGGCCCTGCACGCCATCAAGGCCGGCGAGGGCGACGTCTTCATCTCGGCCGGCGTCGAGATGGTGTCCCGCTTCACCAAGGGCAACTCCGACAGCCTGCCGGACACGCACAACCCGCTCTTCGCCGAGGCCGAGGCCCGTACCGCCGCCGTGGCCGCGCAGGAGGGCACCACCTGGCACGACCCACGTGAGGACGGCCTGGTCCCGGACGCCTACATCTCGATGGGCCAGACCGCGGAGAACCTCGCCCGCTGGAAGGGCGTGACCCGCCAGGACATGGACGAGTTCGGCGTCCGCTCGCAGAACCTGGCCGAAGAGGCCATCAAGAACGGCTTCTGGGAGCGCGAGATCACCCCGGTGACCCTGCCGGACGGCACGGTCGTCGCCAAGGACGACGGCCCGCGCGCCGGCGTCACCCTGGAGGGCGTGCAGGGCCTCAAGCCGGTGTTCCGCCCGGACGGGCTCGTCACGGCCGCCAACTGCTGCCCGCTCAACGACGGCGCCGCCGCGGTCGTCATCATGTCCGACACGAAGGCGCGCGAGCTCGGTCTCACCCCGCTCGCCCGCATCGTCTCCACCGGCGTCTCCGGCCTCTCCCCGGAGATCATGGGCCTCGGCCCGGTCGAGGCGTCCCAGCAGGCCCTGCGCCGCGCGGGCCTGACCGTCGAGGACATCGACCTGGTCGAGATCAACGAGGCCTTCGCCGCCCAGGTGATCCCCTCCTACCGCGACCTCGGCATCGACCTGGACAAGGTGAACGTCAACGGCGGCGCGATCGCCGTCGGCCACCCCTTCGGCATGACCGGCGCGCGCATCACCGGCACGCTGATCAACTCGCTCCAGTTCCACGACAAGCAGTTCGGCCTGGAGACGATGTGCGTCGGCGGCGGCCAGGGCATGGCGATGGTCATCGAGCGCCTGAGCTGACACACCCTCGGTAGCGGGCGAGACACCCTACGTCAGGCAGTGGCCCAGAACCCGGGAAAGCCCCGGGTTCTGGGCCGTTTTGTGATCCAATCTCCCTCAGGATGTGACCTACGTCCCTCGTGGGGGTGTCCTTGCAGGTCAGCGCCGTGAGTCGGGAAACGACGTCACCAAAATCCTGTCCGTTTCGTGACGTTACGCACTGACAGCTGGTTAGTCCGCCCTTCAAGCTGATGTAGGAAGTCGGGGGTCGACTTTGAACCTGGGAGTACGTCAGTGAGCGCCATGCCTTTCGCCCTGCTGCTCACCACGGCCGCCACGGGCGCCGTGGGCGTCGCCGTCCTGCGGACCGTTCTGAAGCTGCGCCGCCAGCTCACCCAGCTGCAGGCGCAGCTCGCCGAGAACCAGGCCTCCGCCAGGCGCGCGCTGCTGCCCGCGGCCCGCACCGCCGACGCGGACGAGATACGCGCGGCCGTGGCGGAGGCGCTGGCCGAGGAGCGGGAGCGGGAACTGGCCGAGGCCCGCGCGTTCTGGGCCGCGCAGGAGGCCCGTGACGCCTCCGACGCGCCGTCCCTGCTGAACCTCACCGAGAACGACCTGTTCCTGCCCCGGCAGGCCGATTTCGCGGGCCTGGACTCGCTGGAGCCGGTCGCCGAGCCGGCCACGGAGACCGACGAGTTCTCCGCGGGCGAGTCCTCCGAGCTGGCCGCGGCCCGCCGCCGTCACCCCTCGCACCCGGACTTCGTGCCGGTGCAGTCGCCTGTGGTGAACGACCACGAGCGCACGGTGACCACCCTGGAACAGCTCGCCGCCGACCAGGTCGAGCTGTCCGACGTCCGGCCCGGCCCCCTGGGCACCCTGGACGTCTACGTCTTCGCCGACGGCACCACCCTGTGCATGACCCCCGGCCACCGGGAGACGGCGGAGCGGCTGGCCGCGGCCGTGCGGGCGGGCGACACGCCGTACCTGCTCGGCGGCTCGGGCATCTCCGGCGCCTACACGCTGACCTTCGCGTGCGGCGGGGACATGGTCTACATCCTGGCGGACCGGGTCATCGCGTCCCTGTGACGGCCCCGGAAGCCGTGGCGGTGTCTCAGACGCCCGCCCGCTTCCGTGCCTCCTCCACCAGCCCGACCGCCTCGCCGACCTCGTCGTCGGTGCGCAGCACCACCGCCAAGTCGTGCGCGGCCACCAGGATTTGGTCGGCGGCGGCGAACATTCCCGCGTCCGGCATCTCCCGGGGCTCGGCGGCCGGCTCCTCCACACGCTGCGCCCACTGGGCCAACTCGTTGGCCAGGGCCAGCGCCTCCGCCGCGGCTCCCCGCTGGAGCCGACTCTGCGGAGCCGCCCGCAACCGGTCGGCGAAGTGATCCACTGCTCGGGTCAAGGGCGTCGTATCAACCACGGGCTGAGCGTAACGCGCCGCGCTGTTGCCAATACGCGGACGCTCAGGCACGGTGACGTGAAGGACCGGCTTACATCCCCTTTGCGTCCGGAGGCGCCGATGTCCCAACTCTTCTCCGAGGAGACCCACCGCAACCTGCTCGCCCGCATCCCCCATTGCACCGGTCGTGAAGTCTCCGACTGGCTGCGCACCGTCGATGAAGGCCCCGCCCTGTTCCGCTTCGAGGAGAAGGTCAGCTGGCTCCGGCACGAGTACGACCTCGCGTACGGCCACGCCAAGGCCATCATTCATGAGTACGACCTGAGGAGGGCCGCCCGCAAGCTGCTCTAGCACGCGCGGCGACCCGGCCACGGCAAAGGGCCCCTGCGATCCGCCTTCGACGGATCCGGGGCCCTTTCCCACGACTTCACACGAGCGGCGGCCGGTCGGGGGCCGGTCGCACTAGTCGTTGCTGCTGAAGATCGCCACCAGCCGCAGCATCTCCACGTAGATCCACACCAGGGTGAGGGTGAGGCCGAACGCGGCGAGCCAGGACTCGCTGCGCGGGGCGCCGTAGGCGATGCCGTCCTCGATCTGCTTGAAGTCGAGGGTGAGGAAGAAGGCGCCGAGCACGATGGCGATGATGCCGACGATCGCGCCGAGCGGACCGAAGCTGCGCAGGCCGCCGTCCTCGGCGACACCGAACGCGACCAGCAGCAGGTTGACCACCATCACCAGGATGAAGGCCATGGCGATGGCCATGCCGATGCGGGCGTAGCGGGCCGTGACGCGGACCCAGCCGGCCTTGTAGACGAGCAGGGTCGCGGCCGAGACGGCCATGGTGCCGAGCACCGCCTGGAAGGGCGCACCGCTCCAGCGGCTGTTGTACATCTCGCTGATGACGCCCAGGAAGACGCCCTCGAAGGCCGCGTAGCCCAGGATCAGCGCGGGTGACGGCGTGCGCTTGAAGCTCTGCACCAGCGCCAGGACCATCGCGATGATGGCGGCGCCGAAGGCCAGGCCGTAGCTGGTCGCGGAGACCGGCAGCAGGATCCAGGCGAGGGCGGCACCGACGGCGACCGTGCCGAGCGTGAGGGCCGAGCGCATGACGACGTCGTCCATCGTCATCCGGCCGGTGGCGGCCGGGGCCTGCGGCGGGGCGCCGTGCCGGAGGTCCTGCTGGGCGTAGGGGTTCTGCGCGTACGGGTTGCCCTGTGCGTACCCGGCCTGCGCTGCGGTGTTGAAGCCGGCGTAGCCGTTGTCGCGGCTGAACCCCCGTCGCGAGAAGACCGGGTTACTGCTCCTCATTTCACTCCTCCATGGCCACCGTGCGCAGCCTTGGCTCAAGGGTAATGGATTGGCAAAAGAACGGCCGTACTACTTGAGAGGGATCTTTCCCCTGCGGTGTTGCCCAACACGCCACGCGAACCCCTGATTCCCCCTGTGGAACCTCTCACTCCAGCGGGAAGCCGGTGTAGGCCTCGGCCAGATCGGTCTCGGCCGCGCGGGAGGAGCTGACGCGTTCCAGCCGGGCCCGCTGGAGGCGGGCGTCGAAGGCGGTCGCGTCGGGGGCGCCGTGCAGCATGGTCGTCATGTCGTACGAGAACCGCTCGGCCTGCCAGATCCGGCGCAGACAGGTGGCGGAGTAGGCGTCGAGGAGTTCCGGCGACCCGGTCCGCCGCTCGTGGGCGAGCGCCCGGGCGAACGTCACGACGTCACCGACGGCGAGGTTCAGCCCCTTGGCCCCGGTCGGCGGCACGATGTGGGCGGCGTCACCGGCCAGGAAGAGCCGGCCGTGGCGCATCGGCTCGTGCACGAAGGATCGCATGGGGGTGACCGACTTCTGGGTGATCGGACCGCGCTCCAGCCACCAGCCGTCGTCGGTCTCCAGGCGCCGGTCCAGTTCGGCCCAGATCTCCTCGTCGCTCCACTGGCCGGCCTCGGTGCCGGCGGGCACCTGGAGGTAGAGGCGGGAGACGGAGGGCGAGCGCATGGACAGCAGGGCGAAGCCGCGGTCGTGCCGGGCGTAGACGAGTTCGTCGTGCGAGGGCGCGACGTCGGCGAGGATGCCGAGCCAGGCGTAGGGGTAGGTCCGCTCGAACACCTGCGAGGCAGCGGCGGGGAAGGCCTTGCGGGCCACGCCCCAGAAGCCGTCGCACCCGACGACGTAGTCGCACTCCAGGACGTCCTCGCGCCCCTGGTAACGGAACGGCACCCGGGGCCGGTCGCCGTCCGCGCCCTCGACGGCCAGCGCATCCGCCTCGAAAAGCAGCGGGCCCCCTTCGGCCAGTTGGAGGGCGATGAGGTCCTTGCACACCTCCGTCTGGGCGTAGACCGTCACGGACCGCCCGCCGGTGAGGCCGGGGAAGTCGACGCGGTGCCGGCGCCGGTCGAAGCGGAGTTCGATCCCGTCGTGCCGCAACCCCTCGCGGTCCATCCGCTCACCGGCGCCGGCCTCCCGCAGCACGTCCACGGTGCCCTGCTCCAGGATTCCGGCCCGCTGCCGCTGCTCGACGTAGGCGCGGTCGCGGCTCTCCAGGACGACCGAGTCGATGCCCGCGCGGTGCAGCAGCCGCGCCAGTAGCAGCCCGGCCGGTCCGGCTCCGATGATCCCGACGGTGGTACGCATCGGTCGCTCCCTACTTCTCTGCCCCACTCGCGTTCGCGTGGTGAAGTTTCTTTCACTCTCTTGGGACGTGAGTCTCCGGCCGCACACACACCACTGTCAACGGTCATGGGGCAGAACGCGTGGGAAGCAAGAGAGCGGGCCGGAAAAGAGGGGGTTGGTGCCCGGAGCCGGACTTGAACCGGCACGCCCGCGAAGGGGCAGCGAGGTTTAAGCTCGCCGTGTCTGCATTCCACCATCCGGGCAGGCCATGGGCACCGCTGCGAGGCTCCGAGCCTATCGGGGCGCATCCCTCGACCAGACGAAGCGATGGCCCGATGTTGTCTTATTTTATTGATGTCTGAGGGTGCATCAGCACACGGAACTCGCCATCCGCACTTGCCACCAGCGTGACGGGGCGTGGGTTCGCACGTACGCGGAATGACGGAATTTCACCTACCGAACGAGGGCGCTCGTCCTGTTCTGGCCACCGCGCGGGTCAGGGTCTCCCGTCCTCCCCAGGTATGACACGGGCCCGCTCCGTCCGACCGGAGTCGCCCCCCGGAACCGGAACAGCGGCTGACTACACGCGCGCCGGCGGCCGGGACGATGGATCAAGTCCCGAAACAGACGTCGTCCCGACAGGAGCACCCTCCCGTGACCACCACACCCACCGCCGGCCGGACCACGGCCGTGGCCGCACGCGCCACCGAGCTGTCGAAGATCTACGGGCAGGGCGAGACCCGGGTGGTCGCCCTGGACCAGGTCTCGGTCGACTTCCGGCAGGCGGAGTTCACCGCCATCATGGGGCCGTCCGGTTCCGGCAAGTCCACGCTGATGCACTGCGTGGCGGGTCTGGACACCTTCTCCTCGGGATCCGTGCGGATCGGCGAGACCGAGCTGGGCTCCCTGAAGGACAAGCAGCTCACCAAGCTCCGCCGGGACAAGATCGGCTTCATCTTCCAGGCCTACAACCTGCTGCCGACGCTGACCGCGCTGGAGAACATCACCCTGCCGATGGACATCGCGGGCCGGAAGGCCGACAAGGCGTGGCTCGACCAGGTCATCCAGATGGTCGGGCTGTCCGGACGGCTCGGCCACCGGCCCTCGCAGCTCTCCGGCGGTCAGCAACAGCGCGTGGCCGTCGCCCGTGCGCTCGCCTCCAAGCCGGAGATCATCTTCGGTGACGAGCCGACCGGAAACCTCGACTCGCGCTCGGGCGCCGAGGTGCTGGGCTTCCTGCGCAACTCGGTGCGCGAGCTGGGCCAGACGGTGGTCATGGTGACCCACGACCCGGTGGCGGCGGCGTACGCGGACCGCGTGGTCCTCCTCGCCGACGGCCGGATCGTCGACGAGATCCACGGCCCCACCGCCGACTCCGTCCTCGACCTCATGAAGCAGTTCGACGCGAAGGGCCGTACCAGCTGATGTTCCGCACCGCCCTGCGCAACGTCTCCGCGCACAAGGCCCGGCTCCTGATGACCGTGCTCGCCGTCATGCTCGGCGTGGCGTTCGTGTCCGGGACCCTCGTCTTCACCAACACCATCTCGGACGCCTACCAGAAGAGCTCCGCCAAGGGCTTCGACCAGGTCGACGTCGCCGTACGGCCCGAGTACCAGGACTCCGAGGGCGACCAGGTCGGCAAGACCCCCGAGCTGACCCAGGCCCTGCTCGACCGGGCCGCCAAGGCGCCCGGCGCCGCCTCCGCGACCGGTGTCGTCACCGGCTTCACCGCGATCGCCGGCAAGGACGGCAAGCTGCTCGGCGACGGCTGGCAGTCCGAGGGCGGCAACTACTGGGGCACCAAGGACGCCCGCTACCCCCTGGCCGCCGGACACGCGCCCAGCGGCCGGGGTGAGGTGCTGATCGACGCCAGAACCGCCGAGCGGGCCGGCTACAAGGTCGGCGACACCGTCCGGCTCTCGGTGGACGGACCCGTCCTCACCCCGCGCATCAGCGGCATCTTCAGCACCGACGACGGCAACGTGGCCGCCGGCGGCAGCCTCGCCCTGTTCGACACGCCCACCGCGCAGGCCCTGTTCGGCAAGAAGGGCACGTACGACGAGATCGATGTGAAGGCGGCGGCGGGAACCGGCCAGAGCGCGCTCAAGACGGCACTGGACAAGACGCTGCCGTCGCACCTGGTGGAGACCACCACCGGCAAGCGGCTCGCCGACGACCAGGCCGAGATGATCTCCGCCTCGATGAGCGGTCTGAAGCAGGGCCTGCTGGTGTTCGCCGGCATCGCCCTGTTCGTCGGCACGTTCATCATCGCCAACACCTTCACCATGCTGGTCGCCCAGCGCACCAGGGAACTGGCCCTGCTGCGGGCGGTCGGCGCCTCCCGCCGGCAGGTCACCCGCTCGGTGCTGATCGAGGCGCTGGTGGTCGGCACGGTCGCCGGGGTGACCGGTCTGGCCGCCGGTGTCGGCATCGGCGCGGGCCTGCGGTCACTGCTGGGCTCGTTCGGCGCGAGCGTGCCCGACGGGCCGCTGGTGATCACGCCGGGCACCGTGCTGACCGCCCTCGCCGTCGGCATCGTCATCACCGTGCTGGCCGCCTGGCTGCCGGGCCGCCGCGCGGCGAGGATCCCGCCGGTGGCGGCGATGAGCAGCGTGCACGCCAAGGCGACCACCAAGTCGCTGGTACTGCGCAACACGCTCGGCGCGCTGTTCTCGGCGGCCGGCGTCGCGGTGGTCCTCGCGGCCACGACGATGGACGCCGCGTCCGCCCAGGGCCTGATGGGTCTCGGCGCGGTCCTGCTCATCATCGGCGTGTTCATCCTGACCCCGCTGCTGTCCCGCCCGCTGATCGCGGCCGCCGCGCCCGTGCTGCGCGTGTTCGGGGTGTCGGGCAAGCTGGCCCGCCAGAACTCGGTGCGCAACCCGCGCCGTACGGCGGCCACGGCGTCCGCGCTGATGATCGGCCTGACGCTGATCACCGGCATGACGGTGATGGCGGGCAGCCTGCAGACGTCGATCGACCGGATGGCCAGCTCGGCGATCCGCGCGGACTACGTCGTGTCGATGGCCAACCGCGGCCCGCTCTCCCCGGACGTGGCGCGCAGGCTCGCCGGCGCCGACGGTGTCACCGCCAGCAGCCCGCTGCGCAACGGCGCGTCCCGGATCGGCGGCGAGACGGAGTACCTGACCGGCGTCGACGGCTCGGCGATCGGCAAGCTGACGGATTTGAAGGTGGACGACGGCTCCTTCACCGTGGGCGGCTCACGGATCGTCGTGGACAAGGACCGGGCCGAAAGGCACGGCTGGCGGGTCGGCTCCCGGTTCACCGCGCACTTCGAGGACGGCGCGGCGCGCGGTCTCACGGTGGCCGGGATCTACGAGGGCAACGACATGCTCAACGGGATCATGCTCGACAACAAGGTCCTCACCCCGCATCTGACCGACCCGGCCGACATGCAGGTGATGGTCAGGACCGAGGGCGGCGCGTCCGACGGCGCGAAGGACGGGCTGGAGAAGGCCCTCGGCTCCAACCCGGCGATCCGGGTCCAGGACAAGAAGGACATCTCCAACGACATCGCCAAGATGTTCACGCTGATGCTGAACATGGTCTACGGCCTGCTCGGCATGGCGGTGATCGTCGCGGTCCTCGGCGTCATCAACACCCTGGCCATGTCGGTCTTCGAGCGCTCCCAGGAGATCGGCATGCTGCGCGCGATCGGCCTGGACCGCAGGTCGGTCAAGCGGATGGTCCGCCTGGAGTCGCTGGTGATCTCCCTGTTCGGCGGGGTGCTCGGCATCGGCCTCGGCGTGTTCTTCGGCTGGGCGGCCGGTGAGCTGCTGGGCACGAAGATGCCGACGTACGAACTGGTCCTGCCCTGGGGCCGGATGGCGCTCTTCCTGCTGCTGGCGGGGGTGGTCGGGGTGCTGGCCGCCCTGTGGCCGGCCCGGCGCGCGGCGCGGCTGAACATGCTGGCGGCCATCAAGGCCGAGTAGCCGCACGGACGACCGGGGCCCCGTTCCGCGTGACGGAACGGGGCCCCTCGTCGTGTCCCGGCGTGTCAGGTGTTCCAGGTGCGGGTGCGCAGCGGGAGCCCGGAGGCGCCCCGGTCGGGGGTGCGGACGGCCAGGACCTGGTTGACGCCGATGCGGTTGCGCTCGAAGGCGAGCGCGCAGGCGGCCATGTACAGAAGCCAGACGCGGGTCCGGCCGGGGCTGGTGAGGCGCATCGCGCGGTCCCGGCCGGCCTCCAGCCGGGTGACCCACTCGCGCAGGGTGCGGGCGTAGTGCTCGCGGATCGACTCCACGTCCCGGACCTCGAAGCCGGCCCGCTCGAGCTGGGTGACGGTGGTGCCGATCGGGGCGAGTTCGCCGTCGGGGAAGACGTAGGAGTCGATGAAGGCGTCGACCTCGTACGAGGATTCGTCGCGCTGCGGGCGGCGGGCGATCTGGTGGTTGAGCAGTCGTCCGCCGGGCTTCAGCAGGGCGTACAAGGCGCTCGCGTACTCCAGGTAGCGCTCGGTACCGACGTGTTCGGCCATGCCGATGGAGGAGATCGCGTCGTAGGGGCCGTCCGTGACGTCCCGGTAGTCCTGGACGCGGATCTCCACGCGGTCGGTCAGCCCCTCGTCCGCGACGCGTTTACGGGCGTACGCCGCCTGTTCCTGGGAGAGGGTGACGCCGACGACGCGCACGCCGTGCTCACGGGCCGCGTGGATGGCCATCGAGCCCCAGCCGCAGCCGACGTCCAGCAGCCGCCGCCCCTCCGTCAGGCCGAGCTTGGCGCAGACGAGTTCGAGCTTGTCCCGCTGGGCGGACTCCAGGGTGCCGCCGTCCTGCCAGTAGGCGCACGAGTAGACCATCGAGGGGCCGAGGACGAGTTCGTAGAAGTCGTTGCCGACGTCGTAGTGGTGGCTGATGGCCCGCCGGTCGCTGTGCCGTGTGTGCAGGTGACGGCGTCTGCGGACCTCCTCGCGCGGCGGGGCGGGCGGGATCGGCGGCCCGGCGAGCCGCAGCAGCTCGCGCCCGGCGGCCCGCACCTCGGGGTCGCGCAGCGCCTCGGCGAGGCCGCGCGCGTCCTCGTCGCGTTCCCACACCAGCCCCGCCACGACCTCGAGGACTCCGTAGAGGTCGCCCTCGATGTCCAGGTCCCCGGCGACCCAGGCCCGGGCCAGGCCCAACTCGCCGGGCTTGAACAGCAGCCGGCGCAGGGCCCGGCGGTTGCGGACGACGACGGCCGGGGCACCTGGCGGGCCGGCCTGCGAACCGTCCCAGGCACGGATCCGCAGCGGTAGCGGCACTCCCAGCAACTGCTCGGCAACACTCCTCAGCCGCGACGCGGCTTCGGCCATGGCGCACACCTCCAAGACGACGATCCCGGATGTCCGTTACCACGTAAACACCGTGCGGCCTCCGGCGCAGTCCCGCAAAGGAGTTACAGCTGGGCAAACTCCCCCTCTCCACGGCCCGCCGGAACGCCGAAAGACCTCCCGCACCACGGATGGCAGGAGGTCTCTCGGGTAACTACGGCACCGGTTCGGCGACCGGTGGTGGAACGAGGGTCAGGAGGCCTTGGCCTTCTCGCCGGTCTTGCTGGCGGCGGCGACCGGGGCCGGCTTGGCGGCCTCGTAGAACTCCTCGCGCGGGTTCTCCATGGCGCCCAGGGAGACGACCTCGCGCTTGAGGAACATGCCGAGGGTCCAGTCGGCGAAGACGCGGATCTTGCGGTTCCAGGTCGGCATCGCCATGCCGTGGTAGCCACGGTGCATGTACCAGGCGAGGCGGCCCTTGAGCTTGATCTTCACCTTGCCCATGACGATCATCGCCACGCCCTTGTGCAGGCCGAGACCGGCCACCGCACCCTTGTTGGCGTGCTCGTACTCCTTCTGCGGGAAGCCCCGCAGACCGGAGATCACGTTGTCGCCGAGGGCACGGGCCTGGCGCAGCGCGTGCTGGGCGTTCGGCGGGCACCAGGCGTTCTCGTTGCCCGCCTTGCGGCCGACGAGGTCCGGGACCTGGGCGTTGTCACCGGCGGCCCAGATGTAGTCGGTGCCCTTGACCTGGAGCGTGGGCTCGCAGTCGACGTGGCCGCGCGGGCCGAGGGGCAGGCCGAAGCGGGCGAGGGCCGGGTTCGGCTTGACGCCGGCGGTCCAGACGATCGTGTTGGAGTCGACCTCGAGGCCGTTCTTCAGCACGACGTGGCCGTCCACGCACGAGTCCATGGAGGTGGAGAGGTAGATCTCCACGCCGCGGCTCTCCAGGTGCTCCTTGCCGTACTGGCCGAGCTTGGGGCCGACCTCGGGGAGGATCTTGTCGGCGGCGTCGACGAGGACGAACCGCATGTCCTCGCGGGAGACGTTCTTGTAGTACTTGGCCGCGTCCCGGGCCATGTCCTCGACCTCGCCGATGGTCTCCGCGCCCGCGAAGCCACCGCCGATGAAGACGAAGGTGAGCGCCTTGCGGCGGATCTCCTCGTCGGTCGTGGAGTCGGCCTTGTCCAGCTGCTCCAGGACGTGGTTGCGCAGGCCGATGGACTCCTCGATGCCCTTCATGCCGATGCCCTGCTCGGCGAGGCCGGGGATCGGGAAGGTGCGGGAGACCGCGCCCATCGCGATGACCAGGTAGTCGAAGGGCAGCTCGTACGCCTCGCCCACGAGCGGGGAGATCGTGGCGACCTTGCGGTCCTGGTCGATGGTGGTGACCCGGCCGGTGAGGACCTCCGCCTTCGGCAGCACGCGTCGCAGCGGGACGACGACGTGGCGAGGGGAGATGCTGCCGGCGGCGGCTTCGGGGAGGAAGGGCTGGTAGGTCATGTACGACCGGGGGTCGACGACCGTGACGGTCGCCTCGCCGTAGCGCATCTTCTTGAGGATGCGCCGAGCTGCGTACAGGCCTACGTACCCACCGCCTACTACGAGGATCCTGGGACGCTCCGTGGTGCTCATGGCATCGAGTATCCACCCGGCTCAGGGGGGCTGCTCGTGCGCCCCTTCACAAGCTCCTGCAGGCCCTGTGCTAAACTGCGCGGCCCGCGTGACGCAGGTCATGTCGCGGAGTCGGAACCGCGGGGCGGTCTGACCCGTTGTCAAGGGCGCGTGAGCTGCCTCTCTGCCGATTCAGGACCTCCGTGAGGGACCGGAAACATCCTCGGAGCGTCTCCCCCGGGCCCCTCGTGCACCCACCATCTGAACATGTTCAAACGGCAGATGAACCCCCGGAAGGGCCAACCGGCCCTGTTTCCCGGCCGAACGGGACGGAATTCCTTGTGAAGAAGTTCACGAACTTTCCCGACGGGGTGTCGCCGGAGGCGCCGAACGGCTCGCTCACACGTTATCCGAGCTGCTCAACAGAGGCTACTCATCAGTAGCGTCAGGGTGGAAAGAAGCCCCCGGAAGAAGAGTTCCGACCGGGGGCGCCGACGGCACCGGTACCGCGTTACGGCGTCACGATCCGTGCCGCGCTGAAGGCGATGCCGTCGAGGATGTCGTGCTCGCTGACGACGACCTCCTCGGCCCCGGTCCGCTCCATGATCGCGAGCAGCAGGAGGGCGCCCGCGCCGATCACGTCGACCCGGCCCGGGTGCATGGAGGGGATCGCCGCGCGCTCGGCGTGCGTGGAGCGCAGCAGTTCGTCCGTGATCTCGCGGACGCGCTCCCGGGTGACGCGGGAGTGGTGGATGCGCGCGGAGTCGTACTCGGGCAGTTCCTGGGCGATCGCCGACACGGTGGTGACCGAGCCGGCGAGGCCGACCAGGGTGCGCGCCTCACGCAGCGGGACCGTCCGCTCGGCGAGGTCGAGGGCGGCCTCTACGTCCGCCCTTATGGCCGCGATCCGCTCCTCGGTGGGCGGATCGGTGACCTTGCCCTCGTGCACCAGGTGCCGTTCGGTCATCCGCACGCACCCGACGTCCACCGACCGCGCGGCCCGTACGTGGTCGTCGCCGACGACGAACTCGGTGGAGCCGCCGCCGATGTCCACGACGAGGTAGGGGCGGGGCAGGTCGTCGCGGCCCCTGAGCTCGTTGGTCGCGCCGGTGAAGGAGAACTCGGCCTCCTGCTCGCCGGTGATGACCTCGGGCTCGACGCCGAGGATGTCCACGACACCGCGCACGAAGTCGTCCCGGTTCTCGGCGTCCCGGGAGGCGGAGGTGGCCACGAAGCGGATCCTCTCCGCGCCGTGCTCCTTGATGACCTCGGCGTACTCGCGGCAGGCGGCGAAGGTCCGCTCCAGCGCCTCGGGGGCGAGCCGGCCGGTGCGGTCGACGCCCTGCCCGAGCCGCACGATCGTCATTCGCCGGTCCAGCTCGACGAGTTCACCGGTCACGGGATCGGCGTCGGCGACCAGCAGGCGGATGGAGTTCGTACCGCAGTCGACGGCGGCCACGCGGGTCACTTCTCGTCCTCCCCGGCCGGCCCGCACGGCGTCACGCACGGTCCCTTGCTCCACCACTCGGGGAGCATCGCGATCGCCTCGTCGCCGAGGGGGTTCACGCCCGGTCCGGCGGCCAGCGAGTGGGCCACCAGCACGTGCAGGCACTTCACCCGGTCCGGCATGCCGCCGGCGCTCGGAAAGCCCGCCAGCACCTCGATCTCGTCCCGGCGCCGGATGTAGTCCTCGTGGGCGGCCCGGTAGGCCGCGGCCAGCTCCGGGTCGGTACCCAGCCGTTCGGTCATCTCCTTCATGACGCCGCCCGCCTCCAGCGTGCCGATCGCCGAGTTGGCGCGCGGGCACGTCAGGTAGTACGTCGTCGGGAAGGGCGTGCCGTCGGGCAGCCGGGGCGCCGTCTCCACGACGTCCGGCCGGCCGCAGGGGCAGCGGTGCGCGATGGCCCGCAGGCCCCGCGGCGGGCGGCCCAGCTGCTGCTTGAAGGCCTCGACGTCCGCGTCGGTGGGCTCGGTGCGCGGAGTGGGCGGCGGAGGCGTTTCCATGACTGCTTTCCGGGTGGCTTTCTGTCGGTGGCCGGCTCGCGGGCCGGTTACTGGTGGCGGCCGGTGGCCGGCCGGGGGCGGGTCACTGGTCGGAGGCGTCGGCCTTGTCGACCCCGTCCCAGACGTTCGCGTACCAGGGCCGGCGGGCGGCCCCGAGATCGGCGCGGGACTGCTTGGCCCCGCCCGGGTCGACGACGACGTAGCCGGTCTCCCCGGGCATCACATAGTGCAGCCGGCGCCGGATCTGCTGCTCGGCGTAGGCGTCGTCCTGCCAGCGCGCCTTGACGTCACGCAGCTGTTCGACGCGCTGCCGGGCCTGCTCCCGCTCCCGCTGGAGGTCCGAGATCTCGGCGCGCTGGGAGACGTACTGCCTCATCGGGTAGGCGAGGGCGACGATCAGCGAGCACAGCACCAGTGCCAGCAGGGCCGCGCGGCCGGTGAGCCGGGAGCGGCGGGCCTGCCGTTTGGTCTGGGAGCGGTAGACCTTGGCCGCGGTCTGCTCGCCGAGTGCGCGCAGCCTGGTGGCGGTGGAGAAACGGTCCCGGTCCCTGACGGCCATCTGGCTCTCCGCCTCCCCTTCCACGTGCGTACGTCCCCGCACACGGTACGGGACCGGGTACGGGGACGTACGTACGACTGGCTGATATCCGGGCCGTCCCGTTCGGATCGGCCCGGTGGAGGTCAGCCCTTGGAGACGTCGGTGTGGCCGCGGAAGCGCGGGAACGCGCTGCGGCCGGCGTACACCGCGGCGTCGTCGAGGATCTCCTCGATGCGCAGCAACTGGTTGTACTTGGCGACGCGCTCGGAGCGGGCCGGGGCGCCGGTCTTGATCTGGCCGCAGTTGGTGGCGACGGCCAGGTCGGCGATGGTGACGTCCTCGGTCTCACCGGAGCGGTGGGACATCATGCACTTGAAGCCGTTGCGCTGGGCCAGCTCGACGGCGTCCAGGGTCTCGGTGAGCGAGCCGATCTGGTTGACCTTGACCAGCAGGGCGTTGGCGGCGCCCTCGTCGATGCCGCGGGCGAGGCGCTCGGGGTTGGTGACGAACAGGTCGTCGCCGACGAGCTGGACCTTGTCGCCGAGCTTGTCGGTGATGATCTTCCAGCCGGCCCAGTCGTCCTCGAACAGCGGGTCCTCGATGGAGACGAGCGGGTAGGCCGCGACGAGCTCCTCGTAGTACTCCGTCATCTCGGCGGCGGAGCGCTCCTTGCCCTCGAAGAGGTACTTGCCGTCCTTGTAGAACTCGGAGGCGGCGACGTCGAGCGCGAGGGCGATCTGCTCGCCGGGCGCGTAGCCGGCTTCCTTGACGGCCTCGAGGATGAGGTCGAGGGCCTCGCGGTTGGAGCCGAGGTTCGGGGCGAAACCGCCCTCGTCACCGAGGCCGGTGGACAGGCCCTTGCTCTTCAGGACCTTCTTCAGCGTGTGGTAGACCTCGGTGCCCCAGCGCAGGGCCTCGGAGAAGGACTCCGCGCCGATCGGGGCGATCATGAACTCCTGGATGTCCACGTTGGAGTCGGCGTGCGAGCCGCCGTTCAGGATGTTCATCATCGGCACCGGCAGCAGGTGCGCGTTCGGGCCGCCCAGGTAGCGGAACAGCGGCAGGTCACTGGCCTCGGAGGCGGCGTGCGCGACGGCGAGGGAGACGCCGAGGATGGCGTTGGCGCCGAGCGAGCCCTTGTTGTCCGTGGCGTCCAGGTCGAACATGGCCTGGTCGATCAGGCGCTGCTCGGTGGCGTCGTAGCCGACCAGCTCCGGGCCGATCTGCTCGATGACGGCGAGGACGGCCTTCTCGACGCCCTTGCCCTGGTAGCGGTTGGGGTCGCCGTCACGGAGCTCGATGGCCTCGAAGGCACCGGTGGAGGCACCGGACGGAACGGCGGCACGACCCGTGCTGCCGTCGTCGAGGCCGACCTCGACCTCGACCGTGGGGTTGCCTCGGGAGTCCAGGATTTCCCGGGCTACGACGACGTCGATGGACGGCACGAGCATCTCCTTCTTGGATGTGACGCTGGAAGTGCGGGGCGGGGTGCCTTACGGCCCTGCCCTGCGACTAGAGCCTAACCGTCCAAGGGGCGTCGGCCACCGACCGACCGTCCCGTGGACAGGGAGACCGTACCCATTGTTCCTGCCCGGAACAAAGGGGTTCGGGCGAGGTCCCGCGAACAATTCGGGTGAGGTCCCGCGAACAAGAAGGGGAAGGGCCGGGAAAAACACAGCCCCGCCCCGGTGCGTACGGGGGAACACGCACCGGGGCGGGGAGCCCGTGGGGGACGGGGCGAATGGCCCTCACGAGGCCTTCAGCTTGGGGGACGGCCTTGTGAGGGCACTGTGGTTCCGGTCGGAGCCAGGTGTCACTTCAGGTGCAGCTGCTGGCCCGGGTAGATGAGGTCGGCGTCCTCGACGATGTCCTTGTTCAGCTTGAAGAGCTGCTGCCAGCCGCCCTCGACCTTGTGCTTGTCGGCGATGGTGCCGAGGGTGTCGCCCTTGACCACCTTGTACTCGCCGTCGCCCTTCTTGACCTTCTTGCCGGTCGGGGTGGTGACGGTCTTCTTCGCACTCGCGGCCGGGCGCTCGCTGGAGCGGGAGGCGGCCTGCGGGTCGGTGGAGCGGGTGGCGGTGCTGCCCGAGGAGGTGCTCTTGGAAGAGCTGCTCGGGGCGGAGCCGCTGTAGGGGGTGCTCGACAGGCCCTTGCCGCACACCGGCCAGGCGCCCTTGCCCTGGGCCGCGAGGACCTTCTCGGCGACGGCTATCTGCTGGGCCTTGGAGGCCTGGTTGGCCTGCCCGGCGTACTGCGTGCCGCCGTAGGCGGCCCAGGTGGAGGCGGAGAACTGCAGACCGCCGTAGTAGCCGTTGCCGGTGTTGATGGACCAGTTGCCACCGGACTCGCACTGGGCGACCGCGTCCCACTCGGAGGTGGTGGCGGCGGAGGCGTTGCCGGCCGCCATCAGCGGGGCGGCGACGGCGGCGCCGGTGACACCGGCGAGCGCGATGGCACGGGTGGCCTTGGACGGACGGCGGTGCTTGCCCTTGCTGGAAAACAGCATGGATGGATCCCCTCACCGACGCCTGCGAGGTGAGCTGTCGGGTTCGGGCCGGTTGAGTTGCCCGGTCGCAGGCCCGCTTTCACGGGCCGCGGCTCCACCCCTAGCCGGTTCCAGCGCGACCGCTGGTTCCGGCACTTACCTTGGGTCCCCCGCTCCTGCCTACGGCGCTTTACGCGACGACTGTTCCCGGGCGGCCGCTGGCAGGATTCGGCGTTGCGACAGCCGGGGCTCGTGGTGACGAGCGGTCACGACCGTAGACACGCGATCGAGGGAATTTCAAAGACGATCAGGGCTTCTGAGACTCATCCCACACTTTCACCGAAACGGACATCAGTAGCCAATACGGGCGTCAACTACCGCTGCTTTTGGCCCGTTTCGCTACCGACTTCCAGGGTCTGACCGGCGACGACCTGGTTCGGGTCGGAGCCGATGGCCTTCTCGTTCAGGGCGTACAGCTCATGCCATCCGCCGTCCACGTCAAGGGAGTCGGCGATGGAGGCGAGGGTGTCGCCCTCGCGGACGGTGTAGGTGTCCGTCCCGCGGGAGGCATGCTTGCCCGACGAGGTGGCATTCTGACCGTTTGTCACGCTTTCGTCCGCGTTACCGCCGCGGTGACGTCCGCCACTGCCGAGCGCTCCCGTGTCGACGAGGCTCCAAGAACCGCCGGTCTGCCACGAATTGTCCGAGTCCTCCACAACGGGATCCGTGGCCGGGGACTCGCTCCCCTGTGACTCCTCGGCGCGCGGCGATGCGGATTTGTCGGACTTGGGGGTGTCTGCGCTCTTGTCCGATCCCTTGGAACCGGCCTCCTTGCCCACGTCCGAGGACGACTTGCCGGTCGCGTCCGAGGAGGAGTCGGACGAAGAGGAGGAATCCGGCAGGCCGGACGAGTCGGAATCACCGGCGGAACCGGACGAGTCCGTGGAGCCGGAGGAGTCGCCGGACTCGCCGTGGTCCGAGTCGGACTTCCCGGAGCCTCCGACGCCCGTGTCGACGTCCAGGGACCCGGAGTCGGCGGTCAGACCGGAGAGCAGGGCACAGGTGGTCCAGGGCGTGGTGCCCTTGTCGGCGAGGATCTTCTCGGCGACGGCGATCTGCTGCGAACGGCTGGCCTGGTCGGCGGTGGCGGCGTACTTGGTGCCGCCGTAGGCGCCCCAGTCGTCCTGGGAGATCTGCAGCCCGCCGTAGTACCCGTTGCCCGTGTCGGCGCTCCAGGAGCCGCCGCTCTCGCACTCGGCGACCTTGTCCCAGGTGGTGCCGTCGGCCGCGTTGGCGCTCGCGGCACCGAGGAGCGGGATGGCGATGGCGGAGCCGGTCACTCCGGCCGCGACGAGAAGAGCCGGAGCCTGACGGGGGCGACGGTGACGACCGTTCCCGGAGAGCATGCGGAAGCCTTTCGTGCGACAGCGGGACCAGCGCGGTGCCCAATGCTCGGGCCGCGCTGATGGGTGAAGGTATAGGCATACGATCACTTGTCACAAGTTCATGCCGCACAGATCACGTGAAGATCACAGAGTTGAACGCCCGTCATGTTTACGGTTGTACGGCCTTTTCCGCGGCCGGGGTGAACTCCACGGGCAGGGTGCGCAGCCCGCGCATGATGAGCCCGCCGCGCCAGCGCAGGTCCGCCGGATCGGCCGCGAGCCGCAGGTCGGGGAGGCGGGTGAGGAGCGTGGCGAGCGCGGTCCGGCCCTCCAGGCGGGCGAGCGGGGCACCGAGGCAGTAGTGGATGCCGTGGCCGTAGCCGAGGTGCTGGTTGTCGCCGCGGGCGAGATCGAGGACGTCCGGGTCGGCGAACCGCTCCGGGTCCCGGTCGGCGGCCGCGAGGACGACGAGCACCGGGTCGCCGGCCGCGACGTCCTGCCCGCCGAGGGTGAGCGGCTGGGTGGCGAACCGCCAGGTGGCCAGCTCGACCGGGCCGTCGTAGCGCAGCAGTTCCTCGACGCCGGTCTCGAGCAGGCCCTGTTCGCCGCGGGCGAGGGAGTCCTGCAGCCGGTGGCGCTGCTCGGGGTGGGTGAGCAGGGCGTAGGTGCCGTTGCCGATGAGGTTGACGGTCGTCTCGAAGCCGGCGAACAGAAGGATGAAGGCCATCGCGGCGGCCTCGTTCTCGGTGAGGTGTTCACCGTGGTCGGAGGCGCGGATGAGACCGGAGATCAGGTCCTCCCCCGGGGTGGGCTCGGCCGGCAGTGCCGCGCGCTTGCGGTGGATCAGTTCGGCGAGGTAGCCGCGCATCTTCTTCACCGACCGGGCGACCCCGCCGCGCGGTCCTCCACCGTGCCTGATCATCATCCCGGCCCAGTCGCGGAAGTCGTCCTGGTCCTCGCGCGGGACGCCGAGCAGGTCGCAGATGGCGTAGATGGGCAGTGGGAAGGCGAACTCGTGGATGAGGTCGGCGGAGCCCGTCCTGACGAACCGGTCGATGAGGTCGTCGGTCAGCTCCTGCACCCGGGGCGCGAACTCGGCGACCCGGCGCGGCGTGAACGCCTTGCTGACCAGTCTGCGCAGCCTGCTGTGGTCCGGCGGGTCGATGTTCAGCAGGTGCGTCATCAGCTCGGCCTTGCGCTCGCCCGGGATACCGGTCTTGCCCTTGGCGTGCGCGGGCTCGTCGTGGTGCGCGGGGTTCTTGCTCAGCCGCTGGTCGGCGAGGGCCTGCCGGGCGTCGGCGTACCGGGTGACCAGCCAGGCCTCGACCCCGCTGGGCAGCCGCGTCCGGCGCACGGGCTCGTGCTCGCGCAGCCAGGCGTAGGCGGGGTAGGGGTCGGCGGCGAACTCCCAGGTGAACAGTTCCGGGGCGGTGCTGGGCGGGGCGGGCTGGTCGGTCACTCCTCGACGGTATCGGTCGCGGACGCCAGCTCCGCCTTGGCCGCCGCGTGACCGTCGGCGGCGGCCCGCTGGATCCAGTGGTCGGCCCACCGGCGCAGCGCTCGGGCGAAGGTGTACGCGGCGTTGGCGTCACCGTGCTCGGCCGCCTCCCTGAGATACGGGAGCGCCTTCTCGTACTGTTCGTCCTCGACAAGCATGTCGCCCAGCGCGCCGTTCACATCGCGCACCAGCTGCTCGTTCGGCAGGCCGGCGGCCACCGCCTTCTCGAACCAGGTGAGGCAGCCGTCCCTGTCCTCCCTGATCTGCGCCATGACGCCGAGCACGACCATGGCTCCGCCGTCGCCCTCCTCCGCCCGGCCGGACAGCTCCCGGTTCGCCTCCCGGGCCACGGCATCGACGGCGTCGGACCCCGCTGTCTCGGCGGCGCTCATCACCTCGAGCCACACGTACACCGGTACGTCCGTGTACTCCTCGTCGGCATCGAGGTCCGCCCGCAGTGATCCGTAGGCCTCATGGGCGTCGGCGTCCTCGGTGTCCGGAACCAGCAGGCCGGTCACCCCCAACCGCGGTCCGACCGCCCAGGCCAGGGCCTCCTCCCGCGACTCCCACTCCTGCTCCGGCCAGTGCTCCTGGGGCACATCCGCGAAGTACGCGGCCACCAGGCCGCCCAGCACGCGCGCCGAGAGCGGCCCGGCGAGACCGCACCGCGCGGCGTCGGCGGCGGCGCGGACCAGGAAGTGACCCGCGGGGTGCGCGCCGGCCCTGCGCGCCCGCCGCCACTCGTCCCACAGCTCCGGGCCGACCGCCAGGTACTCCGTCACCGTGAGCCGGCCGCGTCCCTCCCGGGCCCCGGCCAGCCGGGGATCGTCCACCGCCTCCAGCGCGGCCGTTTCGCGCGGGCTCCACTCCCGGGCGAGTTCGACCGTCTCCACCCGGCTCAGCACCCGGGCGGCCCGTCCGCCGCCGAACCGGTGCGCGTCGTAGGCCTCGTCGTTCATCGTCGCGACGACCGGCACCCGGAGGGCGGCGAGCTGGGCCGGCAGCCCCACGTCCAGCCCGAGTTCGCCCAGATGGCCGTCCAGGTCGTCCAGCCACAGGAGGTAGGAGCCCCGGCGCTCGCGCAGCACACCGGGCAGCGCGCGCAGGTCCGCCCCCGGTGAGGGCGCGTACACGCGCGTGTTCTCCGGCAGGGCGTTGCGGACCGCCTGCCACGCGGTGCGGCTCTTGCCGGACAGCGGCTCGCCGGTCACCACGACGAGACCGCCCGCGTGCAGCAGCCGGACCAGCCGGTGGTCCGCGTCCCGGCCGACGTACGGGGGCAGCTCGTTCCCCGTGCCGAGGCGCTGGGCCCGGTGGACGCCCAGGGCGACGGGGTCGGCCGTACCGACCGTGGGCCACGTGCCGGGGTCGGGGAGGGAGGCACCGCCGGGGTGCCCATAGGTGTGCTGGACCCCGATGACGGGGGCGTTGAAGGTGCCCTCGCGGAAGTCGACGTGATCGCCCGCCGCGCCTGCCTGGACGGGCGCGGCGGGGGCGGGGACCGGCACAGCGGCGGCCGCGGGCCGCGCCTTCCCCTTGGGCATCCTGAACTGAGCGACTATGCCGACCAGTTCGACAACGGCCTGTTCGTCGCCCCGCGCAAGCACCGCCCCGACGCGTCGGCTCCACCGGTCGTGGGCCGCCCAACGCGTGTCGGACCTGGCACTGTTGGCGTTGAACCCGCGGACGAGATCGGCGTACTGGCGACGCTCATGGCGCTCGAACCACTCCGCGAACATGTTCACGCACCTGGTGTTCGCAGGCCGTGACCACAGCGAGTCGATGAGCACTTCCGCCCCCTCGACCGCCAGCTCCTCCAACTGCTGCTCCACTCAAGCCCCCTGGCCGTCCGCGCGTGCCCTGGGGCAACGGTACTGACCTGAGGCGCCGTCACCGAGGCGCTTGGCAGAGGTGTCAGTGCTCCGCCGCCCGTATCGCGTCCCGGTACACCCGCGCCGCCGCCCGCAGTGCCGCCTCCGGGTCCACGCCGTCCGCCTCCGCGCGGACCGCCAGGGCCAGCAGCTCGTAGCCGATGCCGTCACCCTCGGGCAGCGGCACCTCCAGGCCCGCCGTGCGGGTGCGGGAGGCGAGCTTGGCGGCGAGGGCGAGGCCGGGCTGGCCGAGGGGGACGCCCTCGGTGACCGAGGTGCGCCGCTTCTCCTCGGCCTTGGTGCGCAGCCAGTGCTCCTTGACGTCCTCCGGGGTCTCGGCCGTCTCGTCGCCGAAGACGTGCGGGTGGCGGTGGATCAGCTTGGCGACGATGCCGCCGGCCACGTCGTCGACGGAGAACGGCGCCTCCGGGTCCTCCTCGGCGATGCGGGAGTGGAAGACGACCTGGAGGAGGACGTCACCCAGCTCCTCGCGCAGCTCCTCCCGGTCGCCGGCCTCGATCGCCTCGACCAGTTCGTACGCCTCCTCGATCCCGTACTTCGCCAGGCCCAGGTGGGTCTGCCGGGACGACCAGGGGCATTCGACACGGATGCGGTCCATGACCTGGACGAGGTCGAGGAGGCGGGCGCCGGGCAGGTCGTAGGAGGCGGGCAGCAGCTCCAGCTCGGGCATCCGGAACCGCCCGGAACCGGCGAGGCGGGCGAGGCCGTCGGTGAGGGCGGGCTCTCCCTCCCCCATGGCCACGACCACCACCGTCCGCCCGCCCGCGCAGGCGTCGACCAGCTCCTGCGCGGTGGGCGACGCCTCCGCCACGGATATCCCGGCCTCCCGCAGATAGGGCAGCTGCGGATGGGCGCCGTCCGCGCACAGCACGGCGTCGGCGGCGCGCAGCGCCTGCCAGGCGGGCCAGGACAGCAGGCCGGGCGCGACACGGTGGCTGGTGGTGAGCAGGACGATGCGGCCGGGGGCGGCTTCGGGGCTGGTTGCGTTCACCATCCGAACGTAACCCACGGGGAAGAGGGAGGGGATCGGTTGTCCACAGGGCCGGGGACAACGTGTGATCGTATGACCGACCGGCCCCCGCCGACCCCTGCCGTACCGTTCCGGCACCGGCACAGGACCGCCGGCCGCCCGCTACGCCGGCTGCCGCGCCCCCGTCGCCGTGGCCTCCCGCACCCAGGGCGTCTTGGCGTCCACGCGGCTGCTCTTCTGCACGTCCCAGGCGCCGTAGCGCGGGTTGAGATCGACGTGGAGTTCCTGGGAGGCCCGGGACAGGGCCTTCCAGAAGGCGGGCTGCGTGGTGTCGGTGCCGAGCTTCGCGGCGAGCTTCTGCGCCTCGAGCTGGAGCCGGAGGTTGTCGTCCAGGCGGCCGGGCGCGATGCCGTACTTCTGCAGCCAGGCGGTCTCCAGGCCCTTGGCGCCGCCCGCCTGCTGCTCCAGGCCGGCCCGCATCCGGGAGACCTCTCTGCGGGTGACCGCGATCCCCTCGTCCCGCGCGGCGCGGTGCAGCACCTGGTCCAGGACCATGTTGTGCAGGGTGTCGCGGGTCAGGCTGCCGGTGGAGGCGAGGACCTGCTGGTACTGGGTCTCGTCCTGCACCACGGCCCGCTGCGCCCGGCGTACCTCGTTGACCCGGCCCTCGAGCTGGCCGACGGTGATCCGCTGCCCTCCCACGACCGCGGCGGCGCCCGGGTGCGCTTCGCTTCCGCAGGCGGTGAGGACGGGTGCCGCGGCGGCGATCGCGGCGGAGAGGAGGAGCGCGGTGCGACGGCGGCGGTGCAAGGAGACCTCCAAGGGAGATTGCAATGACACTGCGGCGCGCCAGCGCCTCCGCCGGGGGTGGTGGTCGGGCGACGGGCGGGCGCACAAAGTCTTGCGGTGATCGATGTTAGGCAGTGGGCAGCCTGCGGCCAACCCATTCGACCAACGATTCGCACGCGCTTCGGGCACCGCCGCGCCTCCCCGGCCCGGGGTACGGGTCAGCCGGTGATGGCCACCGGCGCGTCCCACGCGTCACGGTCGACGGTGAGCGTGACACCGCCGTGCGACTCCTTGCTGTTGACCATGTACTGGTGGGCGCGGCTGTGGTTGGTGAACTGGGTCGAACCCCAAGGCCAGTCCGAGGTCGTGGTGTTCTTCTTGTCCCACAGCGCGTACCAGAGGTTGCCCGGCAGGTCGGTCTTGTCGCTCGCGGTGGCGATGGCCTTGGCGCTGGAGCTGGTGAAGCCGTAGTAGCCGGCGCGGTACGTCTTGACGCGCAGTTCCTTGTCGAAGGCGCGGACGTAGGTGAGCACGGCGTCGTTGCACGACTTGTTGGTGACGTCGTACGGCTCCATGTCCAGGTAGATCGCGCTGCCGGCCTTCATGCCGAGCGCGGCGGCCTTGGCCACGGCGTCGTTGGCGTCGCTGGTGCCGAGGGAGGCCGCGGTGGACGCGGTGAGCTTCTCCGGGTTGGAGCTGGTCTGGCAGGGCGGCTGGGCGCCGACGTAGATCGGGACGAGCTTCCAGCCGAGGCCGCTGACGTACGTCACCCAGGAGGACGTCAGGTTGGGCTGGGCGCAGCCGCGGTTCTTGCCGCCCACGTAGACGGCGGCCGCGCCGTAGAAGCCGGTGTGCCAGGCCTTCATCGTCGCCTTGGAGGGCGCGGTGCAGGTGTCGAAGGCGCGCCCGGTGAACGTCTTCTGCGCGGGCCAGGAGGTGGCCGCCATCGAGGTCTGCGCGGCGATGCCCCCTCCGGCGACGACGGCAGTACCCGCCACGGCCCACGTGACGTACCTGCGTCTCTTCGACTGCCGATGGCCTGCCATGAAACCCCACCCCTGCTCAAAAGTGCGTGGCGAAAACGAACCGCAACCTATCCCGCGCCGATCATGCGTTCGGGAAACTCAACCCCTTGTAGAGCACAAGAATCTCCCAGGCAACGGCAAAAACTACCCGCGCACCTGTCCCAGCCACTGCAGGGTCCGGCGGATCTCCGCGGCCAGCGGGTCACCGGCGCCGCGGAAGCGCTCGACGTCCACCAGCAGCCGCGCCAGCGTGTCGTGGGCGGCCGGCCGGTCGCCGAGGGCGAGCAGCAGGTGGCCGATGCGGCGGCGCACGTCGTGGGCGAGCTGCGGGTCGCCGGAGACGTACTGGTTCTCGTAGTACGGCAGCAGCGCGCGGTACTCGGCGAGTGCCGCCGCCGGTTCGCCGAGCTGCTCCAGGCACTGGGCCGCCTCGTAGCGGAAGCGCAGGGACTGCGGGTCGGCCTGCCCGGCCTCGGCGGCGCGCTCGTCGGCGAGGCGGCGCAGTTCGGGCAGTGCGCGCCGGTACTGGCCGTCGTCGAGGAGGGTGGCCGCGTACTGCTTGCGCAGGGTGCGCACCACCGGGGAGCGCTCGCCGTGCTGTTCGGCCGCGGCGGGCAGGATCGCGCCGAGTATGTCCACGGCCTGGGTGATGCGGCCCTCCCCGAGCAGGCGCTTGACCTCGTCGACGGCGGCGGCGACGTCGGGCTTCCCGGCGGCGGGCGGCGCGGGCGCGACGGGGGCGGGCTGCGGCGCGGGCGTGCGCGCGCGGTCCGGCCAGGGGGCGTGCGGCCGCAGGAAGGGGCGCGTCGGGTCCAGCGGCGCCCCGGTGGGCATGCCGCGCGCGGGCAGCAGCAGCGCCAGGTGCTCGTACACCTCCTGCGCGGAGTCCGGCCGGTGCTGCGGGTCCTTGGCCAGCAGGCGCAGGACGAGCGACTCCAGCGCTTCGGGGACCTCGGGGCGGATGCGGCGCACCGGCAGCGGCGGCTCGTACAGGTGCCGGTGCAGCACGCCGAGCGCGGTGGAGCCGGCGAACGGCACGTCGCCGCTCAGCAGTTCGTGCATCAGCACGCCGAGCGCGTACAGGTCGGTGTACGGGCCGACCGCGCCGCCCATGGCCTGCTCGGGCGCCATGTAGGCGGGCGAGCCGATCGGGGAGCCGGTGTGGGTGAGGCGGGTGGTGTCGGTGTCCATGACGGAGGCCACGCCCAGGTCGAGGACGGTGACCGTACCGTCCTGCTTCACCATGACGTTCCGCGGTTTGAGGTCACGGTGCACGATCGGCACGGCGTGCACCGCGCTCAGCACGGCGCACAGCTGCGCGGCCACCGCCACCGCCCACTGCCACGGGTACGGGTCGTGCTCGGCGAGATGGTCGGAGAGGTCGGCGCCGTCGACGTACTGCATGACGAGGAACAGCTCCTCGCCCTCGCTGCCCGCGTCGTGCACCGTGACCAGGCCCGGGTGGTCGACCTGCGCGGTCACCCGGCACTCGCGCACGAAGCGGCGGCGCAGTTCGTCCGCCTCCTGCCCGGCCACCTTGTCCGGGCGCAGCAGCTTCACCGCCACCCGCCGGTCCAGCCGCTGGTCGTACGCCGTCCACACCTGACCCATGCCGCCCTGGCCGATGAGCGTGGACAGTTCGTAGCGGCCGGCGACGACACGTCCCGCCGCCACGCTCACCGTCCGCCCTCGTGGCCGGCGTCCCGCATGCCGTCGCCGTCGTGGTGGCCGTCGTGCTTGCGCAGGTAGTCGCTCAGTTCGTCCAGTTCGGCGCGCACCTGGTCGATGCGGGCGGGCGCCGGGCGCTGCGGCGGCGGGGCGACCGGCGGGGGCTGCGGCACGGGCGTGTGCTGCGCCGGGGGCCGCGCGGGCACCGGGGTCTGCGGCGAGGTCGTCGCGAGGAACGGCACCGCCGGCCCCGGATATCCGTAACCGGACACCGCCCCGCTCCCGTACGCCTGACGCAGCCGCTGGTAGTGACGGATCTCCGCCACCAGGTAGTACACGGTGATGACCACCAGGCCGCCCAGCAGCAGCGTCATGCCCAGGTAGCCGCCGGGGGTGTGGACCTCGTCGCCGGACTCGCTGCCCACCAGGACGATGGCGAGGACGTCGGCCGCCAGCGCGGCCACGAACAGGCCCCAGTCCAGCGACCTGCGCGTGACGGCGGCCAGCCGCAGCAGCATGGCCCAGGCGAGGAAGCCGGCGCTGAGGACACCGAACGCCACCAGCAGCACGCGCAGGAGGACCAGCCACGCGTTGTGCGGCGGCTGCTTCACCGGCTGTGCGTAGCCGTGGCCTTGCATGGCTGCTCCTGATGCCTGAAATGGGCGTACCTGTCCGCCCGGTGTGCTCCGCCGGGCTGACGCCACTCGTGCGATGGTCGCTTCGAGCATATGGCCCGGCACGGACAAGCGGTCCGGGTTGTACCGAACCGTTGTCCGGGAGCACCGTCAATCCGGCGCGACGGTGCCGTCCGTGAGCCCGTCGTACATCCCGCGCACCAACTGCTCCCCGAGCCGGGTCGCGTGCCGCACGGCCCGCTCGAACTCGTCGAGGGCACGGAACCGCGCGCCGTAGCGCCGCTGTTCGTCGAACGGGAGCCGGGGCAGTTGGAGGCGGCGCACGTCCAGGCGGGTGGCCGTGGAGGCATAGCTGCTGGCCTGGCGGTGGTTGGCCGTACCGCGCAGGAAGCCGGCGAGGAACCACGGGTCGAGCGCCGCCGGATCGGGCCGCAGCAGCACCAGGTTGCGGCCCAGGGCGGCGCCCCGCGTCGCCTCGCCGATCACGCGCGCCACCGTGCCGCCGCCGAGCACCGGCACGACGACGTCGCCCGGTTCCGTCACCACGGCTTCCTCGTCGCTCTCCGGCAGCGTCCCGGAGGGCGCCGTTCCGGCGAGCACGTCGTGGTCGGTGAGGACGGGCACGCGCGCGCGGCCGCCGGTTCCGCCGCTGCGCAGCACCAGCGTGCCCCCGCGCGCGAGTTCACCGACGGTGGTGAGCGGCCAGCGCGCGGGGGGCGCCGGGTCGACGGGGGGCGGGGTGAGGTCGGCGGTCAGCCGCAGCGTCTCGCCGAGGCGCTCGCGCACCGCCGTGAGCTGCTCCGCGCCGTCGGCGGCCGCCGCGGGCGGCAGATGGCGGGCGGGGGCCAGGTCGACGTCGTCGTCGAGGAGTTCGATGACCGGCACGGACCGGGCCAGCCCCGGCCGCTCCGCCAGCCGCCCGGCGCGGTCGAAGGCGCGCCAGGCGTCGAGCACGGCCTCCCGCACCGCCTGCCAGTCGGGGCCGCCGCGTGCCTCACCGGCGAACCGCCCGGTGTCGGCGAGCAGCACCTCGGGCGCCGCGGGCGTCCGGTCGGGCCGGCGCAGCACCCACACGTGGAGCGGGATGTTGTACGGCGGCGCCGCCCCGACCGGCAGCGCGACGACGGCGCGCAGCGCGCCCCGGCGCAGCAGGTCGGCGCGGATCCGGCGCCCGGAGCGGCGGGAGGCGGCGGCCGGCGGCATGAGCAGCACGGCGGTGCCGCCGTCGGCCAGCCGGGCCAGCGCGTGCTGCACCCAGGCCAGCTCGGACTCGGTGCGCGCGGGGAAGCCGTACTCCCAGCGGGCGTCGTAGGCGAGTTCGTCGTGGCCCCAGTTGCGCTCGTTGAACGGCGGGTGGCACAGCACGGCGTCGGCGCGCAGCTCCGGATGGGCGTCGGCGCGCAGGGTGTCGCCGGCGGCGGCGTGCACGGTGGCGCGGGACTGCAGCCTGAGGCGCAGTGCGGTGAGGGCGGCGAGGTCGGGGGCGCCGTCCTGGGCGTACAGCTCCTGGTCGGGGCGGGTGTCGACGGCGCGCAGCAGGGCGCCGGTGCCGCAGGCCGGGTCGAGGACGGTACGGGCGGGGCCCGCGAGGTCGGCCATCAGCCGGGCCAGTTCGGCCGGGGTGAGCGTGTACTGGCGCGGGCTGGCGTCCAGATGGCGGCCCAGCAGGAACTCGAAGGTGTGCCGCGCCCCCGTCTCGGCGGCCAGTTCGGCGGCACCGCGCAGGAGGGGGGCGGAGAGAAGGAGCTGGGGGCCGGTCGGGGTGCGCAGCGCGGGGGTGTGAGCGGGGGGCGAGGTGTGAGCGGGTGTGCCGGTGTTCACGGGAAGCGGTGTGTTCACACCCAGCACCTGCTCCAGCGCGCCCGGCAGCATCGCGGCCAGACGCTCGTCGGAGCCGGCGCTCACGTCCAGCCAGACAGTGGGCCGTTCATGGATGAGCAGCAGCGCGCAGCCCGCGTGCACCAGCGCGGTGACCGGGCCCTCGGGGTGCCCGGCGAGCTGCTGCCAGACGCGTTCGCGCAACGGGACCTCGGCGAGCTTGCCCTGCTCGCGCAGCCATTCCTCCACCTCGGCGAGTGCGAAGGACGGGCTGGTCTCGGTGCCGCCGACCGGTTTGGGGAAGTCGGCGTGCCGGCGGCGCCAGTTGCTGACGGCGGCTCGGCCCACTCCGGCGAGCCGCGCGATACCGGCGGCGGTCACCTCTGTCGCGTTGTCCTGCACCGGTCCCGCTCCCCTCGTCCCGTTGTGCGCCGAGCATACCGGCGTACACAAGATCCCCGCATTCACGGACGTGTACCGATCAGAATCCGTGAACCGTGTTGACTCGGTTCACAGGCTCTGGTCTTATTGACCCAGCGAACGAGCGGCCAGCCGGAGGGGGCGGTCGCCGCATCGGGGAGGGGTTCCGACATGGGTATGAAGGGCAAGATCGCGCTGGGCGCCGTCGTGGGGGTCGCCGTCATCGCCGCCGTGTCCGCCAACGCCGACGACAGCAAGGACGGCGGTTCCGGCAGCGGCAAGGGCACCTCGGCGTCCGCCGCGCACCGGCCCGGCTCGAAGCAGGACACGGGCGCCGGGAAGGACGCGGGCGGCAAGGCGGCGCAGAAGAAGAAGGCCGCCTTCGGAGGAGACGGCGAGTTCCAGGTCGGCTCCGACATCAAGCCCGGCACCTACCGCACCACCGGCAACACCGACGGCATGTGCTACTGGGAGCGGGCCAAGGACGCCTCGGGCGAGATGGACTCCATCCTGGCCAACGACAACGTCTCGGGCGCGAGTTACGTCACCATCCAGGCCGGCGACAAGCTGTTCAAGTCGAACGGCTGCGCGGACTGGGAGGCCGTCGCCGCGAAGGCGAAGGGCTCGCCCGCCTCCTCCATGGACGGCGACGGCGGCATGTTCAAGGTCGGCACCGACATCGCGCCGGGCACCTACAAGTCGGCCGGCAACAGCGACGACTCCTGCTACTGGGAGCGCACCAAGGACGCCGAGCACGGGCTCGACTCGATCATCGCCAACAACAACGTGAAGGGCACGGCCGTCGTCACCATCGGTGCCGGCGACGCCTACTTCAAGACGACCGGCTGCGGGAACTGGAAGAAGACGGCCTGACCGCCCAGTTCACCACCGCACCGCACCACCGTCGCGCCACCGCACCGCACCAGGCATCGCGCCACGCACCGCTCCACTCGTCACCACGTCTCACTCCACTTCTCTCAGCAAGGAATTGTCATGCGCCGAACCGCACTTGCCGCCCTCTGCCTCATCGCCGCGGCCACCGCGGGAGTCACCGGCTGCCTGCCGGGGCAGGACAAGGCGGACAGCAAGCCGAAGGGCCCGTTCGCCGGGCTGAGCGGCGGCGAGATCGCCGACCGTGCGCTGAAGGCCACCACCGGGGCCTCGTCGTTGCGGATGAAGGGTGATGTCGCCGACGACGAGAGCACGGGCACCATCGGGCTCGACATGGCCCTGGACAAGAAGGGCGAGTGCGCCGGCACGATGAGCATGGGCGGCCAGGGCAAGGCCGACCTGATCAAGACCGGGAGCACCGTCTACATGAAGTACGACGAGGCGTTCCTGCGCGCCCAGAGCAAGGGCGAGTCCAAGGCCGACACCGACGCGGCCGTGGCGATGCTGGCCGGGAAGTGGGCCAAGATGGCGGTGAAGGGCCAGGACGCCAAGGACATCGCGGGCTTCTGTGATCTGAACTCTGTGCTGGCCGACGCGGGTGACGTCAGCTCGGACGCCACCCGCGGGAAGACCACCACCGTCGGCGGCACCCCGGCGATCGTGCTGCACGAGAAGGACGGCAAGGACCGCTACACGCTGTACGTCGCGACCGAGGGCAAGCCGTACCTGCTCCAGGTCGACAGCGCGTCCGGCGCCAAGGAGCCGGTGCACCTGTCCTTCAGCGACTACGACAAGCCCGTACCGGCGCGGAAGCCCGCCGGGAAGGTCATCGACCTGGACGCCCTGGGCGGCTGAGTCCGGGCGGGGGCCCGGCGCGGGTCACAGCGGGTGCCGCATCCACACGTTGGGTTCGACGTAGACGGCGTACCCGCGCTCCGGTTCGCAGTGGACCGGGACCAGTGCGCCGGGCACCTCGACGTACCCCCGGGCGTCGAACGGCAGCCCCGTCCAGCGGCGCCACTCCTCGAGGGAGGCGCCGACGGTCATGGAGGCCGTGGCGACGGAGTCGATGGTGGCACCGGCGCGGGCGTGCACGCGCAGCCACGGGTCCTCCGGCAGACCGTCGGGGCGGACCCGGTAGGCGTACTCGGTGATCGGGGTGCGCGGTTCGCGGTGCTTGGCGCTGGGGCGGACGGGGGCGACGACCTCGCCGAAGCCGCGGGCGCGGGCGTTGTCCCGCATCGCCGAGAGCATGACGGCGGACAGGCCGTGCCCCTGGGCGTGCGGGGCGATGACGACGGAGATCGCGCTGACCGTGTCGGGGCGGGTGCCGCGGCGCAGGTCGGCGAAGGCCCACAGCAGGATCTGGTCCCAGCCGCGGGCGGGCAGGGTGCCCCGGCCCTCGGCGGCCAGGGAGAAGGGGACGCTGAAGGCGTGGGCGACGATCTCACCGCGCTCGTCCTCGGCGAACAGCGCGTACTCGGGCAGCTCGGTGGGGATGCGGCCGTAGTGGGCATTGCCCACGGGGTCGTTGGTCACGAACTCGGGCCAGGTGTCGGCCATCTCGAACACCGCCGGGAGCCGGTCGGGCCGCTCGGCGAGGCTGCTTACCCTCACGTCCATGCGGGTCACCGTAGGTGGTGCGGATCGTCCCGGGAAACCGGATTGCCGCTCACCGGGCCCTGAAGCGCTCCGGGGCGTTCGTGGGATTGCCGCCCGTGGGGAGCTTCTGGTCCGGGCAGGTGGCGAGCACCTTCTTCATCGCGGCCTGCTCGGCGGCGGTGACCCACAGGCCGTACTTCTTCTTCACCGCCACCTGGGCGGCGACGTAGACGCAGCGGTAGCCCTTTTCGGGCGGCAGCCAGGTGGCCGTGTCGCCGTCGCCCTTGCCGCGGTTGGTGCTCGCGTCGACCGCGAGGAGGTTGAGCGGGTCGTTGGCCAGGGCTATGCGCTTGCCGGGCTCCCAGTACTTGGCGCCCTTCTGCCAGGCGTCCGAGAGGGCGACGAGGTGGTCGATGTCGACCTGGCTGCGGCCGCGCCGGTAGGTGATGTCCTTGCCGGAGTAGGGGTCGGGCTTCAGCAGGCCGTAGGAGACCTTGCAGTCCCCGTCGGTGAACTTCACCTGTTCCAGGTCGCGTTTGAGGATGTCGTCGCGCGTGTCGCAGGAGTTGGAGTCGGTGTCGGCCCAGGCGGAGCCGAAACGCTCGCGGGAGTAGCCGGTCTTGGGGGCGCGCCCCTTGACGGTCAGCGAGTCGGCGGCGGCCAGGGCCGCTCCCCCGCGCGCCTTCTCCTCGGGACCGGAGGACCCGCCGATCCGATCGCTCTTGCAGCCGGCCACGGAGACCGCCATGACGACCGCCGCGGCGACCGCCCCGCCCCTCAGACGCGTCACGGTGCGTCCCCCTCGCTCGCCCTGTCCGCCCTGATGCGCGGGCGGATCGTGTCCGCGTCCACCGTAACGGGCGTTCGACGCACAGCAGACGGGGCTCAAAGGGGCTATTCGGCCGCAATCGGGGTGATTGCCGCGTAATTCGACGCTCCGTCATCGGCCGCCGCACCATGGCGGCGGGGCGGGAGGTTTCGCCCTCCCGCCCCGCACCGCTGGTTCCTACGACCCCAGGACCGAGGCCAGGAACTCACCGACCCAGCCCAGCAGTTCGCGGCCGATGAGCGGCTTGCCGCCGACCTTCGCGGTCTTCGGCCGCGGGACGAGGACCTGGTGCGCGGCCGGCTTGATGACCGTGCCCGGGTACAGCCGCTTGAGCCGCAGCTCCTGCGACTCGCGCAGCTCCACCGGCGCGAAGCGGATGTTGTTGCCCTGCAGCACGATCTCGCCGACGTCGCACGCCCGCGCGAGCATCCGCAACCCGGCCACCAGCAGCAGGTTCTCCACCGGCTCGGGCAGCTTGCCGTAGCGGTCGGTGAGTTCCTCGCGGACGGCCTTGACGTCCTTCTCCGAGTTGGCGGAGGCGATGGCGCGGTACGCCTGCAGGCGCAGCCGCTCGCCGGGGGCGTAGTCGTGCGGGACGTGCGCGTCGACGGGCAGCTCGATCTTGACCTCGAGCGGCGGCTCCTCCTCGATCTCGCCGGTCTCGAGCTGCCGCCGGTAGTCGGCGACGGCCTCGCCGACCATACGGATGTACAGGTCGAAGCCGACGCCCGCGATGTGCCCGGACTGCTCGCCGCCGAGGAGGTTTCCGGCGCCGCGGATCTCCAGGTCCTTCATGGCGACGTACATGCCCGCGCCCATCTCGGTGTGCTGGGCGATGGTGGCCAGGCGCTCGTGCGCGGTCTCCGTCAGCGGCTTCTCCGGCGGGTACAGGAAGTAGGCGTAGCCCCGCTCCCGCCCTCGGCCGACGCGGCCGCGAAGCTGGTGGAGCTGGGACAGGCCGAAGTTGTCGCCGCGCTCCACGATGAGGGTGTTGGCGTTGGAGATGTCGATGCCGGACTCGACGATCGTGGTCGACACCAGCACGTCGAACTTCTTCTCCCAGAAGTCGACGACCACCTGTTCCAGCGCGGACTCCGACATCTGGCCGTGGGCCGTGGCGATCCGCGCCTCGGGGACGATCTCGCGCAGGCGCGCCGCCGCCCGGTCGATGGACTCGACCCGGTTGTGGATGTAGAAGACCTGGCCCTCGCGCAGCAGTTCACGGCGGACGGCGGCGCCGATCTGCTTCTCCTCGTACGGTCCGACGAAGGTGAGGACGGGGTGCCGCTCCTCGGGCGGGGTGGTGATGGTGGACATCTCCCGGATGCCGGTGACCGCCATCTCCAGGGTGCGCGGGATCGGGGTGGCGGACATGGTCAGGACGTCGACGTTGGCGCGGAGCTTCTTCAGCTGCTCCTTGTGCTCGACGCCGAAGCGCTGCTCCTCGTCCACGATGACCAGGCCGAGGTCCTTGAACTTGGTCTCGGAGGAGAACAGGCGGTGGGTGCCGATGACGAGGTCCACCGAGCCTTCCTTCAGGCCCTCCAGGACGGCCTTGGCCTCGGTGTCGGACTGGAAGCGGGAGAGGGCCTTCACGCTCACCGGGAACTGCGCGTACCGCTCGGAGAACGTCCCGAAGTGCTGCTGCACCAGCAGGGTGGTGGGGACGAGCACGGCGACCTGCTTGCCGTCCTGTACGGCCTTGAAGGCGGCCCGCACCGCGATCTCGGTCTTGCCGTAGCCGACGTCGCCGCAGATCAGGCGGTCCATGGGGACCGACTTCTCCATGTCCTCCTTGACCTCGGCGATGGTGGTGAGCTGGTCGGGGGTCTCCGCGTAGGGGAAGGCGTCCTCCAGCTCGCGCTGCCACGGCGAGTCGGCGCCGAAGGCGTGGCCGGGGGCGGCCATGCGGGCGCTGTAGAGCTTGATCAGGTCGGCGGCGATCTCCTTGACGGCCTTCTTCGCGCGCGCCTTGGTCTTGGTCCAGTCGGCGCCGCCGAGGCGGTGCAGGGTGGGGGCCTCGCCGCCGACGTACTTGGTGATCTGCTCGAGCTGGTCGGTGGGGATGTAGAGGCGGTCGCCGGGCTGGCCGCGCTTGGCGGGGGCGTACTCCACGACCAGGTACTCGCGGGTGGCGCCCTGCACGGTGCGCTGCACCATCTCGATGTAGCGGCCGACGCCGTGCTGCTCGTGGACGATGTAGTCGCCCGTCTCCAGGGTGAGCGGGTCGATGGTCTTGCGGCGGCGGGCCGGCATCCGGGCGCCGTCGCGACCGGAGGCCTTCTGGCCGGAGAGGTCGGTCTCGGTGAGGACGGCCAGCTTCAGCGCCGGGTCCACGAAGCCGTAGTCGATGCAGCCGCAGGAGACGTGCACCACGGAGGGGCTCAGCTCGCCGAGGTCGGCGTCCAGGCGGGCGGCGATGCCCTCCCCGCCGAGCACCTCGACGGTGCGGGCGGCCGGGCCGTGGCCCTCGGTGACGAAGACGGTGCGCCAGCCGTCGGCGAGCCAGCCCTTGGTGTCGGCGAGGGCCCGGGCGGTGTCGCCGCGGTAGGTCTCGGTGGCGTGCATGCCGAGCTTGAGGGTGTCCGCGTCGAGTTGCTCATCGGCCGCGAACGGCGACACCGACCACCACATCATGTTCAGCTCGCGCGCGCGGTCGCGGACGTCGGCGATGGACCACAGGGAGGCCGCGCCGACGTCGATGGGCGCCTCTCCGCCGCCCGCCGTGGCGGCCCAGGATGCCTGCAGGAACTCCTGGGAGGTGGCGACGAGGTCGGCGGCGCGGGTGCGGACCCGCTCCGGGTCGCAGACCACGGCCATCGCGCCGCCGGGGAGCACGTCGAGCAGCAGCTCCATGTCGTCGACCAGGACGGGGGCGAGGGACTCCATGCCCTCGACCGCGATGCCCTCGGCGATCTTGTTCAGCAGTTCGCCCAGCTCCGGGTGCTCCTCGGCGAGGGTACGCGCGCGCGTGCGCACGTCCTCGGTGAGCAGCAGCTCGCGGCAGGGCGGGGCCCACAGACCGTGCTCGGCGACCTCGAGGGAGCGCTGGTCGGCGACCTTGAAGTAGCGGATCTCCTCGACGTCGTCGCCCCAGAACTCGACGCGCAGGGGGTGTTCCTCGGTGGGCGGGAACACGTCCAGGATGCCGCCGCGCACGGCGAACTCGCCACGCTTCTCCACCAGCTCCACGCGCGCGTAGGCGGCGGCCGCGAGAGCTTCGACGACCTCGTTCAGGTCGGCGCTCCGGCCCGTTCTCAGGGACACCGGCTCCAGGTCGCCGAGGCCTTTGACCTGCGGCTGGAGCACGGAGCGCACGGGGGCGACGACGACGGAGACCGGGCCGGTCTCGGGGTCGTCGGTGCTGGGGTGGGCGAGGCGGCGCAGTACGGCGAGGCGGCGGCCGACGGTGTCGCTGCGCGGGCTGAGCCGCTCGTGGGGCAGCGTCTCCCAGGAGGGGTACTCCGCCACCGTCTGCGGGGGCAGCAGGGTGCGCAGGGCGGCCGCCAGGTCCTCGGCCTCCCGTCCGGTGGCGGTGACCGCCAGCACCGGCCGGCCGGCCTCGCGGGCCAGGGCGGCGACCGCGAAGGGGCGCGCCGCAGGGGGGCCGACCAGGTCGACGTGCATGCGGTTGCCGTCCGCCGCCGCCTCGATCGCTTCGGCGAGGGCGGGGTCCTTGACTACGGCGTCGAGCAGACCGTGCAGGCTCATGGAGAGGCTTTCCGTCCGGGTATGGGCAACGCGAACCACCCGACACGCGGGGCGGGCCGGGGGTTCCCAGGGTACGTCGCCCGGGCTCCTGTCACCCGGTGGAGTGAACCCGCTGACCCGGTGGAGGGAGGCGGCGCTACCGTGGAAACAGGGCTAGCCCAGCACCTAGTCCACTTAGTCATCACCAGGGACAGCTGGATCCAGAAGTACGACGTGGCGACGCTCCCCGCATGACAACGCCCGGCGCCGAGAAGTCCCCCGTGACTTCTCGGCGCCGGGCCCCCCGGGCCCCCGTGTCCCCCGTACGGGGTGGCTACTCGGTCGCGATCGCGTTCAGTACGTTCATCCGGCCCGCCCGGAACGCCGGGATCAGGGCGGCGAACAGGCCCACGAAGGCCGAGGCGACGAAGACCGTGATGATCGTCGGCCAGGGGATCTCCAGGACCTTCAGGCCCTCCAGCGCCAGCAGCTTCTGGGCGGTCGCGCCCCAGCCCATGCCCAGGCCGAGGCCGAGCAGGGCGCCGAAGACCGCGATCACCACGGACTCCAGACGGATCATGCGGCGCAGTTGCCGGCGGGAGAGGCCGATGGCCCGCATCAGGCCGATCTCCCGGGTCCGCTCGACCACCGACAGGGCCAGGGTGTTCACCACACCGAGGACGGCGACGATGATCGCGAGCGCCAGCAGGCCGTAGATCATGTTGAGCAGCTGGCCGATCTGGTCCTTCAGCGCCTGCTTGTAGTCGGTCTGGTCGCGGACCGTCAGGCTCGGGTCCTTGTGCAGGGCCGACTTCAGCGCCTTGTAGGCCGCGTCCTGCTGCCCGTCCTTGGCGGTGGCGAACACCAGCATGTCCAGCGGCATCCGGTCGGCGGGCACGTACTTCGCGACCGTCGAAATGGACGCGTACATGGCGCCCTTGTCGACCACGGCCTCGTCGCTGGTGATCGCGCGGACCCTCAGCCTGGCCGTCGAACCGTCCTTGAAGTCGACGGAGACCGTGGAACCGAGCTTGATGCCGTGCTTCTTGGCGAACCCCTCGAAGACGGACATCGAGTCGGGCTTGTAGGCGTCGGCGAGCGTGCCGACGACCGTCTTGGTGCGCAGGTCCTGCGCGTAGGTCGGGTCGGCCGCGTTGATCGTCTCCTTCTTGGAGACCTTGCCGTCCGGGGTGGTCAGCGTCGCGTCCAGGAGCTTGTACTCGGTGACCCGTTCCAGGCCCGGCGTGTTCTTCACGGCGCGAACGGACTGCGGGTTGACGAGCCCGCCCTGGTTGTCGTTCTGGATGATGAAGTCCGTGCCGACGGTCTTGTCGAGCTGGTCCGTGGCCGAGGCCACCATGGAGGAGCCGACGACCGACAGACAGGCCACCAGGGCCAGGCCGATCATCAGGGCGGCGCCGGTGGCACCGGTGCGGCGCGGATTGCGCAGCGCGTTGCGCTCGGCCATCCGGCCGACCGGGCCGAAGATCCGCAGCATGACCGCGCCAAGAACCCGGACCAGACCGCCGGCCAGCAGCGGGCCGATGACGACGAAGCCGATCAGGGTGAGCACCACGCCGAGGCCCAGCAAGCCGGAGCCGCCCTTGGCCTCGTCGGCGGAGGCGGCCGCGTAGAGGCTCGCGGCGCCCGCGCCGGTCAGGACCAGGCCGATGACGGCCCGCACGATCCCGGCCCTGGCGTCGGCCGGGGCGCTCGCGTCGCGCAGCGCCGCCATCGGGGAGACCTTGCCGGCGCGCCGGGCGGGCAGGTAGGCGGACAGGACGGTGACGACCACACCGAGCAGCAGGCCGAGAGCGGGGGTGGTCCAGGCGACGGTCAGGTCGTCGGTGGACAGGTGCATGCCCATCTGACCCATCAGCTTCATCAGGCCGACCGCGATGCCGACGCCGGCGCCGACACCGAGCACGGACCCGATCACGCCGAGCAGCAGCGCCTCGATCAGCACGGACCGGTTGACCTGGCCGCGCGAGGAGCCGATGGCCCGCATCAGGCCGATCTCGCGGGTGCGCTGGGCGACCAGCATCGAGAAGGTGTTGATGATCAGAAAGATGCCGACGAGGAAGGCGATCCCGGCGAAGCCGAGCATCGCGTACTTCATGACGTTCAGGAAGCTCTGGACGCTCTTCTGGTTGGCGTCGGCGACCTCCTTGGCGGTCTGCACCCGGTAGCCGTGGCCGAGCGCGGCGGTGACGTTCCGCTTCAGCCGAGCGTCGCTGACGCCCTTGTCGGCGGTGACGTTGACGTTGGTGTACACGCCGGTCCGGCCGACCAGGGTCTGCTGGGCGGTCTTCGTGTCCAGGTAGAAGATGGCCGCGCCGGGATTGGTGACGGTGAAGGTGGCGATGCCGGACACGCGCGCGTGGTGGGTGCCGACGGCGGTGATGATGCCGATCTCGTCGCCGAGCTTCAGGTGGTGCTTGTCGACGGTGTCCGCGTCGACCATGACCTGGCCGGGGCCCTTGGGCGCCGTACCGGACGTGATCTTCATGGTGCGGGCGTCGTTGCCGTTCCAGCTTCCGACGATGGTCGGGGCACCGCTGGTCGGGGAGAGCTTGTCCAGGTCGTGGTCGACGACGGTGACCGAGGTGGAGAACACCGTCCCCTCGGCCTTCGCGACGCCCTGGGCCCCGCGCACCTCGCCGACCACGGAGGCCGGCATCACCGGAGGCTTGCCGGTACCCGAGGTGGTCTCGCCCGTGTCGGACGAGCCCTTGGCGCTGACCTGCACGTCCGACGAGGTCGCCTGGAACAGGTTGTCGAACGTCGTGTTCATCGTGTCCGTGAACACCAGCGTCCCGGAGACGAAGGCCACCGACAGCAGCACCGCGATCGCCGACAGCGCCATCCGGCCCTTGTGGGCGAAGAAGTTGCGCATCGAGGTCTTCAGCACCGTCATGACGTGCGCCCCCGGGCGTCGAAGTCCTTCATGCGGTCCAGGACCTGCTCGGCCGTCGGCTGGTGCATCTCGTCGACGATCCGGCCGTCGGCGAGGTAGAGCACGCGGTCGGCGTAGGAGGCGGCGACGGGGTCGTGGGTGACCATCACGATGGTCTGCCCGAGTTCGGTCACGGAGCGGCGCAGGAAGCCCAGCACCTCGGCGCCCGCCCGCGAGTCGAGGTTTCCGGTCGGCTCGTCGCCGAAGATGATCTCCGGGCGGGCGGCGAGCGCGCGGGCCACGGCGACGCGCTGCTGCTGGCCGCCGGAGAGCTGGGTGGGCCGGTGCTTGAGCCGGTCGGCCAGCCCGACGGTCTCCACGACCCGGTCCAGCCAGGCCCGGTCCGGCTTGCGGCCGGCGATGTCCATGGGGAGCGTGATGTTCTCGAGCGCGTTCAGCGTGGGCAGCAGGTTGAACGCCTGGAAGATGAACCCGATGCGGTCCCGGCGCAGCTTCGTGAGCTTCTTGTCCTTCAGGCCGGTGATCTCGGTCTCGTCCAGGTAGATCTGACCGCTCGTCACCGTGTCCAGGCCGGCGAGGCAGTGCATGAGGGTGGACTTGCCGGACCCCGAGGGGCCCATGATCGCGGTGAACCGGCCGCGGGCGATGTCCACGTCGACGTGGTCCAGTGCGACGACGCGGGTCTCCCCGGACCCGTACGCCTTGACGACCTGCCTGGCCCGCGCGGCAACGGCCGTAGGCCCTCCAGTGCCCCCGTGCCTGGGAATGGTCACAGCCGATGTCACGGTACGTCTCCTATGTCGGTCGACAGGTCGGTGGGGGCGCCCCGGTGTTCCGGTGCGCCGCTTCCGGGTACGCCGCTGAGTCTGGCGTGCGGCGGGCGTGCCGCGCGCTGGTGCGAAGCCCCCTGTTGTGCGGGGGAAAACCCCACCCCCGCCGGTTCGGTCAGCCACCCCCCGGCGGCGTAAAGCCAGGTTAAGGACGACAGGGGGCCTTCCTCGTCCTCCGGCGGGACGAACCCTCCCCGACCCGCAGTACGGAGATACCCCTAGGGGTCGTCCACCGTCGGGTGGAGACCCCCTCGGGGTCCGCTCCACCCTCCGGCCCCGAAAGGCTCCACCCTCCCGTCGCGTCAGCCGCAAGTCACAGGCCTCCGGGGCGGCTTCACACCGGCGGGGGTGAGGGTGCCCCATCGCGGACGCCCTGGTTAACGGGGGTAACAACACGGGCGGGACACGGTTCGGTGCAGTAAGCGCATACCGACCGGCCAGTTCGGTGAAAAGCCCACGCGGCCGTGAACCCGCGAGTAGCGTGCGTGACTCCGTTTCCCCAACCCCTACCTCCCTGCGGTCCGCCGCCACGGACCCGAGCCACGCAAGGAGCCCCGGGATGTCCTACGACCCGCCGCACTCCCCGCCGTACCCGACCTACCCCTGGCAGCCGGTACCCCCCGAACCGCCCCGCCCGCACCGCGGCCTCAGCCGCGAACCCCTCGGGCACCACAGCGACCTGCGCGTGCTGCGCGGCGCCTACCGCTGGCAGCGGCGCACCGCGACCCTCACCGCGCTCGGCTACTTCACGCTGTTCCTCGTGCTGTCCGCGTACGCCCCGGACGTCATGACGCGGGACCTCGCCGACGGCATCCCGGCCGGCCTGCTGCTCGCCCTGCTCCAACTCCCGGTCACCTGGCTGGCGATCGCCCTGTACGAGCACACCGCGCGCCGCCATGTCGACCCGCTCGCCGACCGCATCCGCAAGGAGGCCGAACTGGACGCGCGGCGGGGAGCGATCCGGTGACCGCCCGCGCCCTCCCGCCGGACGTATCCGGCTTCAGCGGCTCCGGCCAGGCCATGTCGCTGGTCGCCTTCTCCGCCGTGGCCACCCTCACCCTGCTGCTGTGCGTGATGACCGGCCCGGACGGCGACGACCTCGACGAGTTCTACACCGGCTACGGCACCCTGTCCCCGCTGCGCAACGGCCTGGCCATCGCCGGGGACTACATCTCCGCGGCCACCGTCCTCGGCACCGGCGGAGTGATCGCCCTGTGCGGCTACGACGGTGTCGTACTCGCCCTCAGCACAGCCCTGTCGCTGCTGCTGCTGATGTTCCTGCTGGCCGAACCGCTGCGCAACGCGGGCCGGTTCACCATGGGCGACGCGCTGGCCCGCCGGATGCCGCGCCGCGCCGTGCGGATCACGGCCTGCGTGGTGACGATCGCCTCGCTGCTGCCGCTGATGCTGGTGCAGCTCGCCGGCACCGGACAGCTCATCGCGTTCATCCTGGGCTTCTCCAACGAGACGCTGAAGACCGGCTGCGTCGTGGGGCTCGGTGCGCTGATGATCGCCTACGCGGCGATCGGCGGCATGAAGGGCACCGCGCTCATCCAGATCCTGAAGATCGTGATGCTGGTCGGCTCCGGCGCCGTCGTCGCCGTACTGATCCTGCACCGCTTCGACTGGGACCCGGGCGCCCTGTTCCACGCCGCGGCGCGGCAGAGCGGCGCCGGTCCGGCCTTCCTGCACTCCGGGCTGCAGTTCGCCGGGCACTCGAACGCCCGCCTGGACATGATCACCTCCGAGCTGACCATCGTCCTCGGCGGCGCCTGCCTGCCCCACATCACCATGCGCATGTACACCGCCTCCAGCGCCCGCCAGGTGCGCCGCTCGCTGTCCTGGGCGGTGTCGCTCGTGGCACTGTTCGTGCTGGTCATCACGGTGGTCGGGTTCGGCGCCACGGCCCTGGTCGGCCGCTCGGTGATCGCGGCGGCCGACAAGCAGGGCAACACCGCCTATCTGCTGGGCTCGCGGGCGGCGTTCGGCGTGGACGTGTCCACGACCGAGAGCTTCCTGTTCACCCTGGTCACGACAGCGCTCTTCCTGACCCTGCTCGCCTCGGTCGCCGGGATGATCCTCGCCTGCGCCAACTCCCTCGCCCACGACGTGTTCGCCGCCCGGGTGCAGGAGATGCCGGCCCGCCGGGAGATGGCCCTGGCCCGCCTCTCCGCGCTCGCCATCGGAGTGCCCACGATCCTGCTGGCCACCCTGGTGCAGCACCACAGCCTGCAGCCGCTGGTGACGCTCTCCTTCTGCCTCGGCGCCTCCGCGCTCGCGCCCGCCCTCGTCTACAGCCTCTTCTGGCGCCGCTACACCCGCACCGGACTCATGGGCACCCTGCTCGGCGGCTCGCTGGCCGTGCTGCTGCTCATGCCGGGCACCAACCTCGTCTCCGGCTCGCCCGTCTCGGCCTTTCCCGACGCCGACTTCAACTGGTTCCCGTTCACCACGACCGGCATCGTCTCCATCCCGGCCGGCTTCTTCTTCGGCTGGCTGGGCACGGTCGTCTCCGGCCACCGCAAGGCGGAGGAACAGCGGCGCCAGTACGAGGCGGTGGAGGGCTGGATCCTGGCGGGCGCGGTCCGCAGGGGCGGCTGAGCCGACGCGGCGCGGCGCACCGCCGCCGCGTCAGGGGGTGTCCTCCGGCTCACGTGGTCCCGACCCGGACGACACCCCCTGCTCCTGCTCCACCCTGCCCGTCAGGGTGATGAGGCTGTTGCGCACGGAGTCCATGTGCGTCTGGACCTCGTCCCACATCTCGCTGTGCTCGCGCAGCACCCGCTCGGTCTCCTGGGCGATGCGCTTCTCCTCCGTGTGCGCCTCGTCGACGATCTCGACGGCACGCACCCGCGCCTGCTCCTCGCAGCGGCGCGCGGCCTCCTCGGCCTCGCCGAGCGCCCGCTCCGCCTCGGCGACCCGGGCCTCCGCGCCGGCGATCCGCTCGGCCTGGCAGGCCTCCAGCGCGACCAGCCGCTCGGCCTCCTCGCGCTCCACCGCCGCCAGCCGCTCCGCCTGCTTCCCGGCCTGCTCGGCGGTGAGTCCGTCGATGCGCTCGCGTACCTCACGCAGTGCGGCGAGCGCCTCCCCGCGCCGTTCCTTCACCCCGCGCCGCGCGCCGATCCGCAGCTCGTCGGCCTCCGCGCGCGCCGCGAGGACGAGCCGGCGGGCGTGCTCCACGGCCTCGGCGCGCACCACGTCCGCCGCCTCCCGCGCCGCCTGGTGCACGTCCAGGGCGTGCGCCTCGGCCTCGGCGATCTCCTCCTGCGCCGCCCGCCGCGCACCCTCGCGAACCTCCGCCGCCTCCCGCAGCGCCAACTGGTACAGATGCGCCGCCCGTTCCCCCAGCGACTCGTACGTCTGCGGCACCAGTTCCTCGACCGTCTCGCGCAGCCGCGCCGCCTCCGCCTCCATGTCCTTGGCGAGCACGGTCAGCCGCGCGGCGCGCTCCCACGCGGCGTCCCGGTCCTGCGACAGCGCCTCCAGATACGTGTCGACCTGATCGGGGCGGTAGCCGCGCCCCCGGACGGTCTCGCAGCCGTACGGCGTCGTCGATGCGCTGCTCACCCTGGGAGCCCCTCTCCGCCGGACATACACGACATAATGATTTCGCGCATATCTTCCTAGACAGGACGTAAGTGTGCGTAACACGACACTCCGCAGAGATGTCACGGTCGAAATCTCACGCGACACCGCGCGCGAGAACACTCATGCCCTCCACGCACACGCGTGAAGGGCATGAGAGGAGCGGACCTCAGCGGGCGCGGGCTACAGCAGCCCGTCCCACATCTGCTCCAGCAGCACCGACCACCAGCTCTCCGGGGAACCCAGCGCCGCCGGGTCCAGAGCGGCCAACTGCGCCTGGAAGTCCACCGTCCAGCGGCCCGCCTGCTCCTGGTTCAGCCCGTGCCGAAGCCGCCACATCCGCCCCAGCAGCGCCAGGCACCGCGCGAACTCCGGCAGACCCGTGTTCACGAACTGCGGCGGCACCGGAGCACCACCCGGCCCGGCCTCCACCGGAACGGCCACGATGTTCGCCGTCCCGTACTGCACGCAGATCGCCCGGCCGAAGTCCGTACCCATCACCAGGTACGACCCCGCGTCCGGAGCCGGCTGCACCCCGCGCTCCGCCGCCAGCTCCGCCAGCGTCGGCACCGGGCGGCCCGGCTGGGCCTGCGCCCAGAAGAACGGACCCAGGTCGACCGGAAGCCCGGCCACCACCAGTGTGTGCGCCACGACCGGCGGCACACCCTGCCGCGACACCGCCTGCTGCTCGAACCGGAAGACCCCCGGCCCGAACACCGCCGCCAGCTCCTGCCCGATCCCCTCCGGCGGGACCGGCGGCGCCGGCTGCACCGGCGGCAGCGGCGCCCGTACCGGCGCCGGCCGGGCCGGGCCGTCGGCGACCTGGTGCAGCTCACCCTGGTGCGCCAGCAACTGGTGCATGCCCTGCTGCCGGCTCGCGTGGTCCGTGCCGTACGGCGCGATGCTCGTGATCCGCGCCTGCGGCCACTGCTCCCGGATCATCCGCGCGCAGTACGCCCCCGGCAGCTCGCACGACTCCAGCTCCGTGTGCAGCTCCAGCACCTGGTCCGGCGGCACGTTCATCGACCGCAGCTCATGGAAGATCTGCCACTCCGGATGCGGCGTACCCGGCGCCGAACGCCGGATCAACTGCTGCTCCGAACCGTCCTGCGCGCGGTAGCGCAGCACCGCCTGATACCCCGGACCCACCGTCGGCTGACCCTGCTGCGGATAGCCGTACGCCGGAGGCTGCCCCGGCAGCGGACCACCCGGCGGCGGCATCGCACCCGGCCCTGGCGGCATCGGCTGCGGGGCACCCATCGGCCCCGGAACACCCGGCGGCATCGGCTGCGGGGCACCCATCGGCCCCGGAACACCCGGGGCACCCGGCGGCATGCCTGGCGGGCCGGCCGCGGGCGGCGGCGGAGGCGCTCCCGGGCCGCCCACGGGCGGCGCCGCCAGCATGGTCTCCGCATGGTGCACCGCACCACGCCCAGCGCCAGGAGCGCCCGGGGCAGCGGGCGCGCCGGGAACACCAGGGGCGCCCGGAGGCTGGGGGGCACCGGGGGCAGGAGGCATCGGCATGCCCGGGGTGGCCAGCACCGTGGCCGCGTGCGGGGCGTCGCCCGGCGGCGTACCCCCGGGAACACCCGGTGCACCGGGCGGCTGCGGAGCGCCCGGAGCACCGGGGCCCTCCGGTCCGAGCGCCGACACGAGCTGCGTCGGCACATACCCGCCCGCGGGCGCGCCCGGAGCACCCGGCGCGGGCGGCGCGGGCGTGCTCCCCGGACGCGCGCCCGGCATACCCGGAGCACCCGGCGGCGGAGGCGGCGTGCCCAGCCCGGCGCGCGGCTTGCGCGGCGGCGGCGCCGCCTTGCTCGTCGCCGCGTCCGCGATGTCCCCGGCGTTCGGCGGGAGCGGCCGCTCCGGACCGGCCGGCGGCTGCGGCGCGTCCGGCACCGCGCCCGGCGCCTGTGGATAGCCGTACGTCGGCACACCCGGAGGCGGCGGAGGCATGGCGCCCGGCCCGGGGACCGGCGGGGGCGTACCCGGCGCCGGCTGCTGCGGATGGCCGTACGACGACATGCCCGGAGGCGGCGGAGGCGTAGCGCCCGGCCCGGGGACCGGCGGGGGCGTACCCGGCGCCGGCTGCTGCGGATGGCCGTACGACGACATGCCCGGAGGCGGCGGAGGCATGGCGCCCGGCCCGGCCCCCGGTGCGGCGGGGACAGCGGGCGGCGGAGTACCGGGCGCACCCGGTGGAACGTTCCGCGCTCCCTGCTGGTCCGGGGCGCCCAGCGCCGGCGCGACCGCCGTCGGCGGCAGCGCACTGCCCCCGGACATCAGCGCCGTCTTGGCATCCGACGCGGCGGCCGGCGGCCGCGGCACATCGCCGCCCGGGTCGCTCAGCGGCGGCGCGAACACGGTCGCCGGCAACGGCACCGAACGATCCTCGCCGGAGTCCGCGTTGGTGTCCGTACCCGCCCACGGCGTGGCACCCGCGGGCGCCTTCGGCGCACTCGGCACGCCGGGCGCACTCGGCGCGACGGGCCCACCGACAGGCGCACTCGGCGCACCAGGCACACCCGCGCCCGGCGTGGCACCCGCCCCGGCAGCCGGCCACGACGCACCGCTCCCGGAACCACCCGCCGCGCCCGCACCGGCCGGCGTCCCCGGAACCGCGTCCGAGGGCTCCGCCGCCGGCACCCCGGCCTGCGTCTCGGCAAGGGCCCCGCCGACCGCACCCGAACCGGCGGCGACAGCACCGGAATCCGCGGCGGCAGCCGCGGTCCCGGACGACTCCCCCGACCGGCGATCCGGAATACCCAGCTTGTCCGCCGCCTCCTGCAACCACTCCGGCGGACTCAGCAGGAACGACGTCTGATTCAGATCCACCCGGGCCGGAGCCTGCGCCGGCACCGCGTCCCGCACCTCGTCGACCCGCCCGTACTCCTCCTCGTACCGGCGGATCACCTCGCCCACCGGCAGCGCCGGCCACAACGTCGCCTCACCGCTGTCCCGGGCGATGACGAGACGCTGCCCGCCCGCGTCCGAACGCGGCCCCTCCGCACGGTCCTCGCCCCACACCACGAAGCCCAGCTCGAACTCCCGCACCCGCACCTCACGATGCTGGTACGCGGGCACGTCCCCGTTGATCCACTCCTCGGCGCGCTCCTGCGCCTGCGCAAAGGTCACCATCGCTCGCAGCTCACTCCCCCACCGGCACGGAAGACACCGGAACGGCACGCGCGAAACCGCCGTCCACCATCAGACTCGCCACCGTCTCCAACTCCGGCGGATTGCCCGCCAACCGCGACAGGAACGCGTCGAAGTCGTCACCGCACGGCAGCAGCAACCGCTCCACCCGCTCCGCGGGCGACCACGACGAGTCCACGTCCCGCGCGTCGTCGTACGCGCAGAACCACACCGAACCGACCCGCTCACCGCGCACCTTCACCGTGAGCAGACCACCCTGCACGAAACCGACGCCCAGGTAGTCCTTCGTCAGGTGGTCGCGCAGACACTTGTTGACGTACACCAGGTCATTGACCGCGGCCTCGTCCCGCACCGTGAAGAACGGCTGGTCCAGCAACAGCCCCAGCTCGGCGTCCAGCGCCGCGCCCATCGGCGCACAGCCACCCGCCGCCTTCAAGAACGACCGGTACGCACCCGGAAGGCGATACCCCAGCTCCTCCTCGACGCCCTGCACCTGCGACTCCGTCACCGCCACACCCGACTTCGGCAGCCCGAAGTGCGCCGGACGTGTCTCCTGCAACGGCCGCGTACCGCGCTTGCCGTGATCCACCCGGATCGTCGCCACGCCGCCGTGATGCCGCAGCAGCGCCTTCACGTCGACCGGAACCAACTCAAGCCGCCGCGAACCGACCACGTGATGCCACGTCCAGCCGTGCGGGGTCGCCACATCCGGCACCGTGTCCCACAACTCGTGCCCCGTCGCCGCCAACGCAGCGTTCGCCGACACGTAATCCGTCAGCCGAAGCTCGTCGACCCCGAAACCCTCCGGCGGATCGGCGATCTCCGCCGCCGCGCGCGCGTACGCCGAGAAATCCGGGTAACCATGCTCATCGACCCGTACCCCTCTCGGGTGACGTGCCGCCCGAACCGGATCCGGGAAGTGCACGACCTGCCCGGCATAAGCCGCGTTCGGCGGCGCGGCTTGTCCCCCGGCCTGGCGGCTGGGCGGTGCCCCCAGCCCGAGCCGACCTGTCGTCATGGCAGTTGCCCCCTGCGGCGTTCTCTCTGGCCTGAACGGCGGTGTCGATCGCGGATGCCGACAGCCTAAGCGGTACGCGCACACCGGTCACCGGCCCGCCGCCCCACCCCGCCACATCCCGCCCCCACTTCCGTGACCAGGCGTCACCCCAACGTGACGGCACCACCCGACCCGGGCGTGTCGCGCCGCCCCAGCTTCCGCAGCAGCCATGGCATTTGGCACTCTGTGTCCTTCGGGGCACTCCCGGGGAGGGAAACGCACATGAACGCGATGCAGACCGGAGGTACCGATGTGCGGGCCGGCGACCCGCGCATCGGCTGGAGCGGCACTCCCACACCCCCCGCCCCCACCCTCCTCCACCGCCGCGACGGCATCCTCCCCACCATCGCCGCCGCCCTCTCCGTCCGCGGCACCACCCTCACCGGCACCGCCGCCCGCAGCGACCAGCCCCCGGCCCTGCACCCCCTCGTACAGGACTTCCTCGACACCCTCACCAGCGCACAGCGCGACCGCTTCACCGGCCGTTGCGCCGAGACCATCCTCATCTCCCGGCACATCACCGCCGCCGACGCCGCCCGCAGCAAACGCGCCGCCCGCAAGCCCATGACCAACGGCGAAGCCCGCAAAGTCCTCAAACAGGCCAAGCTCACCACCCGCCGTATACGCGAGGACGGCGACCCCCTCCACGGGAGCTTCGCCACCCCCTGCCGCGCCTGCACCGCCCTGAGCGCCCACTTCGGCGTCCGCGTCGTCGACCCCACCGCCGGCGACTGAACCCCCCGAACCCCGCACGGAGAGAACCACGAGAACGCCCCGCACCACCCGCACAGCACGCACGACGATCGAAGGGCAGATGCACCCCGACCGCACCTCCACCACCCGCTTCCCCGTCCCCGTCGACGCCGCCCTCCGCGCCGCCGGCTGGCAACCCGGGCGCTGGGACATAAGGCAAGCGGAGTTCTGGGCCGACACCCTGCGCGAGCACACCTCACCCGCCGGGCACCAGCACACCGTCTTCCCCGCGGCCGTCGAAGCCTGGGCCGAGTTCGGCGGACTGCGCATCGCCCCCACCGGCCCCGGCCGCCGGGTCGCCCCCGCGACCCTGCACCTCGACCCCCTGCACGGCCTCCACCTCGCCCGCACCCTCGGCGACCTCGGCCGCGCCCTCGGCACCGAGGTCAGCCCCCTCGGCGAGGAGACCGACACCTCCGCCCTCCTCGCCATCGACGCCGAAGGCCGCGTCTACGCCCTCGACCACACCGGCGACTGGTACCTCGGCCCCGACATCGACCAGGCCCTGTCGGCCCTCGTCGCCGGCGCCGAACCCGCCCGCCTCACCACCGCCTGACACCGCCCGACACCCGGGCCGCCCGACGACGGCCGCGCCACTCACGCCGCAGCGGCCGCGCCCCTCACACCGCCGGAATCACCGCCGACACCCGGAAACCCCCCACATCCGTCGGCCCCGACACGAACACCCCGCCCAGCGCCAGCACCCGCTCCCGCATCCCCACCAGACCGTTGCCACCCGACGGCAACCCCGCCGCCGACGCGGACCCCGCCTCCGGCGGCGGCCCGTTCTCCACCTGCATCGCGATCTCCCCGCCCCGATGCGCGAGCCGCACATACGTCTTCGCGCCCCCCGCGTGCTTGTGCACGTTCGTCAGCGCCTCCTGCACCACCCGGTACGCCGTCTGCTCCACCTCCGCCGCATACGACCGCACCTCCCCCTCCACCGACAGATCGACCACCATCCCCGCCGCGGCCGACTGCCCCACCAGCTCCTCCAGCTCCGACAGACACGGCCCCTCCTCCTCGGCCGCCCCCGAAGCCGCCCGCGCCACGGCCACCCCCACCGCCGCCAACGGCACCGCCGCCGCCCGCCGCCCCGCGCCCTCCCCGGCCCGCAGCACCCCGAGCATCTCCCGCAGCTCCGTCAGCGCCTGCCGCCCCATGTCCCCCACCAACGCGGCGTTCCTCACCGCCTTCTCCGGGTCCTTCCGCGCCACCACCTGCAACGCCGCGGCGTGCACCACCATCAGACTCACCCGGTGCGCGACCACGTCGTGCATCTCCCGGGCGATCCGCGTCCGCTCCTCGTTACGCGCCCACTCGGCCCGCTCCTCCGCCCGCTCCGCGAGCAACTGAAGCTCCCGCTCCAGCGAGTCCGCCCGCTCCCGCAGGCTCTCCATCAACCGGCGCCGCGCACCCACGTACAGACCGAGCAGCACCGGCGGAGCCGTCAGCCCCAGCGACGTCGTGATCGAGGCGAACGGCACGAACCAGTCGCCCAGCGTCAGATCGCCCCGCGCCATGTCCTGCCGCACCCGCACGAACGTCACGATCATCGTGCCCACCAGCGACATCCCCGCCAGCGCCACGATGATCCGCCGCGGCAGCTCGCACGCCGCCAGCGTGTACAGCCCGATGATGCCCATCAGGAAGCCCATCTGGGCCGGCGTGATCGCGATCGCGACCAGCACGACGGCGATCGGCCATTTCCTGCGCACCAGCAGCACCGAGCCGGCGATCAACCCGAACACGATCCCCACCGACACCGGGACACCCGCGTCCCGGGCGAACGGGATCCCCTCCGCACCGCACTCCACGGCCGACACCAGCGCGAGACTCCCGTCGAGCACCGCACTGCGCCACCTGGCCCACCACCACGGGCCGGTCAGGGCCCTGGTGTCCGCTTCCCCCGTCGTGGTCATGCCTCCAGCCTACGGGCGGCGGTGGTGCCATTTCCGGTGACTTTCACCTACCGCCGCACACCACACCCCGTAATCGAATGACACCTGAACCCGCCGGAATCCCTCGAACAGCTGAACCCCACCCGTTCGACCCCGGAGGCGATCATTCCGCCCGAACGGTATGCGTATGACACATTCACCCGGCAAGGCCACCAGGTACGACGACTTCGAAACGTTGCGGAAGCGAGCGGTCGCGTCACGGCGAAAGTGGAGAGCCTCCGGCGGATCCGGGGAGCCGGGAGTGCCCACCCGCGCAACCGGATTGACGGCCGGCGGAGCGGATCGGTGGCCCTTACGCAGGCACGTCTCGGGTATGGTCTGAGACGCTGTCCCCCGTGGTGTAACTGGCAGCACACTGGTTTTTGGTACCAGCAGGACAAGGTTCGAATCCTTGCGGGGGAGCCACAGCACACAAGATCCAGGTTCGGGTCCTGACCGGTGACAGCACCGTCAGGGCCCGCACTCATATCCGCCACAACCCACCCCGGTATCCTGCGGCTGTCACCCCCACCCATCCAGAGCCGAAGGGCAACCCCGTGAGCGCCATTCGCCCGGCAGCCGTCGTCGTTCTCGCAGCGGGTGAGGGCACCCGTATGAAGTCGGCCACACCGAAGGTCCTGCACCAGATCTGCGGCCGCTCCCTCGTGGGCCATGTGCTGGCCGCCGCCCGTGAGTTGGATCCGGCGAACCTGGTCGTCGTCGTGGGGCACGCCCGTGAGCAGGTCACCGCGCACCTGGGCGAGATCGACCCCGGCGTCCGCACGGCCGTGCAGGAGCGGCAGAACGGCACCGGGCACGCGGTGCGGATGGGCCTCGAGGAGCTGGGCGGGCCGGTCGACGGGACCGTGGTCGTGGTGTGCGGGGACACTCCGCTGCTGACCGCGGACACGTTGCGGCGGCTCGCGGAGACTCACGCCGCCGACGGCAACGCCGTGACGGTCCTGACCGCGGAGGTTCCGGACGCCACCGGTTACGGCCGGATCGTGCGCGACGAGGCGTCGGGTGCCGTGACGGCGATCGTGGAGCACAAGGACGCCTCGGAAGCGCAGCGGTCGATCCGGGAGATCAACAGCGGGGTGTTCGCGTTCGACGGGCGGCTGCTGGCGGACGCGCTGAAGAAGGTGCGGACGGACAACAGTCAGGGCGAGGAGTACCTGACGGACGTGCTCGGGATCCTGCGCGAGGCGGGGCACCGGGTCGGTGCGTCGGTGGCCGGTGATCACCGGGAGATCGCGGGGATCAACAACCGGGTGCAGCTCGCGGAGGCCCGTCGCATCCTGAACGACCGTCTGCTGACGCGGGCGATGCTGGACGGTGTGACGGTCGTGGATCCGGCGTCGACGTGGGTGGACGTGACGGTGACGTTCGAGCGGGACTCGGTGGTGTATCCGAACACGCTGCTGTCGGGTGCGACGCTGATCGGTGAGGGTGCCGAGGTGGGTCCGAACAGCCGGCTGAACGACACCCGGGTGGGCGCGGGGGCGCGGGTGGACAACACGGTGTCGGACGGTGCGCGGATCGGTGCGGGGGCGTCCGTCGGGCCGTACGCGTATCTGCGGCCCGGTACGCGTCTTGGGGCGAAGGCCAAGATCGGTACGTATGTGGAGACGAAGAACTCGTCGATCGGTGAGGGGACGAAGGTTCCGCATCTGTCGTACGTCGGTGACGCGACGATCGGCGACTTTTCGAACATCGGTGCGGCGAGTGTGTTCGTGAACTACGACGGGGAGAGCAAGCACCACACGACCGTCGGGTCGCACTGCAAGACGGGGTCGGACAACATGTTTGTGGCTCCTGTCACGGTCGGGGACGGTGCTTACACCGCTGCGGGGTCCGTGATCACGAAGGATGTGCCGCCCGGTTCGCTGGCCGTGGCCCGTGGTCAGCAGCGGAATATCGAGGGTTGGGTGGCTCGGAAGCGTCCCGGGAGCGCGGCCGCGAAGGCGGCCGAGGCGGCGTCCCGGCAGGGCCCTGACGAGGACTGACGGGAAACGAGTGCGTCGAAGACGGCGTACCGTGATAAGTGGACAACCGCACCCCTACCAGCTGATTCGGCTTTTCGCGCCCAGCCGAGTGGTGGCTTGAGCAGCCGGCTGGCTTTGAGAGACCTCTGAGGAGACTGTGCTGTGACCGGGATCAAGACGACCGGCGAGAAGAAGATGATGTTCTTCTCCGGCCGCGCCCACCCCGAGCTTGCCGAGGAGGTCGCCCAGCAGCTGGGTATCGGGGTTGTCCCGACGAAGGCCTTCGACTTCGCCAACGGCGAGATCTATGTGCGTTACCAGGAGTCGGCGCGTGGCGCCGACTGCTTCCTGATCCAGAGCCACACGGCGCCGATCAACAAGTGGATCATGGAGCAGCTCATCATGATCGACGCGTTGAAGCGCGCGTCGGCCCGTTCCATCACGGTGATCGTGCCGTTCTACGGTTACGCGCGGCAGGACAAGAAGCACCGGGGCCGTGAACCGATCTCGGCGCGTCTGATCGCGGATCTGATGAAGACCGCGGGTGCGGACCGGATTCTGACCGTGGATCTGCACACGGACCAGATCCAGGGCTTCTTCGACGGTCCGGTGGACCACCTGTTCGCGCTGCCGCTGCTGGCGGACTACGTGGGCGGCAAGGTGGACCGGGAGAAGCTGACGGTGGTGTCGCCGGACGCGGGCCGGGTGCGGGTGGCGGACCGTTGGTGCGACCGGCTGGGCGCGCCTCTCGCCATCGTGCACAAGCGGCGGGACAAGGACGTGGCCAACCAGGTCACGGTGCACGAGGTCGTCGGTGATGTGAAGGGCCGCATCTGCGTCCTGGTGGACGACATGATCGACACCGGTGGCACGATCTGTGCCGCGGCGGACGCGCTGTTCGCGCACGGTGCGGAGGACGTCATCGTGACGGCGACGCACGGTGTGCTCTCCGGTCCCGCGGCGGACCGGCTGAAGAACTCGCGGGTGAGTGAGTTCGTGTTCACCAACACGCTGCCGACGCCGGGTGAGCTGGCGGGGGATCTGGACAAGATCAAGGTTCTGTCGATCGCTCCGACGATCGCGAGTGCGGTGCGTGAGGTCTTCGAGGACGGGTCGGTGACCAGCCTCTTCGACGAGCAGTGAGGTTTCTGCAGTCCGCCGCGGCGGGCTAGCTGAAGATCCTTTTGGATGCGGCCTCCCCTGCCGAGTAGACTGCCGCAGTTGCTCGGCGAGGGAGGCCGTTCCCGTTTTCACGGGGTACGGCGATCCGTTATCGACGCGCTCTTCGTAGCAGGCCGTTCGTGGCCGGGTGACCACGTCAGTCTCTGTTTCGAGGAGTGATCAACATGTCCGAGGTGAAGCTCACCGCCGCGACGCGCACCGAGTTCGGCAAGGGTGCCGCCCGTCGTGTCCGTCGTGACAACAAGGTTCCGGCTGTTCTGTACGGCCACGGTTCCGAGCCGCTGCACCTGACCCTGCCGGGCCACGAGCTGCTGCTGGCGCTGCGTACGCCGAACGTCCTGATCTCGCTGGACATCGACGGCAAGACCAACGAGCTGGCGATCCCGAAGGCCGTGCAGCGCGACCCGATCAAGGGCTTCCTGGAGCACGTCGACCTGCAGCTGGTCAAGCGCGGCGAGAAGGTCACGGTCGAGATCTTCGTCCACACCGAGGGCGAGCTGGCGCCGGGCGGCAACTTGCTGGAGCACGTGCTGAACGCGCTGCCCGTCGAGACCGAGGCCACGCACATCCCCGAGTCGGTCACCGTCTCCGTCGAGGGCCTGGAGGCCGGCGCCTCCATCCTCGCCAAGGACGTCCCGCTCCCGGCCGGCACCACGCTGGCCGTCGAGGAGGACACGGTCGTCCTGCAGGTCCTGGCCGCGCAGGCCGAGGAGGCCGCGGAGGGCGAGGAGACCGCGGGCACCGAAGAGGTCGCCGAGGCCTGATCCTCGTAGTCGTCGTTTCGTCAGCCGCTGTTCCCCGAGGGGGACGGCGGCTGGCGCGTATCAAGGAGACATGGACGTGAGCACTCCCGCAGGTGCCCCCTGGCTGATCGTGGGGCTCGGTAATCCCGGGCCGGAGTACGCCATGCACCGGCACAACGCCGGTTTCATGGTGGTGGACCTGCTCGCCGGGCGGATCGGGGGGAAGTTCAAGCGGGCGGGCAAGGCGCAGGCGCAGGTGCTGGAGGGGCGGATCGGTCCGGTGGGGCCGGCCGGCCGCCGGGTGGTCCTGGCGAAGCCGATGTCGTTCATGAATCTGTCGGGTGGTCCGGTGAACGCGCTCAGGGACTTCTACAAGGTGCCGTTGGCGAACGTCGTGGCGGTGCACGACGAGCTGGACATCGACTACGGGGTGCTGCGGCTGAAGCTGGGCGGCGGGGACAACGGGCACAACGGTCTGAAGTCGATGACGAAGGCGATGAGCGCGGACTACCACCGGGTGCGGTTCGGGATCGGCCGGCCGCCGGGGCGGATGCAGGTGGCGGATTTCGTGCTGAAGGACTTCTCGTCGTCGGAGCGCAAGGAGCTGGACTACTTCGTGGACCGGGCGGCGGATTCGGTGGAGTGCCTGGTGACGGAGGGGCTCGAGCGGGCGCAGAGCGCGTACAACTCCTGACTTGTCCGGTCTTGGCTCCGACCGGAGTTGACCGGCAGTAGGGGGATGGCCAATGATCCCCGCCATGCCCGCCTCAGCCACCACTGCCCGCCAGGCCTCCGTGACCGCGTTGCGGTTCGGGCGGGTCGCGGCGATGGGTGCCATCGCCGCGCTGATCCTGTTCGCCGGGGTGTGGGGTTCCTGGGGGACCGCGCAGCACGTGATGCTGACCAAGGGGCGTGAGCGGGGCACGATCCGGGTGGCGGACTGCGCGGGGGATGCCTGCTCCGGTCCTTTCACGCCGGCCGCCGCGGGGGGCAGGGCACGCGCGCGCGTGGAGATCGCGCGGACGGTCGCGGTGCGCAAGGGGCTGACGTACGACGTGGTGGTGAAGCCGGGGTCGGCCGACGTGGTGCGGTCGGGTCCCGCGGGTGTGCTGTACGCGTGGGTGCCGTTCGGCGGGGCGCTGCTGCTGGCGTCGGTCGTGGTGGCGGGCGGGATGCGGCTGACCCGGGTGGCGTGGGCGCTGGCGGGGACGGGTGCGGCGCTGCTGACGGCGGCGTTCGTGATGCTGTGACGGGGTTGGGGCGTTCTTCACGTATGTAGGGGGCCTGTGTGTTGTCCGTTCGTGATTGACCGGGCGCCCGGCCGGGCCGGAAGCTGAACCGCCCCCTCCACATCTTCCCGTCCCTGTCGCGTAGATGGATTGCCCTATGCCCACCCTCACTCGCGTCGGCGCACTGACCGCCGTCGCCTCGGCGGCGCTGCTCGCCGTCCCCACCGCCGCGCACGCCACCGCTCCCGGCGACAACGGCACCGTCAAGATCCACGATGCCCGGACCGGCGAGGAGTTGCGCCGCAACGAGCCGCACGTATGCACGTTCTACCTGGACGCCTTCGGTTTCGACGGCGTGCAGCGGGTCGACTGGCACATCGAGGCCTGGGCGCCGACGGCGTCCGTGAAGGGCGGGACGGTGAAGTCCGGTGCGCTCACGCTGGACGCCGGCGGTCATGGCCGTACGGAGGATCTGTCGCTGCCGGACGGTCACTACAAGCTGTTCTGGAACTTCGAGGGCGAGAAGGGGGCGGCGAAGCACAAGGTGTTCTGGACGGACTGCGCGGGCTCCGAGGGGGGCGCGGGCGTGCCGTCCGGTTCGGCGTCGCCGTCCGCTTCGGTGCCGGGTTCCTCGTCCGCCGCGTCGCCGTCGTCCTCGTCCGGCTCGGTGCCGGGTGCGCCGGCGTCCGGCTCGCCGTCTCCGGCGGTGTCCTCGTCGCCGTCCGCTCAGGGTGCCGGTGGCGACCTGGCGGAGACGGGCAACGGTGCTCCGGTGGGCCTGCTGTCGGCGGGTGCGGCGGCGCTGGTCGGCGCGGGTGGCTATCTGGTGGCCCGGCGCCGGCTGGTGCGGCGCGGCTGAGGCCGGCTGATACGGACGGGTGCCCCCGTGGTCGTGCGACCGCGGGGGCACCCGTGTGTGCGGTGGGGGCTGTCAGCCGGTGTTGCGCAGGCCCGCCGCCACGCCGTTGACGGTGAGGAGCAGGGCGCGGGCGAGCAGCGGGTCGGCCGTGGCGCCCGCGGCGGCCGCGTCGCGCTGGCGCCTGAGCAGGGTGACCTGGAGGTAGGAGATGGGGTCGAGGTAGGCGTCGCGGATGGCGAAGGTCTGCTTGAGGACGGGGGCGGCGTCGAGGAGTTCGTCCTCGCCGGTGATCTTGAGGACCTCGCGGACGGTGAGTTCGTGTTCGGCCTTGATGGTGTCGAACACATGCTTGAGCTCGTCGGGGACGAGGGTGTCGACGTAGTGCTGGGCGATCCGCAGGTCGGTCTTGGCGAGGGTCATCTCGACGTTGGAGACGAAGTTGCGGAAGAAGTGCCACTGCTCGTGCATCTCGTCCAGGACGGTGTCCAGGCCGGCCTCGCGCAGGGCCTTGAGGCCGGAGCCGACGCCGAACCAGCCGGGGACGATCTGCCGGGACTGGGTCCAGCCGAAGACCCACGGGATGGCGCGCAGTCCGTCGAGCGAGACGCCCGAGCCGGGGCGGCGGGAGGGCCGCGAGCCCAGGTGCAGGTCGGCGAGCTGGTCGACCGGCGTGGAGGCGAGGAAGTACGTCGGCAGGTCGGGGTCCTCGACGAGTTCGCGGTAGGCGGCGTGGGCGGCGTCGGAGACGACGTCCATGGCGGCGTCCCAGCGGGCGAGGGCCTCGTCGGACTGGCGGGGCGCGGTGTGCAGGGCGGAGGCCTGCAGGGTGGCCGCGACGGTCAGTTCGAGGTTCTCGCGGGCGAGGGAGGGGATGAGGTACTTGTCGGAGATGACCTCGCCCTGTTCGGTGACCTTGATCTCGCCTTCGAGGGTGCCCCAGGGCTGGGCGAGGATGGCGTCGTGGGAGGGGCCGCCGCCGCGGCCGACGGTGCCGCCGCGGCCGTGGAAGAGGCGCAGCCGCACGCCGTAGCGGTGGGCGACGTCGCGCAGCCGGCGCTGGGCGCGGTGGATCTCCCACTGGCTGGTGGTGATGCCGCCGAACTTCGAGGAGTCGGAGTAGCCGAGCATGACCTCCTGGACGTCGCCGCGCAGCGCGACCAGGCGCCGGTAGGACGGGTCGGAGAGCATGTCCTCGAGGATGGTGTCGGCGGCGCGCAGTTCGTCGGTCGTCTCCAGCAGCGGCACGATGCCGATCTTGGCCCAGCCGGCGTGCAGGTCGACGAGGCCTGCCTCGCGGGCGAGGACGGCGGCGGCGAAGACGTCGTCGGCGCCCTGGCACATGGAGATGATGTAGGACTCGATGACCTCGGGTCCGAAGACCTCCAGGGCCTTCTTCACGGTCTCGAAGACGCCGAGGGTCTTGGCGCCGGCGGCGTCGACGGGGGCCGGGGTGGGGGCGAGGGGCCTGCGGGAGCGCAGTTCCTTGGCGAGGAGCCTGGCCCGGTAGTCGCGGGGCATGTCGGCGTAGCGCCAGGACTCCTCGCCGAGGCGGTCGAAGAGCTGGCCGAGGGCGTGGTGGTGGGCGTCGGCGTGTTCGCGGACGTCCATGGTGGCGAGCTGGAGGCCGAAGGCGGCGAGGGTGCGCATGGTGCGGGCGAGGCGGCCGTCGGCGAAGAGGGCGCCGCGGTGCTCGCGCAGGGAGGTCTGGATGATGCGGAGGTCGGCGAGGAGTTCGCCGGTGCCGAGGTAGTCGCGGCCGTCCTGGTGGGGGGTGCCCTTGGCGAGGCGCTGCTTGGTGTTCTCCAGCTTCTGCCGGATGCAGGTGGCCTTGAGCCGGTAGGGCTCCTCGGCGTTGAGGCGCTTGTAGCGGGGGCTGATCTCGGGCAGCTGTTCGAGGTCGCTGTGCAGGGACTCCAGCAGTTCCTCGGTGGCTCCGGCGTAGCGGATGGAGTTGGAGAGCAGGCCGCGCAGTTCGTCGATCATCTCCAGGGCGTCGTTGATGCCGTGCTCGTGCTGGAGGATGAGGACGTCCCAGGTCACCTGGGGGGTGACGTTGGGGTTGCCGTCGCGGTCGCCGCCGATCCAGGTGCCGAAGGTGAGGGGGCGGGTGGTGTCGGGCAGCTTGACGCCGACCCGCTCGAGTTCGGCGGTGAGGTCCTCGAGGACGTCGCCGACGGCGTCGGCGTGCAGTTCGTCGAGGTAGTAGATGGCGTTGCGGGCCTCGTCGGCGGGTTCGGGGCGGACGACGCGCAGTTCGTCGGTCTGCCAGACGAGGTCGATGTTCTCGGCGAGGCGGATGTCGTGGCGGCGGCGGTCGGAGTCGAGGACGGGGGTGTCCAGGAGCGCGGCGACGCGCCGGAGCTTGTTGAGGACGGACCGGCGCGCGGCCTCGGTGGGGTGTGCGGTGAACACGGGGCGGACGTTGAGGTGCTCGACGCTCTGCCGCAGGTGTTCGGGGTCGGCGTCCTTGAGGCGGTCCGCGGTGCGGGTGAGGAGGCCGCCCTCGGCGGCGCGGCGGGCGCGCAGCTCACGGCCGCGGTGGACCTGCTCGGTGACGTTGGCGAGGTGGAAGTAGGTGGAGAAGGCGCGGACCAGCTTGGCGGCGGTCTGCAGTTCGGTACCGCGCAGCAGCTCGGCGGCGGCTTCGCCGTCCTCCCGGGTGAGGCGGCGGACCTTTTCGACCAGGTCGAGGAGTTCGGGGCCTTCCTGACGTACGAGGGTCTCGCCCAGGAGGTCACCCAGCCGGCGGATGTCGGCGCGCAGCTCGCTGCTGCTCGTGGTGGTCTGGTCGTCGGCACTGCTCACAGGTGCGGCTCCTTGCAGTGTTGAAGCTCGTTCTGGAGGGAACCCGGACGTCCGTCCTCCGCGCGGCGGGTGCCGCATACGGGCCGAGGGGTCCGGGAAAGGAATCAGAGCGGACCGCGCTGTCCGACCGACTTCAAGGATAGGTGTCCACTCGGACGCGCAGGCTCTCGGGCTCTTGCCGCCGGACGGCACGCTGACATACTTACGACGCCGTAGGTTACGGAACCGTAGGGAAGGGTCGCTCCATCTCCCGCCGGTTCCGGCGGCCCGGCATCTGCCTCGACCCTAGACCCCACAGGGGACGCGCATGACCTCAAGGTCCGATGTGATCGACGAAGCCCTCAAGGCCAACGACACCTCCATCTCCTCCGCCACGCTGGGCGGCGAGCAGAAGCGTTCGATCGAGCAGATCACGCTGCTCCTGTTCATCACGGTGCCGTTCCTGGCACTGGTGGCGGCCGTGCCGCTGGCCTGGGGCTGGGGGGTGAGCTGGCTCGATGTGGGCCTGCTGGTGTTCTTCTACTTCCTTGGGTGCCACGGCATCACGATCGGTTTCCACCGGTACTTCACCCATGGCTCGTTCAAGGCGAAGCGGCCTCTGCGGATCGCGCTGGCGATCATGGGGTCGATGGCGGTCGAGGGACCGCTGGTGCGCTGGGTGGCCGACCACCGCAGGCACCACAAGTTCTCCGACGCGGAGGGTGACCCGCACTCGCCGTGGCGGTTCGGGGAGACGGTCCCGGCGTTGATCAAGGGCCTGTGGTGGGCGCACATCGCCTGGATGTTCGACGAGGAGCAGACCCCGCAGGAGAAGTACGCGCCGGATCTGGTCAAGGACGGGGCGATCCGGGCGATCTCCCGCCAGTTCGTGCTGTGGACGGCCGTGTCGCTGCTGCTGCCGCCGCTGATCGGTGGTCTGGTGACGATGTCCTGGTGGGGCGCGTGCACCGCGCTCTTCTGGGGGTCACTCGTCCGGGTGGCGCTGCTGCATCACGTTACGTGGTCGATCAACTCGATCTGTCACGCGGTGGGCAAGCGGCCGTTCAAGTCGCGGGACCGTTCGGGCAACGTGTGGTGGCTTGCGGTCCTGTCGTGCGGTGAGTCCTGGCACAACCTGCACCACGCCGACCCGACCTCGGCGCGGCACGGGGTGATGCGCGGCCAGATCGACTCCTCCGCGCGGATCATCCGCTGGTTCGAACTGCTCGGCTGGGCGTACGACGTGCGCTGGCCGTCACGCTCGCGTATCGATTCGCGGCGCAACACCGGTGAAGGCGACTCCCGGCACCGGAAGGAAGCAGCCGAGGCGGCATGATTGACGCCGTGGCGACCGACTCCAGCAGCACTCCGAGCAACGACAAGCAGCGGCGGACCCGCCGGACCCGTATGACCGGCGCCGAGCGCCGCCAGCAGCTGCTGGAGATCGGTCGCACCCTTTTCGCGGCGAAGGGCTTCGAGGGCACGTCGGTGGAGGAGATCGCGGCGAAGGCCGGGGTGTCCAAGCCGGTGGTGTACGAGCACTTCGGCGGCAAGGAGGGGCTGTACGCCGTGGTGGTCGACCGCGAGATGCGGCGGCTGCTGGACATGGTGACCAGCTCGCTGACCGCCGGGCATCCGCGTGAGCTGTGCGAGCAGGCGGCCTTCGCCCTCCTGGACTACATCGAGGAGTACACGGACGGCTTCCGCATCCTGGTCCGTGACTCCCCCATCCCCCAGTCGACGGGGTCCTTCGCCTCCCTCATTTCGGACATCGCCACCCAGGTGGAGGACATCCTGGGCCGCGAGTTCAAGTCCCGCGGCTTCGACCCGAAGCTGGCCCCGCTGTACGCCCAGGCGCTGGTCGGCATGGTCGCGCTGACCGGCCAGTGGTGGCTGGACGTGCGCCGGCCGAAGAAGGCGGAGGTCGCGGCGCACCTGGTGAACCTGGCCTGGCACGGACTGGACGGCCTGGAGCAGAAGCCGCGGCTTATCGGGCACCGGAAGGCCTAGCGGGGTTCCAGGAACTCGAGCCGGTTGCCCACCGGGTCCTCGGAGTAGAAGCGCCGGTGGCCCGGGAGGGCGTCGTCCCAGGTGACCGGGGCTCCGTGGGCGGTGAGCCGGGCCGCGTACGCCTCGATGCCCGTGACCCGCAGCCCCGGGTGGGCCCGCCTGGCGGGCCGGAAATCCTGCTCGGCGCCCAGATGGAGGTGGACCGGCCCCGCCCGGAACCAGCAGCCGCCGCGCGCGGCGAGCACCGGCGGCTTGGGGGTCTCCGTCATGCCGAGGACGTCGACGTAGTAGGCCCGAACGGTGTCCTCGGAGCCGGGCGGGATGGCGAGCTGGACGTGGTCGAGTGCGACGAGCATGTCTCACTCCCCCTTCTTCATGGCGACCGCGAACAGCCGGCGGAACGGCAGGACGGTGCCGTACGGCGCGCTCGGGTAGGCCGCGCGGAGCAGGTCGCGGTACTCGCTGACGAAGGCGTCGCGGGCCTCGGGGTCGTCGGCGAGTGCGGTCAGGGCGGGGCGCAGGCCGGTGCCCTTGACCCAGTCGAGGACGGGGTCCTCACCGGTCAGGACGTGGAGGTACGTCGTCTGCCACACATCGGTCGCGCAGCCGAGGCGGGCGAGGCGGTCCAGGTAGACGGCGGGGGTGTGCACGGAGTCCTCGGGGCGCAGGACGTCGCCGAGGAGGGGCTTCCATCGGGGGCCGGCGGCGAGTTCGCGCATCAGGGCGTGCAGCGGGGCGTCGATGTTGTCGGGGACCTGGAAGGCGAAGGCTCCGCCCGGCGTCAGGCCCGCGATCCAGTCGGCGAAGCGGTCGGCGTGGCCCGGCACCCAGTGCAGGGTGGCGTTGGAGACGATCAGGTCGTACGGCTCCCCGGGCGTCCAGGTGCGGGCGTCGGCGTGGGCGAAGTCGAGCCGTCCGCCGCCGGCGGTGGGGCCCTCGTGGTCGACGTGCGCCTTGTCGAGCATCTCGGGCGAGTTGTCGTAGCCGGTGATGTGGGCGGTGGGCCAGCGTCCGGCGAGCAGGGTGGTGGCGTTGCCGGGGCCGCAGCCGAGGTCGGCGATGCGGGGCCGGTGGGAGGGGAGGTCCGGGACGCGGGCGAGGAGGTCGGTGAAGGGGCGGGCGCGGTGACCGGCGTGGCGGAGGTACTGGGCGGGGTCCCAGGTGGGTGTCGTCATGTCGTCACTCTTCCGAGAATATTGTCTCGATGTCAAGAGACTCGACATCAAGAGACTTCATGTCGACACAACCACTACACTGATCTCCATGGAGGACGAGGTCGATCGGCTGGTCGCAGCGTGGCGCCGGGAGCGCCCGGACCTCGACGTGGAGCCGCTCGAGGTACTCAGCCGGGTGAGCCGACTGGCCCGGCACCTGGACCGCGCACGCCGGCTCGCCTTTGCCGAACATCAGCTCGAACCCTGGGAGTTCGACGTGCTGACCGCGCTGCGGCGCGCGGGAACCCCCTACCAGCTCTCTCCCGGGCAACTGCTGACGCAGACCCTGGTCACCTCGGGCACGATGACCAACCGGATCGACCGGCTCGCCAAGAAGGGCCTGGTGGAGCGGCTGCCCGATCCGAGCGACCGGCGGGGCGTGCTGGTCCGGCTGACCGACACCGGCCGGGACCGCGCGGACCAGGCACTGGCGGGCCTGCTGGAGCAGGAGCGGGCGATCCTCGCCGAACTCTCCCGCGCCCAGCGCGCCGAACTCGCCAGCCTGCTACGCCAGTTGACCGCCCCGTTCGACAACATCCCCGGTTAGGTCGGCCGGCCCCACTCCCGCCCTGCGGGCGAGGGCGACGGCGGCGAGCGTCGAGTGGACGCCCAGCTTGCCGAGGACGTTCTGCATGTGCGTGCGCACGGTGTGCGGGGAGAGGAACAGCCGCTCGGCCACGGCCTTGCGGCCGAGTCCCGCGACCATGCACCGCAGCACTTCCCGCTCCCTCGGGGTCAGCGACTCCACCAGCCGCTCGCTCTCGGTGCGGTGCTTGCGGGCGGCCGTCAGCTCCTTGAGGACGCCGGTGAGCAGGGCCGGCGGCAGATGCGTCTCGTCGCGCAGCACACCCCGGATCACCGTCAGCAGCCGGGACAGCGAGCAGTCCTTGGCGACCCAGCCGGAGGCGCCGGCCTGCAGGGCGAGGGCGGCCCGCCGGGGATCGTCCTTCTCGGCGAGGACCACCGTCCGCACCCACGGCTGCGCCGAGCGGACACCCGCGACCAGCGAGATCCCGTCGACCAGCCCCTCCTCGTCGCCGTCGTGCACGGGCACGGCCGGGCGGACGCCGGGCAGACTGCCGCCCAGGTCGGCGTCCACGAGGAGGACGTCGTAACGGCGGCCCTCGGCGGCCGCGCGCTCCAGACAGCGCAGCGCGGCCGGGCCGCTGCCCGCGGCGAAGACGTCGACGTCGGGCTCGGCGGCCAGCGCGGCCGCGAGCGACTCGGCGAAGATACGGTGGTCGTCGACGACCAGCACTCGGATGCGAACCACGAAGCCCCCTTCCCCAGGCTCCGCGCGGAGCAGGGGATAACCAAGGTCCGGAGAACGACGACCCACGCGGACACGACACCCACGGTGAGAAACGCCGACCGCACGGCCGCCGCCGTTGCGGACACTGCTACCCCCACCACGGGCGCCGTACCCGTCTGTCTCGCCCCCTGATCAGCACCGGCCCCCACCGGCGCTGCTCCACAGAGTACGGATGCGGGCACGCGGCGGAAGTCGATTTGCAGAACTGGCCGTCCGGCACGTTTATGGTGTGCCGCATGTTTCGTATTGAGGCGGAAGTCGACAGAGGCCGACGTGATCTGCTCCGCTCCCGGCTGAGGGACACCAACACGGCGGCGTCCCCGGTGCTGGCGGCCCTGCGCGGAACGCCCGGCGAGCGCGACGTCCCGCTGCACGTGTGGGCGCTGGACGAGTCGGGGGAACTGGCCGGCGGCCTGGTCGGCCACACCTGGGCGACCTGGCTGCACGTCACCTACCTGTGGGTCGACGCCCGCCACCGCGGCGCGGGCCTCGGCTCCCGACTGCTGGCCCGCGCCGAACACATCGCCCGCACCGACCGCGCCTGCGCCACCGCCCGCCTGGAGACCTGGGACTTCCAGGCCCCGGACTTCTACAAGAAACAGGGCTACGACGTGGTGTGCGTGATCCCCGACTATCCCCCGGGCCTCACGGAGTACACCCTGACGAAACGGCTCGCCTGACGCCGGGTCACCGCGGGGGCGGCGGAGGCGGAGTCGGATACGCCGGGCGGGGCGGGATCCGCGGCCGGGGCGGCCCCGCCGGCGGAGGCGGCTGCGGCTCCATCGAGCGCCGGGGCCGGGGCGCGGGCGGCCGGTGGACGAGGGGCGGCGGCGGACCGGGCGGAGGTGGCGGAGCAGGCGGCGGTTCGTCGTCCGCCAGCACCGGCCCACCGGCCCGCAACCGCTCGATGGTCCGCTCGGCCCGACGCCGGGCCCGGGGATCGTCGTCGCGCCGGAAGAACAGATGCACGGTGACAGGAGCCGTAAGGCCGAACACTCGGCCGCAGCCCCGGGTCCGCTCGGTGCGGATCAGCTCGTAGCCCAGCGCGTACGCGATCGGCTCGGCCCGCTCCTGCACGGACGCCCCACCACTGATCTCGACCTGCCCCCGCCCGTCGAAGCGGGACCGGATCTCGTCGTCGTCCATCAGTGGTCGCCGTAGCGCGGCAGCCGCTCGGGGAAGTCGCTCGGCCCCTTGCACCCGGCCAGCGCGTAGGCGTGTCGGGTGAGTTGATAGGCGAAGTCGGTCAGGTCCTGGCGCCGGGCCGCTCCCGAGGCCCTGCTCTTCCCGGTCACACCGGCCTCCGTCACCAAGGCAAAGGGCCCGGACGCCTCCTCCGCGTCCTTCGGCTCGCAGGGCACGTACACGGAGGCGACGCCGCCGTCGTCGTCGAGCTGCGCCAGCCCCGCCACGCGGCCCGCCGAGGTCTGCACGACGCGGGTACCCGCGTCACTGCCGTAGCCCCGCTCCCAGTCGTCCTTCGGCGACTCCCGAAGATTCACGCTCCCCGACAGGATCGAGTCACCGCTGGTGGAGACACGACAGCCGAACATGAAGTCGGTCCCCCTGCCGCGGTGATCCGACCATTCGTCCGCCGCCCGCGCCCGCGGAAGGGTCCGGATTACAACATCCCGCTGGACCGAGCCTTCGCACACCTTGTCCGGGAGCAGGTACAGCCCCTTCACGAAGAACACGAAGAGACCGCCGCACACCAGCACGACAATCACCGCGGCCGCGAAGAACCCTCTTATGGAGTGCATCTTCCACCAGCGGCCAGAACCTCTCTCAGCCATACTTCACCTTCGAACGGTTCAGGTAGTAGTCGGCGTCTTTCCAACCGTCGTTGACGGCCTGCCCCACCGAGTCGTCGATCCCGTCCTTCGGCAGATTCACGTGATGGCGGGCCAGGGCGTCGTCGACCGACCAGATCGTCTGCTGACCGACCGAGTCCCGCATCGCAAACAGGTCCTTGCTGGAGTAGTACAGCCCCCGGTCCTCGGCACCGCTCGCCTGCTGCCCGTCGATCAGGCGGTCGATGGCCGCGCCGGCGACGGCTCCGGCCCCACCGCCCACCACAGACCCCATGAGCTCGCCGCCCAGATGTTCGGGGACCTTGAGGCCGGTGAAGGCGATGTTGACCCAGTTCTTGGCGAAGTCCCCCTTGGCCTTCAAGGCGTCGTTGTAGTCCTTCTCGCCCTGGATGGACTGACCGACTTCCGAGTTCGCCGCCGAATGCCCGACGATCCCCTCGATGATTCCGGCGTTTCTGCCGATGTCGTTGAGAACCTGTTTCTGGTCGCCGTCGAAGTGACCGGGGTGCGACAGGTGCTCCTCCAGGAGGCTTCCGGTGTAGATGCTCTCCCCGTAGATGATCCCGGCACGTCCGGCGGGATCCGCGGAGGTGGCCGAGAGGAAGCGCGTGACGTCCGTGACGTTGAGCCCCCCGGGGGACTCACTGTTCGTGAGGAAGACGGTCTCGCCCTCCGGTCCCTTGAAGGCGCAGCTGATCTCCGGCATGTAGGCCGCGGCCATGTCCCCGAAGCTCTCGCCCAGCCCCTTGCTCACCAGGTTCGCGCCCCCGTCGGGGTTGGCCACCGCCTGCATGATGTTCGCCATGATCTTGACCTGGGCCTTGCTGTGCGGCGGAGCCGAGGCGGAGGTGTCGCCGGCCGCGACCCCGGTGACAGCACTCTCCAGAGCCCGCCCCAAGGAATCGCCCCGGTCCGTGTACACCGTGGTGCCGAGCATGTGGTCCAGGTCGGCCTTGGACTCGAAGGCGTGCTCCGCTGCCTCGGGGTTGCGGGAGAGGCCTTCGAAGAGTCCCTCCAGCGGGTCCCTGCCGTTGCCGTCGCCGAAGACGAGGTCCAGAGCGTCGTAGCCTTTGACCCACCGATCGTCGGTGTTCGAGTCCCCAGCTCCCTTGTCCTCCTTGAACAGCTCCTTGCGGTAGTCATCCAGGAACTCGGTGTCGAACTGACCCTTGCGCATGAGACTGCTGATGACCTGAGAGCCGAGACCGCCAATGGGACTGAACGAGTTCGCGGCGCGGAAATTCGTGTTTCGCTCGTCGATGAGCTCCTTCTTCCAGCGCCGCATGGCATCCGAGTCCGAGAACGACGCAGTAGCCAGGGTGAGGCCCAGGTTGGACTGCAGTTCCTTCATCGTGTTGAGCTCTGAGCCCCTGGCGCCGGCGTGGGCAAAGCTCATCGCGGTCCAGAACTGCAGTGTTCCCTTGGCACCCAGGCCTGTCGCGAACTTCTCCGCGAACAGTGGGTCATCGTGGTACTTCGCCATCGTGCGGTTGAAGGACTCGATGTCATCAAGGGACATGTCGGCCGGCTTCTTGGCCATCTCCGCCAGCTTCTTGGCAGCTTCGACGGCTTTGGCCGCCTGATCCCGGTCCGCGTAGGAGGCGTCGGCAAAACCGTACTTGGCCTGGTCGACCAGAAGCTTCAGTGCCTCCGCGGCACTGGCGTCGCTCTGCGTCGCCTTGGTCAGGATGCCCTCGATCTCCTTGCAGAAGGCGTCCACCACCTTCTGGTCCGTCACGCCGGTCTTGCCTCTGGGGTCGGACGCCCAGTCGGGCCGGGTGTTTGCCGTGACGGAGAAAGTGCCGTCACCCGTATCGACGACAGTCAGGTTCTGCTCAGCGGCTCGCCTGATCGCATCGTTCAGCTGGCTGCGATAGCCGATGAGTTCCCCGCGTGTGTCGCTGAGGATCTTGGTGATGGAGTCGGCCTGGGTGTGCGCGTCGGCAAACTCCGCGGCTGTCCTGGTGATGAACTCGCGGCTGACGGTGGCGTTCATCCCCACCCAATCGGCTTTGTCGGCCTTGGCCTTGAGGTTGTTCTCGGCGGCCTTCTGCAGGCCGGCGAGTTTCTTTGTCATCTGCTCCCAGTCGGTGACCGCTTCACCGAGCTTGGCGAAATTACCGTGACGCAGCGTGTCGAGGTCCATCGACTTCAGTGACCCTTCCTGTCGTCGAAGCCCTCGTCGAGCGTGGCGATACTGCTGACCGCACCGGCGATGTAGGACTCGTCGGCCGCGTGCTGGTTCCTGGTGTATCGCAGGTGGTTGGAGATGTGGGCGCATGCGTCCAGAAGCGTTTTGGTCTGCTCGCTCCAGCGCTGCGTCACATGCTCCAGCGCGCCGCCCAGGGCGAATCCGTCACCCTTGAGCCCACCCGATGCCGCCTCGGAGGCGGCACGGGCATGCCCGCTGTAGGTAGTGAAGTCGTCGAACAGGTCATGCGCCGCCTTGCCGACAGCCTCGAGATCCTGGTGCTTCGCCACAAGATCTCCCCGCGTGCTGCCGCCGCCCTGATCAGCCGGATACTGATTGAGCTGCATCCCTGCGGAATGCCGATCGGCCGCCTGGGCCTTCAGCTGCTCCCACTCCTCCCACGCCATGTGTGGTCTCCCCGATTTTTCCAACGCACTGCCAGATGGTGTGACAACCGTGCACATTACCGGGGCCCAAGTGCGTCGCATGGCCGTGCACTTCAATGCCGAGTGGCAGTGGCCGAAAGACAGCCGCTACGGCACCTGCGGCAATCACATGCCCTTGGCGCTGTGCCGGGACAGGTCGGTGGTGTCGGTCGGCCATGGGTCCTCCCGGCTCCAGCATGAGCGCCAGTGCAGGTCCAGCGGCCGCCGCCGGCGTCACCCGGGTGTCACGGCCTCGCCCACCGCCAGGTGCACAGCCCGGGCCAGGCGGGCGCCCCACAGGGAGCGGGGGCCGGCGAAGGGGTGGAGGTCCTCGCCGGGGGCGGGGGTGCGGGAGGCCACGCAGATGGCGTCCGTGGGGGTGCCGGAGCAGTCGTGGCCGGCGTCGAGCAGTGCCTGGACCTTGGCTTCGGTGGCGGTCGCGACCGCGTTGACCAGGGCGGCGTCGGTCAGCGCCACGGGGAGGACGGCGATGATGTTGATGGTGCCCGGCTGCGCGGGCAGCGCGGTGCCCTCCGCCGGGGTCGCGGCCCAGCCGCGCACGCTGATGCCCGCCGTGACGACCGCCTCCGCCCCGCCGTCCTCCGCGCGGCCGTGGCGGGAGACGTCGGCCGCCGTCATCAGCCCGACGCCCGGTCCGGCCGCACCCGCCCCGGCGGCCAGTTCGGCGAGGTGCCGGTCCGGGTCGGTACGCCGGTAGCCGTGCGCCACTTGGGCGTTGAGGACCCAGCCGCGCTCCCCGATGCCGCCGCCGAGCACGGCGCTGCTGATCATCCGCCACCCCGGGCCCGGCCGCCACAGCAGCGCGTGCAGCCGCTCACCGCCCTCGAAGCGGGTCAGCAGCCGCACGGTGTGCGGTCCGGTGGTCGTGGTGGACGGGGGGAGGACGGCGGTCACCGGTTCTTCGCTCCTTGGGGTGAGAACCGGCCGATCGTATCCGGGCCGGTTCCGCCGCCCCGCCCGGTCGTCAGCCCAGCCGGCGCGCCCCCGGCGAAGGCACCGCCTCGAAGACTCGCGGGGCCGTGAAGCCGGCCGTGGCGAAGGCCTCCCGCACCGCCTTCGTCACCGTGTCCACGTCCGCCGCCTCCGCCAGGACGATCGCCGAGCCGCCGAAGCCGCCGCCGGTCATCCGGGCGCCCAGGGCGCCCGCGGTCAGGGCCGTGTCGACGACCAGGTCCAGCTCCGGGCAGGAGATGCGGAAGTCGTCGCGCAGGGAGGCGTGGCCCTCGGTGAGGACCGGGCCGATGGCGCGGGTCTCGCCGGAGCGCAGCAGGGCGACGGTCCGCTCGACCCGCTCGTCCTCGGTCACCACGTGCCGGACCAGGCGGATCACCTCCTCGTCGTCACCGAGGAGGACGAGGGCCGCGTCCAGGTCGGCGTAGGGGATGTCGCGCAGGGCGTCGACGCCGAGCAGGGCGGCGCCCTTCTCGCAGCCGGCCCGGCGCTTGCCGTACTCGCCGCCGCTGTGGGCGTGCTTGACCTGGGTGTCGACCACCAGCAGGCGCAGGCCCTCGGCGGCCAGATCGAAGGGGATCGGCCGCTGGGACAGGTCGCGGGTGTCGAGGAACAGGGCGTGGCCCCGCTCGCAGCAGGCCGAGGCCGTCTGGTCCATGATCCCGGTGGGCGCGCCGACGTAGACGTTCTCGGCGCGCTGGCACAGGCGGGCCAGTTGCCAGCGCTGGAGGCCGAGGTCGTACAGGTCGTTCAGGGCCAGGGCGACGACGACCTCGAGGGCGGCGGAGGAGGACAGGCCGGCGCCGGTGGGGACCGTGGAGGCGAGGTGGATGTCGGCGCCCGTGACCGGGTGGCCGGCCTCGCGCAGCGCCCAGACGACACCCGCCGGGTACGCCGTCCAGTCCTGGTCGCTCTGCGGTGCGAGCGCGTCCAGCGTCAGTTCGACGGCCTCGCCCCCTATGTCCGCCGAGTGCAGGCGCAGCGCGCCGTCGGTGCGGCGGGAGACCGCGGCCGTGGCCTGGTGCGGCAGGGCGAACGGCATCACGAAGCCGTCGTTGTAGTCGGTGTGCTCGCCGATGAGGTTGACCCGGCCGGGCGCCGCCCACACCCCTTCCGGGGCGGCGCCGTACAGCTCGGTGAAACGCCCGGTGACCTGCTCTGCCCCCACTACCGCTCCCTCGAGATGTGCTGTGCGAACTCCCACGCGTCCGCGACGATCCCCGCGAGGTCCGCGCGGGACGGGTTCCAGCCCAGCTTCTCGCGGGCCGTGTCCGCCGAGGCCACCAGGACCGCCGGGTCGCCGCCGCGGCGCGGCGCGACGACCTCGGGGATCGGGTGTCCGGTGACCTTGCGGACGGTCTCGACGACCTCGCGGACGGAGAAGCCGCTGCCGTTGCCGAGGTTGCAGATCAGGTGTTCGCCCGGCCGGGCGGTGTCGAGGGCCAGCAGATGGGCCTCGGCGAGGTCGGCGACGTGGATGTAGTCGCGGACGCAGGTGCCGTCCGGGGTCGGGTAGTCGTCGCCGTAGACGGAGATCGCGTCGCGGCGGCCCTGGGCGACCTGGAGCACCAGCGGGATCAGGTGCGACTCGGGGTCGTGGCGTTCGCCGGACATGACATCGGAAGACGTGCCGTAGGCGCCGGCCACGTTGAAGTAGCGCAGGGACACCGCGGCCAGGCCGTGGGCGTTCGCCTCGCTGGTGATCATGTGGTCGACGGCGAGCTTGGTGGCCCCGTAGGGGTTGGTCGGCCTCGTCGGGGCGGTCTCCACGATCGGGATCTGCTCCGGTTCGCCGTAGGTGGCCGCCGTGGAGGAGAAGACCAGCTTGCGGACGCCCGCCTCGCGCATCGCGCCGAGCAGGGCCAGGCTGCCGGCGACGTTGTTGTCCCAGTACTTCTCCGGCTTCACCACCGACTCGCCGACCTGCGAGAACGCGGCGAAGTGCAGCACGCCCTCGTAGGAGGGGTCGAGCCACTTCGCGGCGTCCCGGATGTCGCCCTCGACGAACGCGGCCCCGGCGGGCACGCCCGCGCGGAAGCCGGTGGAGAGGTTGTCGAGGACGGTGACCTCGTGGCCGGCCTCCAGCAGGTGCTGGGCCACGACACTGCCGACGTACCCCGCCCCACCCGTCACCAGGTACTTCATGAACTCGCTACCTCTCGCAGTCGCTCGGCCGCGGTTTCCGGCGGCACGTCGTTGATGAACACGTTCATGCCGGACTCCGAACCCGCGAGAAACTTCAGCTTGCCGGAAGTGCGGCGGATGGTGAAAAGCTCGAGGTGCAGCGCGAAGTCGTCCCGCGTCACGCCGTCGAACTCCTCCAGCGCGCCGAACGGGGCCTGGTGCCAGGCCGCGATGTACGGCGTCGGAGTCTCACCCTCGCCGAAGATACGGTCGAAGCGCTTCAAGAGTTCCAGATAGATCTGGGGGAACTCTGTGCGCGCCTCCTCGTCCAGCGCGAGCAGATCGGGCACGCGCCGCTTGGGATACAGGTGGACCTCGTAGGGCCAGTGCGCCGCGTGAGGCACGAAGGCCGCCCAGTGTTCACCCTCAAGGACGACCCGTTCTCCGGCGAGTTCCCGGGCCAGGACGTCGTCGAACAGGTTCTGTCCGCCGGTTGCCTCCTTGTGGGCGGCGAGCGAGCGGAGCATCAGCGCGGTGCGGGGCGTGGTGAAGGGGTAGGCGTAGACCTGTCCGTGCGGGTGCTGCAGGGTCACGCCGATCTCGGCACCCCGGTTCTCGAAACAGAACACCTGCTCTACGGAGGGCAGATGCGACAGCTCGGAGGTGCGGTCCGTCCAGGCGTCCAGGACCAGCCCCGCCTGGTCCTCGGTGAGGCCGGCGAAGGAGGCGTCGTGGTCGGAGGTGAAGCAGACCACCTCGCAGCGGCCGGAATCGCCGGCGAGCGAGGGGAAGCGGTTCTCGAAGACGACCACGTCGTAGGAGGAGTCGGGGATCTCGCTGAGCCGCTCGCCCCGGGTCGGGCACAGGGGGCACTGGTCGGCCGGCGGGTGGTAGGTGCGGCCCTGGCGGTGCGAGGCGACGGCGACCGAGTCGCCGAGCAGCGGGTCGCGGCGGATCTCGGAGGTGGTGACCGTGGCGTCCAGCGGGCGGCGGTCGGCGGCGTCCCGCACGATGTCGTCCCGGAGGTCGTAGTAGATCAGCTCACGGCCGTCGGCCAGCCGGGTCGAGGTCTTCTTCACAACAACTCACCTTCCGTCCGGGCCAAGGATCAGGGTGACGGCCGGGGGCCCGCACTCAATCACTCAACACAATCCAACATAACAGATCACAACCCGACAACAGCTCGTACGATCACAATCAAACAAAGAACACCACCGGAAGTGTTCAATTGCTGAACACAGAGGCGTAGGTTCCGCTCTGGATCAGTTCGCGCGACGAAGCGAGTTCTCATGCAAACCCCCACATACGCCCCCACCTATCTGGCGGCGGAGCTACAGCTCCCCACCAATTGGCTGGACTACACGATCCTGGCGATCTACTTCATCGTCGTTCTCGGCATCGGCTTCGCGGCCCGCCGGTCCGTCAAGACCAGCCTCGACTTCTTCCTTTCCGGACGCTCGCTGCCCGCCTGGATCACCGGCCTCGCCTTCATCTCGGCGAACCTGGCGGCCACCGAGATCCTGGGCATGGCCGCCAACAGCGCCCAGTACGGCGCGTACACCGTGCACTGGTACTGGATCGGCGCCATCCCCGCCATGGTCTTCCTGGGCCTGGTGATGATGCCCTTCTACTACGGCAGCAAGGTCCGCTCGGTCCCCGAGTTCCTGCTGCTGCGCTTCGACAGGGCCGCCCACCTGCTCAGTTCGATCCTGTTCGCCTTCGCCGCCATCCTGATCGCGGGCGTCAACCTCTACGCCCTCGCGATCGTGGTGGAGGCCCTGCTCGGCTGGCCGCAGTGGGTCGCCATCGTGGTCGCCGGCGCCTTCGTGCTCGCGTACATCACGCTCGGCGGTCTGTCCTCGGCGATCTACAACGAGGTGCTCCAGTTCTTCGTGATCCTGGCAGCCCTCATCCCGATCACCGTCCTCGGCCTGAAGAAGGTCGGCGGCTGGGGCGGCCTGACCGACAAGCTCACCGCCACGCACGGGCAGAACTTCACCACCGCCTGGGGCGGCACCGGCATCGGCAGCACCAACCCGCTGGGCGCCAACTGGCTGACCATCGTGCTCGGCCTCGGCTTCGTGCTCTCCTTCGGCTACTGGACCACCAACTTCGCCGAGGTGCAGCGCGCCCTGTCCGCGAAGAACCTCTCGGCTGGGCAGCGGACGCCGCTGATCGCCGCCTATCCGAAGATCTTCATCGTCTTCCTGGTGATGATCCCCGGCCTGGTCGCCGCCGCGCTCATCCCGAACTTCGGCACCTCGGGCTCCGGCTACCAGTACAACGACGCCATCCCCTATCTGATGCAGGAGCTGCTGCCCAACGGCGTGCTCGGCATCGCGGTCACCGGTCTGCTGGCCGCCTTCATGGCGGGCATGGCGGCGAACGTGTCGTCGTTCAACACGGTGTTCACCACCGACATCTGGGAGAAGTACGTGGTGCCGGGCCGTGAGGACGGCTACTACGTCCGCTTCGGCCGCCTGATCACCGTCATCGGTGTCTGTGCCTCCATCGGCACGGCGTTCCTGGCGTCCTCCTTCTCCAACATCATGTCGTACCTGCAGACGCTGTTCTCCTTCTTCAACGTGCCGATGTTCGTCGTCTTCATCGTCGGCATGTTCTGGAAGCGCGCGTCCGCCAAGTCCGGCTTCTGGGGGCTGCTCGCCGGCACCGTGACCGCGATGGTCAACTACTTCGTCTTCTACAAGAAGGGCATCATCTCCCTTCCCTCCGACCAGGGCGCGAACTTCGTCTCCGCGATCGCCGGTTTCGTCGCCGGTGCGATCGTCATGTTCGCCGTGTCCCTGTTCACCAAGCCGAAGCCGGCGCAGGAGCTGCAGGGCCTGGTCTACGGCACCCGCTCCCCCGGCATGGCCGAGCCGCCCGCCCCCGGCGACGACGCCTGGTACCGCAAGCCGGCCCTGCTGGGCTGGGGCGCGGTAGTGATCGCCGCCGCCTGCTACATCCCGTTCTCGTTCTGACGCGGGAGGACCGAGGAAATCATGACCGAACAGCCTGGACAGCCCGACCACCCCGGCCGGCACCACCACTACACCGAGGACGACCTCTCGCGTGACGTCGCCGACCTCGAGACCAAGTCGGCGACCGCCGCCCGCATCTTCGACCTGCGCCGCATCATCGGCGGTCTGTTCGTCCTCTACGGCGTCATCGTCACGATCGTCGGCATCACCGATTCGCAGTCCGCCATCGACAAGGCCCAGGGCGTCAACATCAACCTGTGGACCGGAATCGGCATGCTGCTGCTGGGCATCTTCTTCCTGGCCTGGCTGAAGCTGCGGCCCACTCCGCCGCCGATTCCTCCGGAGGGGTTGCCGGAGGAGAAGGAGTCGGCGTAGTCGCCGTACCCGTCCGCGGTCGCGTGGGGGCTGGTCGCGCCCACGCGGCCGGGCCGCATATCGACACAGCCCCGCGCCCCTGGCGGGCGGCCTGCCCGCGCTGTCGGCGCACCCAGCCCCCGCACCAGGTGCCTAGGCGGGGCCGGCACTCGTATACGAACCGGCCCGGTCCAGCAGGCCGGTGCGGGCGGCCAGGGCCGCCGCTTCCAGGCGGGAGCCCACGCCCAGCTTCATCAGCACCCGCTGGACATGCGTGCGCGCGGTGCTCGGTGCGATGCCCATGCCGGCCGCGATCACCCGGGTGTCCTCGCCGTCGGCGACCCGCAGCAGTACCTCGACCTCGCGCGGCGTCAGCATCGCCAGCAGCCGCTGCCCCTCGTCGTCCGGCTGGGCCGCCGGGTTCAGCAGCTCACCGAAGGCCCCTTGCAGGAGCTGCGGCGCCACCGCCGCCTCGCCCGCTCGCGCCTTCATGATCGCCCGCTCGACGCCCTCGATGCGCTCGTCGTGCCGTACGTACCCGGAGGCCCCCGCCGCGAACGCGGCCGCGATGCCCCGCGGTGACGGCACCGGGCCCAGCACCAGGACCGCCACCTGCGGCCGCTCCCGCTTGATCTTCGCCACCGGGTCGAAGGCCCCCGGCTCGGCCGGCGCCGCCGTGCCCAGCAGACACACCTCGGGCGCCCGCGAGATCACCAGGTCCGCCGCGCCCGCGGCCGGCGCCGCCGCCGCGAGCACCCGGTGCCCGCGCAGCTTCAGTGCCGACGCCAGTGCCTCCGCGAGCAGGCGATGGTCGTCGACGACCATGAGCCGCACTCCCATTGAGCAACCCCCCAGCCCTCCCCCATGGATGCCCCACCAGGGACGCCCACCGGTCCACCACGACAGAGGGCCCCCCGGCACCCCGCCCTTCATGCCCCCGGAAGCTACACGCTTGTTCGACGTCGCGCTGCCCCTATGAAGGAGAAGTGCCCCGGATAGTGAAATCCGGGGCACTCCCTGGTAATCCCTCGCATTCGCCCCGGCGCCCGTGTGCGCGCCGGGGCGGACGGTCAGCCGCCCGCGCCGAACGCGAGCAGCAGGTACTCCTTGCCGTACGTGGACTTGTGCGCGTACACGGCCGACATGTAGAGCCGGCCCTTCCCGTAGAGGATCTCCGCGTACTCCGGCAGCATCGTGGTCTCGGCCCGCCGCACGCTCTCGGTGGACGGGTTCTCCAGCAGCGTGGTCGCCTTGAAGGACGGGCCGCCGAGGGTGACGATCTGGCCGCCCTTGTTGTACGGCGGGTGCTTGTAGGCGATCAGGTTGCCGCCGTCCATGCGCAGCGGGGAGAGCGTGTAGCCGTCGCCGGCCTCGGCGCGCTGGCCGGTCTGCTTGCCGGTGGCCAGGTCGAAGGCGACGATCTCGTTGGTCTTGCTGTAGTCGCCGTTGCCGTCGTGCTCCTCGGTCGGCACGTACAGCCTGCCGTCGCCGGCGACGACCTCCCGGCAGTCCTCGACGCGGGTGATGCTGTCGCAGCGGCCGGCGTAGGTGTCGGAGGGTGCGGAGATCCGGGTGAGCAGCTTGCCGGTCTTGTTGTCGATGGAGAAGTAGTCCGAGATGCCGCTGCCGTCGTCGGCGCTGTCACCGACGTCGGCGGCCACCACCAGCGGGTCGGTGGAGACGATGCCGGCGTACTCGATACCCGCGGTCATCTTGTAGTCGGAGATGACCTTCCCGGACGTCGGGTCGATGTTCTGGATGTGGAGCTGGCGCTCTCCGTAGCTGCCGCACTTGCGCACCGCGACCAGCTTGGGGCCGCCGCCGTACCCGGCGTCCTCGCAGGAGTCCTCCGGCTTGGGCTGCCAGAGAACCTTTCCGGTGCCGATGTCGAACGCGGCGCCGCCGTTGCTGCTGCCGACCGCGACGGTGTGCTGAGAGACCGTCACGTTCTGCAGGTTGGCCGTGTAGTCACCGTTCTTGACCGTCTTGGTCCAGAGCTCGGTGCCCTTGTCGAGGTCGATGGCGGCGACCTGGCTGCAGCCCTCGGTGGAGCCCTTCTTGGGCATCTTCGGCTGGAAGACGACCGCGGTCTTGTTGTCCTCGGTGACCTGCTTGCTGGCCGTGCACACCGGGCCGGGCAGCTTGATGGTCCACATCTTGGTGCCCGCGGCGGGGTTGTAGCCGACGATCTCCGCGACGCCGCTCTTGGCGTACACCGAGTCGGTCAGCCAGGAGCCCGAGGTGACGACGGTGTCCTTCGTCTGGGGCATGTCGACCTGGAAGAGCACCTTGGACGCGGGGTCCGACGGCACCTTCTCCTCGCTGCCGGAGGACGTGCCGCCGGTGGTGTCGTCCTTGCCGTCCGTGCCGCCCTTGCCGCCGCTGGAGCTCGCGGTCTCGTCCTTCTTGCCGTCGCCGCCGGAGGACTTGGCGTACCAGATGCCGCCGCCGACGATCAGCGCGATGGCGACGACCGCCGCGACGATGATGACGAGGGCGGTGCTGTTCCGGCCGCCGCCCGGCTGCCCGGGCTGCGCCGGCATCGGCACGGTGGGTCCGCCCGGGTAGCCGTAACCCGGCTGCTGGGCGTACGGCCCCATGGGCTGGGTCGGCTGCGCGTACGGGTTCGGCTGCGCGCCGGGGTAGCCGTAGCCGGGCTGCGGCTGGGGCGGCTGCGGAGCCTGGGGCTGGGGTGCCTGGGGGAAGCCGTAACCCGGCTGCGGGGCCTGCGGGTAGCCGTAACCCGGCTGGGGCTGGGGCGGCTGCGGGGCCTGGGCTGCCGCGGGCTGCTGCGGGTAGCCGTAGCCGGGCTGCGGGCCCTTCTGCAGGCTGGGCGGCGTCTGGGGCGCCGGCGGGGTGGCGGGGCCCTGCGGGGCGGCGGGGGTCTCCGGGGTGGCCGGAGCCTCCGGGTTGGTGGGCGGCTGGTCCTGGGGCGGACCGAAACCACCCTGCTGCGGGGGCTGGTTCGGCGGCGGAGGGGGCGGCTGGGTCATGACGGGGGTACCTCGGTGAAGCTGTCGGGGCCTGGCGGCGAGGGGACGGTGGGAGAAGGGCCGGGACTCACTTGCCGAAGGCCATCATCAGCTTCTCCTTCGAGTCGTCGTTGCCGGACAGCCGGGTGGTGGAGATGTAGAAGCGCCCGTCGGTCCAGCTGACGGCACCGTCGAAGAAGCCGTTCTCGATCTGGGCCGTGCCCGCCGGGTTCTGCAGCAGCTTGGTCGTCGTGTGCGAACCGCCGGTGGTGGGCACGGACACGATCTGGCCGCCCGCGTCGTACGACGGGTCCACGTAGGCGATGAGCTTTCCGTTCTCCGCCGTCAGCGGGGACATCGACTCGTCCGCCGGTGACTTCACGCGCCACTTCTCCTTGCCGTCGGCCAGGCCGATGGCGACGATCTCGTTGGCGCCGCTGGTGGCGCTGGTGGGCAGGTAGAGCGTGTCGGAGTCGACGGCCACGCCCTGGCAGCCCTGCAGATCGCGTTCCAGGATCGCCCACCCGCACTGCGGGGCGAACTTCTCGTTCACCTTGACCTCGGAGCGGAACTTGCCGTCCTTGCCGAAGGTGGAGATGTTCCAGGCCTTCTTGCTCTCGTTGGTCAGATAGACCACGAGCGGATCCAGCGAGTAGGTCCGCGCGACCCGCCAGCCCTTCTTGACCGGCTGCGTCCACCTGACCTTGCCGGTGGCCGGGTCGAGTTCCTGGATCTCCTCGTGCGCGTTGCCGCCGCCGGCGTTGCAGGAGGCCACCTGGACCAGCCGGTCCGTGCCGCCCGCGAACGCGGTCGGGAAGCAGGCGTCGCCGTACTTCTTCTTGTCGTACAGCTTCTTGCCGCTGTCGAGGTCGTACGCCGTGCCCGACTGCGAGCGGCCCACCATCAGCGTCTTGCCGCTGACGCTGAGTTCGACGCTGATCGCGCTGTCGAACAGCGCGCCGTCGCCCACCTCGGTGCTCCAGCCCTTCTTGCCGGTCGCCAGGTCGACCTGCTGGAGCTGGTTGCACTTGGCGCGGTCGCTGACGCCGCTCATGTAGGCCACGACGATCTTGTCGTCGGCCGACTTCTGCGGGGTGACCGAGCAGATCTTCTGCGGGAAGGTGATCGGGCCCCAGGTGGGGTTGCCGTCCCCGACGTTGTAGGCGAAGAGCTGCTTGTACGCCGCCTTCACCGCGGTCTTGCCGGTGATCCACATGCCGGGCGCGTCGGCGCCGGAGCCGGGGGCGTCGGGTGCCGTCTTGTACCAGAGCACCTTCGCCTCGCCGGGCTTGCGGCCCTCGTTGAGGTTCTCGGGGTCCGCGCCGCCGTCGCCGCTGCCGTCGCCGGGGTTGACCGGGGCGTCGGAGGCGGACTTCTTGCCGTCGTCGCTCTGCTGGGCGACCGGCTTCTTCTTGCCGTCGTCGTCACCGCCGCTGGTGACGGCGTAGACGGTGCCGCCTATGACCAGCAGCGCGGCCGCCGCGGCGCCGATGATCAGCGCGGTCTTCCTCTTGTTCGCAGGCGGCTGCGGCCCGCCGTAGGGGGCACCGCCGGGGGCACCGGGGTACTGGGGCGGCTGCTGCGGGTAGCCGTAGCCGGGCTGCGGGGCGTACGGGCCGGGCTGCTGGGGCTGCCCGTAGGGGCCGGGGGCGCCGGGCGCGGGCGCGCCGTAGGGGCCCGGCTGGGCGTAGGGGCCGGGCTGCTGGGGGTAGCCGTAGCCGGGCTGGGGCTGAGGAGGCTGGGCCGGTGCCTGCGGCGGCTGGGCCGGCGGCGGGGGCGGCGCCCCGAATCCACCACCCTGCGGCGGCTGGTCCTGCGGTGCTCCGAAGCCGCCCTGCGGCGGTTGGTCGGGCGGCTGAGTCATCAGCGCTCTTCCCCCTCGTTCACTGATTTTTAGCCACGCCCCGAGGTTCGCTCACGGACCCAGGTCGTACTCATACGGTTCTCAGACGGCTCTTTCTATCACCCGGCACCGACAGCGCAGGGGCCTGGATCCACGCCTGTTCCCAAGGGAGAACCGGGCCGTGATGCCGCCGTTACGCGCCTTCACGCCCTCTTCACGCGGCGCACGCAACAGCGGCGCGCGCGGCGCTTTCACGCCGCGCGCGCCGAAGAGGTGCGCCTGCCTGCGGGTTACGCGTCCTCAGCCAGTTCCAGCCAGCGCAGCTCCAGTTCCTCGCGCTCGCCCGCCAGGTCGCGCAACTGGGCGTCCAGTTCGGCGACCTTGGCGAAGTCGGTGGCATGCTCGGCGATCCGCGCGTGCAGCTTGGACTCCTTCTCGGAGACCTTGTCCAACTGGCGCTCGATCTTCTGGAGTTCCTTCTTGGCGGCACGCTGGTCGGCGGCGCTCTTCTCCTGCGTGGCCGGCTTGGGCGCCGCCGCGGCGGCCTGGGTGGCGACCGCCTCCTCCATACGCAGGCGCCGTTCCAGGTACTCGTCGATGCCGCGCGGCAGCATCCGCAGGGCGCCGTCGCCGAGGAGCGCGAACACCCGGTCCGTGGTGCGCTCGACGAAGAACCGGTCGTGGGAGATGACGATCATCGAGCCGGGCCAGCCGTCGAGGACGTCCTCGAGCTGGGTGAGGGTCTCGATGTCGAGGTCGTTGGTGGGCTCGTCAAGGAAGAGGACGTTGGGCTCGTCCATGAGCAGGCGCAGCAACTGCAGGCGCCGCCGCTCACCGCCCGACAGGTCCCCGACCGGCGTCCACTGCTTCTCCTTGCCGAAGCCGAACGTCTCGCAGAGCTGCCCCGCCGTCATCTCGCGCCCCTTGCCCAGGTCGACGCGCTCGCGGACCCGCTGCACGGCCTCCAAAACCCGCCAGGTGGGGTCGAGTTCGGCGACCTCCTGGGAGAGGTAGGCGAGCTTGACAGTACGGCCGACGGTGATGCGTCCGGCGGCCGGCTGGGTCTCGCCCTCGGTGCGCGCGGCCTCGGTCATGGCCCGCAGCAGCGAGGTCTTGCCGGCGCCGTTGACGCCGACCAGGCCGATGCGGTCGCCGGGGCCGAGATGCCAGGTGACGTGCTTGAGCAGCACCTTCGGGCCGGCCTGCACGGTGATGTCCTCGAGGTCGAAGACGGTCCTGCCCAGCCGCGAGGAGGCGAACTTCATCAGCTCGCTGCTGTCCCGGGGCGGCGGCACGTCCGCGATCAGCTCGTTGGCGGCCTCCACGCGGAAGCGCGGCTTGGAGGTGCGGGCGGGCGCTCCGCGCCGCAGCCAGGCCAGCTCCTTGCGGATCAGGTTCTGCCGCTTGACCTCCTCGGTGGCGGCGATCCGCTCCCGCTCCGCGCGCGCGAAGACGTAGTCGGAGTAGCCGCCCTCGTACTCGTACACGTCGCCGCGCTGCACGTCCCACATGCGCGTGCAGACCTGGTCCAGGAACCACCGGTCGTGGGTGACGCACACCAGCGCCGAGCGCCGGTCGCGCAGGTGCTGGGCGAGCCAGGCGATGCCCTCGACGTCGAGGTGGTTGGTGGGCTCGTCGAGGACGAGGAGGTCCTGTTCCTCGATGAGCAGCTTGGCGAGCGCGATACGGCGCCGCTCGCCACCGGAGAGCGGTCCGATGACGGTGTCCAGCCCCTTCGGGAAGCCCGGCAGGTCGAGCCCGCCGAACAGCCCGGTCAGCACGTCCCGCACCTTGGCGTTGCCGGCCCACTCGTGGTCGGCCATGTCGCCGATGACCTCGTGGCGGACGGTGGCGGCCGGGTCGAGGGAGTCGTACTGGGTGAGCACCCCGAGCCGCAGCCCACCAGAGTGGGTCACGCGTCCGGAGTCGCTCTCCTCCACCTTGGCCAGCATCCGGATGAGGGTGGTCTTGCCGTCGCCGTTGCGCCCGACGACCCCGATCCGGTCCCCTTCGGACACACCGAGCGAGACGCCGTCCAGCAGGGCACGGGTGCCGTACACCTTGCTGACGTTCTCGACATTGACCAGGTTGACGGCCATTTCACTCCTGTGCGCGGGACTGTCACGACACGCGGCTGCGCCGCCTGTCAGCCTTCTAGCCTAGGGCCTGCGGCCGGGGGCGCCGATTTCCTCAGAGCACCGTCGCCCCGGGTACCGGCCCCGCCGCCGTCCGTACCGTCCGGCAGGTTCCGGAAGCGCGCAGTGCCTCGGCGGCCTTTTCCGCGGAGGCGGCGTCGCGGGTGAGGAACGCCGTCGTCGGACCCGAGCCGGAGACCAGGGTGGCGAGCGCGCCGGCCCCGCGTCCTGCCTCCAGGGTGTCGGCCAGCTCGGGGAAGAGGGACAGGGCGGCCGGCTGGAGGTCGTTGGTGAGGGAGGCGGCCAGCGCCTCGGTGTCGCCCTTGGCCAGCGCCTCGAGCAGCTCCGGCGAGGCCACCGGCTCCGGGATCTCCCGCCCCTCCGCGAGCCGGTCGAACTCGCGGAACACCGCCGGCGTCGACAGCCCCCGCTCGGCCATCGCGAACACCCAGTGGAAGGTGCCGCCGGTCTCCAGGACGGTCAGCCGTTCGCCGCGCCCGGTGCCGAGGGCGGCGCCCCCGACCAGGCTGAACGGCACGTCGCTGCCCAGCTCGGCGCAGACGGCGAGCAGCTCGGCGCGTGAGGCGCCGGTGCCCCACAGCGTGTCGCAGGCGAGCAGCGCGCCCGCGCCGTCCGCGCTGCCGCCCGCCATGCCGCCGGCGACCGGGATGTCCTTGGCGATGTGGATGTGCACGGCCGGCTCGATGCCCCGGCGCCCGGCGAGCGCGATCGCCGCGCGCGCGGCGAGGTTGGTGCGGTCCAGCGGGACCTGGTCCGCGTCCGGCCCCTCGCAGGTGACGCGGAGCTCGTCGGCCGGGGTGACGGTGACCTCGTCGTACAGGCCGACCGCGAGGAAGACGTTGGCGAGGTCGTGGAATCCGTCGGGGCGGGCGGCGCCGACCCCGAGCTGGACGTTGACCTTCGCGGGGACGCGGACGGTGACGCTCACCTGCCGGACTCCTCGTTCGGGGCCGCGGAGGCCGTTCCCCGCGCCGGCGCGGCCTCGGCGATCCGCGCGAACTCCTCCACCGTCAGCGACTCTCCCCGCGCCTGCGGCGAGACCCCGGCCGCGACCAGGGCGGCCTCGGCGGCCGCCGCGGAGCCCGCCCAGCCGGCGAGTGCGGCCCGCAGGGTCTTGCGGCGCTGCGCGAACGCCGCGTCGACGACCGCGAAGACTTCCTTCTTGGACGCCGTCGTCCTGATCGGCTCGGTCCGCCGGACCAGCGACACCAGTCCGCTGTCGACGTTCGGCGCGGGCCAGAAGACGTTGCGCCCGATGGCCCCGGCCCGCTTGACCTCGGCGTACCAGTTGGCCTTCACGGAGGGCACGCCGTACACCTTGGAGCCGGGCGCGGCGGCCAGCCGGTCGGCGACCTCGGCCTGCACCATCACCAGCGTCCGCTCGATGCCGGGGAAGGTGTCGAGCATGTGCAGCAGCACGGGGACGGCCACGTTGTACGGCAGGTTCGCCACCAGGGCCGTCGGGGCGCGGCCGGGCAGCTCGGTGACGTGCATGGCGTCGGAGTGGACGAGGGCGAACCGGTCGGCGCGCTCCGGCATGCGGGCGGCGATGGTCGCGGGAAGGGCCCCTGCCAGCACGTCGTCGATCTCGACGGCGGTGACCCGGTCCGCGACCTCCAGCAGCGCGAGGGTGAGGGAGCCGAGCCCCGGGCCCACCTCGACGACCACGTCGTCGGGGCGGACCCCGGCGGTGCGGACGATACGGCGGACCGTGTTGGCGTCGATCACGAAGTTCTGGCCGCGCTGCTTGGTGGGACGGACACCGAGCGCGGCCGCGAGCTCGCGGATGTCGGAGGGGCCGAGGAGGGAGTCGGAGGTGGGGCTGGTCACGGGACAAGGGTACGGGGCTGCCGGGACCCCCTCGCCCCGCTCCCCGTCCTCACCGGTGGTGCAGCCGTGGGCCGCAGTGCGGCCAGGGGCCGGCGCCGCGGCGCACGTACAGCTTCTTCGCGCGGTTCGTCTGCTCCTCCACCGACGCGTCCTGCGGGCGCCCGTTGCCGCCGAGGCTGCGCCAGGTGCTCGTGTCGAACTGGTAGAGCCCGCCGTACGTGCCCGAGGGGTCGACCGCGTTGGGCCGGCCGCCGGACTCGCAGGCGGCGAGGGCGCGCCAGTTCAGGCCGTCGGCGCCCCGGCCGGAGGTCGGGCGGGGTTTGGTGCCCACCTTCACCACCTGGGTACGGGGCCTGCGCACCACCTCCGAGGACTCCCGGTGCGGCTTCTCCCGGACGCCGTTGACGGTGCGCAGGTAGTAGGTGACCTGCCGCAGTCCGGGCCGACCGGGCCGTTCGACGACCTCGGTGCCCCGGAAGAGGGAGCGGTCCTTCACCCGCTTCACGTGGAACGGGATCCGCTCCTCGCGGACCTCGCGGAAGCCGTGCACCCGCAGCACGGTCACCGTCTGCCCGTCGCGCGGGAAGCTCTCCGGCGGGACCGAGGTGGTGTCCTGGCCGCGCAGGGCGATGCCGGCCTCCTCGACGGCCTCGCGGACGGTGGCCGCGTTGGTGCGGATGGTGCGGGCGCGGCCGTCCGCCATGACCGTGACGGTGCGCTCGGTGCGCACGTCCAGGGCGAGTCCGGCGCGTCCGATGCTCCGGGAGCGCGATGACGACAGGTACGCGCCCTCGGCACGCACCCCCAGCTCGCGCAGCGCCCCGTCCACGGTGGGGGACGTCGTCCACACCTGGCGCTCCTGGCCGTCCAGCTTGAGCCGTACCGGGCGCCCGTAGCGCACCGCGACCTCGTCGCCGCTGGCGAGTGCCGTGCCGGGGGCGGGCGCGATCATGTCGTGCCCGCCCACCCGCAGGCCCTCCTCGTCGAGCAGCCCGGAGACGTCGTCGGCGAACGTGTGCAGGGTGCGCTGCCGGCCGTCGACGCTCAGCTCGACCGCCTTGTCCTCGGCGACGAAGGCGGTGGTGCCGCCGGCGAGGAACGCGACGACCAGTGCCTGCGGCAGCAGCCGGCGCACGGCGGAGTCCGGGCGCTCACCGAAACGCCCCCGACGCCGGCGGGCGGCCCGCCGGCCGCCCGTCGCGGGCGCCTCGGACTCCGGGCGCACCGGCCCGGGCTCGTCGCTCACCGTCACGGGCACGGTCGGTGTCCGGGACGGCGGCGGCTCGGCGACGAAGTACGCCTCGGCCTCGTAGGCGGGCCGGTAGGTGTCCTTGTACACGCCGGACGGCAGCGTCTCCGCCGTGTGGACGGAAGCGTCATGGCCGTAGGGGCCGTACGTCTCGTGCTGCGGCTTGCTCACGCCGACACGCTCCAGGGGGGCCAGAGGGGTCCGGTTCGGGCCCCCAGAACCTAGCGGAGCGTTCGTCACTCTCCAAAGCGACGCGACTACATACTGTTGCACTCCCGAACGCACACGAGGGTATCCGGGTGATCAGTAGCCGAACGCGCGAGCGGTGTTCGCACCCAGGGCCGTAGCCAGCGCGTCCTCGTCGATGCCGCGCACGGCGGCCATCGCGCGCACCGTGACGGGGACGAGATAGGGCGCGTTGGGCCGGCCCCGGTACGGCGCCGGGGTCAGGAAGGGGGCGTCGGTCTCCACGAGGACCAGTTCCAGCGGGGCGACGGCGAGGGCGTCGCGCAGGTTCTGGGCGTTCTTGAAGGTGACGTTGCCGGCGAACGACATGAAGTAGCCCTCGCGGGCGCAGATCTCCGCCATCTCGGCGTCACCGGAGTAGCAGTGGAAGACGGTGCGCTCGGGGGCGCCCTCCTCCCGCAGCACGCGCAGGACGTCGGCGTGGGCGTCGCGGTCGTGGATGACGAGGGCCTTGCCGTGCCGCTTGGCGATCTCGATGTGGGCGCGGAAGGACCGCTCCTGCGCCTCCTTGCCCTCCGGCCCGGTGCGGAAGTGGTCGAGCCCCGTCTCACCGACACCCTTGACCTGGGGCAGCGCGGCGAGCCGGTCGATCTCGGCGAGCGCATCGTTCAGCGCGGCGTCACCGCCGGGCTCACGGGCGCCCTGCCGCGACCAGCCTCCCCCAGGGTCGCCGTGGACGATGCGCGGGGCCTCGTTGGGGTGCAGTGCGACGGTGGCGTGGACGCTGTCGTGGGTCGCGGCGGTCTCCGCGGCCCACTGGGAGCCCTTGATGTCGCAGCCGACCTGGACGACCGCCGTCACACCCACCGACGCGGCCTTGGCGAGGCCCTCCTCGACCGTGCCCGACTGCATGTCGAGGTGGGTGTGGGAGTCGGCCACGGGCACCCGCAGCGGCGGCGGGAGCGGCGGTGCCGCGTTCTTGTCGGCGTTCGAAGGCATGCCCCGATCCTACGAAAGGGGCATGCCCGGGCGGTCGGCGCCGTCGGCTCAGCTCGCCCTGCGCTGGAAGGGGTGGAGGAGATCGGACAGGTGCCAGTGGTGCGGCTCGGCGGTCTGCCCCGGCACCTGGGGCGCCTCGACGGGACCCGCCGGCGGCACCCGGTGGTGGCGCCCCTCGGCCACGCCGCGCACCGACGAGACCTGCCCGGCGCGCATGATCCGCACGACATGGCCGTCGCAGTTGTGGCAGGCGGGGCGGCTCAGCGGGGACGGCACGACCCGGCCCTCGGCCACGTACATCACGTACTCCTGGCCGTCGCCGTCCAGGTGGTGCTCTATCTCGTACGACTGCTCCCAGCCGAACCCGCACCTCATACAGGCGAAGGCGTACGACTCGTGAACGACGGCGGTGGCGGTGCCGCGAAGGCCTGTCCGTCCTGCGATCTCACTCATGCCAGCTCCGGTTGTCCGCTGGACAAGCACCCCGGCGAGGGTTCCCCCTGCGATCCCGGGGTGCGGGACGGGTGCGTCCCTGCGACCAGTGGACGCCCTCACCGGCGCGAACGCATCAGGCCTGTCGAGTGTTGGAGGCGTTTTGGATTTTCCTTGCCGAAACGGGCCCGGACGGGCGCTTCGGGCTTTGCCTTGCGTGCCGCCCCTTTGCCCCGCGTTGGGGCGCACGCTCAGCGGAGAAGAGACCTGCTCAGAGGGCGAGTGCGCCCCTGGCCGACCCCTGGACCACCACCGGCCCGACCGCCGGACGGACTACGGCCGGGCCGACTACCGCCGAATGGACCGCCGCCGGACGGACTACCACCGAACGGACTACCACCGGGCGGCCGGCCCGCGCCGGCCGCCCCCTCCCCTAGACGGCCCCCTCCTTCTTCGCCGCGACCACCGCGTCGAACACCACCCTCTTGGGCAGCCCGGCCTCCACCGCCACCGCCGCGATCGCCTCCTTGCGCCGTTCCCCGGCCTCCTCACGGATGCGTACCCGGCGGACCAGTTCCCCGGCGTCGAGTTCCTCGGGGCCGGTCTCGGGGGCGCCCTCCACGACGACGGTGATCTCCCCGCGGACACCCTCGGCGGCCCACTCGGCCAGCTCGGCGAGCGGGCCGCGCCGCACCTCCTCGTACGTCTTGGTCAGCTCGCGGCAGACGGCGGCCCGCCGGTCCGCGCCGAACACCTCGGCCATCGCGGCGAGGGTGTCGTCGAGCCGGTGCGGGGCCTCGAAGTAGACGAGCGTGCGCCGCTCACCGGCCACATCGCGCAGCCGGGACAGCCGCTCGCCCGCCTTGCGCGGCAGGAAGCCCTCGAAGCAGAACCGGTCCACGGGCAGCCCGGACAGGGCGAGGGCGGTGAGCACGGCGGACGGCCCCGGTACGGCGGTGACCTTGATGTCCTCCTCCACCGCGGCGGCGACCAGCCGGTATCCCGGGTCGGAGACCGACGGCATGCCCGCGTCCGTCACCAGCAGCACGCGCGCGCCGCCGAGCAGTTCCTGGACCAGCTCGGGCGTGCGGGCGGCCTCGTTGCCCTCGAAGTACGACACGACGCGGCCCTTGGGCGTGACGCCCAGCGCCTGGGTGAGCCGGCGCAGCCGCCTCGTGTCCTCGGCCGCGACGAGGTCGGCGCCGGCCAGCTCCTCGGCCAGCCGGGGCGGCGCGTCCGCGATGTCGCCGATGGGGGTACCTGCGAGGACAAGGATTCCAGTCACGTCCCCCATCCTCGCAGGGACCGCGGGGCGGGCGGGAAGGCGACCGTGTCCCGACCGGTACCGCCATGCACGGGACTCACACAGAACGTTTCCCTACGATGGCGCGGTGACCAGTACCGCGTCCTCCATGGACCTCCGGCCGGGCCAGGCACCGCACGACCAGCGGCCGACGTGGCAGCAGCGGCTGCGCCGATTCGGGTACGCACCGGCGGGGGACGCGCCCGCGGTCGACGTGCGTGACCGGCTGGTTCCGCCGTACAACGAGCCGAGCCCGCGCCTTTGGCAGGTGCTGGGCGTGCCGCCGGTCCTGGCCGAGCGGCTCACCCGCTGGTCCGGCTGGGGCGGTCCGCTGCTGGTGACGCTGATGGCGGGCCTGATGCGGTTCTGGCACCTGGGCAGCCCGCGTGCGGTGATATTCGACGAGACGTACTACGCCAAGGACGCCTGGGCGCTCGTCCACCGCGGGTTCGAGGTCAACTGGGACAAGAACGCCAACGCCGCGGTACTGCAGACGCACGGGCATCTCGCGATCCCCACGGACGCGGCGTATGTCGTGCACCCGCCGGTCGGCAAGTACGTCATCGGCCTGGGCGAGCTGGTGTTCGGGTTCGACCCGTTCGGCTGGCGGTTCATGACGGCCCTGCTGGGGACGCTCTCCGTGCTGCTGCTGTGCCGGATCGGGCGCCGGATGTTCCGCTCGACGTTCCTCGGCTGCCTGGCGGGCGCGCTGATGGCGGTGGACGGCCTGCACTTCGTGATGAGCCGTACGTCGCTGCTGGACGGCGTGCTGATGTTCTTCGTGGTGGCCGCGTTCGGCTGCCTGGTCGTCGACCGGGACAGGTCCCGCGCGCGACTGGCCGCCGCGCTCCCGGTCGACGCGGACGGCCGGGTCCGGCCAGACGCGTACATCGCGAGGACCACCTGGCTGGGGCTGCGCCCCTGGCGCTGGGCGGCGGCCCTGTTCATGGGACTCGCGATCGGCACGAAGTGGAACGGCCTGTACATCCTGGCCGCGTTCATCGTGCTGACCGTCCTGTGGGACGTCGGCGCGCGCAAGGTGGCCGGCGCCGACCGCCGGCTCTCCGCCACGTTCGTGGTCGAGTCGCTCATCTCGTGGGTGACGATGTCCACCACCGCCGTCGGCGTCTACCTGCTCTCCTGGCTCGGCTGGATCCTCTCCCCGTCCGACGGCACCGGCGGCTACTTCCGCAACTGGGCGGCGGCCGACGGCAGGGGCGGCCACTTCACCTTCCTGCCGGACTGGCTGCGCAGCCTGTGGCACTACGAGCACGAGGTCTACAAGTTCCACGTCGGCCTGTCGACGCCCCACACCTACCAGTCCAACCCGTGGAGCTGGCTGGTCCTGGGCCGCCCGGTCTCGTACTTCTACGAGTCCCCCTCCCCCGGCGCCGACGGCTGCCCGGCCGACGCGGGCGGGAAGTGCGCCCGCGAGGTACTGGCCATCGGCACGCCCGTCCTGTGGTGGGCGGGCATCGTCGCCCTCCTGTACGTCCTCTGGCGCTGGGCGTTCCGCCGCGACTGGCGGGCCGGCGCGATCGCCTGCGGCATCGCGGCCGGTTACCTGCCCTGGTTCATGTACCAGGAGCGGACGATCTTCCTCTTCTACGCGGTCGTCTTCCTCCCCTTCCTCTGCCTGGCCCTGGCCATGCTCATCGGCGCCATCATCGGCCCCCCGGGCTCAACGGACACCCGCCGCCTGATCGGCGCCTCGGCGGCGGGCGTGCTGGTCCTGCTGATCGCCTGGAACTTCATCTACTTCTGGCCGCTCTACACAGGGACGGCGATCCCGATCGACGACTGGCGGTCGCGGATGTGGCTGGATACGTGGGTGTAGCCACGCGGATGAACTCCGGGGGCACGGCGTCACGCCGTGCCCCCGTGGCCGTCACTGACCATCAGTCGTCGTGCGTGCCGTCCGATGCGGGGAGGCGGCGGCCGCGGGACTCGGCGACGCGTAGTGCGTCGGCCAGGCACTCCGAGAGTCGGATCGCTGAGTAGCGGACCTCGACGTTCGGGGACAGGGGGTCACCGAGCAGCTTCCGGGCCGCGACCAGCACCTCCAGGCCTTCGGACAGTTGCAGATCCTCCGTCTCGTCGGCCAGCCGTGAGAGGTAGCCGCCCTCGCTCGCGTCGGCGAGGAAACAGGGCTTGCCCTCCGGGGACGACCAGGGAAGCAGCCTGAGCGTGGTGCGGGCGTCCATCAGGCCGCCACCGTCCTCTCCGCGCCGATCACATGCTGGTCGAGATCGATGCCGAAGTCGGCGGCGAGGACGAGGGTGCGGCGGTGCTGCCGTTGACGTGCCCGTTCCTGCTCGTGGGCCGTGAGGTAGGGGCGGACGAGCCGGGACTCGGAGCCGTCCAGGGGGAGGTGCAGGCAGTACGGCGAGCGGTGAACGGGGAGGCAGAGGGAGTCGGTGGGGCGCCCGGGCAGGGGTCGGTGCGGGCGGGGGGCGCCGGCTCGGTGGGACCCGGTGCCGGGGCCGAGGAGAAGGGCCAGCCACTGGGCGAGGCGGCGGATAAGGTCGTGCATGTCGACGCTCCTGTAGTAAGCGTTGGCCATGCCCCGGGAGGTCTAGCCACCTCGCCGGGGTCTCTACGGTTCAGAAGGTACAGCGCAATGCAGTCCTCTACATACAAGTACAGAGGGATCCATCCGAACGTGCAGGTGTTGCCATGCGTACGTTGGACGTATGAGCGATACAGAGGAGCCGAAGCCGACTCTGGACCCGATGAGCGCGAGGCCGCTCTACGTCCAGCTCGCCGATGTCATCGCCAAGCAGATCGAGACCGGGAAGCTGGCGCCGGACAGGCCGATCCCCTCCGAGAACCACCTCGCGGAGGAGTACGGGGTGGCCCGGCTCACCGCGCGACGCACCGCACAGGAGCTCCGCGAGCGAGGGCTCATCGTCACCGTACGAGGCAAGGGCTCCTTCGTCGTGGAGCAGCCTCCGACCGCGGGCTGACGGCGCAGACCATCGAGTTCGTGCAGATCGCCGAGATCGTCGACAATTCGGCCTCTTGGCCTCGGGGCGCGGGCAGCCACCCCGTGCGCCCGATATCCCGTTTCCCGAGTCACCCCAGACCCCTACGGTGGCGCGGTGACTACTCAGGTGATCGTGCTCAACGGTGGTTCCAGCTCGGGGAAGTCCGGGATCGTCCGGTGTCTGCAGGCGGTGTTGCCCGGGGCGTGGCTGGCGTTCGGGACGGACACGTTCGTCGAGTCGTTGCCGGCGTCCATGCGGGCCGGGGACGAGGGGATCGAGTTCGGGCCGGACGGCGAGGTGGTCGTCGGGGCTGAGTTCCGGGCGCTGGAGGCGGCGTGGATCGAGGGGGTCGCCGCGATGGTCCGCGCGGGTGCGCGGGTCGTCGTGGACGAGGTGTTCATCGGCGGGGCGGAGTCGCAGGCGCGGTGGCGGAAGGCGCTGGACGGGCTGGGGGTGTTGTGGGTCGGGGTCCGGTGTGATGCCGCCGTTGCCACGGGGCGTGAGGTCGCCCGGGGTGACCGGGTCGTGGGGATGGCCGCCTCCCAGGCTGAGCTTGTGCATCACGGGGTGACCTACGACCTCGAAGTGGACACCGTGCACGCCGAGTCGATGGAGTGCGCGCGGGCCATCGCCGCCCATGCCGAGTGAGGGACCGGACGGCTGCGACGTCTCTGTTCGGACAACAATCGGCAACTCCGGTCACAACAGCCCCGCAACCGCTTACAGTTCCGCTGCGACCTGCTTTTGAACGCGTTCAGGAAACTCCGGGCGCGGCAGGTCCCCACGGGGTGACGGGGAGAGGAAGCGCCTGATGCGCAGCGGAGTGAAGGCCGGGGTCATAGGTGGCGTGTGCGCGGTGATGCTGGGCGGTGCCGGCTACGGCGCCTACAACATCCTGTCCGCGCTGAACGGCGACGGGGGGACGGGGGGCGCGGCCGCCGTCCGGACGGGGCCGCCCAGCCGGGACGAAGTGAAGGACACCACGGGGAGGTTCTTCGCCGCCTGGGAGAAGGGGGACGCCGCCACGGCCGCCTCGTACACCAACTTCCCCGAGTCGGCCAGGGACTTGCTGACGGCGTATCGAGGCGACGCGCACCTCACCAAGGTGCACATCAAGCCCGGCGCGGCCACCGGCGCGAGAGTACCGTTCACGGTCAGGGCCACGGTGTCATATGGCGGGAAGTCGCAACCGCTGAGCTACGAGAGCACGTTGACCGTGGTGCGCGGCGAGACCTCGCACCGCGCCCTGGTCGACTGGCAGCCCTCCGTCGTGCACCCGCGGCTGCGCAAGGGCGACACCCTCGCGACCGGCGAGTCCTCGGCGCCCGAGATCGAGGCCGTGGACCGCGACGGGCAGGTGCTGTCGAAGGAGAAGTACCCCTCGCTCGGCCCGGTTCTGGACGAGCTGCGCAAGCGGTACGGCGACACGACGGACGGCCGGCCCGGCGTGGAGCTGGTGATACGCCACCAGGGCACCGGCGAGGAGAGCCCGGCCGACACCACCCTGCTCACCCTCGCCAAGGGCAGGCCGGGCAGGCTCCGCACCACGCTCAGCGCGAGCGCGCAGGCGGCGGCGGAGACGGCCGTGCGGAAGTACCCGGACGCGTCCGTCGTGGCCGTGAAGCCCAGCACCGGCGAGATCCTGGCCGTCGCCAACCATCGTGAGGACGGCTTCGACGCGGCCCTGCTCGGCGAGCGCCCGCCCGGCTCCACCATGAAGATCATCAGTGCGGCGACCCTCATCGACACCGGCCTGACCAGTGCGAACGGCAAGGCTCCCTGCCCGCCGACCGCCGTCTGGCAGAGCCAGACGTTCCACAACCTCAAGAATCTGGCCCCGAACGAGAACGCCACCCTCTCGGAGAGCTTCGCCCGCTCCTGCAACACGGCGTTCGTGAAGTTCGCCGACGGCCTCGGGGTGGACGCCCTCACCAAGGAGGCGCAGGACCGGTTCGGGCTCGGGCGGAACGACTGGAAGATCGGCGTGCCGTCCTTCGACGGCCGGGTGCCCGCCTCCGGCGGACCGGACAGCGCGGCCAATCTGATCGGCCAGGGCCAGGTGCAGATGAGCCCGCTGAACATGGCCTCCGTCACGGCGACCGCGATGACCGGCGCCTTCCGGCAGCCGGTGATCGTGCCGCTGGCCCTGGACCACCGCGAGCCGGCCCGCGCGCGCGGGCTGGCGCAGAGCACCGTCCAGCAACTGCGCGCGATGATGAACCGCACCGCGACCAGCGGCACCGCTGCCACCATCATGTCCGGGCTCGGCGGGAACATCGGCGCGAAGACGGGTTCGGCCGAGTCCGACGGGCAGGCGAAGTCTGACAGTTGGTTCGCCGGGTACCGCGATGACGTGGCCGCCGCCTCGATGGTCCAGGACGGCGGTCACGGCGTCGACGCGGCCGGGCCGATTGTCGCAAGCGTGCTACGGACCGCAGGCTGACGTCACCCACGCAGCCGGGGACTTTAGGCTGGTCGGCGTCGTTGGGGTGTGCGGGCCGTGGGACGCTGGGGAAGGCGCGGAGGAACTGAGGCTGTGGGCAAGAGAAGGCGCGTCGCCGAGCGGCGGAAGAACAGACCGGTGATGCTCGGCGGGATGATCGCCGTGGTCGTCGGCGGTGCCGGACTCGGTGCCTACGCGCTGTACGGCGGCGGGGCGGCTGCCGACGAGCGGCCGTCCGGCCCGACCGTCAAGACCGGCCCGCTCAGCGCCGCCGAGGTGCGCACGGCCTCCACCCGTTTCCTCACCGCCTGGCAGCACGGCAGGGTGACCGAGGCGGCGGCCGCCACCGACGACCCGTCCGCCGCGGCGGAGCTGCTCACCGGCGCCACCAAGGACGCCCGCCTGAAGGGCGTCACGCTCACCGCCGGCAAGGCCGCCGACGCCAAGGTGCCGTTCTCCGTCAAGGCGACGGTCTCGTACAAGAGCACCGGCAAGCCGCTCGGCTACGACAGCTCGCTCACGGTCGTGCGGCGGAAGAGCGACGGCGAACCGCTGGTCGACTGGCACTCCTCGGTCGTCCACCCGGACCTGGAGGACGGCGACCAACTCGTCACCGGCGAGTCCGGCACCCCGCCGGTGACGGCGCTGGACCGCGACGGCGGGGAGCTGACGGCCGCGAAGTACCCCTCGCTGGGCACCGTGCTGGACGGGCTGCGCCAGAAGTACGGCAAGACGGCGGGCGGCAAGGCGGGCGTGGAGCTGCGCGTGGTGCGCGGCAAGGCGGCCAAGGCGGCCAAGCTGTCCGACAAGACGCTGCTGGAGCTGAGCAAGGGCACTCCGGGGACGGTGCACACGACGCTCAGCCCGGCCCTGCAGGCGTCGGCCGAGCAGCAGGTCGGCAAGCGGGACCACGCCTCGGTGGTGGTCGTGCGGCCCTCGACCGGAGAGATCCTCGCGGTCGCCAACAGCGGGCACGGCTTCAACACCGCCTTCCAGGGCTCCCTGGCGCCCGGCTCCACGATGAAGGTCATCACCTCGTCGCTGCTGATCGACAAGGGCCTGGCCTCGGTGGACAAGAAGCACCCGTGCCCGAAGACGTTCACCTACGGCGGCTGGAAGTTCCACAACGACGACGACTTCGAGATCAAGGGCGGCACGTTCAAGGCGAGCTTCGCCCGCTCCTGCAACACCGCCTTCATCAGCCAGGCGAAGAAGCTGGAGAACGACGACCTGACCAAGCAGGCCCAGCAGGTCTTCGGCCTGTCCATGAACAACTGGGCGATCGGCGTGCCGACCTTCGACGGCGCGGTGCCGGTGCAGTCGGCGGCGCAGATGGCGGCGTCGCTGATCGGGCAGGGCGGGGTGCGCATGAACCCGCTGAACATGGCCTCGGTCGCCGCGACGGTGCAGTCGGGCGGCTTCCACCAGCCCTACCTGGTCTCCCCGTCCGTCGACCACCGCAAGCTGGCCACCGCGTCCCGCGCCCTGTCGGGCAAGACGCTGTCGCAGCTACGCGAGCTGATGCGATACACGGCCGCCTACGGCACCGCCGCCGAGGCCATGTCCGGGCTCGGCCCGGACTACGGCGCGAAGACCGGCTCGGCGGAGGTCGACGGGCAGAAGAAGCCCAACGGCTGGTTCACCGCCTACCGGGGCGACCTCGCGGCCGCCGGTGTGGTCCAGGCGGGCGGTCACGGTGGTGACACGGCGGGGCCGATCGTCGCGACGCTGCTGAAGCAGGGGAGCTGAGCCCCCCTGCCACCACCGGCCCGGCTCAGCTCACCACCGGCTCGGCCGTGTGGGTCCGGCGCAGGAAGCTGATCAGTGCCTTCGACTCGAACTGCACCACCGAGACACCCCGGTCGGAGTGGAACTCGACGACGGCCTGGACACGTCCGCACGGCCACACCCGTACGTCACCGCTCGCCGCGGGCGCGGTCAGTCCCCGTTCCAGCAGGGCGCGGGAGCAGGTCCATTCATGCGTGCCGGGCAGATCGATGTGCACCGATCGCGGATCACTGTCGGGGTCATAGCGCAGCACGACGGGTACGGCCCCCGGATCCTCCTCGTCCGTGACGATATGGGCGCGCGCGTACTGTTCGACTACAGACATCGGACCGCCCTCTCACGCTCAGTCACCTCAGCGGAAGCTGCGCCTCCGCCTCTTCTCTAATGTCCCATATTTTCCGATTTGCACCTCCGCGAGACGGAAACGACGTCTCTCTTGCAAACCCTTCGCAACAAGGCCCTAAAATCAAACGGTGCACGTACCTGACGGATTCATCAACGCCCCTGTCTCCGCCGTCACCGGGGTGGTCGCCGCCGGCGCCATCGCGGTGAGCCTGCGGGGTGCCCGCCGCGAACTCGACGAGCGCACCGCTCCGCTGGCCGGTCTGGTGGCCGCGTTCATCTTCGCCGTACAGATGCTCAACTTCCCCGTGGCGGCCGGAACAAGCGGCCATCTGCTGGGCGGTGCGCTCGCCGCGATACTCGTCGGCCCCTTCACGGGGGTGCTGTGCGTGTCGGTGGTGCTGCTCATGCAGGGGGTGCTGTTCGCGGACGGCGGGCTCACCGCGCTCGGCGTGAACATCACCGACATGGCGATCGTCACCACGGTCGTGTCCTACGCCGTCTTCCGCGGGCTGCTGGCCCTGCTGCCCCGCAAGCGGCGCTCGGTCACCGTCGCCTCCTTCGTCGCCGCGCTGGTCTCGGTGCCGGCCGCCGCCGTCGCCTTCACGCTCATGTACGCGGTCGGCGGCACCACCGACATCTCCATCGGCAAGGTGGCGACCGCGATGATCGGCGTCCATGTGCTGATCGGACTCGGCGAGGCCGTGATCACCGCCCTCACCGTGGGCGCCGTGGTCGCCGTGCGCCCGGACCTGGTGCACGGCGCGCGCGGGCTGCGGCAGCGTCTGCGACTGCGGGTGAACGGCGAGCTGGTGGACGCCCCCGCGCCGGCCGCCCCCGTGGCGGCGCGCGCCTCCCGGCGCACCCTGTGGCTGACCGGTCTGGTCACCTCGCTGGTCCTCGCCGGGTTCGTGAGCTTCTACGCCTCCGCGAACCCCGACGGCCTGGAGAAGGTCGCGCACGACCAGGGCATCGACAAGAAGGCCGGCAAGCACGCCTCGTCCGACTCCCCGCTCGCCCACTACGGCGTCAAGGACGTCTCCGACGCCCGGCTGTCCGGCGGCCTCGCGGGCGTGATCGGCGTCGGCGTCACCGTCGTCGCCGGCAGCACGGTGTTCTGGGCGGTGCGCAGGCGCCGCGGCACGGACGTCTCCCCCGCCTCCACCGCGAGCACGGGCGCCTGACGTGGGAGCGGGACACGCGCACCGGCTCTACCGGCACGGGCACTCGCCCGTGCACGCCCTGCCGCCGCACACCAAACTGGCGGCCGCCTTCGCGTTCGTGGTCGTCGTCGTCTCGACCCCGCGGGAGGCGATGTGGGCGTTCGCGGTCTACGCCGTGCTGCTCGCCCTCGTCGCGCGCCTGGCGCGCGTGCCCGCCGGTTTCCTGCTGAAGCGGCTGCTGATCGAGGTGCCGTTCGTGGCCTTCGCGGTGCTCATGCCGTTCGTGGCGGAGGGCGAGCGGGTGCAGGTGCTCGGCCTGTCGCTGAGCGTCAACGGGCTGTGGGGCGCCTGGAACGTGCTCGCCAAGGGCACCCTCGGCGTCGCCGCCTCCGTGCTGCTCGCCGCCACCACCGAGCTGCGCGAACTGCTGCTCGGGCTGCAGCGGCTGAAGCTGCCGCCGCTGCTCGTGCAGATCGCCTCGTTCATGATCCGCTACGGCGACGTCATCACCGACGAGATGCGCCGGATGCGGATCGCCCGTGAGTCGCGGGGCTTCGAGGCACGGGGCGTGCGGCACTGGGGGGTGCTCGCCAAGTCGGCGGGCGCGCTGTTCATCCGCTCCTACGAGCGCGGGGAGCGGGTGCACCTGGCCATGGTCAGCCGGGGGTACGCCGGCTCGATGCCGGTCATCGACGAGGTGACCGCGTCCCGGGCCGAGTGGCGTCACGCCCTCACCCTCCCCTGCGCCGCCCTCGTCGTCTGCCTGCTGGGATGGATCCTGTGACTACACCTGCCTCGCTGGAGGTCTCCGGCCTCGCCTTCGCCTACCCCGACGGCCACCAGGCCCTGTTCGGCGTGGACTTCTCCGTCGCGCGCGGCGAACGGGTCGCTCTGCTCGGCCCGAACGGCGCCGGCAAGACCACCCTCGTGCTGCACCTGAACGGCATCCTGGGCGGCGGCACCGGCACGGTGACCGTGGCCGGGATGCCGGTCGGCAAGCGGCACATGGCCGAGATCCGGCAGAAGGTCGGCATCGTCTTCCAGGACCCGGACGACCAGCTCTTCATGCCGACGGTGCGGGAGGACGTGGCGTTCGGCCCGGCGGCCGCCGGGATCAGGGGCGCCGCGCTGGAGGAGCGGGTGCGCACGGCCCTGGACCGGGTCGGGATGGGGGACTTCGCCGACCGGCCGCCGCACCATCTGTCGTTCGGGCAGCGCCGCCGGGTCGCGGTCGCGACGGTGCTCGCGATGGAGCCGGAGATCCTGGTCCTGGACGAGCCGTCGTCCAACCTGGATCCGGCCTCCCGGCGGGAACTCGCCGACATCCTGCGCTCGTTGGACGTCACCGTCCTGATGGTCACGCACGACCTTCCGTACGCCCTGGAGCTGTGCCCGCGCTCGCTGGTCCTCAGCGAGGGCGTGATCGCGGCGGACGGCCCGACCGGCGAACTGCTCTCCGACGACGCGCTGATGCGGGCGCACCGTCTGGAGCTGCCGTTCGGCTTCGACCCGAGGTCCGTGACAATGGGCGCGTGACGCGTCAAGACGACCAAGACGACAACGAGGCCGCCGGGTCGCTGCTGCTGGACGACCAGTTGTGCTTCGCGCTCTACGCCGCGCAGCGGGCCGTGACCGCCGCGTACCGCCCGCTCCTCGACGACCTCGGGCTCACCTACCCCCAGTACCTCGTGCTGCTGGTCCTGTGGGAGCGCGGCGAGACCAGCGTGAAGGAACTGGCGGGCGCCCTGCGCCTGGACTACGGCACCGTCTCCCCGCTGCTGAAGCGGCTGGCGGCGGCCGGTCTGGTGCACCGGGAGCGCGCGGCCGGCGACGAGCGCTCGGTGCTCGTGGCGTGCACCGAGCGGGGGGAGCAGCTCCGGGAGCGCGCGGCGCGCGTGCCCGGCGCCCTGCTCACCGCCACGGGGCTCGGTGCCGAGGAGACCGCACTGCTGCGCGCGGCGCTGTGGAGGCTGACCGAGCGCGTGGACGCGGCGGCCGACCGGCGCTGATTCCGGGGCGGTCCCGGCCGTCCCGAGGGTTACCCGCGGTTGCGACCCCTGCCGACGGCCACCGACCTACCGGCCGGTACCTTGTGCGCGATGTACTTGTGCGCCACTTGTTCCGGGGGAGGCCGATCATGACCGACACCACCGCGGTCGACGCTGCTGTCGACACCGCACCCGACACCCGCCCGACGAAGATCATGTACGTCGCCGAGGCCACCGCCCACGGCGGCCGCGACGGGTACGTCACCAGTCAGGACGGCCATATCCAGCTCAAGGTGGCGATGCCCTCGGAGCTGGGCGGGAACGGCGACGGCACCAACCCGGAGCAGCTTTTCGCGGCCGGTTACAGCTCCTGCTTCCACAACGCGCTGATCCTGGTCGGCAACCGGGCCGGCTACGACCTGACCGGCTCCACGGTGGCCGCGAAGGTCGGCATCGGTCCCAACAAACACCGCGGCTACGGCCTCGCGGTCGCCCTCAGCGTCTCCCTGCCCGTGCTGGACCGGGAGGTCGCGACGGAGCTGGTGGACGCGGCGCACGACGTATGCCCGTACTCGAACGCCACCCGCGGCAACATCGATGTAACGATTCTGCTGGGCTGATACCGCCGAGGAATCGCAGGCCCGCGGACCCCGTTGCACCCACTGTCGCAGGCGATCGGGAGGGATGGCGGACGTGGACGTGCACGGCACTGTGGCCGAGGGTTTCGAGCCGGTCAGGCAGGCGTTCGCCGCCAACTTCGAGCTGTTCGGGGAGCGGGGCGCGGCCGTCGCCGTGTACCGGGACGGCCACCAGGTCGTCGACCTCCGGGGCGGCATCAGGGACGTGGACGGCACCGCCCCCTGGGTGCCCGGCACCGCGCAGGTCGTGCGCTCGGCGACCAAGGGCGTCGCCGCCGCCGCGCTCCTGCTGCTGCACCAGCGCGGCGAGCTGGACCTGGACGCTCCGGTCGGCGAGTACTGGCCGGAGTACAAGGCGGCCGGCAAGGAGCGCACCCTGGTCTGGCACCTGCTCGCGCACCGGGCCGGGGTACCGGTGCTGGACCGTCCGCTGACCCCCGAGGAGGCGGCCGACCCCGACCTCGGCGCGGCGGCCGTCGCCGCCCAGGCCCCGGTGTGGGAGCCGGGCACCGACCACGGCTACCACGCACAGACCTACAGCTGGCTCACCGGCGAGCTGGTCCGGCGGATCACCGGGCGGCCGGTCGGCACCTGGATCGCGGAGGAGATCGCCGCGCCCACCGGCGCGCAGCTGTGGCTCGGACTGCCGGAGGCGGAGCAGGCGCGCGTGGGCCGGGTCGGTCCCGTGGAGGCACCGCAGGCGTCCGGCACGCTGCGGACCCGTCCCAAGCGGGCTGTGTCCGAGGCCTACGCCGACCCCGCGTCCCTCACCCGCCGCGCCTTCGCCGCGATCACCCCGCTGCCGGACGAGAACGCGCCCGCCTACCGCGCGGCGGCCCTGCCCGCCTCCAACGGCATCGCCACCGCCGACGGCCTGGCCCGCTTCTACGCCTCGCTCATCGGCGAGCTGGACGGCGGCACCCGGCTGTTCACCCCGGCGACCGTGGAACTCGCCCGCGCCGAGCGGTCGGCCGGACCGGACCGGGTCCTCGTGGTGGGCACCCGGTTCGGCCTCGGCCACATGCTGCACAGCAGCGCCTCGCCGCTGCTGTCGCCCGGCTCCTTCGGCCACCCGGGCCGCGGCGGCGCCCTCGCCTTCGCCGACCCGGAGACCGGCGTCGCCTTCGGTTACGTCACCAACGGCTTCCGCAAGAGCGTGACGGCGGACCCGAGGGCGCAGGCGCTGGTCCGGGCGGTGCGTACGAGCATTGGGCCTGTCTGACAATTGCCGTCGTCCGCCCGGAGGGCGGGCCCCGCGGCGTCCGGTGCGTGCGATCGCAAGGCGCCGGACGCCCTCGACGGGGGTCCCCCGCTCGGGCGAAGCCGGGAGTGGGGGACGAGCCACGCGGGCGCTGCGGCAACGCGGCGAGCGTGCGTGCCAGGCGTCGCGGGGCGGGCGGGAATTGTCGGACAGGCCCGGCGCTCGGTTAACCGGCCGCCCGCGTCACACGTGGATCGGGTGCGAGGTCCGCCCGGACTCCGCGTCGATCTCGCCGTGTGCCTTGGTCAGCAACTGCATCGCCAGTTCGTTCAGAGCGCGGGCGCCCGCTATCTCCTCGCCCACCCGGGGCTGGTTGGAGTCGATGTTGTGCCGGCTGGCGTGCCCGTGCGCCCGTACCTCACTGCCGTCGGGCAGGCGCACCAGAGCGGCCGCCCGGGTGTGCGTATCGTCTTCCTTGAACTCCAGCTCGACGTGCCATCCCACCGTGGTGTTCATCATGTCGGCCACCTCCGGAACCAGTGATTCCCGCTGGTTCCAGGGTGCTCCCGCACGGGCGGAACGTCACGTGGAGGCCTGGTCGCTGTCCCTGAACTCACCCCAGCCGTGCCAGCGCTCGACCTCGACGTACGCGCTGACCCGGGGCCGGGACCGCTCCGGGTAGGGCTTGCCGGTGTAGTGCTCGGACAGCCGGTCGATGTCGGCCAGGCCCTCGTCGTCCCGCAGCTCGGCGACCCGCCCGATCAGCGTGACATGGGTGTACCAGTCGCCGTCGGCGAGGACGGTGAGGCTGATGCGCGGATCGCGGCGCAGGTGGCTCAGCCGGACCCGGCCCTCGTCCAGGTTGACCAGCACCCGGCCGTCCTCCTGCCACAGGTACCAGGTGGCCGTGGTGACGGGCGCCCCGTCGGAGCGCACGGTGGCCATGACACAGGGGTTGGGGCGGCGCAGCAGTTCCTGGGCCTCGGGCGGCAGCGGGGGTTTCGACACGGTGCTCTCCTCGGTCTCGCTCGGTCTCGCTCGGTCTCGGCGCTGAATCCGGTTCTCAGCCCGCCGGCTTCTCGTCGAAGCTGGCGAAGTAGGCGGCGGCCATGTCCTCGTCGGCGTGGCCCTGGGCGGCGGCGCGGGCGAACCGCTCGGCGGTCGCGGCGGCGACGTCGAGCCGTACTCCGCCCTGCTCACCGGCCTCGACGATGAGACGGGCGTCCTTCTCCGCGGTGCCCACGGCGAAGGAGGCGGGCGTCAGCTTCCCGTCCAGCACCAGGCCGGACTTGGCACGCAGGTACCCCATGTCGAGCGGCCCGCCCTCGATGAGGTCGAAGAAGTCATGCGGGTCCACGTCGAGCGCCTTGGCGAGGGCCAGCGCCTCACCGGCCGCCGCGGTGACCGCGAGGACCCAGCTGTTGGCGACCAGCTTCAGCCGGCTGGCGCTGCCCGCGGCCCCGTCGTCGCCGGTCCACACGGTCCGGACGCCGACCGCGTCGAGGACGGGCGCGAGCGTTTCCCGGCCCTCCTGTGGCCCGGCGGCCAGCACGGTGAGCTGACCGGCCTCGGCGGGCTGGCGGGTGCCGAGGACGGGGGCGTCGTAGAACACCAGCCCGTGCTCCCCGGCGAATCCGGCGAGGTCGGCCACGAGTTCGGTGCCGGCGGTGGTGCACTGCGCCCAGACGGCGCCTGAGCGCAGCGCCGGCGCCGCCTCGCGCATGACGTCCAGGGCGGTGTTGCCGTCGTAGAGCATGGTCAGGACGACGTCGGCGCCCTCGACGGCCTCGGCGGGCGTGCCGGTGACCCGGATCCCGTCGGAGGCCAGCGGCTCGGCCTTCTCCCTGGTGCGGTTCCAGGCCCGGACGCCGAGTCCGGCGCGGGCGATGTTGCGGGCCATCGCGGCACCCATGATGCCGGTGCCCAGAACGGCGACGCTCGGCTTGTCGGTCATGGACGGCTCCCTGTCGTACGGTTCGTGTCCTCGGGGTTCTTGTCCTCGTGGTCCCACGTCATCTTCCACGGGTCACCACTTCGGACCGTTTCTTTCCGCCCTATCCGGCGTGCAGCATCAGTCCGATGCCCACGACGAGCAGGCCCGCCGCCGCGATCCGGGGCGCGCCGAACCGTTCCTTGAAGAACACCGCGCCGATGGCCGCGCCGACGATGATCGAGGACTCGCGCAGGGCCGCGACGGGTGCCAGCTCCGCCCGGGTCTGCGCCCACAGCACCAGGGCGTACGCGGACACGGACAGCGCGGCGCCGGACAGGCCGAGGGCCGCGTACGGGCGGAGCTGCCGGACGGTGTCGCCCCGCACGCGCGCGTACATGTACGCCGGGATGGCGAGCCCCTGGACGGCCATCAGCCAGGCGATGTAGCCGAGGGGCGTCCCGGAGGCGCGTACGCCCAGGCCGTCGATCACCGTGTACGCGGCGATCGTCAGGCCGGTCGCCAGGGCGGCGCCGATCGCGGCCCAGTCGGGCCGGTGACCGCGCAGTCCCCACAGGCTGACGCCGGTGAGCCCGACGCAGGACACGGCGATCCCGGTCGCCGCCCACGTTCCGGGCACCTCGTGCGCGAACACCGCCGCCAGCACGGTCACCACGAGTGGCGCGGTGCCGCGGGCGATCGGGTAGGCCTGCCCGAAGTCGCCGAGCCGGAAGGAGGTCATCAGCAGGGCGTAGTAGGCGATGTGCACGGCCGCCGAGACGAGCAGGTACGGCCAGGCGGGCCCGGCCGGGAGCGGCACGAACAGTGCCATGACGAGCCCGATCAGCAGGCCGCCGCCGGAGATCAGGGTGAACCCGACCAGCTTGTCGGTGATCCGGTGCGCGATGGCGTTCCAGCTCGCGTGCGTGACCGCGGCGAGCAGCACCGCCGCGGTGACCAGGGGCGTCACGCGACCTGCTCGCGCACGTCCACCAGGTCGGCGCCCGCGTGGGCGACGAGTGCCTTCGGCTCGATCGGGAAGACGGTGTGCGGGTTCCCGGCCGCCGCCCACACCACCTCGTGCGCGAGCAGCGAGCGGTCGGCGAGGACCCGGGTGCGGGTGCGGTGCCCGAAGGGCGGTACGCCGCCGATGGCGTACCCGGTGGTCTCGCGGACCAGGCCGGCCTCGGCCCGGGTGGCCTTTCGGACCCCCAGTTCGTCGCGCACCCGTTCCACGTCCACGCGCGAGGCCCCGTCCATCAGCACCAGGACCGGCACCCCGTCCGCCGCGAAGATCAGCGACTTGCAGATCTGGCTCAGCTCGCACCCCACCGCCGCGGCGGCCTCGGCGGCGGTACGGGTGCCCTCCGGGAAGCGGCGGGCACGGGCGAGCACCTCGTGGAGGCCGAGGGTGCGCAGGGCCTCGGCGAAACGGGGGTGAGCCCCGGATTCTTCGGCGTCAGTGGCGGCTGTCGTCATGACCGGCACGCTAGCGGTGCCTGTACGGTGCACGCGAACGGGTTGCCGCCGGCCGGTGCGCCTGCCCACCGCGGCGGACGGGAAGAAGCCGGTGAGGGCAGCCCCGTCCCCACGGAACCCTCACCGGCTGGTCTTCCTCACAAGCGGTACGTCAGGCGCGTACCAGCGCCTTCTCCTCGTCGGGGTCGGTGTTCCGGCGTTCCGCGTCGGTCCGCAGTCCGTCGCCCTCGACGTCCACGTTGGGCAGCGCCCGGTCCAGCCACTTCGGCAGCCACCAGGCCCGCTTGCCGAGCAGCGCGAGCACCGCCGGGACGATGGCCATGCGGACGATGAACGCGTCGAAGAAGACGGCGACGGCGAGACCGAAGCCGATCATCTTCACCATCGACTCGCTGGAGCCGATGAAGCCGGAGAAGACGGCGATCATGATGACGGCGGCGGCCGTGACCACGCGCGCCCCGTACCTGAAGCCGGTGACGACGGCCTGGCCGGCCTTCTCCCCGTGGACGTACGCCTCGCGCATCCGGGTCACGAGGAACACCTCGTAGTCCATGGCGAGTCCGAAGACCACGCCGACCATGAAGATCGGCATCATCGACATGACCGGCCCGGTCTCCTCCACGTTCATCAGGCCCGACAGCCAGCCCCACTGGAACACCGCGACCACGGCGCCGAGGGCGGCCATCACGCTGAGCAGGAAGCCGAGGGCCGCCTTCAGCGGGACGAGGATCGAGCGGAAGACCACGATCAGCAGCAGGAACGCCAGGCCGACCACGAGCGCGAGGTACGGCAGCAGGGCGTCGTTCAGCTTCTGCGAGACGTCGATGTTCATCGCCGTGGAGCCGGTGACCAGCACCTTCGCGTCGGTCGCGGAGGTGATGTCCGCGCCCTTGTCACGGATGGCGTGCACCAGGTCCTCGGTGGTGGCCGACGACGGCTTGGAGTCCGGGATGACGGTGATCGTCGCGGTGTCGCCCGACTTGTTGGGCGTGGCCGGGGTGACCGTGACGACGTCCTTCAGGCCCTTGATCTCGTCGCCGACCTTGGTGAAGGCCGCCTTGGGGTGGTCGCTGTCCTTGGCGTCGACCACGACCATCAGGGGGCCGTTGAAGCCGGGGCCGAAGCCTTCGGAGAGGAGGTCGTAGGCGCGGCGCTGGGTGGTGGAGACCGGCTGGGAGCCGTCGTCGGGCAGGCCCAGTTCCAGGGAGGCGGCCGGGATGGCCGCCGCGCCGAGGCCGATCACACCGAGCAGCAGCACGGCGACCGGGCGCCGTACGACGAAGCTCGCCCAGCGCGTGCCCATGTTCGGGCGGCCCGGCTTCTTCGGCGCCCGGCCCCCGCCGAGCAGCTTGCTCTTCTCGCCGGCCGGCTTGATCCGGCGGCCCGCGTAGCCGAGCAGCGCCGGGATCAGGGTGAGCGCGATGAGGACCGCGATGGCGACCGTGCCCGCGGCGGCGACGCCCATCTTGGTCAGCATCGGGATGTTGACCACGGAGAGGCCGACGAGGGCGATGACGACGGTCAGGCCGGCGAAGACCACCGCCGAGCCCGCCGTACCGACGGCCCGGCCGGCCGCCTCCTCGCGCTCGCGGCCCTCGGCCAGTTCGGCGCGGTAGCGGGAGACGATGAACAGCGCGTAGTCGATGCCGACGGCGAGACCGATCATCGAGGCCAGGGTGGAGGTGGTCGAGCCCAGGTCCAGGGCACTGGCCAGCGCGGCGATCGTGGAGACGCCGATGCCGACGCCGATGATCGCGGTCAGCAGCGGGAATCCGGCCGCGAGCAGCGAGCCGAAGGTGATCACGAGGACGACCGCGGCGATCGCGATGCCGATGACCTCGCTGGAGCCGGTCTCGGGGGTCGCGGTCAGCGCGTCACCGCCGATCTCGACCGCCAGCCCGGCGTCCCGCGCGTCCCGCGCGGAGTCCTTCAGGGCGTCCTTGGCCGAGTCCTCCAGCTCCATGCCGGAGACCTTGTACTTCACCGACGCGTAGGCGATGGTGCCGTCCTTGCTGACGGCGTGCCCGGCGTACGGGTCGGCGACGGAAGCGACCTCGGAGCCGCTCCGCAGCTCCTTCACCGTCTTGTGGACGGTGGCCTTGTTCGCCTTGTCCGTCATCTTCTCGCCGTCCGGCGCCTTGAAGACGACCCGCGCGGTGGCGCCGTCGGCGCTCATCCCGGGGTAACGCTGTTCCAGCAGGTCGAAGGCCTTCTGGGCCTCCGTACCGGGGATGGAGAAGGAGGTGCTGCCGGCAGGCGGCGCGGAGGCGGCGCCCACCCCGGCGAGGGTGAGCAGCGCGACCCATACGAGGGCGACGAAGTGCCGTCGCCTGAAGGCGAGCCGGCCGAGTTTGTAGAGGAACGTGGCCACGAGGGCGTACTCCCGGTCAGGTCGTGGGTTCAGCTGGGCAGGGGCGATCAGCCCGACGACGTGAGCGGTGACGTCAGATGGTGGGCTTGCTGGGGAGAGCGATCAGGGGATGATCAGCGTGATCAGGAGGTGGTGACGCCGAGGGCGGGGAGGACCACGGCGTCGATGTACGAGGTGAGGAAGGCCCGGGTGGGCGGCTGGTCGTCGAGCAGCGCCCGGGTGGCGAAGCCGCCGACCATCATGTGCAGCAGGAAGTCGAGCGCGGGACAGTCCGGGCGGACCTCGCCCCGGTCGATCGCACGCTGGATCACCTGGTGGAAGCCGGAGATCTCCGGCTCCACGAGCTGGGCCCGGAAGGCCTCGCGCAGATCCGGGTTGTTGTGCATCGCCATGGCGACGCCCCGCATGAGCGCCGAGTTCTGCTCGATGGTGCAGTCGTCCTCGAGCAGCACCAGCGCGTGCAGGTCGCCCCGGAGCGAGCCCGTGTCGATCTCACCGATCCGGTCGGGCTTGCCGTGCCGGATGGCCTTCACGACCAGTTCGGCCTTGCCGCCCCACTGGCGGTAGAGCGTGGCCTTGCTGGACCGGGTACGGGCGGCCACGGCGTCCATGGTGAGGGCGTCGTAACCGACTTCGCGGAGCAGGTCGAGCACGGCCTCGTACAACTCGGCCTCGCGTTCGGGCGTGATCCGACTGCGACGCGCGGTGGCGGCCTCAGTCATGTCTCTCACCTTCCCGATGCGGCTGCCCGCTTGGAACGACACGGTTTCGTACACGACGAATGTACCCCGCCCGCAAGCGAAACGAAACGGTTTCGTTCGTGTGCTGGGTCACGCCTGTCGGATTTCCGTAAGTGGTGCCAGGCCGGCTCCGGTTCCGCTCCCCGCCGCGCCCCGGTCCGCTCCGGTTGCTGGGCCCCCTCCCCCGGAAAAGCATGGGGAGGTGAGCTATCTGCGCCTGCCCCACCTCAACGGCGACCTGCTGTGCTTCGTGGCCGAGGACGACCTCTGGCTGGCCCCCCTGGACTCCCCGGGCCGGGCCTGGCGGCTGACCGTGGACCGCGCCAAGACCGGACACCCCCGCTTCTCGCCCGACGGCCGCCGGATCGCCTGCGCCACCTGGCGCAGCCTCGTGCCCGAGATCCACCTCGTCGCCGTCGACGGCGGACCGGCACGGCAGCTCACGTACTGGGGCAGTGCCGACACGCAGGTGTGCGGCTGGACCCCGGACGGCGACATCCTCGCCGTCACCTCCCACGGCGAGCCCTTCTCCTACTTCACCTGGGCCTACAAGCTGACCGCGGACGGCGCGCCGGGCCGCAGACTTCCCTGGGGCCCGGTCTCCGACATCCAGGTCGCCGACATCGACGGCGAGCGCAGGAGCCTGCTGCTCACCGGCACCCCGCCGCACGAACCGGCCTCCTGGAAGCGGTACCGGGGCGGCGCCATGGGCCGGCTCTGGCTGCACGGGCAGCGGCTGCTGCCGGACATCGGCGGGCATCTGCACTCCCCCATGTTCGTCGGCGGCCGGATCGCCTTCCTCTCCGACCACGAGGGCGTCGGCAACCTCTACTCCTGCGCGTACGACGGCTCCGACCTGCGCCGTCACTCCGACCACGACGCCTTCTACGCCCGGCACGCGTCGAGCGACGGCACCCGGGTGGTCTACCAGTGCGCGGGCGAGCTGTGGCTCGTGGAGGACTTCGCCCCGAACGCCATGCCGCGCAGGCTCGACATCCGGCTCGGCGGCCCGCGCGCGGGGCGCCGCCGGCACCAGGTGCCGGCCGCGCAGCACGTGGACGGCATCTCGGTGGACGAGACCGGGCGGGCCAGCGCGGTAGTCGTCCGGGGCAGCCTGTACTGGCTCACGCACCGGGACGGCCCGTCCCGCACGATCACGGACACGCCGGGGGTCCGGGTCCGGCTGCCGGAGATGCTCGGCCCCACCGGGCAGGTGGCGTACGTGACGGACGCCGAGGGCGAGGACGCCGTGGAGATCGCCCGGCTCCCCCGCGCCTCCGGCGACCGCGCCACGCGCCGGCTTGGCCGGGGCGAGCTGGGGAGGGTCCTGGAGATGGTGTCCGACCCGCTGGGCGAACGGCTGGCTGTCGCCTCCCACGACGGACGGCTGCTGCTGATCGACGTCGTGAATGAGGAGGGGGCCGAGGGGATCGAGGGGTCCGCCGACGAGGACTCGGCGGGCTCCGGGGACTCCGGGGACTCCGGCGGCGGGGCCGCAGCGGTCCCGGACGGCCGGGTCACCGAGCTGATCCGGTCCGCCAACGGGCCCGTCCGCGACCTCGCCTTCTCCCCCGACGGCTCCTGGATCACCTGGTCCCACCCAGGGATCGGCCGCTCGCTGCGGCAGATCAAGCTGGCCCGCATCAAGGACCGGCACATCGTGGACGTCACCAACGGCCGCTTCGAGGACGAGAACCCCGTCTTCACCCGCGACGGCCGCTACCTCGCCTTCCTGTCCTGGCGCGGCTTCGACCCGGTGTACGACGTCCACACCGGCGACCTGTCCTTCCCGCTGGGCTGCCGCCCGTACCTGGTCCCGCTCTCCTCGGCGACCCCCTCCCCGTTCGCCCTGAACCCCGAGGGCCGCCCGGCCGCCGGGGGGCTCGACCCGCTCGAGGACGAGGGCGGCGGGGAGGGCGGCGCGGTGATCGTGGAGGTGGAGGGCCTGGAGAACCGGGTGACCCCGTTCCCGGTCGTCGCCTCCAAGTACTCCGCGCTGTACCCGGTGGCCGGCGGGGGCCTGGTCTGGCTGCGCTGGCCCATCTCCGGGGCGCTCGGCGAGACCTTCGCCAACCCGGCCGACATCAGCGGCCGGCCGACGCTCGAGTACTTCAACATCGCCAAGGCCAAGAAGTCCGAACTGGTCGACCACCTGGACTGGTTCGCGGTGAGCGGGGACGCGACCCGGCTGATGGTCGTCGACGAGGGCGACCTGCGGGCGGTGCCGTCGACCGAGCCCGGCGACGGCGACACGACCGTCTGGATCGACCTGCGCCGCATCGTGCACCACGCCGATCCGCCCGCCGAGTGGCGCCAGGCCTACGACGAGGCCGGCCGTCTCATCCGCGCCTACTTCTGGGACCCCGGAATGTGCGGCATCGACTGGGACGGGGTGCTCGACCAGTACCGGCCCCTGGTCGAGCAGGTCGCCTCCCCCGACGACTTCGCCGACCTGCTGCGCGAGGTCCTCGGCGAGCTGGGTACCTCGCACGCCTACGTCACCGCCGCCCGCCGCAACGAGGGACCGCCCCACTACCAGCGCTGGCAGGGCCTGCTCGGCGCCAACCTGGTCGAGCGGGAGGGCGGTTGGGCCGTCAAGCGCGTCCTGCCCGGCGACTCCTCCGACTCCAAGGCGCGCTCGCCGCTGGCCGGCACGGGCATCCGCGAGGGCGCCGTACTGACCCACGTGGACGGCCGCCCCGTCGATCCGGTGACCGGGCCGTATCCGCTGCTCGCGGGCTCGGGCGGTACGACGACGGAGCTGACGTTCACCCCGCCGCCGGGCGAGCCGGGGCGGGCCCGGCGGGTCGCCATCGTGCCGCTCATCGACGAGCGGCCGCTGCGCTACCAGGACTGGGTGGCCAAACGCCGTGAGGTCGTCAGGGAGTTGAGCGGCGGCCGCTGCGGTTATCTGCACATCCCCGACATGGGCGGCTCCGGCTGGGCCCAGTTCAACCGGGACCTGCGCATGGAGGTGTCCCGGCCGGCGCTGATCGTGGACGTGCGCGGCAACGCGGGCGGGCACATCAGCGAACTCGTCATCGAGACCCTCAGCCGCACGATCCTCGGCTGGGACCTGACCCGCAACGCGCAGCCGGTGTCGTACACCTCGAACGCGCCCCGGGGCCCGATCGTGGCCCTCGCCGACGAGGCGACCTCCTCCGACGGCGACATGATCACCGCCGCCTTCAAACTGCTCAAGCTGGGTCCGGTCGTCGGCCAGCGCACCTGGGGCGGCGTGGTCGGCATGACCGGACGGCACCGGCTGGGCGACGGAACGGTGATCACGGTCCCGATGAACGCCGCCTGGTTCGACGCCTACGGCTGGTCCGTGGAGAACCACGGCGTGACCCCGGACCTGGAGATCCTGCGCACCCCGCTGGACTGGGCCGAAGGCCGGCACGCCCAACTCGACGACGCGGTCCAACTGGCCCTGGAACTCCTCCAGACCAACCCCGCGGCCCAACCCCCCGACTACACCGACGTCCCCAACACCCCCCGCCCCCAACTCCCCCCGAGACCCGGCACCTAGGCCACACTCGGCCCGCTTCCAGGGGGCAGGGAACTGCGCAATCGCTCAGCGGCACAGGGAACGGCGCCGTCACCCAAGGGGCGCGGGGAACCGCGCAATCTTCCAGGGCGCGGGAACGCCACGACTCCTCAGCAGCACGGGGAACTGCGAGATCTTCCAGCAGCACGGGGAACGGCGAAATCTTCCAGGGGCGCGGGGAACTGCGCGACAAGCCCCCACGCACCCGCACCCGACAACGCACCCCACCACCCCCACCCCACAACGCACCGCCCCGCACCCCAAACAGCAGGGTGCCCCCCGAAAGAATCGGAGGGCACCCCAAGCTGCCTAACCGGCCGAAGCCAAGCGCAGCGTTACGCGTCGTAGTCGGCGTCGAAGCGGTCGTCCATCTCCCGCTCCGAGCCCTCGGTGTCGCGCATGTTCTGGCGGCCCCGCTCAGGCTGCTGGTGGCCTCGCTGACCCTGCTGCTGCCCGTGCTGACCCTGCTGCGGGCCGCGCTGACCCTGACCGGCCTTCTCCCGGGCCTGACCGGCCTTCTCGCGGGCCTGGTCCTGCCGGTCGTTGGTCTTCTCGCTGAACTGGTCCTTCATACCCATGTGGGTTCACTCCCGAAGTGGGTGGGGGGTCGGCCCCCGCTGGGGCCTCGACCAGATTCACACGGGCCAACACGCTGCGCATGTCGATCAGTTACGCTGCGTAGCGCGGGCCGCCTCGTCGGCCTCCCCACCTGCGCCGACGAGTCCGGAACGCATCCCCTGAAGGCGGGGCGCGAACCGCCGCATCTCGCGCTGGCCGACGGTTCCGATGAGCGCCGGCAGATAGCCGCGCACACCCTGCATGCCGCGCAGCCACCACTGCCCGTACACATGTGCCGAGCGCCGCTCGATGCCGGCGACGATCCGGTCCACCGCCGGGCCCAGCGGGTAGGTCTTGTTCGACGGCCACGGCAGCCGTTGCCTGAGTTCCCGCATCACGTCGTCCTGGTCGGCGCCGCGCACCATGTCGGTGTCGGTCCAGGACAGGTACCCGACGCCCACCCGGACACCCTGGTAGCCGACCTCGGCCCGCAGACTGTGCGCGTACGCCTCCACCCCCGACTTGGAGGCGCAGTACGCCGACATCATCGGCGCCGGGGTGATCGCGGCGAGCGAGGCGATCTGCAGCAGATAGCCCCGGCTCTCGACCAGCACCGGCAGGAACGCGCGGGCCGTGACCGCCGAACCGATCAGGTTCACCTCGATCACCCGCCGCCAGGCCTCCGGGTCGGAGTCGATGAAGGGCCCCCCGGTCGCCACACCGGCGTTGGCGACGACGATGTCGACCTTGCCGAAGCGTGCCTTCACCTCCTGCGCCACCCGGCTCATCGCCTCGTGGTCGGTGACGTCGGCGTGCCAGTGCCCGCTCTCGCTGTGCAGCCGTCCGGAGACCTCCTTGAGCGCGTCCTCCTCCAGACCGACCAGCGCGACCCTGGCGCCGCGTGCGGAGAGCTTGCGGGCGAGCAACTCGCCGACGCCGCGCGCCGCTCCGGTGACGACGGCGACCTGTCCCTCGAGGCTGACCCTGCTCATGCGCCCTCCTTGACCTGCTGCACGACGGTGGAACGGGAGACGGGGGCGTCCCCCGTGACGTAGGTGGTGACGAGCTCCCGGATGCTCCCGGTCACCTGCTCCGGGGCCTCCACGGGAGACATGTGGCCGACGCCGGGCAGCTCGGTGAGACCCAGACACCGGGGCAGCGCGGCGACCAGCGCGTGGGCGTGCGCGACGGGCGTCAGCCGGTCGGCGGCGCCGTGCAGCACCGCGGTGGGCACGCGCAACTCCCGTACCCCGTGGTCGAGGTCGAGCGCCGCGAGCATGCCCGCCCAGGCGTGGCGCACGGTGCGCGGGCAGGCGTGCACGATCCGCGCGCACGCCTCCACCATGTGCGGGGCCGAACCGGCGCCCATGGTGCCGTACTTGAGGACGCGCATCGCCAGAGGCGTGACCGGCCCGAGCGGGGCGCGCGAGCTGAGCACGCGCCCGGTGAGCCAGGTGCGTGCCCGCCCGGCGCGCAGCGGCACCACGCGCGCCTCGGCGACCAGCCGGGAGCTGCCGGTGCTGCACAGCAGGACGGCCGCGGCGTGTTCGCGGAAACGGGGGCGCGCGGAGGCGGCCATGACCGTCATCCCGCCCATGGAATGGCCGACGACCAGCGCCTTCTCCTTGGGCGCGAGGGTCTGGGCGAGCACCGCCTCCAGGTCGTCCGCCAGCGCCTCGGTGGTGCATGCGTGGCTCGCCGGACTGCGCCCGTGCCCCCGCTGGTCGTAGGCGATCACCCGGTGGTCGGCCGCCAACTCCCGGATCTGCGCCGCCCAGAACGCGGTCGAACAGGTCCAGCCGTGGGAGAGGACGACGGGCGGCGCGTCCTCGGGGCCGTGCACCTCGGCGTGCAGCCGGGCGCCGTCGGCGGAGACGACGGTGAGGGTGCGGGACGGCACCGGCGGGGCGTACGGGCCGGAGGCCACCGCGGTGATCCGGCTCATACGGCGGCCTCGCTCTGCTGCCCCGCCACCGGACCGGCGTCGGCGGTCCGGGCGCCGGACTGCCGGACGACCTCGTACTCCGCCAGGTCCACCCGCCGGGTCGCGCGCCGGAACTCCGCCGTCGTACCGGGCCAGATGGTGGTGTTGCGGCCGCTCGGGTCGAGGTACCAGCTCGTGCAGCCACCGGTGTTCCACACGGTCCGCTTCATGCGCTCCTGGACCTTGTGGTTCCAGGCGTCGACGGCGGCGGGCCGCGCGTCGAGGGCGGTACGGCCTCCCCCAGTGCCTTGAGGGCCTGGGGGGACCCCCAGCACGTCGAGCTGACGCAGGTAGTCCGCCATGTAGTTGAGCTGGGACTCGATCATGAGGATCATCGAGGAGTTGCCGAGGCCGGTGTTGGGCCCGATGATCGTCATCCAGTTCGGGAACCCGGCGGCCGAGGCACCGCGCAGCGCCTGCATGCCGCTCTTCCAGGTCTCGGCGAGCGTGACACCCTCGGCTCCGACCACACGCTCGGCGATGGGCATGTCCGTGACGTGGAAGCCCGTGCCGAAGATGATCGCGTCGACCTCCGCCTCGCTGCCGTCGGCCGCGACGACGGTGGAGCCGCGGATCTCGCTGAGCCCGCTCGCGACGACGTCCACGTTGGGCCGGGCCAGCGCCGGGTAGTACTCGCTGGACAGCAGGATCCGCTTGCAGCCGATGCGGTAGTCGGGGGTGAGCTTGGCGCGCAGCGCCGGGTCCTTGACGGCGCGGGCCATGTTGCGCTTGGCGAGCTGCTCGACCAGGCCGAGCTCGTCGGGGTGCTTGGTGAACGCCTGCACCTGGAGCTCCCGGATGCCCCACAGCAGGCCGCGCCTGAGCCGGGTGGTGAACGGCAGCGCCTGGTGCAGCCGGCGTTCGGCCGCGCTGATGGCACGGTCCATGCGCGGCATCACCCAGGGCGGGGTGCGCTGGAAGAGGGTGAGCCGGCCGGCCTGGCGCTGGATGGCGGGCACGATCTGGATGGCGGAGGCCCCGGTGCCGACCATGGCGACACGCTTGCCGCGCAGGTCGTAGTCGTGGTCCCAGCGGGCCGAGTGGAACACCTTGCCGGGGAAGGACTCGAGCCCCGGGATCCGGGGGACCTTCGGGTCGGACAGCGGGCCGGTGGCGGAGACGACCACGTCGGCGGTGAGCGTGCCCCGCGCGGTCTCGATCTCCCAGCGCAGCCGCTCGCTGTCCCAGCGCATCAGCTTCACCTCGGCGCCGAAGCGGATGTGCGGGCGCAGCCCGAAGACGTCGGTGACGTGCTCCAGATAGGCGCGGATGTGCTCCTGGCCGGAGAAGGTGCGCGGCCAGTCGGGGTTGGGCGCGAAGGAGAAGGAGTACAGATGGGAGGGCACGTCACAGGCGCACCCGGGGTAGCTGTTGTCCCGCCAGGTGCCGCCGACGCTGTCGGCCCGCTCCAGGACGACGAAGTCGGTGATCCCCTCGCGGCGCAGCCGCACCGCGGCCCCCAGTCCGCCGAACCCGGACCCGATCACCGCCACCCGTACATGCTCGTGCTCGGCCATCCCGAAGCCTCCACGCATCGCCTTGGACTCTGCCAGTGAACACTGGCGCAATGGGACTGTAGAGCAGGCGCGTACCGAGCGGCAGGGGGTGCGAAAGGGAAAGTTACCGGCGGTACAACATAGGCTGCGACCGTGACGGACGACGGCGGACACGAGGTCGAGCAGGGCGGCGGGGCACGCGAGTACCGCATGGAGGAACTGGCCCGTCTGGCCGGCATCACCGTGCGCACCCTGCGCTTCTACCGCGAACGCAAGCTGATCCCGCCACCCCGCCGGGAGGGCCGCATCGCCTGGTACGACGACCACCACCTGGCCCGCCTGCGCACCATCGCGGCGCTCCTGGAGCGCGGCCACACCCTCACCGGCATCGCGGAACTCGCGGAGGCCCTCGACCAGGGCCGCGACGTCGCCGACCTCCTCGGCGTCGGCACCCCCACCGAGGAGGAGCCGGTCCGCCTCACCCCTGAGGAACTCGCCGCCCGCTTCGAGGGCGAGGTCACCCCGGAGAACCTGGCCGCCGCCATGGACCTGGGCTATCTGGGCACCGACGGCGACGAGATCGTCCACATCAGCCGCCGCCTGCTGGACGTCTCCTCCGCCCTGGTCCGCGAGGGCATACCCCTGGCGGAGGTCCTGGCGGCCGGCAAACGCGTCCGCGAACACGCCGACGCCCTCGCCACCCTCTTCACCGACATGATCCTCCGCCACGCTCCCGAGGAGGACCTCCATCGCCTGCGCCCCCTGGCCCGCAGCGTCGTGGAGGCGGAACTCTCCCTGGCCCTGGACCGGCGGATCAGCAAGCGGGGCTGAGCGGGCCGCCAGGGGCTCTCAGAGGTCGTACACGACGGTCACCGGCGCGTGGTCGCTCCACCGCTCGGCGTGCGTCGCCGCGCGCTCGACGAACCCCTTGACCGCCCGGTCCGCGAGCCCCCGCGTGGCCGCGTGGAGGTCGATTCTCCATCCCGTGTCGTTGTCGAAGGCCCGCCCCCGGTACGACCACCACGTGTACGGGCCCTCCGCGTCCGGGTGCAGGGCGCGTACGACGTCCACGTAGCCGCCGTCCCCGGCGGTGAGGACGCGGGTGAGCCAGTCCCGCTCCTCGGGGAGGAAGCCGGAGTTCTTGGTGTTGCCGCGCCAGTTCTTGAGGTCGGCCCGCTGGTGGGCGATGTTCCAGTCGCCGCAGACCACCACATGGCGTCCGTCGGCGGCGGCCCGCTCGCGCAGCCCCCCGAGGTGGACCAGGAACTCGTCCATGAAGCGGAACTTCTCGTCCTGGCGCTCGGTGCCGACCTCGCCGGAGGGGAGGTAGAGGGAGGCGACGGTGACGCCGGGCAGGTCGGCCTCCACGTAGCGCCCGCTGCCGTCGAACTCCGCCGAGCCGAAGCCGATGCGGACGCGGTCGGGTTCGCGGCGCGTGTACAGCGAGACACCCGCGCGCCCCTTGGTGGCGGCCGGGGCGTGCACGACGTGCCAGCCGTCGGGCTGCCGGACCCCCTCCGGCAACTGGTGCGGCTCGGCGCGCACCTCCTGCAGGCAGACGACGTCCGCGGAGGTCTGGGCCAGCCACTCCACGAAGCCCTTCTTGGCGGCGGCCCGCAGTCCGTTCACATTCACCGAGGTCACAGTCAGCACCCGGGCACGATACCGGCACACTGGTCGAGGTCAGTTTCTCCCTATGCATAGAAGTACGATGCCCAGAATGAATATACGCCGTGTTCGTTTCGACCACCCCGACGCCGTCAAGCTCAACGACGTGGTCCAGGAGGAGTACCACCTGCGCTACGGCGACGGCGGCGACGCCACGGTGCTCGACGCCGCCGACTTCGACCCACCCAGGGGCGCGTACCTGATCGCGTACGACGAGCGCGACCGGCCGGTCGCCACCGGCGGCTGGCGCAGCCAGGACAGCAACGGCGAGGGCAATGAGGACGGCGACGCCGAGCTCAAGCGCATGTTCGTCGTTGACGGGATGCGCGGCCTGGGCCTCGCCCGCCGCATTCTCGCGGCCCTGGAGGAGGACGCCCGCATGGCCGGCCGCGTCCGCATGGTCCTGGAGACCGGCACCAAGCAGCCGGAGGCCATCGCCCTGTACGCGTCGAGCGGTTACGAGCCCTGCACCAAGTTCGGCTACTACCGCCACTACGAGGAGAGCCTCTGCTACGCGAAGCGGCTGTGAACACGACGAAGCCCCAGTCGGCTTTCGCCGACTGGGGCTTCATGATGCGTGGACCTGAGGGGATTTGAACCCCTGGCCCCCTCGATGCGAACGAGGTGCGCTACCGGACTGCGCCACAGGCCCTTGCAACGAGTGAAACTCTAGCATCCCCGTCGGGGTGCTTGGAAATCCGTTCCCTGACTGGTCAGGGGCGGCCTTCCAGGGGGATCACGGCTGTCACTCGTTGGCCGCGCGCGGGCGGTCGCCGTCCTCGTACTGGTCGAAGAGCGGGGTGCGTCCGCGTTCGCGCGCCCGGCGTGCGGAAGCCGTGCCGGAGGCCGCCCCGCGCGAGCGGGACCGGGCGGCCGGGACGGAGTCGCCGCGGCCGTCGGCCGGCTCGCGCTCGGCGGCCGACCGGTCCGCCTCGGCGTCCGGCGCGTGGCCGTCCTGCTCCGGCACCAGCGGGCCCGAGCGCGCCGAGCTCCAGGTGTCGGGCGCGCCGAGGTCGACGTCGGAGGTGGCCCGGGGCGCGACCGGTGCGGTCACGTACGTGGGCAGCGGAACCGGTACCGGGTCCCAGCTGTCCCCGTGGCCGGGCCGGCGCTGCCGCTCGCGCTGCTGGTCGACCCATTCGGCGTGGTCGGTCTGCTCGACGAGGGCACGGCGGTCGGCGGCGAGCGCGGACATGCCGGTGCCGGTTCCGGTCGCCGGCTCCTCGTCCGGTTCGGCGGCGACCGGGTCCGCGTCCAGGGGCACGCGCCGGCGCGGCTGGCGCTCGCGCAGGCTGCGGGCGGCGTCCTCGGCGCGGCGGCGGTCCATGTGGTAGGCGAAGCGGCGGCGCTCCTGCGTGCGCAGGTACCCGATGTACCCGCTGAGCATGAGGGCGGGCACGCCGGGCGCCCAGAGGAAGGCGAGACCGCCGACGGCGGCGACGATGGCGCCGGCGGTGAAGGCGATGAACAGCATCACGGTGGTGCGCCGACGGCGCGCGAGCACCTTCGAGCGCCGGGCGCGCGCTGCGGCCGCCTCGGCCGAGGCCGTGTTCCGCGGGGCGGGCACCCGGGCCTGCGCGGGCACGGACACGGAGCCGGTCGTGGACGCGGACTTCGGCGCGGGCGAGGATTTGGGCGTGGCGGGGGGCGACTTGGGCGCCGGGGTGCCCAACTGGTCGCGCGCCGGTTCGGCCCGGCCCGCCTGCTCGGGTTCGACGTCGGCGCGTACCTGACGGCGGGTCGGAGGCATGGCGAAGGACCGGACGTCCACCGAGTCGGTGACGGCGTCCGGGTCACCGGCGTCCGGCTCCCCCTCCTGGGTGGAGCGCGCCCGCAGGTCCTTGGCGTACCGGCGCTCCATACCCGCCCGTCCGGACAGCAGCCGGATGGCGGTGCTGAAGCGTTCCGTCGGACGGGCCTCGTTCAGCTCGTCCTGCCTACGGAGCCACATCGGCACCAAGTAGGCGGCCCAGGCCCCGACGATGACTGCGTAGATGAGGCCGCTGCTGCTCACGTCTCACACGGTAGAGGGGTTTGCGTGAGGCCATCCGCCAATTGGGCCGGTGTGTCGCACGATCTGGCTGATATTTCGAGCTTTTTTTGCGACCGATGCGATCAGTGGACCGCGGGAAGTCGCGAATTGAATGCCCCGAGGCGGTCATCGGGCGATCAATTTCGAACATATATTCAATTTCAGGGTCACGCGGGATTCCGCGGCGTGTTCTCCCGCCGTCCCCGCTCGGATCGTGCCCGCTGCCGGCGCGCGAGCAAACCGTCGGGCACCTCTTCCGCCGTGAGCGCGTAGACGAGGTGGTCGCGCCACGCTCCGTCGATGTGCAGATAACGCGGCCGCAGCCCCTCCTCGCGGAATCCGAGTTTCTCCACGACCCGGCGGCTGGGCCGGTTCTCGGGGCGAATGCAGACCTCGACGCGGTGCAGTCCGACGGTGCGGAAACAGTGGTCGACCGCGAGCGCGACCGCCGTCGGCATCACCCCGCGCCCGGCCACCGCCTCGTCCACCCAGTAGCCGACGTGACCGGAGCACATCGAGCCCCAGGTGATCCCGGCGACCGTCAACTGCCCGACGAGCTGCCCCTGGTACTCGATGACGAACGGCAGCATCCGGCCCGCGTTGGCCTCGGACCTGAGGTGCCGGACCATCTGCCGGTAGGTCGGCCGGTGGGTGATCGGCCCGCTGGGCGTGGGCGGCGGGATGGTCGCCTCCCAGGGGCGCAGCCAGTCGCGGTTGCGCCGGTTGACCTCGCGCCAGACCCGCTGGTCGCGCAGCTTTATCGGCCGGAGGACGACATCGCCGTCCGCCAGCACGACGGGCCAGGACGGGCTGTTCAGCTCGCACCCCCACTGCCGGCACCGGGTCTGGGGTGGTCACCGCCGCGGATCTGGTCGACGGCGTGGACCAGCAGCGGCTCCAGGACGGCGAGACCGTCCCGCACCCCGCCGCTGGAGCCCGGCAGATTGACGATCAGCGTCCCCTCCGCCACCCCGGCCAGTCCGCGGGAGAGCGCGGCGGTGGGCACCTTCGCCCGTCCGAACGCCCGGATCGCCTCGGCGATGCCCGGCACCTCGCGGTCGATCACCTGCCGGGTCGCCTCGGGAGTGCGGTCGGTGGGCGAGATGCCGGTGCCGCCGGTGGTGACGACCACGTCGTAACCGGCCGCCACGGCCTCCCGCAGCGCCGCCGCCACGGGGTCCCCGTCGGGCACGACCCGCGGCCCGTCGACGGCGAACCCGAGGCTCGCGAGGCCCTCGGCGATCAGGGGGCCGCCCTTGTCCTCGTAGACCCCGGCGGCGGCCCGGTTGGAGGCGGTGACGACCAGCGCGCGGTACGGCCCGGCGCTCATGCCCGGCTCCAGTCGCCCGACTTGCCGCCCGTCTTCTCCTCGACCCGTACGTCCGTGATGACCGCTCCCTTGTCGACCGCCTTGACCATGTCGATCACGGTGAGCGCGGCGACCGTCACCGCGGTGAGGGCCTCCATCTCGACGCCCGTGCGGTCCGTCGTCCTGACGGTGGCCTCGATCCGCACGGCGTCGTCCGTTACCGACAGGTCCAGTTTCACACCGGACACCGACAACGGGTGGCACAGCGGGATCAGGTCCGGGGTGCGCTTGGCTCCCATGATGCCCGCGATGCGCGCGGTGGCCAGGGCGTCGCCCTTGGGGACGCCCTCACCGCGCAGCAGCTCGACCACCCGGGGTGACACCAGGACCCGGCCGCTCGCGCGCGCGGTGCGGGCGGTCACGTCCTTGCCGGACACGTCGACCATGCGGGCCGCGCCCGCCGCGTCGATGTGCGTCAGTCGGTCCTGTGCGGCGGCTCCGGGGGTGTCCCCCCGGGAATGCTCAGTCATGCTGTGTGGCGCTCCTGGTCCGGGCCCGTCGCGGTGCGGTGCACGGGCCTGCTGTGCGCGACACGGTACCGCCAAGCCGGACCGGGCACCGGGCCAGGACCCCCCGGGGGGGCGCTCAGCCGAGCAGCACGACCTCCACCTCGGTGCCCGGCTCGACGGACTCCACGTCCTCGGGGACGACGATCAGCGCGTCGGCCTGCGCCAGCGCCGCGACCAGATGGGAGCCGGCGCCGCCCACGGGGCGCACCGTGCCGTCGGCGTAGCTGCCGCGCAGGAACTGCCGCCGTCCCCTGGGCGAGCGCAGCGGCCCGTCCGCCGCCAGGGTGGCGCGGGTGCGGGGCCGGTGGACGTCCTCCAGGCCCATCAGGGTACGGATGACGGGACGGGCGAACAGCTCGAAGGAGACGTACGACGAGACGGGGTTGCCGGGCAGGGCCAGCAGGGGGGTGTGGTCGGGGCCGATGGAGCCGAAGCCCTGGGGCTTGCCGGGCTGCATGGCGAGTTTGCGGAACTCCACCCCGCTGCCCGGCTCGTCCTCGTCCCCGGCGTAGGACAGCGCCTCCTTGACGACGTCGTACGCCCCGACGCTCACCCCGCCCGTGGTGACCATCAGGTCGGCGCGGACGAGCTGGTCCTCGATGGCGGACCGGAGGGTGTCGGCGTCGTCGGCGACGGCGCCGACCCGGTAGGCGATGGCGCCCGCGTCCCGGGCGGCCGCGGTGAGGGCGAAGCTGTTGGAGTCGTAGATCTGGCCGTTCGCCAGTGCCTCTCCGGGCTGGACGAGTTCGCTGCCCGTGGACAGCACGACCACGCGCGGGCGCGGGCGCACCCGCACCGTGCCCCGGCCGACCGCGGCGAGCAGCGCGAGCTGCGGCGGGCCGAGGACCGTCCCGGCCTCCAGGGCCAGGTCGCCGGCCTTCACGTCGCTGCCCTTGGCCCGCACGTGCGCGCGTGCCTCGGCGGGGCGGTGCACGCGCACCTGCCCCTCGGCGCCCTCCGGTGCCAGGCTCTGCGCCCGCATCCCGGTGACGGGCCCCTCGCCGAGCCCGCCGTCGGTCCATTCCACGGGTACGACGGCCTCGGCGCCGGGCGGCAGCGGTGCGCCGGTCATGATGCGGGCGGCCTGGCCGGGTCCGACCCGCACCGGCTCACCCGCGCCCGCCGCGACGTCGCCGACGACCTCGAGGACGGCCGGGAACTCCTCACTGGCGCCCGCGACGTCCGCGACCCGTACCGCGTACCCGTCCATGGAGCTGTTGTCGAACGGCGGCAGGGAGACCGGCACCGTGATGTCCTCGACCAGGACGCAGCCCTGGGCGTCGAGCAGTTGCAGCTCGATGGGTTCGAGGGGGCGGACGCTGCTGAGGACGTCCTCCAGGTGGTCGTCCACCGACCACAGGTCGTCCGGGCCGGCGGGGCGGGTCGCGGCGCTGCTCAACGTTGCTGCATCTCCTCGGCTACGTAACTGCGGAGCCAGGTCCGGAAGTCCGGGCCCAGATCCTCACGTTCGCACGCCAGTCTGACAATGGCACGCAGGTAGTCGCCACGGTCGCCGGTGTCGTAGCGGCGGCCCTCGAAGACGACGCCGTGCACCGGGCCGCCGACCTTCTCGTCCTCGGTGAGCTGCTGGAGGGCGTCGGTGAGCTGGATCTCGCCGCCGCGGCCGGGCTCGGTCTTGCGGAGTATGTCGAAGACGTGCGGGTCGAGCACGTAACGACCGATGACCGCGTAGTTGGAGGGGGCGTCGGCCGGGTCCGGCTTCTCGACCAGCCCGGTCACCTTGACCACGTCGCTGTCGGGGGTGCCCTCCACCGCCGCGCAGCCGTAGAGGTGGATCTGCTCCGGCGCGACCTCCATGAGGGCGATCACGCTGCCGCCGTGCTGCTCCTGGATCTCGATCATGCGCTGGAGCAGCGGGTCGCGGGGGTCGATCAGGTCGTCGCCGAGGAGCACGGCGAAGGGCTCCTGGCCGACGTGCGGGGCCGCGCACAGCACGGCGTGGCCGAGGCCCCTGGGGTCGCCCTGGCGCACGTAGTGCATGGTGGCCAGGTCGCTGGACTCCTGCACCTTCGCGAGCCGCGCGGCGTCGCCCTTCTTCTGGAGCGCCGATTCGAGCTCGTAGTTGCGGTCGAAGTGGTCCTCGAGGGGGCGCTTGTTGCGTCCGGTGATCATGAGGACGTCGTCGAGCCCCGCCGACACGGCCTCCTCGACCACGTACTGGATCGCCGGCTTGTCCACGACCGGCAGCATCTCCTTGGGAGTGGCCTTGGTGGCCGGCAGGAACCGGGTGCCGAGGCCTGCTGCGGGGATGACAGCCTTGCTGATCCTGGGGTGCGACTGAGTCATGCCCGCAACCTTATCCGGTGCCTTTGTAAGGAATCTGTGGCTCCGGTTACTTGGCCCTCATATGAGCACATTGAGAAAGGAGTGCGAAACGACCAGTGGAACACGACGGACGCACGGCCGAGCCTGACAAGCGAACGTTGCGGCGGGAGTTCCTCGCGGCGAGGAACAGGTTGACGGAGGATGTCGTCCGGGCGGCGGGCGAAGCGCTGGCGGGGCGCGCTCTGGAGCTGCCCGAACTGGCGGATGCGCGCACGGTGGCGGCCTACGTCTCCGTCGGCACGGAGCCCGGCACGCTCGCCCTGCTGGACGCCCTGCGCGCGCGAGGCGTACGTGTCCTGCTCCCCGTCCTCCTGCCCGACAACGATCTGGACTGGGGAGAGTACACCGGCCCGGACTCCCTCGCGCGGATTCAACATGGCGGAAAAATGGCCCTGTTCGAGCCCTCCGGCGAGCGTCTCGGCCCGGCCGCCGTGACCGGCGCGGACGCCGTCCTGCTGCCCGGGCTCGCGGTCGACGCGCGCGGGATGCGCCTGGGACGCGGCGGAGGATCGTACGACCGGGTGCTCGCGCGGCTGGAGCGCGCGGGCGCGGGGCCCGCGCTCGTGGTGCTGCTGTACGACACGGAGGTCGTCGACCGGGTCCCGGCGCAGGCCCACGACCGGCCGGTGCACGCCGTGGCGACGCCGTCGGGCGTGCGCCGCTTCACGGACGCCTGAGCGGGCCACGAACGCCGGAGGCCCTCCACGCGCGCGTGGAGGGCCTCCGGCGTTCGTGCGTCAGGGGCTCACGGCCTGAGGACGAGGGTGTCGCTCGTGCTCTTGCCGACCGCCGTGTGGGAGAAGGACCAGGGCAGGAGTTCACCCTTGGCCCACTTGCCCGTCTGGTCCGTGTAGTGGGCGCTGAAGGCGTGCCCGGAGGCGCCGGTCAGGTTGATCCACTTGGACTTGTCGAGGTCGGCGAGGTTGACCACCATCCGCATGGACGGCACCCACACGACGTTGTAGCCGCCGGCGGCGTTCCAGCCCGAGGCGTTGACGGTGGCCTCGCCGCCGCTGAGCTTCCAGGGGCCGCGGTTGAGGACGTACTGCAGGGCCTTGGGGCCCGCGGTGCCGAGCGTCTGGTTCTTCAGGAACAGGCGGTGCAGCCGGCCCCAGCTCCAGGTGTCGATGTCCTTGCCGAGCTTGGAGGTCAGCTCCCAGCGGGCGTCGATCATGGCCCGGGCCAACAGCGAGTCGCGGTCGGTCGCCGCGGGGCGCGTGCCCCGCTCGGGCGTCTTCCACCAGTCGCTGTCCGGCTTGTCCATCAGCTTGCGCACGACCTCGAACCAGCGGTCGCCGCCGTCCGGCTGCGCCTGGTCGGCGTCGCGCTCACCGCACTCGCGCACCTTGCCGTCGTCGTCGACCGGCCCGGTGCTGCCGGTCTTGTCGACCCACAGGCACTGCCCCTTGACGCGCAGCTCCTTGGGGAGCTTGTTGCCGAAGGCGAGCTTGAGGACGTTGCGCCAGACGGCGTTGAAGTACGCGGCCGCGGCGGAGTCGGCGTCCTGGGTGTAGTCCCAGCCCTCGAGCAGCTTCTGGGCGTCGCGGACGGCCTTGTCGTCCAGGTTGATCTTCAGCAGCTTGGGCACCAGCAGCTTGGCGATCTCGCTGCTGTTGTCCATCTGCATCTGCCGCATGTCGTCGGTGGAGATCCTGCCGCCGTCCTTGATCTTGGACTCGATCAGGTCGGTGATGCGCTGGCTGCGGGTCCCGTAGCCCCAGTCGGTGGTCAGCGTGTAGGGGTACTTGTCCTTGTCGACCACGGCCTGGTTGGCGGTGACGATGTAGCCGCGCTCGGGGTCGTACTCGTAGGGCAGCTCGTCATCCTTGACGAAGCCGGTCCAGCGGTACTTGGCGTCCCAGCCCGGCACCGGGACGGAGCCGTCGGCGGCCGAGGAGCGGGTGGGGATCTTCCCGGGCAGCGTGTAGCCGATGTGGTTCTTGGTGTCGGCGTAGATCAGGTTCTGCGAGGGCACGTCGAACAGGGCGGCCGCCGCCCGGAAGTCGCTCCATCCGGCCGCCCTGTCGAGGGCGAACACGGCGTCCATCGAGGTGCCCGGGTCGAGCGCGGTCCACCGCAGGGCGATGCCGTAGCCGTCGCCGCGGTCGGGGGCCGCGGTGTTGACGGTGGCCCGTCGGCCGACCTGGACGAGTTCGTCGTCACGGTCGGACAGCAGGGGCATGCCGTCGGCGGTCTGGCGTACGACGATCTTCTTCGCGTCCCCGCCGGCGACCTTGATGGTCTCCTCGCGGGTCTTGAAGGGCCGCACCTGGCCGTCGTACTGGTAGCCCACGCCGGAGAGCTTCTCCAGGTACAGGTCGCTGACGTCGACACCGGAGTTGGTCATGCCCCAGGCGATGTCCGCGTTGTGGCCGATGACCACACCGGGCATGCCGGCGAACGTGTAGCCGGTGACGTCGTACTGGCACTTGGCGGAGACGCTCCGGCAGTGCAGGCCCATCTGGTACCAGACGGACGGCAGCGACGCCGACAGGTGCGGGTCGTTGGCCAGCAGCGGCTTCTTGGTGATGGTGTACTTCCCGGAGACCACCCAGGAGTTGGAGCCGATGCCCTGGCCGTTCACGCCGACGGCGGCGGGAACGTCGTCGAGGACCTTGTAGAGGCCCGCGAGCTGGCTGGTGAGGGCCGAGCCGGCCGTGCTCCGGGTGCCGGTCACGCCCGCCGTGCCCGTGCCCGTACCCGTCGTGCCCTGGGAACCGGTCGTGCCCTGCGAGCCGCTCGCGGCGCCGCTCTGCTGGAAGGTTCTGGACAGCTCGCTGTACTGCCCCTCCTGCACGATCGGCTTGTTGCGGCTGTAGGGGTACTCCGGGTAGAGGTCCGCGATCTTCTGCGGGGCCAGGCGGCTGGTCATCAGGGCGCGGTCGATCTCGTCCTGCATGTTGCCGCGCAGGTCCCAGGCCATGGCCTTCAGCCAGGAGACGGAGTCGACCGGGGTCCACTCGGCCGGCTTGTAGTCGTTGGTGAAGCCCAGGGCGGCGTACTCGAGGGAGATCTCCGCGCCGTCCTTGCCCTTGAGGTAGGCGTTGACGCCCTTGGCGTAGGCCTGGAGGTACTTCTTCGTGGAGGGCGACAGCTTGGTGTCGTACTCCTGCTTGGCGACCCGGTCCCAGCCGAGCGTGCGCAGGAACTCGTCGTTCTTGACCTGGCTCTTGCCGAACATCTCCGACAGGCGCCCGGAGGTCAGGTGCCGGCGCACGTCCATCTCGTAGAACCGGTCCTGCGCCTGGACGTAGCCCTGCGCCATGAACAGGTCCTCGTCGGAGGAGGCGTAGACCTGCGGGATGCCGTTGCCGTCGCGTTCGACGTCCACGGGGCCCGACAGGCCGTCGAGCGTGATCGAGCCCTTGGTCTGCGGGAAGGAGGCCCGGACCGTGCTGATCGACCAGTACCCCCCGTAGGCGATGCCGCCGATGATGGCCAGGACGAGCACCAGCACGAGGAGCCGGGCTTTGCGCCCCTTCTTCCTCCCGGTCGTGCTGGGCGCGACACCCGTCGTGGCGGTGTCACCCGTTGTGGCGGTGGTGTTGGGGGGCATCGCTGTCCTTGCTGTCCTAACGCGAGCGGCAGGCGGTCCTGGAGTGCTGGAGCAACCATAGGCGCAGGGCCCGATCGCGCTTGACGCGGAGTCGGGAACCGGCACGCACGGGCGTTCGATCTTGCCTCGGCAAGCGTCAAGAAAGCGTCAAGAGTTAGGTAAGGTAACGAAGTAACCGGAGAACCAAGGGGAGGAACCGCCGCTGAACGTTCACCACCTCAACCAGCTCCTGCTCGTCTGCTCCGTCGTCCTCCTCGTCGCCGTCGCGGCCGTCCGGATCTCCTCGCGCAGCGGGCTCCCCAGCCTGCTCGTCTACCTGGGCATCGGCGTCGTCATGGGCCAGGACGGCCTCGGTCACGTGGGCTTCAACAGCGCCGCGCTGACCCAGGTCATCGGGTACGCGGCCCTGGTCGTGATCCTCGCCGAGGGCGGTCTCGGCACGAAGTGGAAGGAGATCCGGCCGGTTCTGGCGTCGGCCTCCGTGCTGGCCCTGGTGGGGGTCGGGATCAGCGTCGGGGTCACGGCGGCGGGCGCGCACTATCTGGTGGGGCTGGACTGGCGGACGGCGCTGATCATCGGCGCGGTGGTGTCGTCGACGGACGCGGCGGCGGTCTTCTCGGTGCTGCGGCGCATCCCGCTGCCCGCGCGCGTGACGGGCACGCTGGAGGCGGAGTCCGGCTTCAACGACGCCCCGGTGGTCATCCTGGTCGTCGCCTTCGCCGCGACCGGCCCGTTCGAGCACTGGTACGTCCTGCTGGGCGAGATCGCGCTGGAGCTGGCCATCGGCGCCGCCATGGGCCTCGCGGTGGGCTGGTTCGGCTCCTGGGGCCTGCGGCACGTCGCGCTGCCCGCCTCCGGCCTCTACCCGATCGCCGTCATGGCCATCGCCGTCACGGCGTACGCGGCCGGGGCGCTGGCCCACGGCAGTGGCTTCCTCGCCGTCTACCTGGCCTCGATGATGCTGGGCAACGCGCGGCTCCCGCACTGGCCCGCCACACGCGGCTTCGCCGAGGGGCTCGGCTGGATCGCCCAGATCGGCATGTTCGTCCTGCTCGGCCTGCTCGTCACTCCGCACGAGCTGGGCGACGACGTCTGGCCGGCGCTGATCATCGGGCTGGTACTGACCATGGTGGCCCGGCCGCTGAGCGTGGTGCTCAGCCTGGCCCCGTTCCGGGTTCCGTGGTCGGAACAGGCACTGATGTCGTGGGCGGGGCTGCGCGGCGCCGTGCCCATCATCCTGGCGACCATTCCGATGGTGACGGGCGTCGGGGGCAGCCGCCGCATCTTCAACATCGTCTTCGTACTGGTCGTCGTCTACACCCTCCTCCAGGGCCCGACCCTGCCCTGGCTGGCGCGCACGCTGCGCCTGGGCGAGCAGGGCGAACCCTCCGACCTCGGCATCGAGTCGGCACCCCTGGAGCGGCTGCGCGGCCATCTGCTGTCCCTCGCGATCACCGAGGGCTCCCGGATGCACGGCGTCGAGGTCAACGAGCTGCGGATGCCGCCCGGCGCCGCCGTCACTCTCGTCGTCCGCGAGGGGAAATCGTTTGTCCCGCTGCCCACGACGGTGCTGCGACACGGGGACGAGCTTCTCGTGGTCGCCACCGACCCCGTGCGCGACGCGGCGGAACGGCGTCTGCGCGCGGTCGCGCAGGGCGGCAAGCTGGCGGACTGGCTGGGCACGGACGGGGCCGGGGCGGGCGGCTCCCGTTAAGCGGGGGTTTCGTACCGTTCACACCGCCCGTAATCCCAGGTGGCACCCCCTGGTGGTGCTCGTTTTCACAGGTCCGCGATCCGGTGATCCCTGTACGATGAAGGCGCACCCTGATCGAACCAACTCTGCCTGACGCAGAGCTGGCGCGACCGTATGGCGGCCGGGTCGTCCCCACTCATCGTGGGCACCGGTATCTACCGCAGTTCCGCGCAAGAGGACAGCTCTCGGCGCCCGGACCCGCACGGGACCCGCGCTACCAGGCGGCAGAAAGGCACGGCCGTGGGATCCACGGTCACCACCTCCGACCCGGAGAAGACCTCGCCGGCGCCGCCCCGCCCCGGATACGGACAGCTGCTGCGCACCCGCGGCGCCTGGACGTTCCTGCTCCCCGGCTTCGCGGCGCGCCAGCCGTTCGCGATGCTCACCATCTCCATCGTGCTGCTGGTACAGCACACCACCGGCTCGTACGGCGCCGCCGGCGCCGCCGCGGCCGCCACCGGCGTCTCCATGGCGCTGTTCGCCCCCTACAGCGGCCGCCTCGCCGACCGCTACGGGCAGCGCGCCGTGCTCGTCCCCGGTGTCCTGGTGCACTCGCTGTCGGGCCTGACCCTGACGGCGCTCGCGCTGGCGCACGCACCCCTGTGGGCACTGTTCGTGGCGGCCGTGCCGACCGGCGCCTCGGTCCCGCAGGTCGGCCCCATGGTGCGCGCGCGCTGGGGCGTGAAGCTCCAGGGCTCGCCGCTGATGACCACCGCGGCGGCCTTCGAGTCCGTCACGGACGAGCTGACCTTCGTCTTCGGTCCCCTGCTGGCGACCGCGCTGTGCACCGCCGTCACCCCGTCCGCGGGCCTGGTGACCGAGGCCGCGCTGACCCTCGTCGGCGGCCTGCTGTTCGCCGCGAGCAGGAGCACGCAGCCGCCGGTGAGCGCCGAGAGCGGGCACGCGCGCGTGCGGCACGACTCCGCTCTGCGCGTCCCCGGCGTACGTGTGCTGGTCGTGACGTTCCTGGGCATCGGGGCGGTCTTCGGCGGCATGCAGGTGTCGCTGGCCGCGTTCACCGAGTCGATCGGCGAGCCCGGCCTGAACGGCGTCCTTTACGGCGTCTTCGCCGCGGGCAACATGCTCTCCGGCGTCGTCTGCGGCGCGATCGCCTGGAAGGCCGCGCCGCAGCGCCGCCTGGTCCTCGGCTACACCGGGCTCGCGCTGACCGCGTCGGCGCTGTGGACGGCGCACTCGGTGCCGCTGCTGGCCGGCCTCGGCCTGCTGGTCGGCATGTGCATCGCACCGGCCCTGATCACCGGCTACACGCTGGTGGAGGGCCTGGTCCCGGCCGAGGCCCGGACCGAGGCGTTCACCTGGCTGACCGGGGCCGTCGCGCTCGGCCAGGCGGCGGCGGTCACGGTCGCCGGGCAACTGGAGGACCGGCTGTGGGGCGGTGCCGGATTCCTGGTGCCGATGGCCGGTACGGTGCTCGCGCTGGTCACCCTGGTGGCCCTGCGTTCACGGCTGACCACCCGGCCGCAGAGCCGCACGGTCGCACGTGGCGTCGGTCACCGCGTCCCCGTCACGGTGGACTGATCCCCGGGAATACGTCACTATGGACCGTCGTTAGCACTCATCGAGTGAGAGTGCCAGGAGGAAGACAGTGCCGACCTACCAGTACCAGTGCACCGAGTGCGGCGAGGGCCTCGAGGCGGTGCAGAAGTTCACCGACGACGCCCTGACCGAGTGCCCCGGCTGCGGTGGCCGCCTGAAGAAGGTGTTCTCCGCCGTCGGCATCGTCTTCAAGGGCTCCGGCTTCTACCGCAACGATTCCCGCGGCTCCTCGTCGAGCAGCAGCCCGGCGTCGAAGCCGGCCGGCTCCTCGTCCGACGCGAAGTCGTCCTCGTCGGCGTCCTCGTCGCCCTCGACGACGTCGTCGTCCGGGTCCACCAGCACCTCCGCGGCCTGAGCTCCCGCTCCCCGGGCCCTGCCGTCCTGCGACGGCGGGGCCTTCGGTGTACCCCGGCACCGGCTCCGCCGCCCCATCCCGGGCCGCTAATCTGCTCGTCATGGCGAACGCAGCGATCGGCGTAATCGGCGGCTCGGGCTTCTACTCGTTCCTCGAGGACGTGACCGAGGTCCAGGTGGACACCCCCTACGGGCAGCCCAGCGACTCCCTCTTCCTCGGTGAGCTGGCCGGCCGGCGGGTCGCCTTCCTGCCCCGGCACGGCCGCGGCCACCATCTGCCGCCGCACCGCATCAACTACCGGGCCAACCTCTGGGCGCTGCGCTCGGTCGGCGTCCGCCAGGTGCTCGGCCCCTGCGCGGTGGGCGGGCTGCGCCCCGAGTACGGACCGGGCACCCTGCTCGTGCCGGACCAGTTCGTCGACCGTACGAAGTCCAGGACGCAGACCTTCTTCGACGGGCTGCCGCTGCCCGACGGCACGGTGCCCGACGTGGTGCACGTGTCCATGGCCGATCCGTACTGCCCCACCGGGCGGGCCGCCGCGCTCAAGGCGGCGCGCGGCCGGGACTGGGAGCCGGTGGACGGCGGCACGCTGGTCGTGGTCGAGGGGCCGCGCTTCTCGACCCGCGCCGAGTCGCTGTGGCACCAGGCGCAGGGCTGGTCGGTGGTGGGCATGACCGGCCATCCCGAGGCGGCGCTCGCCCGTGAACTGGAGCTCTGCTACACGTCGCTGACCCTGGTCACCGACCTGGACGCGGGCGCGGAGAGCGGCGAGGGCGTCTCGCACGAGGAGGTGCTCGAGGTGTTCGCGGCCAACGTGGACCGGCTGCGGGAAGTGCTGTTCGACGCGGTGGCGGCGCTGCCGGAGACCGGGGCGCGGGACTGCCTGTGCGTGAACGCGCTGGGCGGGATGAACCCGGGCTTCGACCTGCCGTGAGCTGAGGGGCGGGGCCCGGCGGGCTGGGACACCTCTGGGCAATCACCCCTTCGGGTGGGCGAGTTGTCCACAATTCCTCGGCCGTCCACCGGCGCCGGCGGGGTCCGGCTCGAGGCGTCATCGTGGCACCGCAAGCCGAATTCCCTCGTCGCCGGCGGTGATTCCCATGGCTCTGGCCTCGTCGTACCCCGCTCCTTCCACGCCCTCTTCCCCACGCCCGCGCTCCCCCGCCCCGCCGGTCGTCCGGCTGCCCCTCCCGCTGGGCACCGACGCGCCGGCGACCTGTGAGGTGCCGCCCTTCGCCCCGGTGCGGGTGCGCGGCGGGCGGTGCGCGCTGGAGCGGCTGGTACGGCGACGCGGGCGGGCCCTCACGGCCGGCCTCGTCGTGACCGCGGCCGCGCTGGTGGCGGCAGGTCCCCGTACCGCGGGCGAGCCGCTCCGGGCCGACCCGGACCGCGGGCATCCGGTCACGCGTCCCGTGCGAGCCCCTCGGGCGGCGGACCTGGTGACGGCGCCGGTGCGGATCGCGGACGCCGCCACCGTGCGGCTGCTGCGGCCCGGTGACCGGGTCGACGTCGTCGCCGCCGAGGACGCGTCGGCCGGGGGCGCCGCCCGGGTGCTCGTGCGCGGCGCGCGGGTGACGAAGGTACCCGAGCCCCTGGCGGGGGCGGCCGAGAGCGGGGCCCTGGTCGTGCTGTCGGTGCCGCGAGCCGTCGCGGCGGGGCTCGTCGGCGCGAGCGCCACGGCACGGCTGGCGGTGACGCTGTGCTGAGCCACGCGGCCCACTACGCCTTCAGTCTGTTCTCCCGACATTGGGACAAGCTGCGGAATTGGACACGGGGACCCCACCGTGCCGTAGGTTGCGGAGCGTTTCGTTCCGCGTCCTGTGCACGTGAGGAGTGCCCCCGAGGTGATCGAGAAGAAGGAATCCACCGTCTGGCAGGGCTTCAAGGCCTTCCTGATGCGCGGGAACGTCGTCGACCTGGCAGTCGCGGTGGTGATCGGCGCCGCCTTCACGAACATCGTCAACTCGGTGGTGAAGGGGCTCATCAGCCCGCTGGTCGGGGCGATCGGCACGAAGAACCTGGATCACTACAGCTCCTGCCTGAAGGACCCGTGCGTGGTGAACGCGGACGGGTCGGTGAAGAGCGGTGTGCCGATCATGTGGGGCTCGGTCGCCGGAGCCACGCTCAGCTTCGTGATCACGGCCGCGGTGGTCTACTTCCTGATGGTCCTTCCGATGACGAAGTACCTGGCGCGGCAGGAGGCCCGAAAGAAGGCGCGCGAGGGCACGCACGAGGTCATCGAGGTGACCGAGCTGGCGGTCCTCAAGGAGATCCGCGACACGCTGGTCGCGCAGCGCGCGGCGAGCCACGACGAGCGCTAGCGGCACCGCGCCGGACGGCTCGGGCGTCGGCCGGGCTCCGTCCGGAGGCCCGGGCGGTGGCGCCGCTCCGTCCCGCGGTTCAGATGTGGTGGGGCGGCTTCTCGTCGAGGAAGCGCCTCAGGTCGGCGGCGCTGTCGCCGTCCGGGCGCTCGCCCCACCCGCGGTCGGTGTCGTCCGAACTCTGCCGGTTCAGCGGATCGTCGAAGATCAGCGCGGCCTTCGGGTCGCGCTGCTCGGGCTCGGGGGCGGTGCTCATGCCTCCAGCGTACGGCCCCGGCCCACCGCCCCGTCGGGCTCGTGAATCCGTTCACAAGATTTCGTCCCTGTTTTCTGCTGTCCTGGGAGACATGACGTCGAGTTCCGCTCCGCCGCCCGCCTCGCCGGGCGCACAGCAGTCCCGGGGACTCCTGCGGCGGCTCACCGCGCGCGGGCGCGACGAGGCCCACCGGGTCTCCTCTCCACTGGAGCTCTTCTTCGATCTGTGTTTCGTCGTGGCCATCGCCCAGGCGGGCGCCCAGCTCGTGCACACGGGGACCGCGGGGCACGTGGCCGACGGGATCCTGAACTACGCGATGGTCTTCTTCGCCATCTGGTGGGCGTGGATGAACTTCACATGGTTCGCCTCGGCGTACGACAACGACGACGCGCTCTACCGGGTCGTCACCCTGGTGCAGATCGCCGGTGTGCTGGTGCTGGCAGCGGGCGTCGCCCCGGCGTTCGAGCGCCACGACTACCTGGTGGTCTGGCTCGGCTATGTGATCATGCGGCTGGCGATGGCCGCGCAGTGGCTCAGGGCGGCCGGATCGGCCGAGGGAGCGGAACGGACCACGGCGCTCAGATACGCCGGCGGTGTCCTCCTGTGCCTGGTCGGCTGGCTCGGTCTTGTGCTGCTGCCCGAACCGGCCCGGCCCTGGGTGTTCCTGGTGATGGCCGTCGCGGAGCTGAGCGTGCCGGTCTACGCGGAGAAGGACCACGAGACGTCCTGGCACGCGCATCACATCGCCGAGCGGTACGGCCTGTTCACGATCATCGTGCTCGGCGAGACGATCGCGGCGGCCACGGTCGCCGTGAAGTCGGCCGTGGACGAGCACGACGCGCTGGGTGAGCTGCTGCCCATCGCGGCGGGCGGCCTGCTGATCGTCTTCTCCGCGTGGTGGATCTACTTCGTGGTGCCCATCCACGGCCATCTGCGTTCCAACAGACAGGCGTTCCTGTGGGGCTACGGCCACTATCTGATCTTCGCCTCGGCCGCCGCGATCGGCGCCGGTCTGGAGGTGGCGGTGGAGCAGACGGTCGGCACGGCCCACGTCTCGACGCTGTCCGCCTCGGCGGCCGTGACCCTGCCGACGGCGCTGTACCTGCTGACGGTGTGGGCGCTGCACTCGCGGCACTTCAAGTCCGGCATCAGCCGGCAACTGGTGCTTCCGGTCGCGGCGCTGCTGGTGATCTGCTGCACCTTCCTGGGCGAGTGGGCGGTGCCCGCGGCGGGGCTGGTGTCGGCGGCCTCGGTGGCGACCGGGGTGACCCTGACGGCGCGCCGGGCCTCCCGCGCGCGGCGCTCGGGCGCCACCGCCCCGGCCGACTGACCGCCCCTCACCCGGGTCTCGCCGTCCTCTTCCCACCCGGGCCGGTTGGGCCACACTGGCCCGCATGACAGTCGACGCTCTGACGGATGTCGCCGGGCTGCGGGTGGGGCACGCCACCCGCACCGGGGACGGCTGGCTCACCGGCACCACGGTCGTGCTCGCGCCCGAGGGGGGTGCCGTCGCCGCTGTGGACGTGCGCGGCGGCGGCCCCGGTACCAAGGAGACCGACGCCCTCGACCCACGCAACGTGGTGCAGCGGGTGGACGCCGTCGTGCTGACCGGCGGCAGCGCCTACGGGCTCGACGCGGCGTCCGGGGTGATGGCCTGGCTGGAGGAGCGGTGCCGCGGGGTTCCGGTGGGGGCGGATCCGGCGCACGTGGTGCCGGTGGTCCCCGCCGCGTGCGTCTTCGACCTGGGCCGGGGCGGGAACTTCCGCGCCCGCCCGGACGCGGCGACGGGACGCGCGGCGGTGGAGGCCGCCGCGGCGAGCGCCCCGGGTGCCTCGGTGCCGGAGGGGTCCGTCGGGGCCGGTACGGGTGCCGCGGCGGGCGGGCTGAGGGGCGGGGTGGGCACGGCGAGCACGGTCCTGGAGTCAGGGGTGACCGTGGCCGCGCTGGTGGTCGTGAACTCCGTGGGGTCCGTGGCGGACCCCGGAACGGGGGCTCTCTACGGGGAGTTGTTCCAGGGGCGTGTGGAGTACCCGGAGGCGCGGGTGCACGAGGCCGCGCGCCGGCGCCTGGAGGAGGTGGCGGCGCGGAACGCTCCCCCGCCGCTCAACACGACACTCGCGGTGGTCGCGACCGACGCGGACCTCGGCAAGGCGCAGGCGCAGAAGCTGGCGGGCACGGCGCACGACGGCATCGCGCGCGCCGTGCGGCCGGTGCACCTGCTGCACGACGGTGACACGGTGTTCGCGCTGGCGACGGGCGCCCGCCCGCTCGGCGGCGGGCATCCGCTGGAGCTGAACGACGTCCTCGCGGCCGGTGCGGACCTGGTGACGCGCGCGATCGTCCGGGCCGTGCGCGCCGCCGAGCCGTTCTCGGGACCGGGTGGAGTGTGGCCGTCGTACGGGGAGTTGTACGGCGGGCGGGGGGCGCCGGGCGCGTAACGGGCGCGGCCCTACCGGCAGCGGGGCCCGGGAGCGTGACTCCCGGATGCGGATTGTCGCGGTTCTGTCACCAGACGACGTCAACGGGCACCGGCGGGAACCTCACCGGCGCCGGAGGGCTCTTTTCCCACGCACTGGAGCGGATCAAGCACATCACACGAACTGGGAGCAGCCCGTGACAACGCCGGACATCGCAACGCGGCGCGTACTGGGGGCCTGTGCCGCCCTGATGGTCGGCGCCCTCACCCTGACGGCCTGCGGCGGCGACGCCAGCGCCACCGGCGAGGACGGCAGGAACGGCAAGGGCTCGGCCACGACTTCCACCGCCGATGTCGTGATCTCGGCCAAGGACGGCTCGACCGGCGCGTCCATCAACGCCACCGGCGTCAAGGTCAGCGACGGCCGGCTGACCGACGTGAAGATGACCGTGTCGGGGTCCGGCCAGGCGGTCCCGGGGGCGATCTCGGCGGACGGCCACACCTGGAAGCCGCAGCGGCAGCTGGAGCGCGGCACGAAGTACCGGATAGCGGCGACCGCCAAGGACGGGAACGGGCGCACCGCGGCGGCCAACTCCATCTTCACCACCGTCTCCTCGGCGAACAGCTTCATCGGCACCTACACGCCGGACAACGGCACCACGGTCGGAGCGGGCATGCCGGTGTCCTTCACCTTCGACAAGTCGATCACCGACCGGAAGGCCGTGCGGTCGCACATCACGGTCGCCTCCAGCAGCGGCCAGCAGGTCGTGGGGCACTGGTTCGGGGACCGCCGGCTGGACTTCCGGCCGCAGGAGTACTGGAAGGCCGGCTCCAAGGTCACGATGAAGATCGACCTGGACGGGGTGCGGGGCGCCAGTGGCGTCTACGGTGTGCAGAAGAAGACGGTGACCTTCACCGTCGGGCGCTCGCAGGTCTCCACGGTGGACGTCAACAGCCAGACCATGACGGTGGTGCGGGACGGCCGGACGGTCAAGACGCTGCCGATCTCCGCGGGCAGCCCGCAGCACACCACGTACAACGGGCAGATGGTGATCTCCGAGAAGTTCGTGCAGACCCGGATGAACGGCTCGACGGTCGGCTTCGGCGGGGAGTACGACATCTCGGACGTCCCGCACGCGATGCGGCTGACCTCGTCGGGCACGTTCATCCACGGCAACTACTGGTACAACAGGGGCAACCCGCCGTTCGGCCGTGAGGGCACCAGCCACGGCTGCGTGGGTCTCGCGGACGTGCAGGGTGCGCAGGGCGACACCACGGCCAAGTGGTTCTACGACAACTCGCTCGTCGGGGACGTCGTGATCGTGAAGAACTCCCCCGACAAGACGGTGGCGCCGGACAACGGCCTCAACGGCTGGAACCTGTCGTGGAGCGACTGGACCGCGGGAAGTGCCGGATGACCGGCGGGTTTTGACAGTACGTGGGGCCGCGCGGGAACTCTTCGCGCGGCCCTCGCGTTTTCCCCGCATACGTTTTCTCGGATCGGGGGACATGATGTCCGACCGAGGGGCTACGGTATGCACCCACTAGGTGACATGCAGCAACGCCGGGAGAAACCTTGAGCGTTCCGTACGAGACGGCAGCGTACGAACCAGCCGAGTCGCCCGAGTCTCCGGAGGAGCACCTCGCGCGACTCCTCGGCCGTGCCCTGAACTCCTTCGAGCTGCCCGACGAGGTGCTCCGGCTGCTCGAGTGCGCCCTGGCGCACGACAGCTCCCTGCACTCCGCCCACCACAGCGCGGGACTGCACCGGGAGACCTACCGGCACACCTGGCTGCTCGCCGACGGCTCGGCGGTGACCCTGTGGGAGCTGGTGCACAACACCGCGCCGGGCGGTGAGGCGCAGCACGAGGTGTACGTCGACGAGGAGGAGCTGCACACCGCCACCGGCCGGCTCGCGCTGCCGCCGGACGCGCCGGACTTCGAACTGCCCGTTGTGACGCAGCTCTCCGCGATACCCGAGCCCCGGCATGTGTACGCCCCGGACGACACGGCGGACCACGCGCGCCGGCTGCTGCGCCGCGCGGAGAACCCCGACCGGCCGGGAGCGGAGGTGGCGGCCCTGCTGGCGACGGCGTCCGCGCACCAGATCACCCAGGCCTTCGGACGGCCCGGGCGGGCCGCACGGGCGGGGCTGAGCTTCGCGCTGTACGAGCACGCGTTCCTGCTGCCGGACGGCGGCGAGGTCTCCCTGTGGGAGGTGGAGCACACGGCGACCCCCGACGGGCGGCACATGTGCGAGGTTTACATGAGCCAGGACGCGGCCCGGGACGCCATGGAGCGACGGGCGGCACGACAGGTCTGAGGCCCGCGGGCCCGACAGGTCCGAGGTCCGGAGGTCCGGCCTCGCCCGCGGCCGTCAGCGGCCGCCGAGTTGCCGTACGAGGCCGGCGAAGGCGTCCTGTTCCTCCGGGGTCAGCTCGACGGACTCCCTCGAGGGCCCGGCCTGCGGCTGGTCCGGCAGCGCGGGGAGGACCGGGGCAACCGGAAGCACGGGGAGAGCGGCCGCCCGACGCCGTTCGGCGGCGGCCCCGTCACGGAAGCGGCGCAGCAGGCGCATCACGATGACGGCCCAGACGACGCCCGCGGCGGTGAGGACGGCCACGCCGGTCAGCTGGAGTGTCGAGGCGTGCTCAGGCATGCCCCCCAGTAGACACCACGGTCCGGGACTTCCGTCCCGGACCGTGACGTATCTCGCAGGTGCCGTGAACAACTCACAGCGCACCAAAGGGACAAGAGGCGCGGCTCCCCGTCAGGCGGCGACCGCCTGCTTCGTCTCCCGCGCCGCCGCGGCGGGACCGGTGGCGGGGTCGTCGGACGTGGTCCCGGGGACCGGCCGGCGCATGCCCTTGAGGACGACGACCAGGGCCGCGGTGACGCAGACGCCGGCCGCGATGGCTATCAGGTAGAGGAACGGGTTGCCGATCAGCGGGACCACGAAGATGCCGCCGTGCGGGGCGCGCAGGGTGGCTCCGAAGGTCATCGACAGGGCGCCGGTGAGCGCGCCGCCCACCATGGCGGAGGGGATGACCCGCAGCGGGTCCGCCGCGGCGAACGGGATCGCGCCCTCGGAGATGAAGGAGGCGCCCAGTACCCAGGCGGCCTTGCCGTTCTCGCGCTCGGTCTGGGTGAAGAGCTTGCCGCGCACGGTCGTGGCCAGGGCCATCGCCAGCGGCGGGACCATGCCGGCGGCCATCACCGCGGCCATGATCTTCATCGCGGAGTCGCTCGGGGCGGCGACCGCGATGCCGGCGGTGGCGAAGGTGTAGGCCACCTTGTTCACCGGACCGCCCAGGTCGAAGCACATCATCAGGCCGAGCAGACCGCCGAGCAGGATGGCGTTGGTGCCGGTGAGGCCGTTCAGCCAGTCGGTCATGCCCTTCTGCGCGGAGGCGATGGGCTTGCCGATCACGACGAACATCAGGAACCCGACGATGGCCGAGGAGATCAGCGGGATCACCACCACCGGCATGATGCCGCGCAGCGCCGCCGGGATGCTGATCCGCTGGATCGCCATCACCACACCGCCGGCGATCAGACCGGCCGCGAGTCCGCCGAGGAAGCCCGCGTTGATCGTCAGCGCGATGGAGCCGCCGACGAAGCCGGGGACCAGACCGGGGCGGTCCGCCATGCCGTAGGCGATGTAGCCGGCCAGGACCGGGACGAGGAAGGCGAAGGCCACGCCGCCGATCTGGAACAGCAGGGCGCCCCAGCTGTCGGCCTGGGTCCACATGAAGTGGTCCATCACCGAGGGCGCCTTGTTGATCTTGTAGCCGCCGATCGCGAAGCCGAGGGCGATCAGCAGACCGCCCGCGGCGACGAACGGGACCATGTAGCTGACGCCGCTCATCAGCCACTTGCGGAGCTTGGTGCCGTAGCCCTCGCGCGAGTCACCGGTCCGCTCGACCGGTGTGCTCGCGGAGGCGGCCGCGGTGACCTCGCCGCGCGCGGCCTTCTCCCGCACCTCGGTGATGAGTTCGCCGGGCCGGTTGATGCCCGCCTTCACGCCGACGTCGACGGTTGGCTTGCCCGCGAAGCGGCCCTTGTCGCGTACGGGGACGTCGTGCGCGAAGATCACGCCGTCCGCAGCCGCGATCGCCTCCGGGTCCAGCCGGGTGAAGCCGGCCGAGCCCTGGGTCTCCACGACCACCTCGGCGCCGGCCTCGCGGCCCGCGTTCTCCAGCGACTCGGCCGCCATGTAGGTGTGGGCGATGCCGGTCGGGCAGGAGGTGACGGCGACGATGCGGAAGGGCCGCTCGTGCGGGACGGAATCGGCGTCGGCGGCGGGGCCCGAGCCGGATTCCGCGGTGGCCGCCGGGGCCGGTCCGCCGGCGTCCGACGGCTCCGGCGTACTGCCCGCCGCGGCGTCGGCGGAGGCCGCCCCCGACACCGCGGCGGTGTTCTCGGGGGCGCCGTCGGCCGGCGCCTCCTCCCCGCGGATGAGCGCCGCCGCCGTGCCGCCGGCGCCCACGGATCGCAGCGCGTCGGTGAACTCGGCGTTCATCAGCTGCCGGGCCAGCGACGACAGGATCGTCAGATGGGCGTCGTCGGCGCCGGCCGGGGCGGCTATGAGGAAGATCAGGTCGGCGGGGCCGTCCGGCGCGCCGAAGTCGATGCCGGCGGCGCTGCGGCCGAAGGCGAGCGTCGGCTCGGTGACATGGGTGCTGCGGCAGTGCGGGATGCCGATGCCGCCGTCGAGGCCGGTGGGCATCTGCGCCTCACGGGCGGCCACGTCGGCGAGGAAGCCGTCGAGGTCGGTCACCCGGCCGAGGGCCACCATGCGCTCGGCGAGTGCGCGCGCCGCCGCTTCCTTGGTGTCGGCGGACAGGTCGAGGTCGACCAGGTCCGCGGTGATCATGTCGCTCATCGCGGGCTCCAATGCGCGCGTACCGCCCGGGGAGTGGGGCGGGCGGGGGTGGGGACGGGGGTGCGGTCGGGGGAGGCTTCGGGGCGGATGGAGTCGGGGCCGGGCGGCCCCTGCCTCCTGGGGCCTGTCGCGACGGGCGCCAGGGCGCCCTGCCGTTCGGGCTCGGGCGGGGTGGGGACGTCCGGGCGAGGAGGCCTTGGGCGGCCGCCCAGATGCCTGCCGCCGGGGCGGGTGCCGCGCAGCGCCATGGCGGTCATGACACCGGCTCCCCGAGCTCGCGGTCGACGGGGATGTCGGCCGTGACCGTGACCGCCGTCGGGTCCAGGTCGACGGGGGCCGGCATCACGCTGCCCGGGAGCTGCACGGCGGCGGCGCCGTGGGCGACGGCGGAGGCGAGGGCCCGAGGGCCGCTGCCGCCGGCGATCAGGAAACCGGCGAGGGAGGAGTCACCGGCTCCCACGTTGCTGCGGACGGTGCGCACCCGCGCGCTGCCGAACCAGGCGCCCGTGCCGTCCACCAGCAGCTGTCCGTCGGCGCCCAGGCTCGCGAGTACGGCGCCCGCGCCCATCCCGCGCAGCTCCTCGGCCGCCTTCAGGGCGTCGCCCACGGTCGTCAGGGGGCGTGCGACGGCTTCCGCGAGCTCCTCGGCGTTGGGCTTCACCACGTCGGGCCGGGCGCGCAACGCCTCCTGCAGCGCACGCCCCGAGGTGTCCAGGGCGATGCGGGCGCCCCCGGCGTGCGCCCGGGTGACGACATCGGCGTACCAGGAGGGTGCGAGCCCCCGGGGCAGGCTGCCGCAGCACGCGATCCAGTCGGCGGCGCGCGACTGCTCGCGGACGGTGTCCAGGAGCAGTTCCTGCTCGGCGGGCGACAGGTCCGGCCCGGGTGCGTTGATCTTCGTCAGCACCCCGTCCGCCTCCGCCAGCGCGATGTTGGAACGGGTGGCCCCGGCGACCGGGACCGGCGCGACCTCGATGCCCTGCGCGTCGAGCAGCTCGGCGACCAACGCGCCCGGCGCACCGCCCAGGGGCAGGACGGCGACCGTGCGCCGTCCGGCGGCCGCCACGGCGCGCGAGACGTTCACACCCTTGCCGCCGGGGTCCATGCGCTCACCGGTGGCGCGGATGATCTCACCGCGCTCCAGGGAGGGAACCTCGTAGGTGCGGTCGAGGGACGGGTTGGGGGTGACGGTGAGGATCATGCGCGCACCACTTCCGTGCCGCCGCGCTCGATGGCAGCGGCGTCTTCTTGGCTCAGCCCGCTGTCGGTGATCAGCAGGTCCACGTCGCTCAGGGCGCCGAAGCGGGCGAAGTGCTCCTGGCCGTGCTTGGCGGAGTCGGCGAGGAGGACCACGCGGCGCGCGGCGGCGACGGCCGCGCGCTTGACCGCGGCCTCGGCGAGGTCGGGGGTGGTCAGGCCGTGCTCGGCGGAGAAGCCGTTGGCGGCGACGAACGCCACGTCGGCGCGGATCTCGCCGTACGCGCGCAGCGCCCAGGCGTCCACGGCGGCCCGCGTACGGTGCCGTACCCGCCCGCCGATCAGGTGGAGCTGGATGCCGGGGTGGTCGGCGAGGCGGGCGGCGATGGGCAGGCTGTGCGTGACGACGGTGAGGGCGGACTCCAGCGGGATCGCCGCGGCCAGCCGTGCCACCGTCGTGCCGGCGTCGAGGATCAGCGTGCCCTCGGCGGGCAGCTCGGCGAGGGCCGCCTTGGCGATGCGGTCCTTCTCGTCGGCGGCGGTCGACTCGCGCTCGGTGAGGTCCGGCTCGAAGTCGAGGCGACCGACGGGGATGGCTCCGCCGTGCACTCGGCGGACGAGGCCGGCCCGGTCGAGGGCCTTCAGATCGCGGCGGATCGTCTCCGCCGTCACCTGGAACTCCTCGGCCAGCGACAGCACGTCCACCCGGCCGCCGTCGCGGGCGAGGCGGAGGATCTCCTGCTGTCGTTCCGGTGCGTACATGCCCGTTTACCTCCACCTCATGCCCGAACGTGTGGTTTCACTGCGAGGCTACGCCCGGAATTCCGGAAAGTAAACAAGTTCGGGCGGCAATCGGGCATGAACGGACTTCCGGTTCCGTCCGGCCACAGGCCGGTGAAGGGCGGAGGGCCCGGCACCTGCTCGGTGCCGGGCCCTTCCTCGCCGCCCCCGCTCAGGCCACCAGCTCGGGCTCCTTCTCCACCACCGGGGCGTCGGCGGTGGCGCCCTCCACGTGCTGCGCCGGACGCTTCGGCAGGGCGGACATCAGCAGGAAGATCGCGCCCAGGATGCCGGCGACCCACCACAGGGCGTGCTGGAAGCCGTTCACGAAGGCGGGGCCCACCTGGGCGGGGGTCAGCCGGTCGCCGATCACCCCGAAGAAGAGCACCGACACCAGGCCCAGACCGAGGGCGTTGCCCATCTGCTGCACGGTGTTGATCAGGCCGGAGGCCGACCCGGCGTGCTCACGCGGCACCTCCGAGAGCACCGCGTCCGTCAGCGGGGCGACGATGAGTCCCATGCCCGCGCCCATCACTACCAGCGGCAGCGCCATCTGCCAGGAGGCGATGGAGAGGCCGTAGCGGTGCGACTCCCAGATGTAGAGGAGCACGCCCATCGCCATCAGCAGCGCGCCCGCCCGCAGCACCTTCCGGCCGAACCGCGGGACCAGCTTCTGCACGGACATCCCCGCCGCCGTGGACACCGCGAGTGAGAACGGCACACCGGTCAGGCCCGCCCGCAGCGGGCTCCAGCCCAGGCCGATCTGCATGTACAGCGTCCAGACCAGGAAGAAGATGCCGAGCGTGACACCGAAGACGGTCTGTACGGCGATGCCGGCGGCGAAGCTCTTCACCCGGAACAGGGACAGCTCGATCAGGGGCGAGCCGTCGCGGGCCGCCTTGCGCCGCTCGTAGGCCACCAGCGCCGCGAATACGCCGAGCGCGCCGACCATGCACACGTAGCCCCACAGCGGCCAGCCCAGCTCGCGGCCGCGGGTCAGCGGATAGAGCAGCATCAGCAGGCCGAGCGTCACCAGGGCGACGCCGACGAGGTCCAGCTTCAGTGCCTTCGGCGCCCGGGACTCGGTGATGAAGCGGCGGCCGAGGAGGAAGGCGGCGATGCCGACCGGCAGGTTGATCAGGAAGATCGGCCGCCACTGAAGTCCGAACAGGTTCCACTCCGTCAGCAGGGCGCCGAGCAGCGGGCCGGAGACCGCGCCGAGGCCGACGATCGCTCCGAACAGGCCGAAGACCTTGCCGCGTTCATGGGCGGGGAAGGTGGCGTGCACGATCGACAGGACCTGCGGGACCATCAGGGCCGCCATGCCGCCCTGCAGGATGCGGGAGGCGACCAGCATCTCCGGGTTGGCGGCGAAGCCGCACAGGGCGGAGGCCAGGGTGAAGCCGCCGATGCCGACCAGGAACAGCCGCCTGCGGCCGTGGATGTCGCCGAGCCGGCCGCCGGTGATCAGGCCCGCCGCGAAGGCCAGGGCGTAGCCCGCCGTTATCCACTGGATCTGGCCGAGCGAGGCGCCCGCGTCCTTCTGGATCGAGGGGATCGCGATGTTGACGATCGTGACGTCGACGAGGTCCATGAAGGCCGCCGTCATCACGATCGCGAGCGCGAACCAGCGGCGGCGGTCGGCCGGCCCGGCCGGGTCCCGCCGGGCACCGAGGGTCTGTTCCGTGGAGATCATGCGTCCAAGCTAGAACCGCAATAGGTCAGATCGTGTCCTAGATATGCGGCATTCTCCTAAGCATGACGACGGACACCCCGGCCCGGCTCCTCCAGCTCCTGTCCCTCCTGCAGACGCCGCGCGAGTGGCCGGGGGGCGAGCTGGCCGACCGGCTGCGCGTCTCCCGCCGCACCGTGCGGCGGGACATCGACCGGCTGCGGGAGCTGGGCTATCCGGTGCAGGCCAGCAAGGGCTCCGACGGCGGGTACCGGCTGGTCGCGGGAAAGGCCATGCCGCCGCTGGTGCTGGACGACGAGGAGGCGGTGGCGATCGCGGTCGGGCTGCGGGCCGGGGCCGGGCACGCGGTCGAGGGGGTGGACGAGGCCTCGGTGCGGGCGCTGGCGAAGCTGGAACAGGTGCTGCCGGCCCGGCTGCGCCACCGGGTGTCAACGCTGCAGGCCGCGACGACGCCGCTGACCAGTGGGGACGGGGCGAGCATCGCGCCGGAGACGCTGACCGTGATGGCGTCCACGGTGGCGGGGCGGGAGCGGCTGCGGTTCGCCTACCGCGACAAGGAGGGCGGTGAGTCGCGGCGGCTGACGGAGCCGCACCGGCTGGTCTCGACGGGGCGGCGGTGGTACCTCGTCGCGTACGACCTGGGGCGGGAGGACTGGCGGACGTTCCGGGTGGACCGGGTACGGGAGCCCTTCGCGACCGGCGTCCGGTTCACTCCGCGGGAGTTGCCGGAGGGGGATGCGGCGGAGTATCTGCGGAGGTCGATCCGGCGGCGGGGGCAGGACACGTACGCGTTCGAAGTGCGGTTCGCCGGGACGGTGGAGGAGGTGGCCGCGCGGACGCCGGAGTGGGTCGGGGTGCCGGAGGCGGATGGCGGCGGGGGGTGCGTGCTACGGGGGACGAGTGGGGAGCCGGTGGAGTGGCTGGCTGTGCGGCTGGCGATGGTGGGGTGTGAGTTTGTGGTTCGGGAGCCGGATGAACTCGTCTCGTGCGTGCGGGAGTTGGGGGGCCGGTTGAGTCGGGCGGGGGTGGGCGGAGGGTAGTGGTTCTGGCGGGGGGGTCTGTGCGCAAGGTTTTTGGCTGCCCCGGCGTTGGGGCCGGGCGGGGTTCTTCGGTACCCGGCGTTGGGACTGGGCGGGGTTCTTCGGTACCCGGCGTTGGGACTGGGCGGGGTTCTTCGGTACTCGGCGCTGGGGCCGGGCGGGGGGTGTTGCGCTTGCCCGCGCTTGCGGGGTTCCCGCAGCCAGGGCGCGCGGCCGTTCACGGCTGCGGTCGGGATCGTTGGCCGCGGTCAGGAATCGGACGGTGAACGGGTCTCGGGCCAGGCGTAGTTCTCCAGGGCTGTCAGGTTTTGGAGGGCCAGGGTTGCGGGGCCGTTGGGGCCAGTGGGTGGGGAGGTGGTGGTGGCCCAGGACTCGACGGCCACGCGGATCGCCGCGCCGGCCACCGCCGCCGTGAGACGGAGGTGCGGCGGGATCGCCGGCGGCCGGGCAACGTCGTCCTCGACGGATTCCGCGGATTCCGTGGGCTCCGTGGGCTCCGTGGGCTCCGCGGACGACAGCCGTTCCGCCAGGGTCTCCGCGAGCGCGCCCTCGGACGTCCGGCAGACCTCCGCCCACACCTTCCCGAGGGCGGGGCTCGCGTCGGCCAGGCGGATCAGGGTGCGGACCCATTCCCAGGAGGCGGCCGAGACTCCCACGCCGGGGCTGAGGGTGTGCTCGACCGCGTGGCGCAGCGCCTCCGGTACGGAGAGGCCGGGCGGGGCGTCGCGGACCGCCTGGATGCAGAGCTCGGCGCCCGCCGCGTACAGCGGCGCCACCGCCTCTTCCTTGGAGGCGAAGTAGCGGTAGAAGGTGCGCGGGGCGATGCCCGCGGCCTGGGCGATGTCCTCCGCGCGCGTGGCGCGCAGGCCCTGGCGCACGAAGAGCGCGGCCGCCGCGCGGGCGATCTCCATACGGGTCTCGGCCTTGCGGCGTTCGGTCAGGGACATCGGGGCGGTGGCGGAAACAGGCTGGTGGGCGGTGTTGCCGGTGGTGCTGGGGGTGCTCACCTCGGCAGGCTATGCCGGTGTGGCAGAATCTGCCATTCGAGCGGGCCACCCCGGGGTTCAGGTACGGGGTGGCCCGCCGTTCCAGCATGTGGCCGGGCCCCGGCGCCGGGGGGGGTAGGCGCCGGGGCCCGGCTCTGGAACGTTCCGACGCCGGGGGGGATGGCGTCGGAACGTGGCTCACTCGGCGAGTACCTGGCGAGTGCTCGTCGTGCCGCATGTGGGGGTGGGTGCTACGGCTGGGAGTGCGGCCCTTGGTTCAAGTCCAACTCCTGGGCCCGCAATGGTTTTTCCCTCGGGCCCCGGAGTTGAAGCGACGGTACCGCGCCATGTTTGCGCCGTCTTTCGCCACCGGGTGTGCGCGGTCGTACGCCGACCGGTCAGGCCGCCGCGTCGAAGCCGGTGCCACGGGCGAGCTTCTTCAGTTCGAGCAACGCGTGCTTCTCGATCTGCCGGATGCGTTCGCGGGTCAGGCCGTGCTCCTTGCCGACCTCGGTCAGCGTGCGCTCGCGGCCGTCCTCGATGCCGTACCGCATCTTGATGATGGAGGCCGTGCGCTGGTCCAGGCGGCCGATCAGGTCGTCCAGCTCCTCGCTGCGCAGGAGCGTGAGGACCGACTGCTCGGGGGAGACCGCCGAGGTGTCCTCCAGCAGGTCGCCGAACTGGGTCTCGCCCTCGTCGTCCACCGGCATGTTCAGGGAGACCGGGTCACGGGACCAGTCGAGCACGTCGGTCACGCGCTCCGGCGTCGAACCCAGCTCGGCGGCGATCTCCGCGGGCTCCGGCTCGCGCCCGTGCTCGCGGTTGAACTCGCGCTGGACACGGCGGATGCGGCCCAGCTCCTCCACCAGGTGGACGGGGAGCCGGATCGTGCGGGACTGGTCGGCTATCGAGCGGGTGATGGCCTGACGGATCCACCAGGTGGCGTACGTCGAGAACTTGAAGCCCTTGCGGTAGTCGAACTTCTCGACGGCGCGCACCAGACCGGCGTTGCCCTCCTGGATCAGGTCCAGCAGCGGCAGACCGCTGCGCGGGTAGCGCCGGGCCACCGCCACGACCAGGCGGAGGTTGGAGCGGATGAAGACGTCCTTGGCCCGCTCACCGGCGTCTACCAGGGCCTGCAGTTCCTCGCGGGTGGCGTCCGACTTCGACTCCTCGTCGCCGTCGAGGACCTGCCGCGCGAACACACCCGCCTCGATGGTCTGGGACAGCTCGACCTCCTTGGCGGCGTCGAGCAGCGGCGTACGCGCGATCTCGTCGAGGTACATGCCGACCAGGTCGCGATCGGCGATCTCGCCGGCGTGGGCGCGAACACTGCCTGCCGAGTCGGCCGTCTCGCCGGTGGCGGACTTACGACGGGCGACGGCACGGGTTGCCATGCGTGCTCCCTTGCGATGGTGGGCTGGCGGGTGGTCCTTCGAACGCTTGGCATCGAACGGATTCGTCTTGCGGATCTGACTCCTTGGGACTCTCCTCGAGTGCCCCGCATCCGAGGGAAACAACGACTGGAATCCGGACAGAATTCCCAACCCGACCCTCAATTTTTCTGATCATGCAGTACCCTGTCGGCCACACGGGGAGGCGCAATGCCGTCGACACACGCAGAGGTGCAGGTCAGGCCGGGGGTCGAGGGGGATCTCGAGGTCCTCACGGAGATCTACAACCACTATGTGCGCGAGACGGCGATCACATTCGACACGGCCATCTTCACCGCGGAAGAGCGCCGCCCTTGGCTGCTCTCCCACCCGGTAGACGGCCCGTACCGCCTGATGGTTGCCACGGCGGCGGACTCACAGGAGATTCTGGGGTACGCCACATCCAGCCCTTACCGTGCGAAGCCCGCGTACTCCACCTCGGTGGAGACCACCGTGTACGTCGCCCCGGGCTCCCTCAGAGGTAGCACCCCCAGCCGCCGCGGCATCGGCACCCTGCTCTACGACGCCCTCTTCAGGGCGCTGGCCGCTGAGGACCTGCACCGCGCCTACGCGGGCATCGCGCAGCCGAACGAGGCCTCACGGCGGCTGCACGCCCGCTTCGGCTTCCGGCACGTCGGCACCTACCGGGAGGTGGGCCGCAAGTTCGGCCGCTACTGGGACGTGGCCTGGTACGAGAAGGACCTCGGGCGGGCCCCCCTCGGGTAGACACCGCCCGGATACCCACTCACCCGAACTGCAGCGACCGCTTCGCCAGCCCCATCCAGAACCCGTCGATCACCGACTTCTGCGCGTCGAGTTCGCCGCCCGCCTCGGCCGCGCCCATGGTCACGAAGAGCGGGGCGAAGTGCTCGGTGCGCGGGTGGGCGTAGCGACCGGCCGGGGCCTTCCGGAGGAAGTCCAGCAGGGTGTCCCAGTCGCGGGCCTCCAGGGCCCGGCGGCCCCAGTCGTCGAACTCGGCGGACCAGGTCGGCACGCCGGCCCCGGTGTGCCGCAGGGCGGCGAGGTTGTGGGTGAAGAAGCCGGAGCCGACGATCAGCACGCCCTCGTCGCGCAGCGGGGCGAGCTTGCGGCCGATGTCCATCAGCCGGACCGGGTCGAGGGTCGGCATGGAGATCTGCAGGACGGGGATGTCGGCGGCCGGGAACATCTCGACGAGCGGCACGTAGGCGCCGTGGTCGAGGCCGCGGTCGGGGATGTCCTGGACCGGGATGCCGGGGGCGCGCAGCAGCTTGCGGACGGATTCGGCCAGCTCGGGCGCGCCGGGAGCGGCGTACCGGACCCGGTAGTAGTGCTCGGGGAAGCCCCAGAAGTCGTAGACGAGGGGGACGGTCTCTACGGCGCCTAGTGCGAGCGGGGCCTCCTCCCAGTGGGCGGAGACCATGAGGATCGCCCTGGGGCGCGGCAGACCGGCCGACCAGGCGGCGAGCTGGCCAGGCCAGACGGGATCGTCGGCGAGCGGCGGGGCGCCGTGGCTGAGGTAGAGGGCGGGCATGCGCTCCCGCCCGGCAGCGGACGTCTCCTGCGGTGCGGCGGACATGACAGCGGCTCCCGGTGCTCGGTCCCTGTGAGACACACCCTCAAGGTGCTTTAAGTCTCAAGCTTTCCGCTTAAGCGTACGCCCGACTTGTTCAAGTTTCAAGGAGATGCCTCGTACAGTGGGACACATGAACACGGCAACGGACTCCGCCGGCCGGCACCGCTGGCTCACCGACGAGGAGCAGCGCGTCTGGCGCGCCTATCTGCACGCCACCACCCTGCTCGAGGACCACCTCGACCGGCAGCTCCAGCGCGACGCGGGCATGCCGCACATCTACTACGGCCTCCTCGTCGGCCTGGCCGAGGCACCGCGCCGCCGGCTGCGGATGACCGAGCTGGCGATGAGGTCCAAGATCACGCGCTCCCGGCTGTCCCACGCGATCGCCCGGCTGGAGAAGAGCGGCTGGGTCCGCCGCGAGGACTGCCCCTCCGACAAGCGCGGCCAGTTCGCCGTGCTCACCGACGAGGGCGCCGAGGTGCTGGGCCGCACCGCGCCGGGCCATGTGGCCGCCGTACGCCAGGCACTGTTCGAGCGGCTGACCCCGCAACAGCAGAAGGCCCTCGGCGAGATCATGGAGATCGTCGCCGAGGGCCTCCAGCCCGACGAAGCGGGTGCGGACCTTCCCTGGCTCCGCTAGATCACCGCGCGGGGCGCCCGGTGGGTCACCGTACGGCCGGTCAGTGGGCCACCACCGGCACCGGCACCTCGTCCTCGACGCCCTCGCCGGAGGCGACCGGGGTGGAGCCCGGGCGGCCGGCGTTGACGAAGGTGAAGGCGATCAGCGCGGCGAGGGCCAGGATGCCGACGGCGAACCCGATCGCCGTGCTGTAGCCGTGCACCATGCCCTGCAGGCCCACCAGCTGCTGCTGCGGCTTGGTGGCCGCACCGGCGATGTGGTCCTTGATGTACGAGGTCTTCGCGGACGCGGCGATGGTGTTCAGCAGAGCGGTGCCGATCGCGCCACCCACCTGCTGCGAGGTGTTGACCATCGCGGAGGCGACACCCGCGTCCCGGGGCTCGACGCCCGAGGTGGCCAGGGACATGGCCGGCATGAACGCCGTACCCATGCCGAGACCGAGCAGCACCATCGCGGGCAGCAGCAGCGTCGCGTACGACGAGCCGATCTCCATCTGCGTCAGCAGCAGCATGCCGAACCCGGCGACGAGGAAGCCGGGGCCCATCAGCAGCCGGGCCGGGACGCGGGTCATCAGCCGGGTGCCGATCTGGGTGGAGCCGGTGATCATGCCCGCGACCATCGGCAGGAACGCGAAACCGGTCTTGACCGGCGAGTAGCCCTTCACGACCTGCAGGTAGTAGGTCAGGAAGAGGAACAGGCCGAACATGCCGATGATCGCGAGGCCGAGGGAGAGGTAGATGCCACCGCGGTTGCGGTCGGTGACCACACGCAGGGGCAGCAGCGGGGCCTTGACCCGGGACTCGACCAGCACGAAGGTGGCGAGCAGTACCGCGGACGCGACGAACATCGCGACGGTCACGGTGTCGCCCCAGCCGTCGGACTCGGCGCGGGTGAAGCCGTAGACGAGCGCGAACAGGCCGAGGCTGGAGAGGATCACGCCGGGGATGTCGAGCGGGGAGCGGTTGCGGCCGCCCTCCGGCTCACGGATGACGAACCAGGCGCCGAGCGCGGCGACGATGGCGAACGGGACGTTCACGAAGAAGGTCCAGCGCCAGTCCAGGTACTCGGTGAGGAAGCCGCCGAGGATCAGGCCGACGGCGCCGCCGCCACCGGCGATCGCACCGTAGATGCCGAACGCCTTGGCGCGCTCCTTGGCGTCGGTGAACATCACGGCGAGCAGGGAGAGCGCGGCCGGGGCGAGCAGGGCGCCGAAGACACCCTGCAGGGCGCGGGCGCCGAACATCATCGTGCCGGTGGTGGCGGCACCGCCGAGCGCGGAGGCGGCGGCGAAGCCGCCCAGGCCCAGCACGAAGGCGCGCTTGCGGCCCCACAGGTCGGCGACGCGGCCGCCGAAGAGCAGCAGGCCGCCGAAGGCGAGGGCGTAGGCGGTGACGACCCACTGCCGGTTGCCGTCGGATATGCCGAGGTCGGTCTGGGCGGAGGGCAGGGCGATGTTCACGATGGTGGCGTCGAGGACGACCATCAGCTGGGCGAGCGCGATGAAGACGAGCGCTTTCCAGCGGTTGGCGTCACCGCTCGGTGCGGTGGCGCCGGGAGCCTTGAGGGCTGTTTCGGACATGGAGGTACCCACTTCGGGACTTCGTGACGGCAAAAGACGTAGGTATCGGGCGGCGCGTCGACAGCGACGGCGACGGCCGGAAGCTCGGTTTCCGGCGTGGTGCGGCCGGCAGCGCCGTGAGCGCTCTGGGTGCTGTGGTCGGGACCGGTACGGGGCCCCGAACTCATCGGTCGGGCTGATCGGTCGGGCTGATCGGTCGGGCTGATCGGTCAGGCTTTGCGGAGGTCCTCCATGGTCACGGCCGTGCCCGGCAGGACGGAGCGGCCCGGAGCCCGCAGACCGTCCAGGAACAGCTGAAGATGACGGTGTGCGAAGCGGTCGACGCTGCAGCAGTCCGTGCCGGCCGGCGGCCGGCTGAGCTGGGCGACGGCGACCATCAGGTCACCGACACCCACGTCGGTGCGGAGCAGCCCGGCCTCCTTGGCCCGGTCCATGAGGTCCTCGACGATGCGCTCGACGCGCTCCCGGGCGGCCTCGAGGTCGGGGTGGTGCTGGTCGAACGTGCTGGTGACCATCGGGCACAGGGCGCTGATCCGCTCGTCCGCGGCGGCGTGCACGAAGCGCTCCAGCGCCTCGAACGCGTCGCCGCTCTCGGACAGCGCCTGTTCGGCGACCCGTACGGTCCGGTCGAGGACCGAGCAGACGACCTCGCGGACGAGGGCGTCGCGGTCCGGGAAGTTGCGGTACACCGTGGCATTGCCGACACCGGCCCGGCGGGCGATCTCGTCGAACGGCACATCGGGGCCGTGTTCGACGAACATCTCCCGGGCGGCGGTGACGATCCGCTCCCGGTTGCGCAGGGCGTCGGCGCGGGGCCGGGACACCTTGCGCGGTGCGGGGAGGGAGGTCTGCACGGCGTACTCCTGGTCTGGGTGACTCTGGCGATCCGGGGAAATGGTCCCCGTTTCGCGCGGACACAGGTCTAAACGGGGAACGCGTCCCCGGTTATTTCCCCCTCGCCTAAAACTTCCCCGTGACCTGGCTCACACCTCCCGCTACCGGGATTCCCACGATCGGCTGCTCCAGCGCGCGCCCTCCGGCCCGTCGACACAGGGTGATCACAACGGTGCAGTCGTCAGACCTGCGGCTGCCGCGGAGCGGGAGGTCCATGCATGCAGCCGCCGTCGCCCCGCCCCCGCATACGCCCGCGCCGGGCGGCCGCCCTGGCCTCGGTGACCGTCCTGACCTTCGCGGTCAGCACCTCGGCCGGGACCGGGCAGCTGACGGCGTCCACCACCGCCGGGCCGACCGGCCTGGTCCGCTCCTCCGCTCTCTCCCCCTGCATGATCCGCGGCGGCATGGACGTGCAGATGACGGAGGGCGTCCCCACCCCGGTCGGCTACTCCCGCTCCACCGGTACGGTCCGCGCCCTGACCCTGATGATCGACTTCTCCGACGCCCCCGGGCGGGGCAGCGCGCTCGACCGCTTCCACGAGTTCTTCCCGCAGACCCAGGAATGGTTCCGCACGGCGTCGTACGGCCGGCTCGACTACCGCCCCGAGACCCCGATATCCGGCTGGCTGCGGATGCCGAAACCGTTCAAGGCGTACGGCATAGAGCGCGGCGCGCCCTTCGACCCCGGCTACCGCCAGCTCGTGCAGGACATGGTGGCCGCCGCCGACCCCGACGTGGACTTCCGCTCGTACGACCTGCTGAACGTGCTGGTCACCCCCAACGCCGGCCCCTCCGCCCTGGACACGGTGCTGTCCGTGACCTTCGCCGGCAACTCCGACGCCCCGGTCGCCGACGGCGTCGTCGTCGGCAACGCGTCCTTCGTCTACTCCCGCCAGGACGACGGCTCCGGCTCCTACGGCCGCACCGGCTACCGGGTACTCCCGCACGAGAACGGCCACACCTTCGGGCTGCCCGACCTCTACACCCAGGAGGGCGGCTCGGCGGTGGGGCACTGGGACATCATGAGCGAGGACTGGGGGGTCAACAACGACCTCCTCGGCTGGCACAAGTGGAAACTGGGCTGGCTGGACGGCACCCAGGTCGGCTGCGCGGCCCGCCCCGGCCGCACCGACTACACCCTGACGCCGCTGTACCGGCCGGGCGGCGGGAAGCTGGTCCTGATACCGATAGACCGGCGCAGCGCCTACGCCCTTGAGCTGCGCGCGCCGGGGGGCAACGACGAGGCGGTGTGCGAGCCGGGCATCCTCATCTACAAGGTCGACGCCACCGTGGACACCGGGCGCGGACCGATCACGGTCTACGACGCCCACCGCAACAGCGGCGGCTGCACCCGCAGCCCCAACGTCCAGACGGAACTCTCCGACGCCCCGTTCACCACCGGCGAGTCCTTCAAGGACCCGGGCCATGGGATCACGGTCGAGGTGAAGGCGACGGGGAACGACGGGGAGTTCAAGGTGCGGGTCACTCGGCGGTAGCGGGGGCGGGGCGGGGAGCGGTGGGGGGCACTGGGCGGTAGCGGGAGGGGAGCGGCGCGGGGCACTCGGCGACAACTGGGGCGGGAGCGGTGCGGGGCACTGCGCGCGGCAGCGGAGGGCGAGAAGCGGCGCGGGGCACTCGGCGACAGCAGGCGGCGGGAAGCGGCCGCGTCACGGCGTTGGCCGGGCGCCGCGCCGGGCGGTCTACCGTAGGCGTTCCCGCACGCCGCCGTACCGGACCGGAGAACCGAGCCGATGCTCCCGAGAACCGCCCTGGACCAGGATGCCGTGCCCGGCCTGCCGGCCGAGGCGGTCGCGCCGCTGATGCGCGGGATCGCCGTGCTGCGGCAACTGACCGAGGCGGGCGGGACGCTCAGCCCCAGCGCGCTGGAACGGGCCACCGGACTGGCCCGGTCCACGGTGGACCGGATCACCGCCACCCTGGCCCGCATGGGATACGTCCGCCCCGACGGCCGGGACGTCGTCCTCACCCCTCGTGTGATGGAGCTGGGCAACGCCTACCTGGCCGCGCTGCGCCTGCCCGCCCTGCTCGACGCCCGCGCGGACGCCCTCGCCGACGAACTGGACGAGTCGGTGTCCCTCGCGGTCGCCGATCTCGACGGCGTCCGCTTCATCCACCAGGCCACCCGCCGCCGCGCGATGTCCGTGAGCTTCCGCATCGGCGACCTGCTCCCGGCCGAACGCACCGCACCGGGAGCGCTGTTCGCGGCCGAGTGGGGCCAGGCGGAGTGGGCGCGCTGGCACACCCGGCTGTCCGGCGACCCGGCGAACGCGTCCTTCCCCGCCGTGCCCCCTCAACCCGTCTCCTCCTCCCAGGACTTGACGGACTTCGAGACGAGGGTGGCACAGGCCCGCCGGAACGGCTGGGCGCTGGACGACCAGTTGATCGAGCCGGGCCTGGTCGCGGTGTCCGTGCCGGTGCGGGAGCAGGCGACCGGCCGGGTGGCGTGCGTGGCGAGCGTGGTCAGCCACACCAGCCGGCACACAGCGGCCGCCCTGCGCAGCACCCTGCTGCCCCGCCTGCGCAAGGCGGTGGCGGCCATGGAGGCCGACCTGCGCCAGACGCCCCCGCCGGAGCCAGGCCGGGCGCCCTCGGGCCTGGCGGCCTGGACGACGGCGTCCAAGCACGAGCTGGGCCGCGAGTTCATCGAGTCCCTGGCCCGAGGCCTGACCGTGCTGACCGTGTTCGGCGAGGGCCGCTCGGCGCTGCCGCTGACCGAGGTGGCCCGGGCGACCGGCCTGGCCCGGGCCACGGCCCGGCGGGCGCTGATCACCTACGAGCACCTGGGCCTGGTGACCACCGGACCCGACCCCCGCACCTTCACCCTCACCCCGCGCGTCCTGGACCTGGGCTTCCCGCCGCTGTCCCGCACCACACTCCCCCGCCTCGCCGCGCCCCACCTCAGGGCCCTCGCCGACCAGCTCCACGAGCCGACGGCACTGGCGGTCCTGGCACCCGGCACGGGGACGGAGATCCAGTACGCGGCCGGCGCGGGCGCGAGCCGGGTACTGACCGTGGACATCGCGGTCGGCGCACGCCTCCCGGCCGCCGGAACCTCCCTGGGCCGCGTCCTGCTCGCCGACGCCGAAGGCCCCCTGCCCCCCGCCCTCGCCGAGATCCGCGCCCAGGGCTACGCCCTCGCCGACGAGGAACTGGAGTCGGGGCTGCGCTCCATCGCCGTACCGGTACGCGACCGGACCGGCCGGGCGGTCGCCGCGGTGAACGTGGCCACACACGCGGCCCGCCGCACCCTCCGGGACTGCGTGACGGACCTGCTCCCCGCCCTCCGCTCCACCGCCGACCACATCCAGACAGACCTCCACACCGCCTCCCGCTTCACCCACGTCCCCCCGTCCTGATCCACCACCCCACCCTGATCCGGTACCCTGTGGACCGAGTACAGCGCCTTCGTAGCTCAGGGGATAGAGCACCGCTCTCCTAAAGCGGGTGTCGCAGGTTCGAATCCTGCCGGGGGCACCAGCCGAAAGGCCCCGGACCGATCATGGTCCGGGGCCTTTGACATCCACATCTGACATCAACGCGGGTGGTCTCTGACGACCAGGGCGCCTCCGCAGAAGCCGGTCCATGTGGCTCATGGCCTCGCGCTGGGTGTCCTGCACGACGTGCGTACAGACATACATGGTGATGCTGATCTGGAGTGCCCGAGAAAGCGAGCGCATGGCCGAGGTCTTCGCGATCCCGGCTCCTGGAGGCCTTGGACGGCCGGGACCGCCGTCGGGTTCCAGTTCAGGAGCAGCAGCCTGAGCCGTCCGTGATGGGCTGTCCGCTGTGGAGGTCGTCGTCGTGGCCTGCGGTGATCCGTGCCCATTGCGCGGTCGGCCGTCCGTCCTTGCGGAACTGCTGACCGAGGGTTTCGTACGGCTGCGGCCAGCCTGGCGGGGAGTCCTCCCAGGTTTCCTGCCGTCCGTGGACGGTCATGTCGAGGATGCCGTAGGAGGGCGCCATGGGTTCGACGCCGCGGCCGGTGGTCCAGTACGTCTCGTAGACGCGTTCTCCGTCGCGGAGGTAGCTCGCTTTCATTCCGAAGTGGCGGCCGGCGAGGAGCGGTTCGCGTGACTCGGCGGGTACGGAGTACCAGGGCATGTCCCAGCCCATGAAGCGGCGGTAGCGTTCGGACTCGTCGAACGGGCCCTGGCAGAAGACGGCGAAGGTGACGTCACGCTGGTGCAGATAGGACAGTTCGCGGACCTGGCCGGTGAAGAAGGTGCAACCCTCACACTGGTCGGCTGCGGGGCGGCCGTCGTGCCACATGTGATACGAGACGAACAGTTGGGTGCGGCCGTCGAAGACGTCGATCAGGGGGACCTCTCCGTTGCCTCCGACGAGCGGAGTTGATGGGTCCACCTCGGTCATGGGCAGCCGTCGCCGCGCGGCGGCGATCGCATCGCTCTCCCGGGTGTGCGCCTTCTCCCGGGCGCGCAGGGTGTCGACGGCGGTCAGCCACTCCCGGCGGGAGGCGACCGGTGGTTTGTTCACAGCAGTCATGCCCGTACTGACCCGACCGCAGACAAGAACTCATCGGTGGAGCCCGAGGCAGGCCCTGCTGACCACGACCTCGCCGGAGTACACGGTCCTGACGATGGAGAGGGCCCGTTGGCCGTGCGCAACGTCGGCTTGGCCTGCGGTCTGACTCCGGCCGCCGATAATCCCGATACAGACATAGCCGAGGGCGACGATGCCGGCTGCTACGGAGCCGATGAGCACCACCCATATCTGATCCATGCAGAGGGACCTGCCGTACGAGTCCGGCGGTGGAACAGCGATCTCCTAAGAACGGGACCGCGAGGTGACCACGCGCAGCACCGCCCACTAGGGCCTGTCTGACGGGTCGCGTCACCGACCACGCACCCGACGGCAATGTCATCCGAACGGCCCAACATGACGTGTCGCCCACATGGATGAACAATTGGCTGAGTAGTGTCCCAACCGAGGCAATCCGTGAAAGGCGAACCAAATGCGCATTCGACGAATCCTCGCCGCCGTCATCGCCACGGCAGCCCTCGCCGGACTCGGCCTCACAGGCGCCGCCACTGCCACCGCCGCCAGCCTCACCCCGGGTGAGTGCGAGCAGGGCGGCGGAACCGTCAATTGGGCGACCAACACCTGCAGTGGCGGTATGTTCGACGGGCAGATGGTCGACTGAACCCCACTAGGCGCCCCGCAGCCACGCGCTGCGGGGCGCTACGACTCCAGCTCGATGGAAGGCATCCGAACGCGTCGCCCGCCAATTTCTCGCGTCTCGGGACCTGCCTCCCTGGAGGCCTGGCCCTTGTGAGCTTGCGCTTCGCGGTGTGCCCCGGGGCGTCGTGCAGGTGGTCCGGTCCTCCGCGATGTTGGTCGCGCTGGGTGTGGTGACTGATGTGCAGGTGGACAATCAGCCAAGTTGGCGTGAACGCAGTACGCTCCCGCTATCCATCGTGGTGCCTGCGGCGGGGGCTCGGCCGGCAGGCCTGATTTTCCTGGGGACTACATGCGCTCAATCGCCATAGGTGCCGCTCTGTCCGGCGCCCTGGCACTCGCCGTCGCAAGCGCTCCAACGGCTCAGGCCGACGAGTCGTGGGGCGGCGACACAACGATCACCAGCGTCACGGTCAACGGTGGCAAGCCCATCGTGGTCGGCATCTCCAACACGGTCACCTTCTCGGCTTCGGTGACCGCCACCGATCCGGACGGCATCGAAACGGCCCGCGTGTTCGTGTGGCACGGCGGCCCCAAGGAAGAAGACACGGACATGACGGTGCCGTTCGGCCGTCCGACGTGCACAGCCGTCGACGCCGCGACGAAGACCTGCGTCGTCCCCTTCACCCTCAACCCCCGCGACCTGCAGAAGAACTCTTGGGCCGGGCAGTGGAAGGTCGGCGTCGACGCCTTCGACAAGGGCAACGGCGGCATCTCCCTGGATGCCTACAAGTACACGAACATCCAGCGCTACTCGAAGCTCAGCGTCAACGCTTCGCCGGAGCCGGTCGCCAAGGGCAAGACCATCACCGTCACCGGCAAACTGACCCGCGCCAACTGGGAGACCCACGACTACCGTGGCTACACCAATCAGCCGGTCAAGCTGCAGTTCCGCAAAGCGGGAACAGACACCTACACGACGGTCAAAACCGTGTACACCAACAGCACCGGCAACCTGAAGACCACCGCGACAGCTGCCGGCGACGGCTACTGGCGCTACTACTTCTCCGGCACCAGCACGACCGCGACGGTCAAGACCGCCGGGGACTACGTAGACGTACGGTAGACAGAGGTATCACGCACAGCATCAAGCCCCCACCAACGGGTTCTCCGTCGGGTGGGGGCTTGATGCTGTGCTGGGGCCGTCTCGGGGCCGTCAGCTGCTTGGCCGGGGCGTCACCCAGCTGCCATACGGCAGCGTCCGGCAATGGCACCGGCGCACAGGTTGGACCGCAGCCTGCGTCGCGCTGAGCCCGGCCGGATGCGCCCACACCGCTCGCGCGACCTCGCCGGCCCACAACTGGTGGCGTACGGAAGCCGTTCACTCGCGTGATCCGGCAATGGTCGAACGGTGGGAGATTCGCCGCCGACCTCAATCGCACTACTTGACATTGCATAGTACTAGCAACACTCTAGATGCTGTGACCTCTAGCCATGACCCGCAGCTACTCAAAGGTGTCCTCTCGCTGCTGCTGCTGCACCTGCTGGCCGAACGGGAGTCGTACGGATACGAGGTGGCCCAGCGCCTGCAGGCTGTCGGCTTCACCGACGTCCTCGAGGGCACGGTGTATCCGGCGCTGGCCCGGCTCGAGCGAGAGGGGCGGCTGGCCACCCGGCTCGTCGCCTCCTCCAGCGGTCCCGCACGCAAGTACTACCGGCTGACCGATGCCGGGCGCGATGCCCTGGCGGCTGGTGCCGCCGCCTGGGCCCGGCACGTCCACAGTGTCGACTCCGTCCTGTCCCGTCCCCTGCCCACCGCGCCGCAGAAGGGCTCCTGACATGCTGCACACCGTCACCTGGCTCGACCGGCTCCGCATCGAGCGCCTCGTCTGGTCGCTCGACCAACGCCTGTACGACCTCCCCTCCGGGAGCCGGGTCGCCCGGCGCCGCGAGGTCCGCGCTAACCTGCTGGAGGCCGCCGTTGAGGTCGGCGCCACGGAGGCGGTACGCCGTCTCGGTGACAGTCGCGAACTCGCGGAGGAGTATCTGACCGCCGAACTCGGCGAGGGGCCACGGCACTCCTGGATCGCCGCCGCCCTTTTCCTCCTCACCACGCCGCTGTTGCTCAACTTCTTCCTGGGCGAGGCGGAGAACGCCTACCAGCAGGCGATCGCGGCCACGGGCGCGCACACCGATGGCACATTCACCTGGAGCGGCGTCGTCTGGCTGCAGAGCTCCGTCACCTTCGTGTTCCACCAGGGCCATGCCAGCCGCACCGGTGGCGCGTGGACGCCGCTGGTCTACGTGCTGCTGATCGTCGGCACCGTCGTCTGCGGCCGTCTCTGGCGGGCACTGCCGCACCGCCGGAACCGTCAGGCCGGCTGAAGGCATCGGACGACGGCGCCTTCTGCGGCGTTACATCACCACCAGCGCGAGGACTGAAGGCACGCTGCCGACGGCTTCGTACGCATCCGCTTCCGGTATCGGCGCGGCGCCGGAACGTCAGGCGACGCGGGTCAGGGGTGGACACTCCCAGGTCGCGTCGATCACCTCCGGGCGGGGCCGGTACATGCGCAGGGCCACGAACCAGGTGCCTTCCTTCGCGGTGGGCAGCCAGTTGGCTTCCCCGCCCTGGTCGGGCGGCTCACTCTGCAGGTGGATGGTCAGTCCGCCGTCCGCGTCCCACCGCAGGCCGGCGCTGCGGTCGCCCACCGAGTGGCGATCGGCCGGGTTGGAGATCAGATTCATGTCCTCCCCGTAGGCGGTCAGCGACCAGAAGGCTTCGACCGGCGGTGTGGCGCCGCTGGGGAAGTGCAGTTCGTACCGGCCCTCGGAGTCCAGCTTGTCGCCGTCCTCGTCCTCGAAGTTGAGCAAGTAGACCGCTTCCGCGGGGTCGTTGGCGGCGACGCCCAACAGCGACTGGTCGGCGGCGCGTTTGAGGAAGTCGTCGCCGAATCGTCCCATGTGCGGGGGAGGGTAGCGCCAGCCGTTGACGAGGTGGGCCCAGTCGCCGCTGAGAATCTGCTGCCTGAGCAGGGGCACGCCGACGGCGGCGGCCCGGATCAGGCTTCGTCTGACCGCGTCGGGCTGGGCCTCGACGTCGAGGCCGGGGCCTATGCCGATCTGGGCGAACTGCTGCAGAAGGACGTGGTGATGTGCCGGTGGGGGATTCTCGGCCAGCATCGCGTTCAGGGTCTTCCACGGCCCCAGGGGGTCCTCCTCCGCCGGGATCGGCGTCAGGACGTCACGGCTCTCGGGAACCTTCGCGTCCGGCTTGCCGAACAGGCTGAGCGGAGTGAGCCGGTACCGCTCCTGGAGTTCCCGGACGCGGGGCACGTCGTCCGGGCCGCTGACCAGGGTGCGGCCGAGGACGAGGACCCAGGGGCTGGGTGCCTTCTTCAGGCGCCGCACCCCGGTAGGAAGCTTTCCCTTCCAACCCGGGCCGACGAGGGCGAAGTCGCCCGCGTCGGAGCCGGTGGTGCGCTGGCCGACGCAGTCGAAGTTGTCGGACGTGATGCCCACCAGTTCGAAGGTAAAGTACCGATCGGCCATGGCTGGATGGGAGAGGATGACCGGCTCGCTCCGGAGGTCCACCCAGGCCGCCGAGTACAGGGTGTCGTTGTTGGGACATCCACCGTCGCGGTAGGTCGCGTCCAGCAACCGCTCGGCATGCCAGAAATGGTTGACGGGCGCGTACGGAACCGTCGCGGGGCTGCGCGGCTGCGTCACCCAGTCGTGCCTCAACCGGGCGTTGTAGATGTACGGAAAGCCGTAGACGAACGCCTGCTCACCGAGCGTGTAGGCGTACTCGCCACGCCAGTCGCCCATGTGGCCGGTCAGTATCGGCTTCACCGCCTGACCCAACACGGGCACGATGTCCGGCAGATGACGCGCGCGATCGATCACGGACTTCGGGTGCAGGGCCGCGTGCCCGGCGGCCCGTGCCACCGTGACGGCCGCACCGGCCACGTCCTCGGGAATCCGCCGCCAGGCGGGGCTGTGTGATGGTGCGGACATATCGGCATCACTTCGCTCAACAGCGTCGAGGGCAAGGTCTCCGGCCCCCCGGCCGCGTGCCCCCTCCTCCCCAGCGACCATCCTCCCCCGCGTCGCCGGTCGACGCAGCCGGAGGAGTCCCGGCCGCCTCAGCTTCGAGATGCGGTCACCAACACCTGCTGGATACGCTCGCTGAGTGGCCGGGTGATGAAGGCCGAAGGCCGCGGCGTGGCAGCCGCCCCACCCCCGCCCGCGGAAGCGAGGACGTCCGCAGTCCAAGCCTCTGCAGTGCTCACGCCTCCATGGGAGGAAGGTTGCGATGAGGTTCACCCGCATGCGTAAAGCAAAGGCCGGCGCGGCAGCGCTGGTCGCCCTGCCGCTCGCGCTCGGAATTCCCGCGTCGCAGAGTCACGCACGGGACGCGTCTCCCAGCCCGTCGGGGACGTTCGGTTCCGGCTGTTCGGCGCTCTCGCAGAAGGTCGACACGGCCAAGGACAAGGTCGTGAACGCCGCGTCCGCGTATCCGCAGCTCAGCCAGCTCGTCTCGGCCGCGGTCAGGGCGAAGTTGACCGACACCCTGAACGGCAAGCCCGACGTCACCATCTTCGCCCCCAACGACCAGGCCTTCAAGAACGTCACCGCGTCGCAGCTCGCCTCGCTCCTCAGCAATGAGGGGCAGCTCAAGAAGGTGCTGACCTACCACGTCGTGGACAAGCAGATCACCCCGAACGAACTCGCCAACGGCTCCTTCACCACGGTGGAAGGCGGCAAGCTGACCACGTCGGGCTCCGGCACCGACTTCAAGGTCAACGGCAAGGCGAACATCGTCTGCGGCAACATCAAGGCCGCGAACGCCACCATCTACGTCATCGACCAGGTTCTCCAGCCTCCGTCCTGACGCTGTCCGCATGCGCGAAGGGCCGCCCGTCCGGTGGAGGGGCGGGCCTTCGCGCGTGCGGACACCGGCTGTCCGGCCCTGCCTCAGGGCCGGACAGCCCCTGCCGGCGGTGGCCGGTGGCGCGGTGTGATGGATCGGGGCCGACCCGATGGTCGCCGCGCCGGACGGACCGAGGTACGCCATGAATCACCACCCCACCCGCACTGGACGGCCGCACCGCCTGGCCGCGGTGGTCGCCTCGCCACGGATCGAACCCGTTCTCCTGGCCGTCACCGCGGCGGCCCTGACCGCCGGCGGCCTCGCCTGGCTGGCCGGTGCGGCCGGCCTCGCCGACCTCTTCTGGGGGCTCGGGACCCTGTCGGCCGTCGTGCCCGCGGTGGGATGGGTGCTCGCCTCCCTGCGGCACGGACGTGCGGGCGTGGACCTCATCGCCGTCCTCGCGCTCGGTGGCACCCTGGCCGTCCACGAGTACCTGGCCGGCGCCCTGATCGCGCTGATGCTCGCCACCGGCCGCACCCTGGAGGCCGCGGCCCAGCGGCGCGCCTCCCACGACCTGCGTGCCCTGCTGGAGCACGCACCGCGCTCCGCCCGTCGGCGCACCGACGCCGGTGTGGTCCCGGTGCCGCCGGCCGAGATCGCCGTCGGTGACCTCCTCGTCGTCGGTCCGGGCGAGGTGGTCCCGGTCGACGGCCGTCTGGAGGACGTCACCGCCGTATTCGACGAGTCCGTCCTCACCGGCGAGTCACTCCAGGTCGAGCGCGCGCGGGGCGAGAAGGTGCGCAGCGGCGTGGTCAACGCGGGAGGCGCCTTCGAGCTGCGGGCCACCGCCACCGAGCAGGACAGCACCTACGCCGGGATCGTGCGCCTGGCCCAGCAGGCCGGGGCCGAGTCCGCGCCCGTCGTCCGGCTGGCCGACCGCTACGCGGCCTGGTTCCTGCCCCTCTCCCTGCTGGTGGCGGGACTGGCCTGGCTGGTCAGCGGATCCGCCGTGCGTGCCGTCGCGGTCCTGGTGGTCGCCACCCCCTGCCCGCTGCTGCTGGCCGCCCCGGTCGCCGTGGTCTCCGGCCTCTCCCGCGCCTCCCGCCTCGGCGTCGTCGTGCGCGACGGCGGCGCGCTGGAGAACCTCGGCCGCGCCCGCACCCTCCTGCTCGACAAGACCGGCACCCTCACCCGCGGCCGTCCCCGCGTCCTCGACGTCACCGCCGCCTCCGACTCCAGGCCCACCGAAGTCCTTCGTCTGGCGGCCTCCGTCGACCAGTACTCGCCTCACGTCCTCGCCCAGGCCATCGTCGACACGGCCCGGGAACGCAAGCTGGGGCTGTCGGTTCCCGCCGACGTCACCGAGGAGCCCGGCCGGGGCGCGACCGGCACCGTCGACGGGCACCGGGTGTCCATCGGCCGGCTCAGCCCGGCGGACACACGGCCGTCCTGGGCGGAGGCGGTGGACAACCGTGCCCTCCTCGACGGCGCCGCCGTCGCCTGGCTCACCGTCGACGGGCAGCCGGCCGGTGCGCTGCTCCTGCGCGACCCCCTGCGCCCCGACGCGCCCAGGACCCTGCGCCATCTGCGGGCAGCGGGCATCGAACGGCTGCTGATGCTCACCGGCGACCGCGCCGCACCCGCCCACGAGGCCGCCGCCGTCCTGGGCCTGGACGACGTACGCGCCGAACTCGGCCCGGCCGACAAGGTCGCCGTCGTACGCGCCGAACGCGAGCGCGCCGTCACCGTGATGGTCGGGGACGGCATCAACGACGCCCCCGCCCTCGCCGCCGCCGACATCGGCGTCGCCATGGGCGCCCGTGGCTCCACGGCCTCCTCCGAAGCCGCCGACATCGTCCTGACCACGGATCGCGTCGACCGCCTCGCCGACGCCGTCGGCATCGCCCAGCGCGCCCGGCGCATCGCCGTCCAGAGCGCCCTCGGCGGCATGCTGATGTCACTGGCCGCCATGGCCGCGGCCGCCGCCGGCCTGCTCCCGCCCGCCGCCGGTGCCCTGCTGCAGGAGGTCATCGACGTCGCCGTCATCCTCAACGCCCTGCGCGCCCTGCGTGTCGACCAGGCCGCGCGACCGCCCCTGACGCCCGCCGCCGAAACCCTCATCCACCGCTTCGCCGCCGAGCACGACGACCTCCAGGACGTCCTCGAATCCGTCCGCGGCGCGGCCGACCGCCTCTCCGCCGATCCCGGCCCCGAGGCCCTGGGGGCCGTCGAGGAGACCCACCGGCTGCTCACCGAACGGCTGCTCCCGCACGAGTACGCCGAGGAACACCAGCTCTACCCCGCCCTCGCCCCCACGCTCGGCGGGCCCGAGGCCACCGCCACCATGAGCCGCGCCCACACGGAGATCGAGCGCCTCTCCCGCCGCATCGCCACCCATCTGCAACTCGCCCACGCCGACGGCGGCCTGGCCCCCGGGCAACTCGACGACCTGCGCTCCTGCCTCTACGGCCTCAACACCGTGCTGCGCCTGCACTTCACCCAGGAAGAGGAGAACTACTTCTCCCTGGCCCCGTGACCGGTGACCGTACGGCCGGATCCGGAGCGGCACAGGACGATCACCAGGTGACGGCCGGTCGAACAATCATTGCGCTTTGTATTGACGGTGTCTCAGGGCGACCCTAGCCTTCCGTGCTTGAGAGCGCTCTCAAGGCACTGGGTTCCGGGCTCTCCGTCACAACGGCCTGCGTATGAAAGGTCGGCTCGTCACCTGCTCAACGGCCCGCCGTACCTGTCGGCTCGGGCCGTCCGTACGCCTCGCCCCGTGCTGAAGGGTGCTCCCATGTCAAGAGACAGTGTTCAGCCGTTAAGAGCGGTGTCGTGGTCCTCGCCCTGGCGGCGGGCCGCGGTGTTCGTGGCTCTCGCCGCCCTCCTCGGGGCGGTCCTGACGGTACTCGACTCCGCGAAAGCCGGCGCCGACACCGTGGGTGCGGGCAGTTACACCACCACGGCGCCCGGACCGCTGCCCTCCGGCTGCGCGGACCTGTCCACCAACCCGCGTCACTGGGTGACCGCCAACGCCCCGGCCGGCGCCGTCCCCACCAACGACTGGTGGTCGTCGATCCTCTGGAAGCGGACCAACTGCGCTTACGGGGAGCCCCTGTTCGCCCAGCCGCTCGGCTTCCGGGCCGGGCCGGAGGGGCTGGGCGTCTCCTACAGCACGAAGCCGACGATCTCCGGCAGCGGCAAGGGCGTCGGCGAGTACCACTTCGAGTACAAGGAGGACTTCGTCGCCGGCGTCTCCGGTCTGGCCGCCCCCGAGGTGAAGGTCGACGACTGGAGCGACTGGACCGTCAGCCCGTACCTCAGCGACGGCGCGCACACCCTGCGGGCGACGATCGGCTCAGGCCTGCCCTTCGCCTACTTCCGCGCGAAGGGCGGTGACGCGCGGATCAAGGCCGCCTCGGACGCGACGGTGGACGTGTGGTCCCACTCCGGCTCGACGCTCGGCTACTCGGTCAACGGGCACGACTACGTCGCCTTCGCCCCGGCCGGCGCCACCTGGTCGGTCAGCGGCTCCACCTTCACCTCCTCGCTCGCGGGCAAGGACTACTTCTCGGTGGCCGTGCTGCCGACGACGCCGTCCACTCCGGCCGCCGACCGCACCGCGCTCGCGGACGCGTACGCCGAGTACGCCCACGATCCGGTCACCGGCACGGCCGTGTCCTACCGGTACGACGAGGCGAAGAGCACCGTCACCACCACGTACCGCTACACCACCGACGTCCTCGAGGGATCGGCGACCGGGACGGTAGCGGCCCTGCTGCCGCACCAGTGGCGCCATCTGTCCGACGGCGACCCGTTGCCGCAGACCTACGTCTCCTCCCGCGGCCCGCTCAAGGTCCTCACCGGCGTCACGTCCTTCACCACGACGATGGACTTCCACGGGGTGCTGCCCGAGATACCGGCGGTCGCCGACAGTTCCGGCGCCGACGCCGCGACCCTGCGGGACTACCTGAACGCCGAGAAGGCCGACCCGACCCGTCAGGTGAGCGACGACACCTACTGGACCGGCAAGGGGCTCGGGCGTGCCGCGCGCCTGGCGGAGATCGCCGACCAGACCGGCGACACCGAGGTGCGCGACGCCGCTCTGTCGGCCATCAAGTCCAAGCTCACGGACTGGTTCACGGCCTCGCCGAACAAGACGGGCCACCTGTTCTACTACGACGACAAGTGGGGCACGCTGATCGGCTACCCGGCCTCCTACGGGTCCGACCAGGAGCTGAACGACCACCACTTCCACTACGGCTACTACGTCGCCGCCGCCGCGACCGTCGCCAAGTTCGACCCCACCTGGGCCGACGCCGATCACTACGGCGGGATGGTCGACCTGCTCATCCGGGACGCCGACAACTACGACCGCGCAGACAAGCGCTTCCCGTTCCTGCGGGACTTCGACATCTACGCCGGCCATGACTGGGCCTCCGGCCACGGCTCGTTCGCCGCGGGCAACAACCAGGAGTCTTCTTCCGAGGGGATGAACTTCGACAACGCCCTCATCCAGTGGGGCAGCGCCACCGGGAACAAGGCCGTCCGGGACGCCGGCATCTACATGTACACCACCCAGGCCGCCGCCATCGAGGACTACTGGTTCGACGTCCACGACCAGGTCTATCCGGAGGGCTTCCAGCACAAGGAGGTCGGCATGGTGTGGAGCAACGGCGGCGCCTACTCGACCTGGTTCTCCAGCGCCCCCGAGCAGATCCAGGGCATCAACCTGCTGCCGGTGACCGGCGGACACCTCTACCTGGGTGACAACCCCGCCTACGTCAGGACGAACTACCAGGAGATGCTGGACCAGGCCGGCAAGACCCAGCCGGGGATCTGGCCCGACATCTGGTACGAGTACCGGGCCCTGGGCGACGGCGACGCGGCTCTGGCCGACTTCCGCGCCCACGGCTCCCTCACCTCCGAGGAGGGCGAGAGCAAGGCCCACACCTTCCACTGGATCCGCAACCTCGCCGCGCTCGGCACCGTGGACACCGGGGTCACCGCCGACTCCCCGCTGAGCGCCGTCTTCGTCAAGAACGGCGAACGCACCTACGTCGCCGCCAACACCACGGCCACGGACAGCACCGTGCACTTCTCCGACGGCACCACCGTGCAGGTGCCCGCCGGGAAGACGGTCACGGCCGGCGCCCACACGTGGAGCGGCGGCAGCGCACCGGGCGGCACAGACCCCACTCCGACGCCGACCCCGACGCCTTCGCCCACCGGTGGGACCGGTTCGTCGCCCACGCTGTACCCGAGCGGCGACGGGACGCTGGCCGGTACCGCGGGTGCGGCGGGCTCCGTGACCGTGGCGTCGGCCGACGGCGCCAACCACGACGGCACCCCCTACAAGCCGGTCACCTTCACCGCCTCCGGGCTCGACCTCAAGTACGCCGACGGCAAGACCCGGTTCGACCTCGCCGTCGACGCCAAGGACGTCGTCGGCAACGCGCTCCAGGCACAGGTGTCCTACGACTGCACCGGCAACGGCGCATGGGACCGCGTGGAGACCTACCAGTACTTCGCCACCGACCCCGTCACCGGCTGGGAGCACTACACCGACAAGACCGGCACCACCTCCACCACCGGCACCCCCTGCGACCTGAAGAACGGAACCGTACAGGTCAAGATCTGGAACGCCCTCGGCAACACCCCCACCACCCTCGGCACCGGAGAACGATCGGTCCTGCGACTGCCCTACAGCTGACGAACCGCGCGCCGGCGGTGGTGGGTTCGCCCGCCACCGCCGGCGTTCGCCCGCATTCTTGACGGTTTCATGACGCGGGTGGCCGCACCCTTTGCGGCCGGGCCGGTGTCCTACCCGGTGTCTCTGCCGGGAGTGAGGATTGGAGTGCCATGGAAGGCACCGCCGTCGCAGTGGTCGTGGTGGCCGCTCTGCTGCTGATCGTGCTGAAGAGCGGTATGCGCGTCGTCAACCAGGTGGAGCGTGGTGTGGTGTTCAGGTTGGGCAAGGCCCTGCCGGCGCACCGACAGCCGGGCGTCACCTTCCTCATTCCGTTCGCCGACCGGATGCGCAAGGTGAACGTGCAGGTCGCGACCATGCCGGTGCCCACCCAGGAGGGCATCACACGGGACAACGTGTCGGTGAAGGTCGACGCCGTCGTGTACTTCCGGGTGACGGATCCGGTGCGTGCCACCGTCGAGGTGCAGGACTACGTCTTCGCCGTCGGGCAGGTCGCCCAGTCCTCCCTGCGGTCCATCATCGGCAAGAGCGATCTGGACGATCTGCTCAGTGACCGGGAACGGTTGCACGAGGGGCTGGCGCTGATGATCGACAGTCCGGCCGCCGGGTGGGGCATCCACATCGACCGGGTCGAGATCAAGGACGTGCAGCTCCCCGAGTCGCTGAAGCGGTCCATGTCGCGGCAGGCCGAGGCCGAGCGTGAGCGGCGGGCCCGGGTCATCACCGCCGACGGTGAGTTCCAGGCCGCGCAGCAGCTCGCCAACGCCTCACGGATCATGTCCGACACCCCGGAGGCCATGCAGCTGCGTCTGCTGCAGACGGTCGTCGAGGTGGCCGCCGAGAAGAACTCCACGCTCGTCATGCCGTTCCCGGTGGAGCTGCTGCGGTACTTCGACCGGGCCGTAAAGAAGATCGACGTGGAGATCGGGGAGAAGGGGCAGGAGCGGCGCGTCGTTCCGGAACAGCAGGCGCCGGAAGAGGAGCAGCAGGCGTCCGAGGAGAGGCAGCAGGCACCCGAGGGGAAGCAGCAGGCGTCGGAGGGTGTGGAGCAGGGCTGAGCCGCCCGGGCCGGCCGGTGGCGGAGCGGCGCGGGACAGGCTCTAGCATCCGGGCATGACTGCTACCGACCACAACGGTTCCGTGCTGGACATCGAGATCGGAGCCCTCCAGGGCGGCTCCGCCAATCTGCCGGGCTACGCCGGCCAGGCCGTGCTCATCGTGAACGTGGCCTCCAAGTGCGGGCTGACCCCGCAGTACACGGGTCTGGAGCGGCTGCAGGAGCGGTACGCCGAGCAGGGCTTCACCGTGCTCGGCGTCCCCTGCAACCAGTTCCTCGGGCAGGAGCCCGGCACCGCCGAGGAGATCGCCGAGTTCTGCTCGGCCACGTACGGGGTGACCTTCCCGCTGACCGAGAAGGTCGAGGTGAACGGGGAGGGGCGGCACGCGCTGTACGAGCGCCTCGTCGGTTTCGCGGACGGCGAGGGGCACAGCGGCGACGTCCGCTGGAACTTCGAGAAGTTCCTGATCGGCCGGGACGGCCAGGTCGTCGCCCGGTTCTCGCCGCAGACCGAGCCGGAGGCGGCTGAGGTCGTCGCGGCCATCGAGGGACAGCTGGGCCAGTAGTTCTTCCGAGAAAAGGACCGGAAGAAGGACTGGATGGGCGCGCCACTCAGGTGCGTAGAGCCCTCTCGGCAAGGACGGCGACTGGTCGAGAGGGCTCCGTGAGTGACGCTTGTGCAGTTGTCGTCGAGCGACGCCTATGCGCGAGGGGCAGAGAGAGCCCCCTATGCCTTGACCGAGGCGACGAAGTCGTTCCACGCCTCGGCGGGGAAGGCCAGGATCGGGCCGTCGGTGACCTTGGAGTCGCGTACGGCGAGTTCCGCGGTGGTGGGCGACTTGACCTCGACGCAGGCGCCGTTGCCCGCGGAATAGGAAGACTTCATCCACGTCTCCGAAGCGCCCTGAATCAGTGCCATGTCCACTCCTGTTGCCAGTTGCTGTAGTGCGGTTCACGCCAACCTTGTCTTCTGATTGGCGTGATCGACGCTACCGGGCAACTGCCGCCTGCGGAGTAGTCGTTCACTCAAGCGGATGGCATATTCCAGGTGAGTCTTACGCTGGAGTGGACCAATGGTGTACGATCCCGCGCTTCTGTGAAGCATGGCTCAGTCGGCGTACTCCTTGGCCACCTTCGCGATGAGTTGCCGGGACTGTTCCACATTGAGGGACTGTGCCCGCAGATGTTCGTACATCACGGCGTACTTCTGCACGTCCGGCGCCTTCTCCAGGTACAGGTCGCTGGTGACGCCCTCGAGGTAGACCACGCTCGAGTCGGCCGCGTCGGTGAACTCCAGGATCGCGTACTGGCCGTTGAGCCCCGGATGCGCGCCCACCTCGAAGGGCAGCACCTGCACGGTGACGTGCGGCAGCTGGGACATCTCGACCAGGTGCTCCAGCTGTTCGCGCATCACCAGCCGGCTGCCGACGACCCGGCGCAGCGCCGCCTCGTCCAGCACCACCCACAGCCGCAGGGCGTTGCCCTCGGCGGTGATACGTTCCTGTCGCCGCATGCGGACCTGCACGCGCTTGTCGATCTCGGCCGTCGACGTCTCCGGCAACGCGCCCTGCACCAGGGCCTCCGCGTAGGCGCGGGTCTGCAACAGGCCGGTGACGAGCTGGGGTTCGTACACCCGCAGCGACTCGGCGTCGGTCTCCAGGCCGATGTACACGCTGTACGGGATGTCCCCGAACGTGTGCCACCAGCCCTGCTGGCGGGAGTCACGGGCCATCTCCATCAGCGAGTCGACGATCCGCTGGTCCTCGACCTCGTACACCCCGCACAGATCGCGGACATCGCGCTGACTGATGCTTCTGCGGCCGTTCTCCAGCCGGCTGATCTTCGACTGCGACACGAGCAGCCGCTCCGCCACCTCTTCGGCCGTCATGCCCTTGAGCTCGCGGAGCCTGCGCAGCTCCTGGCCCAGCCGGCGCCGCCTGACGGTGGGATTGACATTGGACGCCACGGGACGTGCACCTCCGGCTGCCTGCCTGTACTGACCACTTTGCGTATCTGCTGTTGAGCAGACTGCCACCAAGGTGCTTTCCACCGCTGGGAAACCGTGGATATGCAGCGCGTACGCACCGGTTCGGGCGCGGTTCGACGCTCCGGACACGGCCGAGCGGGGCGGTGAGACCACACGGATCTCATCGCCCCGCTCGAACCAGCGGCTCCCGTAACGGGTTCGGGGACTGCGTACCGGTGTCGTGGGGACCGGCGGTGCGGCTCAGTGGGTCACGGCGCGCGCCATGGACCCGCGGTGCGGCTGCATCGGAACCCCGCGCGCGGGTTCCGCCGCGCCCCTGGCTCCGGGCCCCGCCGGGCGTGCGGCCGTGGCCGGACCGCGCCTCGGCTGGGCCACCGCGCCGTTCTGCACGTCCATCACGGCATGCGCCACCAGCCCGCCCATGGGGTCGTGCCGGATCAGGTCCCGTAGCCGGGAGCGGGAGGATCGTCCCTCGTTCCCCGGATACAGGTGCTTGCCGAGCCCGACCGCGTGCGCGAGCGCGGCGAGCGCCGCGGTCCGCGGGTCCGGCGGTACGCCGGTGCGGATCGCGTTGTCCAGCCGGGCTCGGATCTCCCGGCTCATGGTGGTGTCCGTCGCCTGGTAGCGCGTCGTCGGCAACACCCCGCACATCTGGCCCGGTACGGCGGCGACCATGCCGCACCGCTCCAAGTGCGATAGATAGATCTGGCGGAGCCCCAATCGCGGCCCGCCGATCCAGTGGACCGCACGCACGGGAGCGCCACGCCTTCGCAGCAACTCCAACGCGCAGTCCAAAGTCGGATCTCCAGTCGGCCGTGGCACCACCACGGCGATACGATCCCCGTCTGGGGCTATCCGTCCGGCCAGCGCCAGCTCCACTAGCTGTGCTCCGGCCAGACCGAGGTCGAGCGACTGCGGCTGTGCAGTGGTACCCGTGGCCGGGTCCAGTGCCAGCAGCAGAAGCTCCTCCGGAATTGTTCTGCGGCTCCTGCCCATCCATGCCTCCCCGCGTGGATGAATGACAGGGTGACCCCTCTCACATTGGTCTGTCGAGAGCACGTGACCGGTTCGTGAGGGAACCGGCAGGTATGTCGTTCTCGTCTACCGCAGGGGCCAAGTCCTCACACAGGACACTGGTACATGGTTCGGACAGGGCGCGCGAGTGTGCGTGCGGCGCATGGAGGAGGCATCGGTGGCGGGCGAGTCCCCCGACAGGTCGAAGCAGCGCGAGTCGTCGGCGGAACCGACGCCGGGGAGCGCGGGTTCGGTTCCCGAGGCACGCGATCCGCGTCTTGCGGTGTCCCGAGAAAAGGATTCCTCGGGCGCCGTTGACACGGCGACGAAGATCCTTTCGGTGCGGGACGCAAAGACCGCCGACGACTCGGAGGAGTCCGAGCCTCGGAAACCCGAGGAGGACCAGGACTCCGATCTCCGCGAGGCGGTCTCGGCCTGGATCCGCTCGGCCAAGAACCCGGAGACGGAGTCCGGCTCGGAGGACACCGGGACCGCGCAGGGCGAGGGCGCCTCGCCGGCGGACGAGGACACGGAGACCGGGCTGGGGCCTGACGCGGACAACGACGCCACCGAGGACGAGGCGTCGGCCGCGAGGGACGCCGACGCGAAGTCCGACGCGGAGGCGGAGACGAAGTCCGAGGCCGGCACCGGGGCCAAGACGGCTGCCGGGGCGGGCGCGAAGACCGGCACGGGCTCGGACGCCGACTCGAAGGCGAACGCGGACGCGGAGACCACCACCGACGCGAAGGCCGTAACAGGCGCCGGCACGGGCGCCGCTTCGGCGCACACCGACACGGACACGGAGCCCGGCACCGACGCGGGCCGCAACACCGGTCAGAAGGCCGGTACGGGCTCGGACGCGAAGGCGGACGCCAACACCGCCGCCAAGGCCGCCACAAGCACCCGCACGGGCGCCGCTTCGGCGCACACCGACACGGACACGGAGCCCGGCACCGACGCGGGCCGCAACACCGACCAGAAGGCCGGCACCGGCTCGGACGCGAAGGCGGACGCCAACACCGCCTCCAAGGCCGCCAAGGGCGACGACGCGAAGGCCGCCACAGGCGCCGGCACGGACGCGGCCTCGGCGAACGCCGACGCGGACGCGGAGCCCGGCACCGACGCGGGCCGCAACGCCGGTCAGATGGCCGGTACGGGGTCGGGCGCGAAGGCGGACGCCGGCGACGGCGCGAAGGCCGCCAAGGGCCCGGACACGGCTCCCACGAACACGGACACCGGAGCGAAGGCCGCCGCGGCCACCGACCCGAAGGCGGCCAAGGTCGCCGGCGCGAAGGCCGCCGCGGCCGCCGCCAGGGCGGCGAAGGCCGCCGCGGGGGCGCGTGGCACCGCCGGCGAGCCGAAGGACGGCGAGGACGCCCCGCAGGAGCCACCCGCGGCCGAGGGCGAGAGCCGCACGGGTGGTGCGGGTGGGAAGACCGCGACCGCCGAGGGCGAAGCCGAGGCGAAGGGCATCGACCAGCCCACCACCGCCTTCAAGGCCGTACGCCCGAAGAAGCCCGAGGTCGACCAGCCCACCACCATGCTCAAGCTCGGCTCGGCCAAGCCGAAGCCCGAGCCGAAGCCCGAGCCCAAGGGCGAGACCAAGGCCAAGACCGAGCCCAAGGGCGAGACCAAGCCCCCCACCCCCGAAGCGGAGCGCACCAGCCAGTTCGTTCCGCTGCGCAACTCCGACCTCACCGCGCCCACCAGCGCCCTCCCACAGGTCGGCCCCGAGCGCACCACCCAGCAGCCGCTCCCGCCGAAGCCCCCGCTGGACCTGCTGGCGGAGCTGACGAACACGCCCCCACCGCCGGAGACCCCGGTCCGCACGCTGGTCCGCCGGGTCAAGATCTGGACGCCGCTGGCCATCCTCCTGGCGATCGTCTTCGCGGTCGTACAGGCGATGCGCCCGCTCCCGCAGCCCACCCTGGACCTCACCGCGAAGGACTCCTACACCTTCGACGGCGGCAAGACGGACATCCCGTGGCCGGCCCAGGGCCAGGCCGCGCTGGACGTCCAGGGCATCGGTACGTTCGGCTCCTCGGGCACCCAGAAGCCCGTGCCGATCGCGAGCGTCGCCAAGGTCATGACGGCGTACATCATCCTGCGCGACCACCCGCTGAAGAGCGGCGCCGACGGCCCGAAGATCAAGATCGACCAGGCGGCCCAGGACCAGTCGAAGGCGGGCCAGGAGTCCACGGTCGACGTCACGGCCGGCGACAGCATCTCCCAGCGCGAAGCCCTGGAGAGCATCCTCATCGCCTCCGCGAACAACGTGGCCCGGCTGCTCGCGCGCTGGGACGTCGGTTCCGAGAAGGCGTTCGTGGCGAAGATGAACTCCACCGCCAAGGGTCTCGGCATGGCCGACACCACGTACACCGACCCCTCGGGTCTGACCAACTCGACGGTGAGCACGGCCGTGGACCAGGTGAAGCTGGCCAAGGCCGCGATGGAGGAGCCCGCGTTCCGCGAGGTCGCGGCGATGATGTCGTACGACGACCACAAGGGCGTCAACCACTCCAACTGGAACCACCTGGTCGGCCACAACCACGTAGTCGGCATCAAGACCGGCACCACCACCTCCGCCCTCGGCAACCTGGTCTTCGCGGCCAAGCAGGAGGTCGGCGGTGAGACGCGGACCATCGTCGGCGCGGTGGTCCGCCAGCCCGCCGGCGGCTCGGACAACACCATCCTCAGCGGGGCGCTGGACGCGGCCGACAAGCTGATCCGCTCCGGGCAGGGCGCGCTGAAGTCGGCGACGGTGCTGAAGAAGGGCGACGTCGTCGGGTACGTGGACGACGGGCTCGGCGGCCGTACGCCCGTGGTGGCCACGAAGGACGTCGCCGCGGCCGGCTGGTCGGGCCTGCAGGTGAAGCTGTCCTTCGCCTCCGACGTCGTGCCGCACACCGCGACGGCCGGTACCAAGGTCGGCACGCTCACCGTGGGTGACGGCGGTGCCGGTGCGGTGAAGGTGCCGGTGGCCCTGCAGAAGGACCTGGCCGAGCCCGGCTTCACGGACAAGCTGACCCGCCTCGGCTGAGTCGGCCCCGGGCCCGACCTGGCACGCACCCCGTCGACGGAGCCCCTCGGCGGGGTGCGTGCTAGCGTCACGAAACGGGGCAGGCCGACGGTCGGGGAACGAGACCGCGAACTGAACGGGAAACGGCCGGGAACACGAGGGACACGGCCGAGAACAGAAGACGGGACACGGGGAGTGCCTTCAGGTGGCCACAACCGAGCGGACACGCTCCGACGACGCCGATCCGGACCCGGGATCCGGCCCGCGAATACGTCCGTCCACGACTGACACGGACGGTCATCACGCCGGCCACGCGGACAGCCGTCACGAGGACCGCGCCGACGGTCACCGCGACGACCGCGTGGCCCGTCACCACGGCGACCGCGCGGGTGGTCCTGCCCCGGCGCGGCAGAGCCTGCTGCTCATCCGTCTGCGCCTCGCCGTCGAGCCCCTCCGGCAGCGGTTCCTGCGGCACCCCGTGCTGTCCGTCACCGTCCTCTCGGGCGCCCTGCACATCATCTGGTTCTTCACGTTCGCGAACAGTGGCGGCGACCTCGCGGCCCAGGACGCCTGGGCGGAGTTCGTCGGCCGGCACCCGGACTCGGCGTACAACCTGGCCTGGTACGGCGGCATGCACCCGGTGTCGTACAGCGTGGTGTCGCCGTATCTGATGTCGGTGCTCGGCGTCCGCACCACGATGATGCTCGCCGGGACTGTCTCGGCGGGCCTGCTGACGCTGGTCCTGCTGCGCAGCCGGGTGGTGAGGAACCCGCTGTGGGCCTCGCTCGCCGGGGTCCTCGCGTTCGTCTGCAACGCGGTGTCCGGGCGGGTGACCTTCGGGCTCGGCACCATGTTCGCGCTCGGCTCGGTCGCCGCCGTCTTCTGCTGGCCCCACCGGTGGCGCTACAAACGCTGGGCGAAGGCACTGGTGGCCGCCCCGCTGGCCGCGCTCGCCACGATGTCGTCTCCGGTCGCGGGGCTGTTCGTGGGCCTGGTCGCGGCCGCGCTGTTCCTGCAGAAGCGGCGGCCCGGCGCGTGGGCGCTGGGGCTCGCGCCGTCGGCGGTGGTCGCCGTCTCGGCGTGGCTGTTCCCGTTCTCCGGCACCCAGCCGATGACGTTCGGCTCGGTGGTGATGCCGCTGCTGTACGGGCTGCTGTGCCTGTTCCTGGTGCCCAAGGAGTGGATCACGGTCCGGCTGACGGCGGGCGTCTACAGCCTGGGCGTGGTGCTGGTGTGGCTGATCAGCTCGCAGATCGGCTCGAACATCTCCCGGCTGCCGATGCTGTTCGCGGGTGTGACGCTGGTCGCCGCACTCCCCTACACCGTGCCGCGCTCACGCAAGTGGTACGTGACCGTGCTGGCGTTCCTCGGCTTCGCCGGCTGGATCGGCTTCAAGTCGATCGACGACATCGTGCACACGACCCCGACCGCGTCCTGGGCCCGTGAGCTGGCCCCGCTGGTCAACCAGTTGCAGAACGTCGGCGCCGAGAAGGGCCGCGTCGAGGTGGTCCCGGCGCGCTCGCACCGGGAGGCGTCCGCGCTCGCGCCGTACGTCAACCTGGCGCGCGGCTGGAACCGGCAGGCCGACATGGAGCGCAACCCGCTCTTCTACGACGACACCCTCAACTCGGCGAACTACCACGATTGGCTCCAGCGGTGGGCCGTGCACTTCGTGGTGCTGCCGAAGGACAACCCGGACGGCAACGGCGGCGGCGAGCGCGAGCGGACGCTGCTGCGGCGCGGGATGCCGTATCTGCGGCAGATCTGGGGCGACGCCAACTGGCAGCTCTTCAAGGTGACCGACCCGGCGCCGCTCGCCGAGCCGAACGCCGTGGTGGACCGGGCCGAGCAGGGCGAGATGACCCTTCAGGTGCGCAAGCCCGGGCGGATCCTCATACGGATCCCGTACTCGCCGTGGCTGAGCGTCGTCGACGGCGAGGGCAAGAGCCTGAAGCCGCCGCAGGAGACGGACGCCTCGAAGCGCCGGGACGAGGGCACGCCGAGGACGTACGAGAACGTCAACGGGTGTCTGACGGAGACGGCGGAGGACGCGAAGGGCGACCGGTGGACGGTGCTGCTCGCGCCGAAGGCCGGGACGTACCACCTGGCCGCGCCGTACCAGTTGCCGCGCGGCACTCCCTGCCCCGACGAGCTGAAGTAGGTCCCCGGGCCCCCGGCCGGGGGCCCTCACTCTCACTCCGCTGTTCACACACATGAACTCCGATCACCAGAACGAACAATTTTACTGTCTCTTGACGTTCCTCTTCCTTGCCGTGCGTACACCTCCGAAACCAGAGTTCACATGCCTGACCCTGGCCCGCGAACTCTGGAAGGGGACACATGAACGGTCTCGACTGGGCCGTGCTGATCGGCTACTTCGGAGTGATGGTCGCCATCGGCGTCTGGTCGCACAAGCGTGTGGACAACGTCTCCGACTTCTTCACGGCCGGCGGCAAGATGCCCTGGTGGCTCTCCGGCATCTCGCACCACATGTCGGGCTACAGCGCGGTGATGTTCACGGGATACGCGGGCATCGCCTACACCTACGGCGTCACCTCCTTCGTCACCTGGTCCTTCCCGATCGCGCTCGGCATCGCCATCGGCGCCAGGCTGTTCGCGCCGCGCATCAACCGGCTGCGGTCCCGGCTCCATGTGGCATCGCCGCTGGAATACCTGAAGAACCGCTACAACCTCTCCACCCAGCAGGCGCTCGCCTGGTCGGGCATGCTGCTGAAGATCGTGGACGTGGGCGCCAAGTGGGCCGCGATCGCGACCCTGTTGTCGGTGTTCACCGGGGTGTCGCTGAACCAGGGCATCCTCATCACCGGCGCGATCACCGCCGTCTACTGCACGATCGGCGGCCTGTGGGCGGACGCGCTGACCGAACTCGGCCAGTTCGTCATCCAGTTGGTGGCCGGCGTCTCGATGTTCGTCGCGGTCGTGCTGAAGCTGCACGACAAGGGCATCGGCTTCTTCGGCGCCTGGGACGAGCCCGCGCTGCACGGCCACGGCAAGCCGCTGGTCGGACCGTACGGCACGGTGTTCCTGCTCGCCTTCCTGTTCATCAAGCTCTTCGAGTACAACGGCGGCATGCTCAACCAGGCCCAGCGCTACATGGCGACGGGCAGCGCGCGGGAGGCCACGCGGTCGGCGCGGCTGTCGGCGGCGCTCTGGCTGGTGTGGCCGGTGGTGCTGTTCTTCCCCATGTGGGTGTCCCCGCTGCTGGTCCACGCGCAGAAGCCGGACGGCTCCGACTCGTACGGCCTGATGACCGAGCAGCTCCTGCCGCACGGGCTGCTGGGCCTGGTCATCGTCGGCTTCTTCTCCCACACCATGGCCATGTGCTCCTCCGACGCCAACGCGATCGCGGCCGTGTTCACCCGGGACGTGGCGCCGGTGCTGTCGTCGCGGGCACGGGCGTGGGGCGAGCGGTCGGGGCTGATCGCGGCCCGGGTGACGACCGTCGTCTTCCTCGGCCTGTCCATGGCGGTGGCGACCCAGGTCAACTCCCCCGCCTTCAAGGACATCATCACGGTCGTCATCAAGTGGGTGGCGGGTCTGATGGGGCCGATCGCGATCCCGATGATGCTGGGTCTGCTCCGCCCGTTCCGCCGCTCCGGCCCGACGGCGGCGCTCACCAGCTGGGCGGCGGGCCTGCTGGCCTTCTGGCTGGTGAACTACCCGATCAACTGGAAGGTCGACGGCGGAGTCCCGCTGCAGTACCAGGTCTCCATCCCGCTCGCGGTCTCCCTGGTGCTGTACATCCTGATCGGCCACCTGAAGCCGGAGGACACCCCGGAGCGGCTGGCGGTCATCGAGAAGGTCAACACGGACGGGGACGCGGCGATGGCCGTGCCGGTGCCCGCGAGCGCCGGGGACGACGTGGTGGGAGCGCCGTAGCGGTCGCCGGGACGGTTCAGGCCCGGGGGTAGCGGGCCAGCCAGCCCGGTGAGGACCCGGCGGGGCCGTGCAGGGCGGGGCCCTGGGTCATCTCCATCGCGAAGTCGTCGGCCAGTTCCAGGACGGTGGGGCGGCCCTCCAGCTCGGCGAGCCAGGCCGGCGGGAGGGCCGTCTCGCCGTGGAGGGCGCCGAGCAGGCCGCCGGTCAGGGCGCCCGCCGCGGCCGAGGGCCCGCTCTGGTTGACCGCCAGGCACAGGCCGTGGCGTACGTCCTCCCCCACCAGGGCGCAGTAGACGGAGGCGGCCAGCAGCCCGTCGGCGGTGCCGTCGCCGGCCAGCTCCTCCACCCGGCCCGGGCCGGGCAGGCCCTGCCGTACCGCGCCGAGCGCGTGCTGGAGGGCGTCGGCGACGGGCTGGTGGCCGGGGCGGGCGGCGAGCAGTGCGAGGGCCCGCTGCACGGCGGCGTCCAGGCTCTCGCCGCGGGCGAGGCCGTGCATGATGACGGCGTACGCGCCCGCCGACAGGTAGGCGATGGGGTGGCCGTGGGTCTGGGCCGCGCACTCCACGGCAAGCTGCGCCACGAGCTGGGGCTCCCAGCCGACGAGGAGGCCGAAGGGCGCCGAGCGGGCGACGGCCTCCGGGCCCAGCTCGCCGGGGTTCTTGGGGGCGTCCAGGGTGCCCATGGTCTCGTCGCCGAGGCCCAGGAGCAGGGACCGGGTCGGGTCCCGGCGGGCGTACAGCCACTCCTCGCGGGCCAGCCAGCCGTCGTCCTTGCGGCGCTCGTCCGGTCCCCAGTCCCGCTGGGTGGCCGCCCAGCGCAGATAGGCCCGGTGCAGATCGGTCGGCGGATGCCAGGCACCGGTGTCGCGGCGCACCTGGGCCCGTATGAGCCCGTCCACCGTGAAGAGGGTGAGCTGGGTGTGGTGGGTGACCGTGCCGCGCCGGCCGTGCCCGAAGGCGAGGTCGAGCAGTCCCTCCCCGCCGTACGCGGCACGGATCTCGTCCAGGTCGAGCGCGTCGGCGGGCCCGCCGAGCGCGTCGCCGACGGCCACGCCGAGCAGGGCGCCGCGCACCCGGCTGCGGAAGTCCTGCTGCTCGGCGCGGCCCCAGACGGCACCGGACGTCGCCTCCATGCAGGCCTCCTCGGCACCGTCCGTACGTACGACGCCCAGCACTGTAATCGACCGCGGACGGTCGGTTCACTGGGGCGAATCGGTCCCGCCCGGTCATTCCCGTACACCTGTGAGCGCCTCCACCCCGTCCAGGGCGGGCGGGCCGCGTGGACCCGGGCGCACTGACGGGTCGAGGGACATGAACTCGGCCTGAACCAGGTGGGATTCTGGCGCGATGCGCAGGGGAGAACTCGTCTCGCGACGGGGAGAATCCAGCCATGACCACCACCCCCACCACAGCAGCCACCGCAACCACGCGTACCTCCGGTACCGGTGCTCACCTGGCCGCCGGTGTCCTCACCGGCGTCGTCGCCCTCTACATCGCACTCGTCGCACTGGGGAACATCACCGACTTCGGGACCAACCAGCAGTTCGTACGGCATGTGCTGGCGATGGACACGACGTTCAAGGACGACAACCTGATGTGGCGGGCGATCACCAGCACGGCACTCCAGGACACCGCCTATGTGGCGATCATCGCGTGGGAGACGGTGGCGGCGCTGGTCCTGATAGCGGGCACGTACCTGTGGGCGCGCCGGGACCACGACCGGGCCCGGCGGTTCTCCGCCTACGGGCTGCTGATGCTCGTGCTGCTCTTCGGCGCCGGGTTCATCGCCATCGGCGGGGAGTGGTTCGCCATGTGGCAGTCCAAGACCTGGAACGGACTGGACGCGGCGACCCGGGTACTCGTGCTCAGCGGGGTCGCGCTGATCGTGAATCTTCTGCCGGGCGGACGGCGGGGCGACGCTAGCTGACGACGGTCACCTTGGCGCCCGTGTCCCCGAAGGACCACAGGGCGGCGCCGTCCTGCTTGTGCATGCGTATGCCGCCCAGCTTCTGGCCGTTGGCCGGCGGGGGCGAGGAACCGTCGAGGGCGTTGGAGAAGGCTATGTTCACGCCCTCCACCTTGGTGAAGTACATCACGTGCTCGATCTCGACACCGTCCGAGCCCTTGAGGGACTGGGTGCGCAGGGTGACCGAGTAGCGGCCGGGCTGCGGGCTCACCGTGCCCGGCCACACCGTGAACGTACGGGCCGCGAGGCCGGTCGCGTCGACCAGCCACACCCGCTTCTCGCCGACGGAGTAGACGATCCGGCGGCCCGACCCGGACCCGTCCGGCAGGGCGGGCGGGGCCGACGGCTTCGGGTCCGCGGACACGTGCGGGCGCGGCGACGCCGACGCGCTGGGCCCGGCCGCCGCGGCCGTGGGATGCGGCCCGTGCTCGGCCTGCACGCCAAGGGCGACGACGGCCGCGGTCGCCGCCACCGTCAGACCGGAGACCCAGGCCCACGAGGGCAGTCGGGCAGCCACGGGTACGCATCTCCTCCGCTATGGATCCCCTTGTCGGAACCGGGGTCGGATCATCGTACTCAGTCCGCTCTCAGTCCAGGACCGGCAGCAGGTCGGGCAGGTGGCCGTCGGAGGCCTCGGCCGCCCGCCGCCGCTCCGCGGGCACCTCGCCGTACAGGGTCGTGCGCGGCTTCGCCGGGCGCCCGGCCGCCTCCGCCACGGCGATCAGGTCGCGGACCGACTTGTACGAGCCGTAGGAGGAGCCCGCCATGCGGGAGATCGTCTCCTCCATGAGCGTGCCGCCCAGGTCGTTCGCGCCGGAGCGGAGCATCTCCGCGGCGCCCTCGGCGCCCAGTTTCACCCAGCTCGTCTGGATGTTGGGGATCCACGGGTGCAGCAGCAGCCGCGCCATCGCGGTCACCGCCCGGTTGTCCCGGGTGGAGGGGCCTGGCCGGGCGATGCCCGCCAGGTACACGGGCGCGTTCGTGTGGATGAACGGCAGGGTGACGAACTCCGTGAAACCGCCCGTCTCGCGCTGGATCCCGGCCAGGGTGCGCAGATGGCCGAGCCAGTGGCGGGGCTGGTCCACGTGGCCGTACATCATCGTGGAGGAGGACCGGATGCCCAGCTCGTGAGCCGTCGTGATCACCTCGGTCCAGGTGGCCGTGGGCAGCTTGCCCTTGGTGAGCACCCAGCGGACCTCGTCGTCCAGGATCTCCGCCGCCGTGCCGGGGATGGAGTCCAGGCCCGCCTCCTTGGCGGCGGCCAGCCACTCGCGGATCGGCATGCCCGTCCGGGTGGCGCCGTTGACCACCTCCATCGGCGAGAACGCGTGGACGTGCATCCCGGGGACGCGCTCCTTCACCGCCTTCGCGATGTCGAAGTAGGCCGTGCCCGGCAGGTCCGGGTGGATGCCGCCCTGCATGCACACCTCCACCGCGCCCACGTCCCACGCCTGCTGGGCCCGGTCGGCGACCTGCTCCAGGGAGAGCGTGTAGGCGTCGGCGTCGGTGCGGCGCTGGGCGAACGCGCAGAAGCGGCAGCCGGTGTAGCAGACGTTGGTGAAGTTGATGTTGCGGGTGACGATGTACGTGACGTCGTCGCCCACCGCCGACCTGCGCACGTCGTCGGCCACCCGGCACAGCGCGTCCAGCGCCGGGCCGTCCGCGTGGAGCAGGGCCAGGGCCTCGGCGTCGGACAGGCGGGTCGGGTCGTCGGCCGCCGTACGCAGCGCCTGCCGTACGTCGGTGTCGATGCGCTCCGGTGCCATGCCGGGCGCGGCCGCCTCGCGCAGCGCCTGCCAGTCGCCGTACACCTCGTCGAAGTCGGCACGCCGGTCGGCGGTACGGCCCTCGGTGTCGATGGCGGTGTGCAGGTCCGTGCGGCCGGTGGCGGTGAACGCCTCCTCCGGCTCCTGCCAGGGGCGCCCCTCGACCACCGCGGCCGGCCGTGCGAGTCCGGTCTCCGGGTCGGCGAGCGCACCGACGTGCGGGCGCAGCCGCGGGTCCAGCCAGGGTTCGCCGCGGCGGACGAACTCCGGGTAGACGCAGAGGCGCTCACGCAGTTCGAAGCCCGCGGCCCGGGACCTCGCGGCGAGTTCCTCGATCTGCGGCCAGGGACGCTCGGGGTTGACGTGGTCGATGGTCACGGGCGACACCCCGCCCCAGTCGTCGATGCCGGCGCCGATCAGCCGCTCGTACTCTCCCCCGGACTCCGTCTGGGAGGTGCCCCCATCGACGAGGTTGGGCGGGGCCTGCAGACTGGCCGAGGGGCCCATGATGTGCCGGGCCACCGCCACCGTGGCGACCAGGTCGTCGAGTTCGGCGTCCGGCATGCCGCGCATCGCCGTGTCCGGCTTGGCGCGGAAGTTCTGGATGATCAGTTCCTGGATGCCGTGGTAGGCCCGGGAGACCTTGCGCAGCGCGAAGAGGGACTCGGCGCGCTCCTCGTAGGTCTCGCCGATGCCGATCAGCAGGCCGGAGGTGAAGGGGACGGAGGAACGCCCCGCGTCCTCCAGCACCCTGAGCCGTACGGCCGGTTCCTTGTCCGGGGAGCCGAAGTGCGGGCCGCCGGGCTCGGACCAGAGCCGGGTGGCCGTCGTCTCCAGCATCATGCCCATCGAGGGGGCTACGGGCTTCAGGCGCTGGAAGTCCGTCCAGGTCATGACGCCCGGGTTGAGGTGGGGCAGCAGGCCGGTCTCCTCCAGGATGCGGATGGAGACGGCCCGTACGTAGGCGATGGTGTCGTCGTAGCCGTGCGCGTCCAGCCACTCGCGCGCCTCGGGCCAGCGGTCCTCGGGCTTGTCGCCGAGGGTGATGAGGGCTTCCTTGCAGCCGAGGGCGGCGCCCTTGCGGGCGATGTCCAGCACCTCGTCGGGGGACATGAACATCCCGTGGCCCGCGCGGCGCAGTTTGCCGGGGACGGTGACGAAGGTGCAGTAGTGGCACTTGTCGCGGCACAGCCGGGTGAGGGGGATGAAGACGCTCTTCGAGTAGGTGATGACGCCGGGGCGGCCGGCCGCCTCGAGGCCCGCGTCACGCACCCGGGCGGCGGACGCGGCGAGACCGGTGAGCGCCTCACCGCGCGCCTGGAGCAGCACCGCCGCCTCGGCGACATCGAGGGCGACACCGTCCCGGGCACGTTTGAGGGCGCGACGCATGGAGTTCTCGGTGGGGCCGGTTCCGGAGGTCGCGGAAGTCGTCATCCCTTGAGCATACGTTCGGGGTGATCAACGCGCCGGGCCCGCTGCCCGTGCCCGGAGCGCGTTCGCCAACCCCGTATTTCCCGGCGCTACTTGATCCGGCCGTCGACCGGCCGTCCGCGCCGGGCAACGCCGGGCGGACCACGCCGGGCGAGGTCCGGGGGCCGAAGCCGTTCATCCGGACCAACGCCGTCATCGCGGACGTGCGGACCGCCGCCTTCGCGCTGACCGCCGCCGTTCCCGCCCTGCCGGCCCACGCCGAAAACGCGCACTCGACGCCCGCGACCGCCGTCCGGATCGCCGGCTTCGCCGTCCCGTGGCCCTGCCGGGCTCGCGTGCGGTGAAGTCGAAGAACTGGGTGCCGTCGCCGCCGATGAGGCCGCCGCCGCCCTCCTCCTCTTCCCGCTTGCCCCGGTACTTCACCACGTGCCCGTCCGGCCGGGGTTCGGCCGGGTACCGGTTCTGCCCGAGCGCGGGGTTCGCGGGCACCTTCAGGGTGAACTCGTCCCCGGCGTCCACCGTGACGGCACGCTTCTGCGTGCCGTACTCGTCGGCTCCCCCCGAGGAACCGCAGCCGGTCAGGACGAGGACCCCGGCCGCGGCCAGACGGGTCAGTGCGGTGCACATGTTCACGGGTGCTCAGTCCTGCTGGATGTCGCGGTCGACATTGCCCTTGTGCGCGGCCGAGTACCGGTCGTCCGCGGCGGCGCTGAGGTCCCCCGTTGCGATGGTTCATGGCCGCGGGGGAGGCTGACGGGCGACATACGCGGGAAAGTCCAGGTGTCACAGGGCCCGCACGGGGCCGGCACAGCATCCGTGCGGGCGGCCTCGAGGGGCCCGAGAGAGCGGAAGATCCATGGACATGTCAGACCGTGCGGACCTCAAGCAGCGCGTCGTCACCCGGTTCCAGCGACATCTCGCCAATCCGCTCAACCGGCGCCTGCCCTTCCAGACCCTCCTGGAGACCACCGGCCGCAGGAGCGGTGAGGCCCGGCGGACGCCGGTGGGCGGGCGCCGGGTCGGGGAGTCCTTCTGGATCGTCTCGGAGTTCGGCTACAAGTCGCAGTACGTGCGCAACATCCAGGCCGACCCGCGGGTCCGCGTCCGCGTCGCCGGCCGCTGGCACCACGGCACGGCCCATCTGCTGCCCGACGACGACGCCGTGGCCCGGCTGCGCTCCCTGCCCCGCCTCAACAGTGCGGCGGTACGGGCGTTCGGCACGGATCTGCTGACGGTACGGGTGGACCTGGCGGACTGAGCGAGCCCACCCCGGCCGCACGGTCAACCAAAGGAACGGTCCTCCATCTGAGGAGACTGTGTGCAGACCATGTGGACCCAGGCGTACCGGTCTGTGATCGGCGTCTCCCGCTGCTGACGCAACCGCCCCGAACAAGGCAAACTGACGGGGTTGTTCGGGATGACAGGTCCTAGGGGGTCGGACGCATGGACGGTGGGCCGCGAGTGCCTGAGCAGCGGCGTCCCGGCTCCGCGGCCGTCGCGGAACCGGAGGCGACGCGCTTCGGGGTACTCGGTCCGGTGCGGGCCTGGCGCGGCGCGGAGACGCTGAACACCGGCTCACCTCAGCAGCGCGCCCTGCTGGCCGCCCTGCTGCTGCGCGAGGGCCGTACGGCGACGGCGGCGGAACTGATCGACGCGCTCTGGAGCACCGAGCCACCGTCCCAGGCGCTGGCGGCGGTACGCACGTACGCCTCCCGCCTGCGCAAGGTCCTCGGCCCCGGCGTCCTGGTGAGCGAGTCGGGCGGTTACGCGGTGCGGGGCCTCGGCGAGGGCGCGCTGGATCTGGCGGTGGCGCAGGAGCTCGCGACGGAGGCGGACAAGGCGCGCGGTACCGGGGACCTGAGGCATGCGCGGGAGGCACTGGGCCGCGCCCTGGCCCTGTGGGACGGCGAGCCGCTGGCCGGTGTCCCCGGACCGTACGCGGAGGCGCAGCGGGTACGCCTGGAGGAGTGGCGGCTGCAGCTCCTGGAGTCCCGGCTGGACATGGACCTGGAGCAGGGCTGCCACGCCGAGGCGGTCTCGGAACTGACCGCCCTCACGGCGGCGCACCCGCTGCGTGAGCGCCTGCGCGAGCTCCTGATGCTGGCCCTGTACCGCAGCGGCCGCCAGGCGGAGGCCCTCGCGGTGTACGCGGACACCCGCCGGCTGCTCGACGAGGAACTGGGCGTCGAACCGCGCCCGGGCCTGCGGGAACTCCAGCAGCGCATCCTCCACGCGGACCCGGCCCTGGCCGAGCCGTCCGCCCCGGTCGCGGAGCCCGCGGTGGTGGCGGTCCGGCCGGCACAACTCCCCGCTTCGGTTCCGGACTTCACCGGCCGCGCGTCCTTCGTGGACGAGCTGAGCGAGGTACTGGCCTCCGCGTCCGAGGCGGAGGGCAGCGTGATGGCCGTCTCGGCACTGGCCGGGATCGGCGGCGTGGGCAAGACGACGCTGGCGGTGCACGTGGCCCACCGGGCGCGCTCCGCCTTCCCCGACGGCCAGTTGTACGTGGACCTGCAGGGCGCCGGCCCGCGCGCCGCGGAACCGGAGACGGTGCTGGGCTCCTTCCTGCGGGCCCTGGGCACGGCGGACTCGGCGATCCCGGACAGCATGGAGGAGCGGGCGGCCCTGTACCGCTCGGTGCTCGACGGCCGCCGTGTCCTGGTCCTGCTGGACAACGCGAAGGACGCGGCCCAGGTGCGGCCCCTGCTGCCGGGCACGGAGGGCTGCGCGGCCCTCGTCACCTCCCGGGTGCGGATGGTGGATCTGGCCGGTGCCCATCTCGTGGACCTGGACGTCATGTCCCCCGACGAGGCCCTGGCCCTCTTCACGAAGATCGTCGGCGATGAGCGGGTGGCGGCGGAGCGGAAGGCCGCGCTGGACGTGGTCGCGGCGTGCGGCTTCCTGCCCCTGGCGATCCGCATCGCCGCGTCCCGCCTGGCGGCGCGCCGCACCTGGACGGTCTCGGTACTCGCCGCGAAGCTCGCGGACGAGCGGCGCCGTCTGGACGAGCTCCAGGCGGGCGACCTGGCGGTCAAGGCCACGTTCGAGCTGGGCTACGGCCAGCTGGAGCCGGCCCAGGCCCGGGCGTTCCGCCTGCTGGGCCTCGCCGACGGCCCGGACATGTCGCTGGCGGCGGCGGCAGCGGTCCTCGACCTCCCGCTGGAGGAGACGGAGGACCTGCTGGAGTCCCTGGTCGACACGTCGCTCGTGGAGTCCGCGGCCCCCGGCCGCTACCGCTTCCACGACCTGGTCCGCCTCTACGCCCGCGCCTGCGCGGAGCGGGACGAGCAGCCGCCGAGCGGGCGGGCGGCGGCGATGTCGCGGCTGCTGGACTTCTATCTGGCTACGGCGGCACGGGTTTACGCCATAGAGCGGCCGGGTGATCGCACTGTTGATCACCTCGAGGTGACCAGCCGGGCGGGCCAGCACTTCAGCGACGACGGGAAGGCACTGGACTGGCTGCACGCCGAGGCCGCGAGCCTTCTCGCATGCGTTCAGCAGTCCCTTGAGGCAGGGACACTGAGGCGGGGGGTCGATCTCCTGCTGGCCTCCAAGGATCTGGCGGAGTCCGGGGCCAGTTCACTCGCCTACGAGGCCGCGACCCGGGCGGCACGCGACGCCGCCGACGCCCTGGGCGACGCACACGCGGCGGGCCGTGCCCGGGTCACCCTCACCCAGGTGCTCATCAAGGCCGGGCTCTTCGAGGAGGCCACCGAGCTGGCCCAGGAGGCTCTGGCTTTCGGTGAGGCCGCGGACGATCCCTGGACTTGCGGGAACGCGCCCAACGAGTTGGGCATCATCGCCATCTGCAAGAACGAGCATGCCGTCGGCGAGGCTCATCTGCTCAAGGCCATAGAGGCCTTCCGTGCGGACCGCAACCGTCCCGGGGAGGCCAGTGCACTGTGCAACCTCTCGCGCGTCCTCGTCTCCATGGACCGCGCACTGGCAGGCATCGAACTCGTTCAGCAGGGCATCGCCATCTACGACGAACTGGGCCTGACGGTACGGCTCGCCAACGCGAGGTACGCCCTGGGCATCGCCCTGAGCCACGCCGGTCGGACGACCGAGGCTCTGGAACAATTCGCCGAGGCGCTGAGCATCTTCATCGAGAACCGGCAGCGGCTCTGGGAAGGGACCACCCACTTCCGGATCGCCCAGGTGCACCTGACCTGCCGCAGGTCGGCACCGGCAGCCCAGCACGCCGAGCAGGCCCTCAGCACCGGCTGCATCGGCGGTGACTGGATGCGCGCCAACGTACTGACGCTCCTGGGCCGGTCCCTGGACGGTCTGGGGCAGGTCGACCGCGCGCGGGCCTGCTGGCAAGAGGCGCTCAGTATCCACGAGTTGTCGGGCGCTGCCGAGGCGGCTGAGCTGCGGCATCTCCTCGATCCCGTCGCGGCGGCCTGACACGGCACCGGAGCGTTCAGCAAACGTTTATGGCCGACTGCCAACCTCAGTACGTCGAAGCCGTCGCGTCGGGGGGCAGGCGGCTCGGCGTGGGCCCCACGGATAAGGTGATCGGCCCCAGGAACGCTCGCCCGGCGACTACGGGGGAGTTGCCGAGCGAGCGTTCTCCATCGCAGTCCTAGAAATTCCAGGGGAGTTGCCAACCATGAGCGACATCAAGCAGAGCGACGAGGACATCACGACTCTGGACAGCCACGCGCCGGCCCCGCCGAGCAAGGACGCCGAGCTCACCACCATGGACAGCCACGCCCCTGTCCCCGGCGAGGACTCCGTCACCACGCTGGACAGCCACGCCCCGGTTCCGCCGGCCCTGGACCTGACCGGCAAGTAGACCTAACTCCCGGCGGGGGAACGGCCGCGGCGGCGCGGAGGGGGAGCCGTCGCGGCCGAGGTGCGCCCGGAGTCGGGACTCCGCCAATCCTTGGCGGGAACCGCCCGATCCACTCGGACATACGCCCGGCGTAAGCAGCTACGGCAACGGCAGCGGCGGCGAGTGCGTCGAGGTCGCCGCTCTCCACCCCGACCTGATCCCCGTCCGCGACTCGAAACGGACCCAGGACGACGCCCCCGTACTCCTCTTCCGTCCGCTCGTCCGGACCGCATTCCTCAGCTCTCTGAAGGACAGATCACGCGGTTGTCCACAGGGCGAGTGGTAGGTCGGCCAAGTCTGCGATCTTGGCCGGGTGGAGCGAGCGAACTTGAGGGCCTTGGCGGACAGCGGCGTCCTCCTCACCGCACGGGCCATCGCGGCCGGCTGGCCCCCACGCGGACTCACGCGTGCCCTGCGGGCCGACGGCTGGACACAACTTCGGCGCGGTGCCTGGGCCGAGCCCGACCGCAACCCTGACCTGCTCACGCGGCTCCGGGCCGAGCAGCTCCGCGAGCCCCGGCGCGTCGTGAGTCACCGCTCAGCGGCTGCCCTCTGGCATATCGAAGGGTGGCCCGTAGGGCCATCGCCGAAGGCGACGCGGGAGTGGAGCGAAGCGGAACGGGAGCGCCCTTGACTCGCCTCGCGGAAGCACGACACTTGCCGGGAAGCGGGCGGCCCGACGGCAACGAACCCGGACGCCGCCGGCTCAAGTACCCAGCCACTCCGACCACTTCGAAGAGGGCCTGGCCCGCCGGGGGAGGCGGCGTCCGGTCCACTGAGGACAGGGGACAAGGGGACACGGGGCCGAGGGGACACGGGAACACGGGACAACCTGCGGTCCGGGGGCCCGGGTCCGGCATCCGGGCCCCCGGGCTCACTCCCGTTCCGTGGCAGCCTCCCGGCGGGCGCGCGACTCGTCGCCGATCAGGCGCGAGTCCGCCGCACATGCGGTTGCGGACCCGGTGAGGTCAGCCCGCCGGCTCCGCCACCGGGTTCGCCTTGCAGTGGTGGACCTCGAAGATGAGCCCGTCGTCGGGGTGTCCGTAGCTGTCGACGAGTTTCACCTCGGCGCGGGCCGTGCCGTCGGCCGGGACGGTGACCGTCGTGGTGTTGTCGGCGACGGCCGTGCCCTGCTTGTCGTCGAACTCGACCCGCACGGTGAAGTCGCCCTCGACGGCGTTGGGGTTGGTGACCTCGATGGTCGCGTACTGGGCCTTCTCCGTCGCGCAGCTCACCAGCTTCGCCTTCGCGGCCTTCAGGGACGGCGTCGGGGTGGGCGTGTCGTAGGTTCCGCCGCCGCTGCCGGACGTGCTTCCGCCGGTGTCGTCGCCGTAGTAGTCGTCGTCGTAGTCGTGGTAGTGGCCGGAGCCCGTCTTCCCGACGCTCGACGACGAGTCGTGGTCCTGGCTGGAGCTGCTGCAGCCGCCTCCGCCGCCCGAGTGGCTGTGACCGTGTCCGTGCCGCCCGGTCGAGAAGCCGGTCAGCGCCAGCACCACCAGCGCCGACACCGCCGTGAGCCTGAGTGTGTGACCCCGTCGTTGCATACCGTCAACCTATCGGCCGACTGTCACGGCCATGTCACCGCAGGGCGGCCGTCCCGTGCCCGGCGGGGCCACCACGCACGTCACGTGGTCCGGGCCGTCCCCGTCCCCTTCTCCGCGTCCAGCGCGTACACGCACCGGTCCTTGCTGCACGCGTACACCACACCGTCCCTGACGACCGGGGAGCCGGTGATCTCGCCGCCGGTGGCGAGCTTCCAGCGCAGGCGGCCGTCGTCGGACTTGAGGGTGTACAGGAGGTGGTCGGTGGAGCCGAAGTGGATGCGGCCCTCGGCGACCACGGGGGTGCCCACGACGTCCCCGCCGGACTGGAAGCGCCACTTGGGGGTGCCGGTGACGGCGTCGAGGGTGTACAGGCCCTTGCCGCTGCCCACGTGCACATGGCCGGCCGCCACCAGGACCGGCTCGACGGAGGAGCGGGCCTCGGTCGCGATGCGCCAGCGGTCGCGGCCGTCGGTGGCGTCAAGGGCGTAGACCGTGCCGAGGTAGTCGGCGAGGTAGATGCCGCCGCCGGTGACGGCGGGGCCGGGTGCGAAGGCGGGCGGGCAGAGGAAGACCGCGGGGGCCTCGAAGTGCCAGCGCACCAGACCGCTCGCCACCTCGATCGCGAGGACCCGGGTGCCGGCGGAGACGTACACGTAGCCGTCGGGGGCCGGGGTGATGCGGACCGGTACGCCGCCGCAGGAGGCCGCGTCGCCGATCGGGTACGACCAGCGCTCCTCGCCGGTGCGGGCCTCCAGGGCGCGCAGCCGGGCGTCCTGCCAGACGTAGACGGTGCCGTCGTGGACGGCGGGGCCGGCCTCGGGGGACTCGAAGTCGGTCTGGCAGCCGCTGATCTCCCACAGCTTCTGGCCGTTCGCCGCCTCCCAGGCCTGGACGCCGCCGCCCCGGGTGCCGGTGACGACCGTGCCGTGGTCGGCCTGCAGGGAGTACACCCAGGCGTCCGTGTTCAGCCGCCACAGGTCGCCGCCCTCGCGGGCGTCCAGCGCGAACAGGGTGGGTCCGTCGGAGGCGTGGATCCGGCCGTCCGCGACCGCCATGGACCAGGCCACGTCCCGCGTCTTGAAGCGGCGGCGGCCGGTGGCCACGTCCAGCGCGTGCACCTCGAAGGAGGTGACGTAGACCAGCTCGCCGTCGACCGAGGGGGTGCCCCAGACGTCGTTGGACATGCGGAAGCGCCAGGGGCGCCAGCCGTTCGCCGTCTCCGGGGGCGCGGCCGGGACGGGCGGTGCGGCGGGATCGGCGCCGGCGACGCCGTGGCGGGGCCGGGACCAGCCGGCGACCAGGCCGGCTTCCGGCGGGGGCGCCTTGACGGCGGCGGCGCGGGCGTCGGCGACGCGCGGGCCGGGGCCGATGGGCACCGCCGCGCCGGCCAGCCGGACCGGTCCGGTGTCGGGGGCGCCGGTCTGCGCGGCGGCGGGGACCGCGGGGTCGTAGGACGGCGGCGGGGGCACGGCCGCCCGGCCGCCGCTGCGCGGGCCGGGGGCGGTGGGGGCCGGCTTGGCGGTGGGGCGGCCGCCGCGGCGGGTCTCGATGAGGCCGACCGCCTTCTCGGGCAGCCAGGCGGAGGCGGTGCCGCTGTCGTCGGAGCCGGAGCCGAACAGGTGCGGGGCGAGCTGGGCCTGGAGGTCGGCGGGGTTGGGCCGGCCGGTGGCCTCCATCTGCATGCAGGACTCGATCAGCGGGCGCAGCTCGTCCGGCAGGCCGGCGAGGTCCGGGCCCTCGCGGAGCAGCATGAACACCGTCTCGACCGGGTTGGCGCCGTGGAAGGGCGGATGGCCGGTGGCGGCGAAGACCAGCATCGAACCGAGCGAGAAGACGTCGCTGGCGCCGGTGACGCTGCGGGAGTCCTTGGCCTGCTCGGGGGACATGTAGGCGGGGGTGCCCACGGCGACGTTCGTCATCGTCAGACGGGTGTTCGAAACACCGGAGGCGATGCCGAAGTCGATCACCCTGGGGCCGTCCTCGACGACGAGGACGTTGGACGGCTTCAGGTCACGGTGGACCAGGCCCGCGCCGTGGATGGACTGCAGGGCCTCGGCCACGCCCGCCGCCAGCCAGCGCACCGCCTGCGCCGGGAGCGGGCCGCACTCGTTCACTATCTCCTCGAGGGAGGGCGCGGGAACGTAGGCGGTCGCGAGCCAGGGCACGGCGGCACGGGGGTCGGCGTCCACCACGGCCGCCGTGTAGAAGCCGGAGACCGCGCGGGCCGCCTCCACCTCGCGGGTGAAGCGGACACGGAAGAGCTGGTCCTCGGCCAGCTCGGTGCGGACCGTCTTGATCGCCACGCGCCGGCCCGATGCCGAGCGTGCCAGATAGACCAGCCCCATGCCGCCGGCGCCCAGCCGGCCCAGCACCTCGAACGGCCCGATCCGACGCGGATCGTGCTGTGTCAGCTGATCCACCACTTGCCTGCCACCTCCCCGTACGAGCCGCGCCACCCACATATGTACGCGACCGAAGTGCAGCGTCTCACCACCGCACCGCCATGGCGGCACGCACCCTGATTCTTCCTGGCCGGGCGGCCGGTTGCGAACCCGGCGACGAATCGGGGTGTCTCATGCCGAATAAGGTCATTTCATCGTCGCGGCGCTCTGCCTCACCGCTCCAGCAGGGCGAACGACGCCCCCTGATTGTCGGTGACGACGGCCACTCGTCCGTACGACGTGTCGAAGGGCGGCTTCTGCACCCGGCCGCCGAGCCGCCGCACGGCGCCGAGGGCGTCGTCGAGGGCGGTGACGCGGAAGTGGACCAGGAAGTGCGGGGGCATCTCGGCCGGGAAGACCTCGGTGACCTCCGCGCGGCCGAAGTCGGGCTCGGTCCCGGTGCCGAACAGGGCCTCGTGGAAGAGGTCGCCGTAGAAGGTGTTGGCGGCGGCCGTGTCCCGGGTGTACAGCTCGACCCAGACAAACGTGTTCGGCTCGCGGCGCCGGCCGAAGCCGGAGTGGGTGCCGGGCTGCCACAGGGCGAACACCGCGCCCTCGCGGTCGGTGGCCAGGGCGGCGGTGCCGAGGTCGCCCACCGGGAACGGGGCCATCACCACCTGCCCGCCGGCCGCGATGATCCGCCGGCCGAGGGCCCGGGCGTCCGTGGTCGCGAAGGACACCGTCCACACCGTGGGCATGCGGCCGTCGGTCTTGGGGGCCAGCGAGGCGACGCGCTCGCCGTCCAGCAGGGCCCACACCGAGGAGCCGTACGACTCCTCGAAGTCCCACCCGAAGAGCTCGCCGTAGAACCGCTTGCCCGCCTCGACGTCGGGCAGCTCCGCGTCCACCCAGCAGGGGACGCCCTCGGGGTACGCCTCTTCGTTCGCGGATGCCCTGTTTTCGGCCATGTCGTCAAAGTAGCGGGGTCGCGCGCAGCCCGCAGACCAGCCACACCCTGCCCGTTTCCCCCGTGCACCCCATTTGCAGTCGGCCGAATCGCGCTCCGATCACCCGTCGGTAAGCTGACGACATGACAGGACAAGTGCGTACCGTCGACGGCCGCGTGGCCGGTCGGCGTGGGCAGGCGACCCGGCAGAAGCTGCTCGACTGCCTCAGCGAGATGCTCAGCTCCTCCCCCTACCGGGACGTCAAGGTCATCGATGTCGCCCGGAAGGCGGGCACCTCGCCCGCGACCTTCTACCAGTACTTCCCGGACGTCGAAGGGGCCGTCCTGGAGGTCGCCGAGCAAATGGCGACCGAGGGCGCCGGGTTGACGGAACTGCTCGAGGGACGCTCCTGGGCCGGCAAGTCCGGCTGGCAGACCGCGCAGGAACTCGTCGACGGCTTCCTGGAGTTCTGGCGGCGCAACGACGCCATCCTGCGCGTGATCGACCTCGGCGCGGCCGAGGGGGACAAACGATTCTACAAGATCCGCATGAAGATCCTGAACTCGGTGAACGGCTCCCTCGCGGAGTCGATCACCGAACTGCAGGCCAAGGGCCGGGTGGACAAGGACGTGAATCCGGCGGCGATCGCGGGTTCGCTGGTCACGATGCTCGCCTCGGTGGCCGCGCACCAGAAGGGCTTCTCCTCCTGGGGCGTCAAACAGGCCGAACTCAAGCCCACTCTGGCGCTGTTGGTCCACCTGGGTGTGACCGGCAAGAAGCCGAGCAAATAGCGGACGTACCTTTATCCGGATTCCAGGTCCTGTCTGGCAGGCGGTGGCTCACCCGAGTGGGCCACCGCCTGCTTTTTCCCCGGGCCAGGGCCGGCTCTCCTCCAGGGCTTCGGTGACGGCCGCCCACCTGTAGTCCACGGGGCCGTTGACCACCAGCCACTCCCTCGCCCACCGGCGCACCTCAGCCGCGTGACGCACGGCCGGGTCGGGGTCGCGCAGCAGCCCGAGGAGCACCTCGCTCGCGACGGTCCGGGTGACGTTGCCGGACAGCCAGTCGAGCGCGCGGCCGACGACCGCGGTCCGCCAGGGGGTCGGCCGGGTGTGGTGCAGCAGCCCGGCGAGGCTGAGCGCCCGGTCCGGGCCGGCCAGGTACGACCCGGCGGCGCGGGCCAGTTGCTCGTCGGTGAGATCGGGTCCGCCCAGCAGATGCGTGAGCACCTTGGTGGCGTCGTCGTTGAGTGGGGTGCGCCGGGCGAGCCAGCCCAGTGTGTGCTCGATCAATGCCGCCCGCTGCTCGGTGCCGGCCGGTACGGCGTGCAACAGGCTGATGAAGAGGGCCGTCGCGGGGCCGCCTTCGGCGGTCCGCTTCAGCAGGTGGGGCAGCAGCGCGGTGGCGCACTCCGGGCCGGGGCCGGGTTTGGCGATCAGTGTCGAGAGCAGAGCCCTGCTGCCGCCGGCGTTCGGATGCCGCTCGAGCCGGACCACGGCGAGGAGCTCGGCCTCGGTGCGCAGCGCGGGCGGCACGCCCTCCCGGGCCAGAAGGGGCTGGAGCACCCGGTCCGTGTTGGCGCTCGCGACATGGGCCCGCAGCCAGCTGCCGGCCGCCCGCACCGTCGCGTCGGCCCGGCCCTGATCGAGGGACCGCAGGTGAAGCAGCGGCTCGACGACGAAGCCCGCCTCGTCGTACGCGGCGTGATCCTCCAGCCAGCTCAGCGCGCGGTCCACCACCCACTCGGCCTGGTCCCCGGCGAGGTCGCCGAGGTGCCACAGCAGAGGTCTGAGGACGTAGCTGGCCCGGGGCGCGGAGCTGGGCAGGGCCAGCCAGTCGAGAGCTCGCCGGGTGAGGTCCGCGTCTCCGGGCCGGGCGGTGAGGAGATCGTCGAGCAGGTAGCTGGCGTCGGGGGAACCGCTGTGCAACTTCAACCAGCGCACGGCACGGCCGGACGCCTCCTCCCAGGCCTCGTCCCGCGGGGAGAGCTTGCCCAGCACCAGGTGCAGCAGCTCGCAGTCCGGGCCCGTTCCGTACGTCCGCAGCCAGCCGAGGCACGCGTCGACGACGTCCCGGAAGAGGGGCTGGGGCAGGTTCCCGCGCAGGAGGTCGAGCAGCAGGCGCTGGCGCCGCTCGGTCACCGGCTGCTCCTCGAGCAGCTTCCGGATCCGCCCGGCCGCGGACCTGTCCCAGCGCAGCAGAGCGACGACGACGAAGGCGGGCGATTCGTCGCGGTCGCCCGAAAGCCACCTGCGGGCGTATCGGACGGCCTGGTCGGCCTCGCTCTCGGTGAGGTCCATGCGCAGCAGCGGGCGCAGCACGAAGGAGGCCTGCCCGCGGGAGTGATGGCCGCGCAGCCAGGCCAGTGCGAGGCCCACCGCACGGTCCCGGTGCGCCCCGAGGTCCGGGCGCTTCAGCAGGGGCGGCAGGACGAAGGAGACGCCCGGGTTGCCGTTCTGCCGGACGACCCAGGTCATCGCGACGTCGAGCACCTTGTTGCCGAGCGGACCGAGGTCGTCGCGCTCGAGCAGCGGGCCGAGCACCATGGAACCGGCCGGGTGCACGGGATTGCGGCGTACCCATTTCCATGCCTCGGCCACGGCCGGCCGGGCGGCCTGGGGCGTCAACTCCCGGCGGCCCAGCGCGGCGCCCAGCAGTTGGAGGGCACGCCGCTCGCCCCGGTGCTGCCGCACCCAGGCCAGAGCGCGGTCGACGACCGGTTCCAGCCGCTCCGGTGGCAGTCGCCTCCCCTGCAGCAGGGCCTGCAGCAAGGTGCCCGTCTCCGGTGCGAGCGGATGGGACTCCAGACAGGCCAGCACGCTGCCGAGCAGTTGTTCCGGCAGTCGGTCGGTGATCGCCTGCGCCGCCTGGGCGAGTACGGCGGGCAGGGCCTCGGGGCGTTCCTCCCCGATCCGGTCCAGCCACGGGACGACGAGCTCGTCCCAGCGTCGCAGCATCCCCGCCTGCCACGGCGTGCGGGCCATCATGTCGAACGCCGTCTCACCGAGGGCGCCGGCGGCCAGCAGGTCGGCGATGTCACTCTCCCGCCGGATCAGCCAGCCGGTGCACGCGGCCTCGATGCCGCTCCGCCGGTTCGGCTCCTGGTCGGTGGTCCAGCGGGTGAGGTGCCGCACGGCCTGGGTGAAGACCGGGCCGTCGTCGAGGAGCGCGTCGAGGAGTTCTTCGGCGGTGCGGCTCCGGACGGTGTCGCCGGGGATCAGCGTGGCGTCGAGGAGGCCGTCCGCGACGATGTCGTGGACGAGTTCGAGCCTGTCGCCGCTCCCGACCAGCCAGCCCTGGCGGCGCAGCTTGGCGACCACGTCGAAGCCGCGGTAGGCGAAGTCGTCGGCGCGGCGGTCGACCGCCCCGTCCACGGCCGACTCCACCGACGGGCGATCCCGTGGGCAGGCCAGCAGGGACACGGCGGATGCCAGCAGCCAGGTGTGCGGCCGGGACAGCGCGGCTCCCCGGTCCGCACCGGCCGGGACGTCGACGAAGTCCCTTTCGAGCCGCCGCCGGAGCCAGTCGAACAGCTCTCCGCGGCGTAGACCGGACAGGTCGGGGGCCTCCTTTCCGGCCCCCAACGGCCCCTCCAGGGCCCGCGCGATCAGCAGGGCCAGGACGGGCCGGTCGCTGCAGGCGGCCACCAGTCGGTCCTCGCCCCACTTTTCCCACGCCACGGGGGCGACCTTCTGGAAGATCGCGGCGGCCACCTCCCTGCGGTACTTCTCGCCGTCCTCCAGCGGCACCCGGGTGAAGACCGCCTGCGCTTCCCGGCCCTCCAGCGCACCGGGCCGGGCCGAGGCCAGGCAGGCCACCCGTCCCTCCGGGTCGCGGTCCTGCAGGTCCTGGGCCAGGTCCGAGAACCGAAGCCGGGAGTAGCCGTCCAGGTAGTCCATGACGAGCAGCACCCGGACCGCGTCCGCGAGCCGGGCATGCTCCAGGACCGCCTGCACCAGGCCGTCGGCGGTCACGGCGGCCCCGGGCACCGCGTGCAGGACCAGCCAGTGCTCCTGCTGTTCGGCCCGCTCCGCCACCTCGAAGCAGGTGCGGGTCTTGCCGGCGCCGGCCACGCCCTCCAGCAGCACCCCGCGTCGCGGCTCCGCGTAGCCGCCGCGCTCGTACCCCGCCTCGAGCACGTCGAGCAGGCTGGACGGAGCGGACCTGCTGCCGGTGCCGGGGCTGACGAAGTCCACCTCGGTCAGGGACCGCCCCTGCTCGGCCAAGGCGTGGCGGAGCTGCCCGTGGGTGCGCAGGTGCGGCGAGAACCAGGACAGCGCCCGGGGTGCGAGCGCGGCGAGGTCTTCCGTCCGGCCCGTCCACACCGAGTCGCGCAGCCAGCCGTCGGGGCTGTTGTAGCGGGCCGTGACCACGCCTACGACCGCGTCGTCCGAGCGGCGCCGCACCGGGGCGCCGCTCATCCCGAGCAGCAGGTCCTTGGTGCTGAGCCGGCCCATCCGGACTCCGTCGTCCCACCGCTCGGCCGGGCCGCCCCACTGCCCGCCCACCGTCAGATACCGGTACGCGTGCGCGCCCTCGTGCTCGGCCCTGGCGGCGTAGCCGGCGACGATCACGTCCGTGCCCTGCGTCAGCTGCCCGGTGGACGCCACCGCGGTCACCGAGGAGGGCAGCGGGCTGGAGGTGCGCAGGACGGCCAGGTCGTTCGGCGGGTCCACCCGCTCGACGACGGCCACGGCGGCCGGGCCGCCCGTCAGCGGGGCGAAGCGCACCTCGTCACCCGGGGTGCCGAGGCCCTGGTCGCCGAGGACGTGCCAGGCGGTGGCGAGGACACCGGGGGTGAGCTGGAAGCAGGTGCCGACCGGGGTGTCGCCGGAGCCGTGCAGCACGCTCGCCAGGTAGCCGGGGACACCGGACGGAGCGGGCATCACGACGCCTCGTCGTCGGCCTCGCCGTCACTACTGTCGTCGTCGCCGGCCGGCTGTACTCCCCTGCGGTCGTACGTGAGCTTCACCTTGAGCGTCATCTCCCCGCTCGCCCCGGCCACGATGATGTCGCCCTTGGCGGAGAACTTGATCCCGAACTCCACCTCCATGGTGTCTGGCCGGACCGCCTGGCCGGCCTGTCCCAGGGCGGTCGCCGTGGACGCCGCGATCTCCACGATGGCCGACTGCGCCTGCCCGAAGGCATCCCGGACGCGCTCCGAGAGGTTGCCCAGTCCCCCGGCCGTCGGCTCGTCCCCGGGCAGCCGCACCGGGGTGGCCTCCACCAGGAACTCGACGTCACCCACCGCCACCGGAATGTAGACCCCCGTCATCTCCGCACCCCGTTCACCGGTTCCCGCGATCGTCTCCGGTTTCCGGTGTACCACAGGAGCATCGCCGCCCAACAGAACGAACAGCTTCTGTCCGTAAGCCTGTTGGGCCCCCGCTCTAACCCCGCGTCGCGGGCAGCGGCCGGTCCCGCACCACGTGCTTCATCACCAGCGTCGAGGTGAGCCGCTGCACCCCGGGCAGGGTCGCCAGGCGCTCGTCGTACAGCCGCTGGAAGGCGGCGAGGTCGGCGGTGGCCACCCGGAGCAGGTAGTCGGGCTCGCCGAACAGCCGCTGGGCGTCCAGGACATGTTCCAGCTCGCCGACCGCCCGCTCGAACTCGGCGACGGTGTCGCGGTCCTCCTGCCGCATGGAGACGAAGACCAGCGCCTCGAAGTTCAGCCCGAGCGCGCCCGCGTCCACCACCGCCCGGTAGCCCTGGATGGCGCCGGAGCGCTCCAGCTCGCGCAGCCGCCGGTGGCAGGGCGAGACGCTCAGGCGCACCCGGGCGGCCAGCTCGGTCACGGTCAGCCGCCCGTCCTGCTGAAGCTCGGCAAGGATTTTCCGGTCCACGTCGTCCATGAGCAAGATTCTCCCTCCCAACCCCCGATACAGGGCAAACAACAGGAACACTTTCGGGCCATTCACGCCTAATGTCGCCGGTATGGAACCGGGACTGCTCTTCTCCTTCCTCGCCGTCGACCTGCTGCTGGTGTGCGTGCCGGGCGCCGACTGGGCGTACGTGATCGCGACCGCCCTGCGCGGCGGCCGGGTACCGCGCGCGGTGGCGGGTCTGGTCTGCGGGTACGCCCTGCACACGGTCCTGGCGACGGCGGGCCTCGCGGTCCTGGTGGCGGGCTCACCCCGGTTGCTGACGGCCCTGACCGTGGTGGGCGCGGCCTATCTGCTCTGGCTGGGCTGGGGCGTGCTGCGCCGCCCGGCCGTACCGGACGCGGACGCCGGCCCGCCGGCCGACGGAAGGCTCTTCCTGCGGGGTGCCACGATCAGCGGCCTCAACCCCAAGGGCCTGCTGCTCTACCTGTCCGTACTCCCCCAGTTCCTCACCCTCACCGGCGACCGGCTGCCCGTACCCGCGCAGACGGCGACGCTGGGCCTGCTCCACATGGCGTGCTGCGCGGCCGTCTATCTCGCCGTCGGCGCGCTCGCCCGCGTCCTCCTGGACGCCCGCCCGGCGGCGGCCCGCGCGGTCACCCGTACCTCGGGCGCGGCGATGCTCGGCATCGGCGCGCTGCTGCTGGTGGAGCGGCTGGCGACGCTCTGAGGGCCGGCGGCTCCTCGGCGAGCGCGCCCCGGTGGCCCCGGTGACGCCGGGCCGGGGCCGGGGAGCGTCCGGGGGGTACGGGCCGCCGCCCGGGCCATACTCACCCCATGGCACAAAAGGATCTCCACGACATGCTGCGGTCCCTGCGGGTCTGGGCCCCCGGGGCCACCGAGCTGCGCCCCTTCGACCCGGACACGGCTCCCCCGACGCCACTGCCCCTGTTCACGAGCTGGTTCGCGGAGACGGTGGAGGCCGGCCAGCCGGAGCCGCACACGATGTCGCTGGCGACGACGGACGAGGAGGGCAGGCCTGACGTACGGATCGTCATGATGCACGGCGCCGACGCGGACGGCTGGTCCTTCGCGAGCCACTCGACGAGCCGTAAGGGCCGCGCCCTGACCGCCCGCCCCTACGCGGCCCTGGCCTTCTACTGGCCGGCGCTGGGCCGCCAGGTGCGGGTGCGCGGCACGGTGGCGTCGGCCCCGTCGCACGAGAGCCTGGCCGACCTGCACGCACGCTCGACAGGCGCGCTGGCGGCAGCCCTGACCGGCCGGCAGAGCGAGGAACTGTCCTCACTGGAGGAGCTGCGGCAGGTGTCGGAAGCGGCCTGGGAACGGGCCCGGGAGAACCCGTCCGAGCCCTCCCCCACCTGGACCCTGTACCGACTGCGCCCGGAGACGGTGGAGTTCTTCCAGGGCGACCCCGACCGCCGCCACGTGCGCCTCGAATACCGGCGCACGGAATTCGGCTGGAGCAAGAACCTCCTGTGGCCGTGACTCACCCCGCCCCGTGGCGGATTCGGCCCCCGAACCCCCACACCGCGAAGTCCGCCACCCCCCGGTATCCGATCCGCTGGTAGAGGCCGTTGCTGGTGGGGTTGGCGAGGTCGGTGAAGAGGAGTACGTGGGCCACCCCGGCCGTCACGGCGGTGCGGCTCACCTCCGCCGTCACCGCGCCCGCGTAGCCGTGGCCGCGCAGGTGTGCCGGTGTGTACACCGGGGCCACCCGGACCTGGCCCGCCGTCTCCGGGGTCGCACCGGCCATGGAGACGGGCGTGCCGTCGGGGGTCTCCCAGAGGGTGAGGCCGCCGTGGGCGATGCGGGCGTCGGCCCAGGGGCCCGCTCCCTGACCGGCGCTCTGCCCGACCGCGTCCTTGAACTCGTCGTACCAGCGCCTCAGCAGGTCCCGGTCCGCCGGGCCGGCCACCCGGGCCCGGCCTTCGGGGGGAGGCTGCGGAGTGCTCAACTCGACAAGTTCGTAGAGCCGTTGGCGCTGCGCGAGCCGGGTTGTCGTGCCGGTTCGCCGCTGCCAGGACGCGGCGAAGGCCGCCGCCGTGTCACGTTCGCCGGAGACACCGGTGAGGTGGCCGACGTCGGCCAGTCGGGTCGCCAGCGCCTCGGTGCCCTCCGGGCCGAGCGGGGTGAGGTGGAGCGGGAAGGGGGGCGTGTGGAGGAACGTGGCGCGGATGCCGTCGGCTTCGTCCCGCAGCAGGCCGAACAGCGGGGTCTCGTCGCTGTACAGGTTCCGCCCCCGGCTGCGCAGTGCGTCCAGCACCGTCAGCGGGACCGTGTGCAGGGCCGGACGGGAGCGCAGGAAGCCGCCCGCGCGGGCCATGAACTCGTCCGGGTCGTCGGTCAGGTGCCAGTCGTCAGGGCGCATGCGCCCATGTTCCGGCTCGGCCGTCCGGCGGGAACAGCGGTTTTCCCGTTGCGGGCCGCGACCCGCGACGGAAGCCCGGGCCGTGGCCACGCCGTGAATCACCGGGGGCGAGTTCGTCGAACGGGTCGCCAGGATCTCCGGGTACCGGAGGAAGACGAAGGGCTGAGCAGCGGGCCGGACCGTCGGGGCGCCTCTCGGCCACCGATCCCACCCACTTTCCCTACACACGTGATCAATCCGCAACCAATTCCGGTCTTGACCGAGACCCATCAACCGGGTGTGTGATTACGCTCGCGCTCATGGCCGACTCCCGTCCCTCCTCCGCGCGCCTCTCCGCGCCCCCCGCCGACCGTCCCGTCTACGTCATAGGCGCCGGCCCCGGCGGACTGGCCGCCGCGTACGCGCTGCGGGCGCGGGGGGTGCGGGCCGTGGTGCTGGAGAAGTCGGACCGGGTGGGATCCTCCTGGCGGCGGCACTACGACCGCTTGCACCTGCACACCACCCGGCGCCTGTCGGCCCTGCCGGGCCTGGCGATGCCCCGCAGGTTCGGGCGCTGGGTGTCCCGGGACAACGTGGTCCGGTACCTGGAGAAGTACGCCGAGCACCATGAGCTGGAGATCGTCACCGGCGTGGAGGTGTTCCGCGTCGAGCGCGCCGGGGACGGCGACGGCTGGGTGCTGCACGCCTCCGGCGGGCGGGAGCTGACCGGCAGCGCGGTGGTCGTCGCCACCGGCCACAACCACACCCCGCGGGTGCCCGACTGGCCGGGCCTGGACGGCTACGGCGGGGAGTTCCTGCACGCCGGGCAGTACCGCGACGCGCGGCCGTACGCGGACCGGGACGTGCTGGTCGTGGGCATCGGCAACACCGGTGCCGAGATCGCCGTCGACCTGGTGGAGGGCGGCGCCGCGCGGGTGCGCCTGGCCGTGCGCACCGCCCCGCACATCGTGCGCCGCTCGACGGCCGGATGGGCCGCCCAGTACACGGGCGTGCTGGTCCGGCGGCTGCCGGTGCCGCTCGTGGACCGGCTCGCGCGGGCCCTGGGCAGGTTCATCACCCCGGATCTCTCCGCCCACGGGCTGCCGCGCCCGGACAGCGGGCTGTACAGCAGGGTGCGCGAGGGGGCCATCCCCGTGCAGGACGTCGGGATCGTCGACGCGGTGCGCGACGGCAAGGTGGAGATCGTCGCCGCCGTCGAGGGGTTCGAGGACGGGAAGGTGGTCCTCGCCGACGGCGGCCGTCTCACGCCGGACACCGTGATCGCGGCCACCGGGTACGAACGGGCGCTGGACGGGCTGGTCGGGCACCTGGGCGTACTGGACGGACGCGGCAGACCCGTGGTGCACGGGCCCCGCACGCCGGACGGGGCCCCCGGCCTGTACTTCACCGGGTTCACCAATCCGATCAGCGGCATGTTCCGTGAGCTGGCGATCGACGCGGAGCGGGTCGCCAGGGCGGTGGCCAGGACGCTCGCGGCGGGCGCCCGGCGGTGACCTCACCGCTCGGGCTCCTCTGACGTCGACTCAGGTCACCCGGTCCGCTTCAGGATCCACAGCCGGCCCGCGTCCGGATCGCCGAACAGGACGTACAGCTCCGGGTCCTCCTCGGTGCCGCCGAAGGACCACTCGGTGTCCTCACCGCAGTCGCCGTCGAGCCTCAGCAGGATGCCGTTCCGGCCCAGGTCGTCCCGGTGGTGCGGCTTCCAGGTGCCGCCGCCCGCGCACTTGACGTACTCGTGGGCGAGCCAGTCGTAGTCCGGGGGCTCGGCCGGCAGCCGCACCGCGGTCGCCCGCCCGTCGGGGCTCAGCCGCAGCTCCGCCCCGCCGTCGCCGTGCCAGACCCCGGCGAGCCGGGCGGTGGTCAACTCCGGGGGCTCGTACTGCTCGATGACGCCCGTCTCGGTGGCGAGGAACCCGCCGCCCAGAGCCACGAAGAAGAGGACCGCCGACCCGACCGCCGCGCGCCACCACACGCCCCACTGCCGCCAGGCGCGCCTGCGCGCGCACCCGACCCAGAGGGTGGGCAGGACGCCCAGGGCCGTCAGGACCGGGACGGACGTGGTGAGGGACCACAGCGGTACCGTCACACCGCCCCAGAAGAGGGCCGGGGCGGGCGGCGTCACCAGGTGCCAGAGCCAGGACGGGCCGCCGGGGCGACGGCCGGCCAGGCGGGCGAGGACCACCGCGGGCAGGGTGAGGACGAAGGTCAGCGCCATGCCGAGCAGCGGCAGCAGCAGCGGCGCGAAGAGGAGCACGCAGAGTGCCCCGAGGGCGTCGACGGAGCCCGCTCCGTAGTCGTCGTGGGCCGTGCTGACGACGATCCACCACAGCAGCCCCGCCGCCGGAAGCTGCGCCCCGCCCATCGCGGCCGCCGCGCCCAGGTCGGCGGCCGACCAGTACACGTTCCCGCCGGGTCTTCCCGGTGTCTCTCCCCACCCCATGGGCGCAGCCTACGAAGCCCCCGTGCGGCCCTCACCACCGCCCTTGCCCTCGACGATCTCCCTAGACCGGCTGGGCGAGGGCAGGTACCGGGATCGCCGGGTGGCGGCGGATGACCAGGGCCATCAGGGCCGCCACCGCGCACAGGGTGCCGGAGGCGTACCAGACCATGTTGTAGGAGCCGAAGACGTCACGGGCGACTCCGCCGAGGAAGGCGACCAGGGCCGCGCCGACCTGGTGGGAGGCGAGCACCCAGCCGAAGACGATGGCGCTGTCCTCGCCGTACTGCTCCCGGCACAGGGCCAGGGTGGGCGGGACGGTGGCCACCCAGTCGAGGCCGTAGAAGACGATGAAGAAGACCATCGGGGGGTGCACCGACGGGCCCAGCAGCATCGGCAGGAACAGCAGCGAGACACCGCGCAGGGCGTAGTAGACGGCGAGCAGCCGGCGCGGTTCGAAGCGGTCGGTGAACCAGCCGGAGGCGATCGTGCCGACGACGTCGAACACGCCGATGACCGCCAGCAGCGAGGCCGCCGCCGTGACCGGCATGCCGTGGTCGTGCGCGGCGGGCACGAAGTGCGTCTGGATCAGGCCGTTGGTGGAGGCGCCGCAGATCGCGAAGGTGCCGGCCAGCAGCCAGAACGGGCCCGTGCGGGCGGCGGAGGCGAGGACGCCGAGCGTGCGGCGGGCGGCGCCGGTGACCGGGGGCGGCTTCGGTACGAACTCCTCGGCGCCGTACGGCTTCAGGCCCACGTCGGCCGGGTGGTCGCGCAGCAGGATCCACACGAACGGGACCACGGCGAGGGCGGCCAGTGCCACGGTGACGGCCGCCGGGTGCCAGCCGTGGTTCTCCACCGTCCAGGACAGCACCGGCAGGAAGATGAGCTGGCCGGACGCGGAGGCCGCGGTGAGGATGCCGCTGACCAGGCCGCGCCGCTCGGTGAACCAGCGGTTGGTGACGGTGGCGGCGAACGCCAGCGCCATCGATCCGCTGCCGAGGCCGACCAGCAGGCCCCAGCACAGCATGAGCTGCCAGGGCGCCGTCATCCAGACGGTCAGGCCGGCGCCGATCGCGATCACGGTGAGCGCGACGGCCACCACCCGGCGGATGCCGAAGCGGTCCATCAGCGCGGCGGCGAAGGGCGCGGTGAGCCCGTAGAGCGCCAGGTTGACCGAGACGGCCGCGCCGATCGTGCCGCGCGACCAGCCGAACTCCTGGTGCAGCGGGTCGATGAGGAGACCGGGCAGGGAACGGAAGGCCGCCGCGCCGATGATCGTGACGAACGTGACGGCGGCGACGTACCAGGCGCGGTGCACCCGGCGGCGCCGGGCGGGCGGGGCCTGGTGTGGAGCGGCGGCTTCGGTTGTCTGAGTCACGTCATAGAGCGTCCTCGAACCGGTCCCGCACAACGAGTGGCCCGGAGGACAGTGTTCGCTAGGATCGGGCCATGACCGTTGGCGAGGAGTTCCGCCCGCACCGCATCGTCGTCCTGGCCCTGGACGGCCTGCTCCCCTTTGAGCTCGGCATCCCGCACCGGATCTTCGGCCGCCCCAGGGACGCCGCGGGCCGGCCCCTGTACGAGGTGGTGACGTGCTCGGTCCGGCCGCCCGGCCCGGTCGACACGGACGCCGACTTCGCGGTGCACGTCGTGCACGGCCCCGAGGCGCTGGAGACGGCCGACACGGTGATCGTCCCGGCGTCGTACGAACTCGGTCCGCTCTACGACGAAGGCAGGCTGACCGACGAGCTGGCCGCCGCGCTCGCCCGCATCCGTCCCGGCACCCGCCTCGCCTCCATCTGCACCGGCGTGTACGTCCTCGCCGCCGCCGGACTCCTCGACGGCCGGCCGGCGACCACGCACTGGGCCGACGCCGAGCGGTTCCAGCGGCTGTTCCCGAAGATCGACGTCGACGCGGACGTGCTGTTCATCGACGACGGCGACGTGCTGACCTCGGCCGGGGTGGCCGCCGGGATCGACCTGTGCCTGCACATGGTGCGCCGCGACCACGGCACGGCCGTCGCCAACGAGGTGGCCCGCCGCACGGTCGTACCGCCGCACCGCGACGGCGGCCAGGCCCAGTACATCGAGCGCCCCGTGCCCGATCCGCAGCTCGCCACGACCACCGCGGCCCGTGCCTGGGCGCTCGGCCGGCTGCACGAGCCGATCCAGCTCCGCGACATGGCCGCGCAGGAGTCCATGTCGGTGCGCACCTTCACCCGCCGGTTCCGCGAGGAGGTGGGCGTCAGCCCGGGCCAGTGGCTCACCCGGCAGCGCGTGGAACGCGCACGGCATCTGCTGGAGTCCAGCGAGCTGTCGGTCGACCAGGTCGCCCGGGACGCCGGCTTCGGCACGGCCCAGTCGATGCGCCAGCACCTGCAGCAGGCGCTCGGGGTGACGCCGACCGCGTACCGGCGGACCTTCCGCACCGGGTCGGTGCGATGAGTTGTCCACAGCCTGTGGACAAGGATGGCGGCGCGGGCGGTTCCCGCGCCGTGCCGTGAGCCGGGACCGGCGGCCCCTCTCCGGCCGGCGGCGCGCCCCCGCCTTCGGCCTCGCGCCGCCGTCCGGTGCGACCCGCGCTCGGCGAGGACCCCGCCGTCTCCCGGGCCCTCGCCGTCCCCTCACGGCGAATCGTCGTCCACCAGCGTGTTCACTCGGTGACGTGCCGTCAACACGGTCGGGACGATTGGCCGTTTATGCCGGGTTCGCGGTGACCGCGCACGGATGCATCCGGGGCGCACCGAGGCGCCGGACGCCTACACCGCCTCGAAGGCGAAATCCTCGTACGCGGACAGACCGCCCCCGTACGCCAGTGCCGCGCCCTCCCGGGACTTTGAGCAGCGGTCCAGTTCGCACCAGATGCTCTTGCCGGAGCCCTCGGAGTGCCAGCCCCAGCGGTCGGCCAGGCAGTCGACGAGCGCCAGGCCCCGGCCGCCGGTGGCGTCACCGCCGGCGCAGCGCGGGACGGGCGCGCGGGAGCTGGTGTCGGTCACCTCGAGCCGTACGGTGGCCGAGGCGACCGGACCCGTGGCGCCTGCCGGGCCGGCGGCGTCCGCCGCCGTGTCGGCTCCCGTGCCCGCCGCCGTGTCGGCTCCCGTGCCCGCCGCCGTGTCGGCTGCCGTTCCCGGCGCCCTGCCCGGCAGGGAGAGCCGCAGCACGGCCGGCCGGCCGGTGTGCACCACGGCGTTGGTCACCAACTCGGAGACCAGCAGGACCAGCGTCTCGGCCAACGGCTCGTCGGCCCCTATACCGAGCCCGGAGAGCCGCGAACGGGCCCATCTCCTGGCCCGCCCCACCTCCGCGGGATCGGGCCGGATCTCCAGCTGCACTTGAAGCACCTGCACCGCTCACACCATCCGAACCGGCGGACACATGGCCCCGCGCCACACGAACGCCGCGACACAAACCGCGACGCGCACCACGACGAGGGCCACGATCGTAGCCATTTTCTGCATGGCCAGGACAACGGCCAGAGCAAGGGTCACGGAACGTGATTCCCTTACGAGACAGCATGGTTGACGTACAGTCACCCCAACAAGCGCTTCGGGCATATTCCAGCGCGAAGGAGTACGCGTACGGCATACTGTGCGACGCGCTTGCCGGGGAGTCGAACAGGCGGGGAAACGGACGGGGACTTGGGTCCGTACCGCCCCGCGAGCAGCGGCGCACACCGCGCGGTCCGGGGACGACCCGGGCGCGCCAACGGCTCGGCTCGTGCTCGCGGCCACTCGCATCCCACACAAGGTACCCGAGGGGACGCCTGACTCCGGGACGTGACGAGTCACGTCAAGGACACAAGCCGATATCAACGCTCTGTGATGTCGGTACGCCACGATCCGCGACATCGTGGGCCAAGGGTCGCCCGAACTGGATGCACGCCCTGGCGTGTTGCACGGCAACCCCTACTCGGGAACGGTGAAGTACCGCGCGAAGGCCGGGACGATCTCCGACTCGCCGACCCTGCCGTCGCCGTCGGCGTCGAGGGCGTTGGCGGCCGCCAGGGCGAGGTCCTCCGGGACGCGCAGGACGCGCAGCACGCGGACGGTGTCGCGGACGGTGGCGCGGCCGTCCGCGTCCGGGTCCGCGACGGCCAGGGCCGCGTGCAGGAAGGGGCGGGCGATCTCGGCGAAGCGGTCGGGGTTGTCACGCAGGCGCTTGACCGCGCCGGTGACGAACTCCTCGCGCGTGATGCGCTGGTCGCCGTCCCGGTCGGCGATGCCCGCCATGCCCTGCCAGAACGCCTCCGCTCCGGCGTAGAGCGCCTGCCCCCGGTCGGAGCGGGCGGGTACGGCGAACTCGGCGAGCAGGGCCTTGGCCGCCGCGCTGAAGTCCTCGCGGTCGATGTAGCCGTTGCCGTCCTGGTCGAAGCCGGCGAACCGGGCGGCGATCCTGCGCTCGTACTCGGTGCTGACCATGTCTGTTCGGGCCGCCTTATGTCGACGTGGAGGTTGATCCGGCTGGGAGCGTACGTCGCGGGCGGCGGACAGGTGACGGGAAAACGGCCGTTGTGCCAAGACCGGGGGAATTTCGCGACAACCCTGTGGCGGCGGCCGCGTGATGTGCTCAGGCCGACAGGTCCGGCCTGTCGGCGGGCTCAGGCGGACAGCGGGTCGGCCTCGTCGGTGACGGCGGACTCGACGTCGGGGCGGACGTCGAAGAGGCGGCGGACGCCGAGCGCGCCGAGGACCCGGTTGACGTGCGAGCCGTCCTCCGCGCCCCGGTCCGGCAGGATCAGCCGCAGCCGGCCCTGGCAGGAGCGGATCAGCCGGCGGGCGGCGATGAGCACGCCGACGCCGCTGGAGTCGCAGAAGAAGACCTCCGAGAGGTCCAGGACCAGGCTGTGGTGGCCCTCGGCGACCACGTCGTGCACCCGCTGGCGCAGTACCGGCGAGGTCATCAGGTCCAGTTCACCGCCGACCTGGAGCACGGCCCACCCGTCCTGTTCGACGCCGGTCACCTTGAATGTCACGGCCACGCCCCTCCGCTCGCCGGTTCGCGGAACCGCCCGGAAACGGAAGCAGTTCCTACGTTTCTATCCGCGCGGCTGCCCAGCGGCCGTTCCCTGAAACTTCGGGTCGCAAACCGTGCACGGTCGACAAGGGGCTGGTTTCAGTCACTATCGATCCTGTTCGATCGTACTTGGACGCCGACTGAGTGAAGAATGTGTGAAGGGGGCACTATCACCTGCGACGTCTCGGGGGGCGCACATTGACACAAAGGGGCGTGCGTTGTCGGACGTGCCGACTACATTCGAGATGACGGTGCAGACACGCTGGACCTGTCGGACGAGAGCGAGGGGAGGGGCGACATGGCGCAGAAGGACGTACCGCCCCGCTGGGACCACAAGATGCAGCAGCGGCTCGCACGCGGCGAGGCCGCGGCCCTCGGCGAGCTGTACGACCGCTTCGCCTCCCTCGTGCACAGCCTCGCCCACCGGGTCCTCGGCGACGAGCGGGCCGCCGACGGGGTCACCCGCGAGGTCTTCGCCCACGTCTGGGAACACCCCGACTCCTACGACCCCAAGCAGGGCCCGCTGCGCTCCTGGGTGGCCCAGGTGACCCACCGGCTGGCCGTGCAGCGGCTGCGCGCCACCGAGTCCGCCGCGCTCACCCCGGGCGGGAGCGGCTCCGTGGAGGAGCTGGAGAGCCTGGAGAGCAAGGTGCGCCGCGCCTCGGTCGCCGCCCGCGCCGACTACATCGTCCACTCCATGCCCGCCCCGCTGCGCGCCGCGCTCGAACTGGCCTACGTCCAGCGGCGCGACTACCGGCAGGCCGCCGTCGACCTCGGCGTCACCGAGGACGAGGCCCGCCGCCGGCTCCGCCTCGGCCTCCAGCTGCTGTCCACCGCCCACGACGCCGGCACCCCGCGGGGATACGGAGGTGCGGTGTGAACGGCCCCGAGGGCTTCGCGGCGCACGACGGGCCCCACGGCGACCGCGAGCCCCGTATTCCGCCGCCCCGCGCCTCCGTCGAGGACAGCGGGCTGCCTCTGCCCGACCTCGCCGATCCTGGGGAACCCGCGCCCGTGCCGCTCGACCTGTCGCACGACGTCCTGAAGTCGCTCCTCGGCGCCTGGGCCCTGGCGGCCTGCTCGGCGGCGGAGACGGCGGCCGTGGAGGAGCACCTCGGCGACTGCGGGGCCTGCGCGGACGAGGCGCGGCGGCTGCGCGAGGCGGTCGGTCTGCTGCACCAGCCGGAGAGCCTCGACCTGGACCCGGCCCTGCGCACCCGCGTCCTGGAGAGCTGCCTGGACCGCCGTCCGCCACGCATCCCGGTGCCCCGGTGGGCGGCCCCGTACGACGCCGAGACCGCGCGGCTGGACGCGCTGCTGCAGGACTTCGGGGACGCCGAGTGGCACGCGCCGGTGCGGTTGCGGTGGTTCGAGGCCGACGAGGCGACGAGCCGCCGTACCACCGTGGCCGGGGTGATCGCCCATCTGCTGTCGGTGGACGGGCTGGTCGCGGTGGCGCTCGGTCTGGACGATCCGCTCACGGAGGCCGTCGGCGGCGAACAGGCCGCGGCGGGACCGGCCGCGGCGGGACCGGCCGCGCGCACCGACGCGTTCTGGCGGACGTCGCACTTCCCGCCGACGCGGTCCGTGCGGGCGCCCTGGCGGGAGCAGAGCCACCGGCTGGTGCGGACGGTGTCCTTCACGGGCGGCGGCGCCGGCGGACTCACGGTGCCGTACGGCGACTTCGGGCTGCCGTTGCACGACGCGATGCTGGACCGGGCCTTCGAGTGCTGGGTGCACGCGGAGGACATCGCGGAGGCGGTGGACTACCCCTACGAACCGCCCGCGCCGCGGCATCTGCACCGGATGATCGACCTGGCGGCCCGGATGCTGCCGGTGGCGCTGGCCGAGCGGCGGCGGGCAGGGCTGTCCGCGACGGGCCGGCCGCCGCGTCTGGTCACGGCCGGGGAGCCGGGTCGCAGCCTCCGGCTGGAGATCGAGGGCGCGGCCGGCGGGGAGTGGCTGATCCCGCTGGACTCGCCCGGCGCGGTGGGCTCCGCCGACTTCGAGGTGGCCCATGTCGCCCTGGACGGCGTGGAGTTCTGCCGCCTGGCCGCGGGCCATGTGCCCCCGGAGGAGGCCGCGGCGGGGCAGGTGGGCGACCGCGAGGCGATCCGGGACGTCCTGTTCGCCGCGGCGGGGCTGAGCCGGCTGTGAGCGTACGGCCCGGCCCTAGGCGAACACCACCGTCCGGCGTCCGTTGAGCAGGATCCGGCGCTCCGCGTGCCACTTCACCGCGCGCGCCAGCGCCTGGCACTCCACGTCGCGGCCGACGGCGACCAGGCCCTCCGGGGTGACGCCGTGGCCCACCCGCTCGACCTCCTGCTCGATGATCGGGCCCTCGTCGAGGTCGGCGGTGACGTAGTGAGCGGTGGCGCCGATCACCTTGACGCCCCGCGCGTGCGCCTGGTGGTACGGCTTCGCGCCCTTGAAGCTCGGCAGGAACGAGTGGTGGATGTTGATGATCCGGCCGCTGAGCTGCTTGCACAGGTCGTCGGAGAGGACCTGCATGTAGCGGGCGAGGACGACCAGTTCGACGTGCTCCTCGCGCACGATCTCCAGCAGCCGCGCCTCGCCCTCGGCCTTGGTCTCCTTCGTCACCGGGATGTGGTGGAAGGGGACGTTGTAGGAGCCCACCAGCTCCTCGAAGTCGGTGTGGTTGGAGACCACGGCCGCGATCTCCACCGGCAGCGCCCCGATCCGCGCCCGGAACAGCAGGTCGTTCAGGCAGTGCCCGAACTTGCTGACCATCAGCACGATGCGCATCTTCTCGTCGGCCCGGTTGATCTGCCAGTCCATGTGGAAGGAGTCGCCGATCGCCGCGAAGCTCGCCCGCAGCTTCTCCACGGTCACCGGAGCCTCGGCCGAGAAGTGGACGCGCATGAAGAACAGGCCCGTGTCGTGGTCGCCGAACTGCTGGCTGTCCTCGATGTTGCAGCCGGTCATGAACAGGTAGCTCGACACGGCGTGCACGATGCCCTGCTTGTCCGGGCAGGAGAGGGTGAGGACGTACTGGTCGGCCGGGTCGGCGGCGCGGGCGGGCTGCTCGTTCATGCACCACAGGTTCCCACACCGGCCATCCGCCGCGGGCGGTCGTCCCGCAGGGCGGGACGGGGCGGGAGCGGCCCGCGGCACCGGAAGCGGCCCCGCGGAGGACCCGCCGCCGCCTACGCGGTCCTCGTCATGATCCGCAGGACCTCAAGGCTGCGCGGGGCCGTGTCCGGGTCGTCGCCGTCACTGGCCGCGAGACGCAGGTGCGCGTCCCGTGCCGCCCGCACCGCCTCCGGCCACGCGTGGTGGTCGAGGTAGGCGGAGACCGGCGCGTCCGGGCCGACCTGGTGCACGATCCGCAGCACCCGGAGCACGGCCGTGTCGACCAGCGCCGCCTCCTGGGAGTCGCGGAATATCGTGCCGACGTACTTCTCCGCCGACCAGTTGTCCAGCCAGGTGTCCTCCACCAGCCGGTACACGGCGTCGGTGACGTCGCCGTATCCGTCGACGCCGGCCAGCCAGACGTCCTGCTGGAACCCCGGGTCGGAGAGCATGTGCAGCGCGGAGCGCACATTGCTGCGCCAGCGCCACCACGGCATGTCGTTCAGTGGCATGCCGCCCATGGTGGAGGAGCGACGGCCGCGACGGGAAGAGTTCTCCGAACCTTGCACGGTCATCGATCGTACGTTCCCCATCAGACCAGTCGCACCGGCCCCCCGAATTCACCGGGGTGTCACCATTCATTGACCGAGGGTCACTCTCGGGTTAGTGGTGTGAGGGAATCGTGTGTGTCCATGACCGGCAGGCGACGCTTCCGCAGCACCTTCCCCCTCTCCTCCACCCGGCCCGTCAGAGCGGCCCTGCTCTCCGCGGGCGCACTGGCCGCAGTCGCGTCGCTCACCGCCGGATGCGGGGTCATCCCCGGTGCCACGGGGGGCTCCGGGGATGACCCGATCAAGGTGATGACGTGGGCGCCGCAGAACACGGACGCCACCAACAAGCCGGGCATGCCCGCGATGGCCCGCGCCTACGGCAAGTGGATCAACAGCCACGGCGGCGTCAACGGCCACAAGCTCGAGATCCTGACCTGCAACGACCACAACGACAGCGTGGGCGCGGCGAAGTGCGCCCGGCGCGCGGCCGCCGAGGACGTGGTCGCCGTCGTCGGCTCCTACAGCCAGTACGTCGACTCCTACCTCGCCCCGCTGGAGAGCGCCGGCATCCCCTACATCGGCGGCTACGGCATCAGCAACGACGAGTTCACCGGCCAGATGTCGTACCCCGTCAACGGGGGCCAGCCCGCCCTGCTGGCCGGCCTCGGCAGGGCGCTGGCCGCGGCGTGCGGCCCCGTCGCCCTGGTGCGCCCGGACAGCATCGCCGGCGACCAGCTGCCCACCCTGCTCGACTCGGGTCTTAAGGAGGGCGGCCACGCGGCGACCGGCGACCAGCTCGCCGCCGAGAACGCCACCGAGTACGACTCCAAGGCCGAGCAGGCGCTGCGGTCCGCGACGAAGGACGTGACGAGGAAGGGCTGTGTGGTGCCGGCGCTCGGGGACCGCACCGGCACCTTCATGGACTCCTTCCGGCGGGCCCGCGACGCCTTCCCGGCGGTGCGCACGGCGACCGTGCTGGGGAGCGTCGACCAGAGCGTGATCAACGCGACGGGCGGTGCGTCGAGCCCCTACGAGGGGGCGTACATCACCGGCTGGTACCCGGTGACGTCCGACCCGCGGTGGGACCCGATGAAGAAGGTGATCAACAAGGAGGCCTTCGGCGACAACCGCATCGATCCCGCGGACGCCGGGGTGCAGACCACCTGGATCGCGTACACCGTGCTGAAGGCCGTGCTGGAGCGGATCGGTGACGGCGAGGTGAGCGCCGACAGCGTGCGGCACACCCTCGACAAGGGCCTGAAGGTGTACACCGGCGGCCTCACCCCGACCCTGCGCTGGCCGTACGAGGGCAAGCTCGCCGGTCTCGGCCTGCCCCGGCTGGTCAACGCCGACGTGACCCTTCAGGTGGTCCAGGACGGCAAGCTGGTCGAGGCGAAGAAGACCGCGGGCTCGGGATTCGACGGGATCACCGACATGACGAGCACGCTCCAGGAAGCGGACCTCGTCTGACCCGGCCCGCGGCCCGGCGCCCCGGCCCCCTCACAGCTGGGTCGGCTGGCGCTGGGTCAGGCCGTACTTCTTCGCGATGGTGTTCCACAGCGCCGCCGCCCTGACCTTCTGGGCGCTCGCGGTGCCGCTCTCCCGGTTGCCGGCCTGGGTCTGGCCGGTGCCCCGGGCCTGGCCCTTGTGGCAGCCCTTCCGGCCGCCGACCTGGTCGGCCCAGGCCGCGTAGTGGTTGTCGGCGGCGGCCGAGGCCTGCCAGGCCCTGGTGAGGGCGGCGGTCAGCTCGGCGTTGGCCGGCAGCTTGTCGACCGACAACTGGCCCAGCCGGGTGACCAGGCCGCCGCGCTGCTTGGCGGCGTTGCGCAGGTCGGTGGCGGCCTGGCCGAGGTTGTTGCACCGCTTGACGTTCGCCACCGCCTGGATCACCGAGGCCCGGCTGCTGCCGCTGTCGGCGAGCAGCTTGTCCAGATCGATGGCCTGCTGCTCGGCCGGGTCGGCGGACTCGGCCGCCGAGGGCGAGCCCTGGGTGGCCGGGGCGGAGGCGGCGACGGTCTTGTCGTCGGTGCCCTTGTCCCCTCCCCCGCTGCTGAGCAGCGCGCCGGCGCCCACGCCGAGCACCACGATGCCGACGCCGACGGCGGCGATCAGGGGCACTCGCGAGCGGCCCCGGCGCCCGTGGTCGTCGTCCAGGGGCGGCTCGTACGAGGGCTGCGCCGGGCCGGGGTAGGCGTTCGGCTGCTGGACGCGCGGCATCTGCTGCGTGGTCCCGGCCGGGCCGGGACCGCCCGGCCCACTGCGGAAGAGGTTGTCGAACTCGGCGGGCGGCTGCCGCTCCCCGCCGTGCGCCTGGGCGGCGTAGGGCGGGATGTACTGCGTGGCGTCCGCGTCGGAGTGGGCGGCCGGCGCGGGGGACTGCTGGGCCCGCCCGAGGTACCGGGTCTCCTCCCCGGCCGACTCGGGCGGCAGCGCGCCCGGCGTGACCGGCGGGATGTACTGGGTGGCGCCCTGGTCGGCGGGAGAGCCCTGGACGGGCGGTATGTACTGGGTGGCACCCTCGTCCGCGTGCGCCGCCCGGACCGGCGGTATGTACTGGGTCGCGCCGTCGGCGGCCGGGGGCAGCGGGGCGCCCTGCGCCGGGTACGCGTCCGGCGCGGCGGGCGGCAGGGGCGCCGAGGGGGCGGGCTGCGCCGGGTACTGCTGGTAGGCGTCGGGCGTGCCGTAGCCGGGCTGCGGGGCCGCGCCGTACGGGGACTGCGGGTTCTCGCCGTACGGGGACTGCGGGTTCTCTCCGTAGGCGGGCCGGTTGCCGTCGTACTGGGGCTGCGCGCCGTCCGGGCCGTAGCCCGGGGTCCGGCCGTACGCCTGGTCGTTGTACGACGGGGCGGGTGCGCCCTCGGGGGGCAGCGGGCCGGGGCCGCCGGCGGCGGGCTGCTGCTGTTCCGGGGTGCCCCACTGCTGGGCGGCCGCCGGCGGCCAGCCCTGGTCCTGCTGATGCTGCGGCTGCTGCCGGTCGGGGCCCCAGGCGCCGCCCCAGGCCTGGCCGCCCGCGGGCGCCGCGGGGGCCGGGGCGGAGGGGCCCGTCATGCCCGGCAGCAGGGGCTCGCCTCCGTCGGAGGGCAGCACGATGCCTTCGTGCGCGGGCCGCGCCGAGGGCTCCTCGCCCTGTCCACTCTGCGTCACCGGGACTCCTACGTTGGGGGACCTTCGGAATCGTCGGCTCACGCTACCGGGTCCCCGGAGCCGGGTGCCACGCAGCTCAGGGCACGATCTTCTTCCCTGTGACAGCGGTAACAAAACCGCCCCGGGGCACGCTGTATATGGCAACCATCGTGCGTCCTGCTGCCGTTCGCCGTGCGTTCACGTGACCGCGGGGCCAGGTTCTCCCGTTGGGATCAGGTCGGATCAGGCAGCGGGGTCCGGCGGTGCCAGGGCCCGCGAGCCCGACGTGATCCAAACGGGAGGGCCGGTGCGTTCAGGCGGCCGGCTGGAGGTCGAGGCGGGCGCCGAACTCCCTGACCACCGCCTCGTCCCGGAAGGGTTCCAGGCGCTGCTGCAGATCCTCCAGGTACTCGGCGCCCCGGTTGGAGCGGAGCGTCTCCAGCAGTTCCACCGCCTTCAGGCCGGTGCCGCAGGCCTGCTCGATCTCGCGCTGCTGCACCTGGGCCGTGGCGAGCAGCACATAGCCGATGGCGCGGCGCCTGGCCCGGGTCTCGGGGTGGCCGGCCAGCGACTGCTCGGCGTACCGGGCCGCCGCCTCGGCCTGGCCGAGGTCACGGTGGCAGTGCGCCAGCTCGTCGGCCAGATAGGCCTCGTCGAAGTGCGCGATCCACGCCGGGTCGTCCCCGGAGGCCGCGTCCGCCCGCTCCATCGAACCGACCGCCCGGCCCGCCGCCGCCTGTGCCGCGCGCACGTCACCGAGCAGGGCGTGCCCGCGCGCCTCGGCCGCGTGGAACATCGCCTCCGCGCGCGGGGTCACCCGCCCGCGCGCCCCCTCCTGTGCCGCGCGGGCGAGCTGGGAGATCTCGCGCGGGTTGCCGAGCTGCGCGGCCAGGTGGCTCATGGAGGCGGCGAGGACGTATCCGCCGTAGCCGCGGTCGCCGGCCGCCTGGGCCAGCCGCAGCGACTGGATGTAGTAGCGCTGGGCGAGGCCGGGCTGGCCGGTGTCGACCGCCATGTAGCCGGCCAGCTCGGTGAGGCGGGCCACGGTCGCGAAGAGCTCCCTCCCCACCGCCTCCCGGTACGACCCGGCGAGCAGCCCGGAGACGACGCTGTTGAGGTAGTGCACGACCACCGGGCGCACATGCCCGCTGCCGTACTGGTGGTCGAGGTCCGTCAGCGCCTGGGTCATGGACCGTACGGCCGCCACGTCGGACAGGCCCACGCGCGGGCCCGCCTGCCGGGACACCTGGGCGTCCGGCGTCGAGATCAGCCAGTCGCGGCTGGGCTCGACCAGCGCGGAGGCGGCGACGGAGGAGCCGGACAGGAAGTCCCGCCGGCCCACGTCGCTGCGCCACAGCTCGCAGACCTGCTCGATGGCCCCCAGTACCGTCGGCGAGAACTGGAGACCCACCCCCGAGGCGAGGTTCTTGCCGTTGGCCATGCCGATCTCGTCGATCGTGACCGTACGGCCGAGCTTGCGCCCGAGCGCCTCGGCGATGATCGCCGGGGCCCGGCCCCGCGGCTGCTGGCCGCGCAGCCAGCGGGCCACGGACGTCTTGTCGTAACGCAGGTCGAGACCGTGCTCGGCGCCGCACATGTTGACCCGTCGGGCCAGCCCTGCGTTGGAACACCCCGCTTCCTGGATGAGTGCCTGCAGCCGTTCGTTCGGCTGCCTCGCCACGAGAGGCCTTGCGGCCATGCGCTACCCCCTGCGAACCCCTGGAGCGTGAAGATCCGGCCGGAGGGTTCCGGCCGAGAAGATCACTGCCCAGCTGACATACCGTCAATGCGTGACATGTGCGGTTTGCCGGGGTAACGGCAGATGCCACCCCCCTCCCTGGCTACCCAGATCCCGCCCCGGTTCCTCCCGCGCGCCCCCACCCGTGCACCCATGCGCCCCAAATGCGAAAAGGATGCTCCTCCCCCGCGCGCGCTCCGGCCGTAACCCGAGGTGAGCGCGGGAGTTGAGTGGGGCGTGGAAGAGACGATCGCGGGCACCAAAGCCGCCCAGATTCCGCAGCAGCGCGGGCAGTCGCTGCTGGAGACCGCCGTACGCTACGCCGAGGAGCGGCACTGGGACGTGTTCCCGGGCACCTGGCTGGAACCCGTCGACGGGGTGCAGCGCTGCTCGTGCGGCGATGCCTCCTGCCCCGCGCCGGGTGCGCACCCCGCGCGCCCCGACTGGGCGGCTCAGGCGACCGGCAGCGCGACCGGGGCCCGGCGGATGTGGCAGAAGCAGCCGGCGGCGTCGATCCTGCTGCCCACGGGGCTCACCTTCGACGCGGTGTCCGTCCCGGAGAGCGCCGGGTTCCTGGCGCTGGCCCGGATGGAGCGGATGGAGCTGACCCTCGGGCCGGTGACGCTGACCCCGGACCGGCGGATGCAGTTCTTCGTGCTGCCGGGGGCGACCGCCAAGGTCCCCGACCTGGTACGGAAGCTGGGCTGGTCGCCGGCCTCACTGGATCTGGTGGCCCTGGGTGAGGGGAACTACGTCGCCGCTCCCCCGACCAGGTTCGGCTCCCGGGGTGCCGTGCAGTGGGCCTGCCGCCCGACCCCCGCGAACCGGTGGCTGCCGGACGCCGAGGAGCTGATCCCGCCGCTGGCCTACGCGTGCGGCCGGGACCGCTGACGATCCGCACGGCGGGCACGGTCCCGCATACCTGGGGGGACCGGCCGCCGTAGCCTTCGTGCATGACCGAAGCTGCGGTGTGTGTACGGGGGCTCTGGAAGCGATTCGGGCAGCAGGTGGCCGTCGGGGGCATCGATCTCGACCTGCCCGCCGGGAAGTTCATCGGGCTGGTCGGGCCGAACGGCGCCGGGAAGACCACCACCCTGTCCATGGTGACCGGGCTGCTGCGACCCGATCAGGGGTCCGTCGAGGTCGTCGGGCACGACGTGTGGCGCGACCCGGTGGCCGTCAAGGCGCGGATCGGCGTACTGCCCGAGGGGCTGCGGCTGTTCGAGCGGCTGTCGGGGCGCGAACTGCTCGGGTACTCGGGGCGGCTGCGGGGACTGCCCGGCGCCGAGGCCGACAAGCGGGCCGCGCAACTGCTGGACGTGCTCGATCTCGCCGGGGCGCAGCACAAGCTCGTCGTCGACTACTCGACCGGCATGCGCAAGAAGATCGGCCTCGCGGCCGCTCTCCTCCACAATCCCGAGGTCGTCTTCCTCGACGAGCCGTTCGAGGGCGTCGACCCGGTGTCCGCGCAGACGATCCGGGGCGTACTCGAGCGGTACACGGCCTCCGGCGCCACCGTCGTGTTCTCCTCCCACGTCATGGAGCTGGTCGAGTCGCTGTGCGACTGGGTGGCCGTCATGGCGGCGGGCCGCATCCGCGCCACCGGAACGCTGGCCGAGGTGCGCGGGGAACACCCCACGCTGCAGGCGGCCTTCCTGGAGCTGGTGGGGGCGCGCGGCCGGGACTCCGCGTCCCATCTGGACTGGCTGGGCGGTGGGGCGGCCCGATGACGACCACCATGAGCACGACCTCCGTCGTCGTACGGCTGAAGCTGTCGCTGCTGCGCAACGGGCTGCGGCAGTCGGCGGGCCGGCGCGCCGCGTTCGCCGCCTCGGCCGTCGTCGCGCTGCTGTTCGCCCTGCTGCAACTGCTGGGCCTGCTCGCGCTGCGCGGGCACGCGCACGCCGAGGCCGTCGCCGTGCCCGGCACCGCCGTGCTGGCCCTGGGCTGGGCCGTGATGCCGCTGTTCTTCCCCGGCGGTGACGAGACCCTGGACCCCACCAGGCTGGTGATGCTGCCGCTGCGGCCGGGTCCCCTGGTGCGGGCCCTGCTGGCCGCCTCACTGGTCGGGATCGGGCCGCTGTTCACGCTGCTGGTCCTGGCCGGATGCGCGCTGTCGGTGGCGCACGGGACCGCCGGGTACGTCGCCGCGGTGATCGCCGTCGCCGTCGCGCTGCTGGTCTGCGTGGCGCTCGCACGGGCCGTCGCCGCCGCCAACGTACGGCTGCTGACCAGCAGGAAGGGTCGCGATCTCGCCGTACTCAGCGGGCTGGTGATCGCCGTCGGGGCTCAGCTCGTCAACTTCGGCGCGCAGCACCTGGGTTCGGCTGGACTCGGGCCGCTGCGCCCGGTCGCGGACGTGCTGGCCTGGGTGCCGCCGGCCTCCGCGGTGGGCGCGGTGCGCTCGGCGAGCGAGGGGTCGTACGGTGTGGCGGGTGGTCAACTGCTGCTCTCGCTGGCTGCGTTGGCGCTGCTGGTCGCCCTGTGGGCGCGGAGCCTGAACCGGCTGATGACCGCGCCGGACGGGTCCACCCTGCAGGACCCGGACGCCGGCGCCGGGGACCGCGCCTCCTCGGGCGGGCTCGGCCGGCTGCTGCCCGGCGGGCGCACGGGCACGGTCATGGAGCGCACCCTGCGCTACGTCTGGCGCGACCCGAAGACCAAGTCGGCGTGGGTGACCTCGCTCGCCATCGGGCTGATCGTGCCGGTCCTCAACGCCGTCCAGGGCACCGGTTCGGTCTACTTCGCGTGCTTCGCCGCCGGGATGCTCGGCATCCAGATGTACAACCAGTTCGGGCAGGACACCTCCGCGTTCTGGATGGTGGCCATGACGATCTCCTCGCCGCGCGACGCCTACGCCGAGCTGCGCGGGCGGGCACTTGCCCTGCTGGTGATCACCCTGCCGTACGCCGTGCTCGTCACCGTGCTGACCACCGCGCTGCTGGGCGCCTGGGACCGGCTGCCCGAGGTGCTGGGCCTGTCCCTGGCCCTGCTCGGGGCCATGCTGGCGACCGGCGCCTGGACCTCGGCCGGCTTCCCGTACTCCATCCCGCAGGAGGGCCACAAGAACGTGGCGCCCGGGCAGGTCGGGCTCGCCTGGATCTCCGTCTTCGGCGGCATGGTCGCCTCCGCCCTCCTCTGCTCCCCCGTCATCGCGGCGACGATCTGGCTGAACGTCAGCGCGGGCGGGGACGCGTGGACCTGGGTGCTGCTGCCGCTGGGGGCGGCGTACGGGGCGGGGATCACCCTCGGGGGCCTGAGGCTGGCCGCGCCGCGCACGGCGGCCCGCCTGCCGGAGATCCTGACGGCGGTGAGCAAGGGGTGACGTGAGGGAGGGTCAGCCCGCCGCGAGGCGCTTGAGGAAGGGTTCTACCGCGGCCCGCCAGGCCACCGGCTGGTCGTAGTGGACGAGGTGGCCGGCATCGGCGACCTCCGCGTACTCGCCGAGCGGCAGCACCCGCACCATCTCCTGCGCCTCGGCGCGCCCCAGCTCCCCGTCAAGACCGCGCACGACGAGCGTGGGGCAGCGCACCTGGGCCAGCTCCTCCCAGTGGGCGTCGTACACCCAGCTCTCCCGGGTGCGGAGCATCTGGTCGGGTTCGAAGACGGGGCGCCAGCCGTCGGCGGACTCGTGCATCACCTCGGCGTAGAACTCGCCGCGCGAGGGATTGGGCCGCTCCACCCAGGGATCGTCCTCGCCGAACCACTTGCGGACGTCGGCGAGGGTGGCGAAGGGGACGGGCCAGGAGCGGAACCATTCGGCCCACTCCCGCTGCGAGGCCGCGCCGAGCGCGGAGGCCCGCATGTCGCAGACGACCAGGCCGCGCACCAGGTCCGGGCGCCTGGCGGCGAGCTGCCAGGCGGTCAGGGCACCCATGGCGTGGCCGATGAGGACGGCGGGGCCGAGACCGAGCTGTTCCAGGGCCGCCTCGGCGTCGTCGACGTAGGCCTCCCGGCCGTACGCGGCCTGCGGGGGCTTGTCGCTGCGGCCGTGGCCGCGCTGGTCGAGGGCGACCGCGCGGTGGCGCTCGGCGAGCCAGCGGGCGGTGGACGCCCAGTGCGAGGCGCGGCCCATCAGGCCGTGCAGTAACAGCACGCTCGGGGCGCCCGGCTCCGCCTCCGGTTTCGGAGCGTCGGCATACTCCCAGGCGGCCAGGCGCACCCCGCCCGTTCCCATCACGTCGATACGTCGTGCCATCGGCCTGGTACCCCCCAGCTCCGCCTGCCTCGTACCGGTGTACTGCCGTTCTCGCCGTCCGTCGTTCCTGCCGCCGCAGACTATCGAATGCCTATTCGAAAATACTGCCTCTGCTAGCAACACCCCTCATTCGAGTGACGCCTCCCGAGGAATGATCGCCGCCGCCGAGGGGATCTTTCTGGCGGGAGGCGGACCACTCGGGGAAAAGCGGTCCGAGGGGAATGACCCTGGGAGCTCGGGGCTCCGGGTCAGCAACAGGGGAGGACAGGCCCCGGCGCCGACAGGCGCCGGGGCCCTCCCATGTCAGCGCTTGGCGACGAACACGTGTGAGGCGACGTCCGCCTCCAGCTCGGCCGCCTCACCGCCGCTGCCGACGAGCACACCGCCCGCCGACTCCGTCACGCTCACCACCGAACCGGGCTGAACGCCCGCACGGCGCAGCGTGTACATGAGCTGCGCGTCCGTCTGGATCGGCTCGCCGATACGCCGGACCACGACCGTCTTGCCGTCCGTCCCCGCGTCCAGGTCGGCCAGCGACACCATGCCCTCGTCCAGGAACGGGTCGGCCCCGTCCTTCTCGCCCAGCTCCTCCAGGCCCGGGATCGGGTTGCCGTACGGCGACTCGGTGGGGTGCCGCAGCAGCTCGAGCACCCGGCGCTCCACGGCCTCGCTCATCACGTGCTCCCAGCGGCACGCCTCCGCGTGCACCTGCTCCCACTCCAGGCCGATCACGTCGACCAGGAGACACTCCGCCAGCCGGTGCTTGCGCATCACGCGCGTGGCCAGCCGGCGCCCCTCGTCCGTGAGCTCCAGATGCCGGTCGCTGGCCACGGACACCAGCCCGTCGCGCTCCATGCGGGCGACGGTCTGGCTCACCGTCGGCCCGCTCTGGTCAAGCCGCTCCGCGATGCGGGCGCGCATGGGGACGACGCCTTCCTCTTCGAGCTCGAGGATGGTGCGGAGATACATCTCCGTGGTGTCGATCAGTCCGGACATACGTGCCCCTCGATTACCTCTGCCGGAACCTGCCCGGCGCGTGCGCTGGCCCTGACTTCAATTCTGCCGGATACCACCGACAACCGTGCCGCACCAACCAAACGAACAGCCCCCACCCGGGGCCGACGCCGGCACCCATCGGACACCAGTACCCCCAGGAACACCCGCCGTATTGACACCGCACTGGTCCAGACCGCACGGTGATCCGCGACACAGACGCTGCGAAGGGGCACCGCATGAGCGACGGCACACCCGCCGACCTGTTCTTCGACGCCGCCATCGGCCTGCTGCAACGAGTCCGCGAGGAGGAGTCCGAGGCCATCACCGCCGCGGCCACCCTGCTCGCCGACACCGTGGCGTCCGGCGGCCGCCTGTTCGCCTTCGGCGCCGGCCACTCCTCGCTGGCCGCCCAGGACGTCGTCTACCGGGCCGGCGGACTCGCGCTCATGAACCTGCTCACCGTCCCCGGAGCAGTCGGCGTCGACGTCACCCCGGCCACCCTCGGCTCCGCCCTGGAACGCGTCGACGGACTCGCGAGCGCCGTCCTGGACACGTCCCCCCTCCGCGCCGGCGACGCACTCGTGGTCATCTCCCTCTCCGGCCGCAACGCCCTGCCCGTGGAGATGGCCACGGGCGCCCGCGCCCGCGGCGTGCGGGTCATCGGCGTCACCTCGGTCGCGTACGCCTCGGAGACCACCTCCCGGCACAGCTCCGGCACCTTCCTGAAGGACCACTGCGACATCGTCCTGGACTCGAAGATCACGGTCGGTGACGCGGAGCTCACCCTCGACACCATCCCGGCGCCCTTCGCCCCGGCCTCGACCGTGGTCACCACCGCCCTGATGCAGGCCGTCGTCGCCACCGCCGCGGCCACCCTCGCCGACCGCGGCATCGAACCCCCGCTGCTGCGCTCCGGCAACGTCGACGGCGGCCACGACTGGAACGCCCGGGTCATGACGGAGTACGGCGACCGCATCTTCTACCGGCACTGACACCGGGACACCGGCCTACTCCCCCGCCCGGGGCGTCCGCACCGCGTCCGCGAGATCCAGCGCCGCCCCCACCCGCGCCGCCACGTCCTCCGCGTAGGCCGCGTCCGACCGCTCGAAGCGGCTCCGGGCGGCCCCGCGCAGGAAGGTGACCACGCCCAGCGTCCGGCCCCGGCTGCGCAGCACCGCGCACAGCGCGTGCGCCGCGTCCTCGGGCCACTGCCGGGCCAGCGCCCAGTCCCGCGCCCGCTCGGCCGGCACCGACCCCGCGTCCGCGCGCACGGTGCCCGCCCGCTCGACGCACTGCAGCGCCGGATGCCCCTCCTCGTAGCGCAGCGGCAGCCCGGCCGCGCCCGTGACCAGGCTCGGGCCGGGCGCCCCGGCGGGCGACGCGGCGAGCCGCACCAGCCGTACCGGAGCCGATTCGTCGCCCTCCGCGCGCGGGGCGCCGGCGAGGCGGTCGAGCAGCGCGTGGTCGGCGAAACCGGCGAGCGCGAAGTCCAGATGGACGGTGGCCGCCTCCGCCGGGTCCTCGCACTCCGCGGCGGCCCGGGCGGCCCGGTGCGACTGGTTGGTGCGGAAGCGAAGCAGAGACGCCTCCTGCTCGCCCTGCTTGGCCTCGGTGACGTCCTGGAAGAGCCAGCCCACGCCGAGCGGCACCGGCTCCTCCGCGAGCGGCGAGGCCAGCCGCACGAACCCGCTGCGCCAGCAGCGCCGCCGCCCGCCCTCGGGCCCGCGCACCGTCACCCACATCTCGGCGGGCGCGGGCGGCGCGCCCTCGGCCAGCACATGGGTGAGGGCGCTCTCCAGCTCCTCCACCCCCTGCGCGAGCAGTTCGCCCAGCGGCCGCCCGAGCGCCGACGTCCGCCCGATGCCCAGGGCCCGCGCCGCGTGCCCGTTGACGACGGCCGGCCGCAGATCGGCGTCCACGAGGACCACACCCCAGGACGCGTCCTCGAACAGCGCCTCGCTCAGCGCGATCGACCGCTCCAGATCGATCTGCGCGTGCACCTCGCTGAAGGCGCAGTACACCCCCGCCGGCTTCCCGTCCGGCCCGCGCACGGCGGCGGACTGGGTCCGCACGAGCACCCGCCCGCCGTCCTTGGTCACCAGCGCGAACTCGTGCACCTGCCGGCCGGGCGCGTGCATGGCCGACATCAGCCGCTCCTGGACCTCCTCGGCGTCCGCGCTGCGCACCGCCCAGCCGGCGAACCCGTGCCGTCCGACCGCCTCGGCCACCGTCCAGCCGAGGATGCGCTCCGCCTCGCGGTTCCAGTGCGTCACCACCCCGTCGGCGTCGAAGGCGCACAGGGCCGCGTCCATGCCGTCCAGCAGCGCGGCGAGCAGATCGGAGCCGCCGGGCTCGTCAGGGCAGTCGGCACCGTCCGGCCCGTGCGGGCCGCCCCGCTCGGGCTCGTCGGGCCCCAGCTCGTCGGTGGTCCCACTCCGCCGGGAAGCACTCACCTGGACCCCCTGGACGCTGCGTCCGCGCACGCACGGCGCTCGGTTCGCTCATTGGCCTTCATTCAACTCGAACGTGATGCAGCCCACATCCTGTTCCCGCAAGATTGCCGCAATCATTGCCCGGCCGACGCCGTGAGCCGCAGGTCCACCCACTCCTCGTCCTCTCCGTCGAGCACGTACCGGTCGACCTCCACGAACCCGCGCCGCCCGGCGAACCGCAGCCCGTCCTCGTTCACCGCCAGCACGCACGTCTCGACGGTCTCCGCCCCCAGCCCACGCGCGTGCGCCAGCCCGTCCTCGTAGATCACCGCACCGAACCCACGCCGCCGGAACCCGGGCAGCACCCGCGCGATCACGGTCGCCACCGCTTCGTCCCCGGTCGGCGGCCGAACGGTGGAACACCCGACCAGCTCCTCACCGAGATAGGCGTTCACCAGCCGATACCGCCCGAGTCGCGCCCGCGCGCCCGCGAGGGACAGGGCAGCGGGCGGCACCACCACGTTGTGCGCGTACCGCCACTGCTCGAGCATGCCGTCGCCGTCCACGGCCCGAATTCGAAGATCGCCCATGCTCGGCAAGCTAGGGGCATCCCTCGCGGCCCGTCCACCGCATTCGGCCCGCCGGCCGAGGTCCGCGGAAAATCCCTTGAGCATCCTCGGATCGCTTCTTAGGCTGTGACTCACGTCGAAGGGAGGTGATCCGGTACATGATTGAGACCCGGACGCGCGAGGTGGCTGCGGGCTAGCGGCCCGTCACCACATTCAGTGCGGTGCCGGACCAGTGTGTTCGAGAAACACGCAGCCGGCCCGAATTCAACGCAGTCACCCGACCCGCGGGCTGCCGGCACGTCCGGCCGGCTCCTCTTTGAGGACCTCAGCTCGCGGGTCGTCTGCGTTCCCGGGCTCCGCGTGGGCTCAGGGGCTCAGGCGTTCCAGGGTCCAGGAGCCGTCGGAGCGGCAGGTGTAGCGCAGGCGGTCGTGGAGCCGGTTCTCGCGGCCCTGCCAGAACTCGACCGTCTCCGGGGCGATCCGGAAGCCGCCCCAGTGCGGTGGGACCGGGATCTCCTCGTCCTCCGGGTGGCGCGCGTCCAGCTCGGCGTAGGCCGCTTCCAGTTCGGCGCGGGACGCGATCACGGAGGACTGCGCGCTGGCCCAGGCGCCCAGCCGGGAGCCGCGCGGGCGGGTGTGGAAGTAGGCGGCGGTCTCCTCCCGGCCGGTGCGGCGGGCGACGCCGGTGACGATGACCTGGCGGGCGATCGGGTGCCAGGGGAAGAGCAGCGAGACGTAGGGGCTGGCGCCGAGTTCGCGGGCCTTGCGGGAGTCGTAGTTGGTGTAGAAGACGAAGCCGTCGGTGTCGAAGTGCTTCATCAGGACCGTGCGGGAGCTGGGGCGGCCCGCCGCGTCCGCGGTGGAGACGACCATCGCGTTGGGCTCGTAGAGCGAGCCGTGCAGGGCCGCCCGCGCGGCGTCCTCGAACCAGCCGGTGAACTGGTCCATCGGGTGCCCCGGGAGGTCCTTCTCGTCGAGGCCCGCGGCCCGGTACTGCTTGCGCATGGCGGCGGGGTCCAGCAGCGGGTCGGGGGTGGGTTCGCGGTCGGTCACGCCGTCATCCTGCCGTATCGAACGCGCGTGGCACTCAGTGTCGCGTGGGCTCCACAACTGTGGCACTCGGGGTTATGGTGCAGGTTCCGCCGCGGTTTGGGTGACCACCGGACGATCGGGGCATCACCGGGGTGACCGCCGCCGACATTCACGAGGAGCCGCCTGATGTCCGATTTCGTACCCGGACTCGAAGGGGTCGTCGCGTTCGAGACGGAGATCGCCGAACCCGACAAGGAAGGCGGTGCCCTGCGGTATCGGGGCGTCGACATCGAGGAGCTGGTCGGGCACGTCTCCTTCGGGAACGTGTGGGGTCTGCTGGTCGACGGCGCCTTCAATCCCGGCCTGCCGCCGGCCGAGCCGTTCCCGATCCCGGTGCACTCCGGTGACATCCGGGTGGACGTGCAGTCGGCGCTCGCCATGCTGGCCCCCGTCTGGGGTCTGAAGCCGCTGCTGGACATCGACGTGGCGCAGGCCCGTGCGGACCTGGCGCGGGCCGCCGTGATGGCGCTGTCGTACGTCGCGCAGTCGGCGCGCGGGCAGGGGCTGCCGATGGTGCCGCAGCGGGAGATCGACAAGGCGGGTTCGGTGGTCGAGCGGTTCATGATCCGCTGGCGGGGCGAGCCGGACCCGAAGCACGTGGCCGCCGTGGACGCCTACTGGACCTCGGCCGCCGAGCACGGCATGAACGCGTCCACCTTCACCGCCCGGGTCATCGCCTCCACGGGTGCGGACGTCGCGGCCGCGCTGTCGGGTGCGGTCGGTGCGATGTCCGGTCCGCTGCACGGCGGTGCGCCCTCGCGGGTGCTCGGGATGATCGAGGAGATCGAACGGACCGGGGACGCGGAGGCGTACGTCAAGCAGGCCCTGGACCGCGGTGAGCGGCTGATGGGTTTCGGGCACCGGGTGTACCGGGCCGAGGACCCGCGCGCGCGGGTGCTGCGGCGTACCGCGCGGGAGCTGGGGGCGCCGAGGTTCGAGATCGCCGAGGCGCTGGAGAAGGCCGCGCTGGAGGAGCTGCACAACCGGCGGCCGGACCGGGTGCTGGCGACCAACGTGGAGTTCTGGGCGGCGATCATGCTGGACTTCGCGGAGGTTCCGGCGCACATGTTCACGTCGATGTTCACGTGTGCGCGGACGGCCGGGTGGTCGGCGCACATCCTGGAGCAGAAGCGGACGGGGCGGCTGGTGCGGCCGTCGGCGAAGTATGTGGGGCCGGCGTCGCGCAGCCCGCAGGACATCGACGGATACGCGGACATCGCTCGCTGAGGGAGCCGGTGAGGGGCGCGGGCGGTCGCACGTCGGTGCGGTCGCCCGCGCCCCTCGCGGCGCGGGTCACGCCGGGGTCAGCAGGTCTCCGTGGTGCCGCTCCGCCGCCAGCGGGTGGGCCCTGAGCTTGCCCTTGAGTTCGTTGTAGCCGTACTCGGCGTACAGCGGGTTGGCCGGGTCGGTGGTGATGCCGGGGGCCGTGGGGGCGTGCGGGAAGGGCAGCGGCTCGACCCTGGCGTCCAGGCGGGGGTTGTAGAAGAACGGGACGGAGAAGCGTTCCGTCGCTCCGGGCGGGCTCACCACGCGGTGGTTGGTGGCGAGCAGGTAGCCGTTGGTCGCGACCTCGAGGAGTTCGCCCAGGTTGACGACGAAGGCGCCCTCGATCGGCGGCACGTCGTGGAAGCGGCCGTCCGCGCGCTGGACCTGGAGGCCGCCGACGGTGTCCTGCAGGAGCAGGGTGAGGAAGCCGTAGTCCTTGTGGGCGCCGACGCCCTGGTCGGTGCCGTCGCCGGCGCTGCCGGGGTAGCGGACGAGCTTGAGGTGCGGGTGGGCGTGCTCGCCGAAGACGGGGTCGTAGAAGTCGGCGGGGGCGCCTATGGCGGTCAGCAGTTCGCGCAGCAGGCGCTGGGCGACGGTGCTCAGCCGGTCGATCCAGGCGAGGGCCGCGGTGCGCAGTTCGGGGAGGGCGGCCGGCCACTGGTTGGGGCCCTGCAGCCACCAGTACGGCGGTTCGCCGGGGCCGGGGACGTGGGCGGGGCGTTCGGCGCCTATGTCGAGCTGGTCGCGCCAGTCGCGGGCGCCGGCGGTGCGTTCGTCGCCGGTGCGGGTGTAGCCGCGGAAGTGCGGGGAGCCCACGTTGTCGAGGGCGAGCCGGTCGGCTTCGGGGAGGTCGAAGAAGGCGCGCATGGCGGTGAGCAGCGCGTCGGTCTCCGCTGGGGTCACGCCGTGTCCGACGAGCTGGAAGAAGCCGACGTCGTGGGCGGCGCTGTGCAGCTGGGCGTGGAGCAGGGCGCGGGCCTGGGGGCCGCGGCCGGCGGCCGAGAGGTCGATGATGGGGAGCTGGGCGTACGACGGGTTCGTCGCGCTGTGCGTCGTCATGGGTGCGTCCGCTGGGTGTACGGGGCGCGGGCGGCCGCCGGGGGTGTGGCGGCCCCCGGGTGCCGGAAGAGGGAGGAAGCGCAGAGGGGGCTGGGTCAGGCGGAGAAGCGCCGACAGCCCATGCTCGTGACGCGCACGTAGTCCACGTGGCGGCGTCGGACGAGCATCGGAAGCATGCGTGCAAGGGTACTGCGGCTCGCGGGATACGCCTGTGGCCCGGCTCACTCCGCCCGGCCGCGGCGGGCGGGTCAGAGCTTGCCCTGGATGTGGGCCGTGCGGTGCCCGTCCAGTCTCTCGGCCATCAGCGCGCTGAAGTCATCGGTGAACTCGGGCCAGTTCCAGAATTCGAGGCCCAGGTGGCCGAGGGCGTAGTCGTCGTCGCCCCAGGTCCAGTCGGCGATCGGCACGGCGGCGGCGCAGGCGGGGCAGCGGACGTCGGCGGTGCCCGTCGTGGCCCAGAGGTCGATGGCCCGGCCGAAGGGTGCCCATGCCGCGTCGATCCGGTCCCACTCGTCGGTGTGGAGGCGGACGGTGGTGGCGCAGCGGGGGCAGCGGGGGCATTCGGCGTCTCCCTGGCCGCCGGTGAAGACGGTGCGCCCGGTGTGCACGGCCAGGCCGTCGTACGGTTCGTCGTCCGCGTCGGCCGGCGCGACCGCCCGGTGCCAGTCCGGGCCGGGCGGATGCCCGAGCGGCTGTCCCAGAACGCAGTCGGTGCGCTCGGCTCGCACGATGCCCTCGGCGACCAGCCATTCGGTCAGCAGCCGTGCCAGTCGCGGTGCGTCCTGCGGGGTCGCGTCGAGGTCGACGACGATCTGGAAGTGGTCACCCATGCCGGAACCGTAGCTTCGGCCACTGACAGCGGCTCAGTCCAGGGCCGTGTCCACGAGTGCCGCCCACTGGGCGACCACGCGCTCGCGGCGGGCGGTGTCGTCGGTGAGGAGGTTGGCGAGGCCGAGGCCGCGGGCCATGTCGAGCAGGCCCTGGACGGTTTCCCGGACGCCGGGGCGGGCCTCGTCGGCGCCGAGGAGTTCGACGGCGATGCGGTGGGACTCGCGGCCGACGCGGGCCTCCAGTTCGGTCACGCGCGCGCGGAGTTGTTCCTCGTCGCTCGCCGCGACCCACAGGTGCAGGGCGGCGCGGAAGAGGGGGCCGGTGTAGAGGCCGACGACGGCGGAGACGACGGCGCGACGGTCGGCGGGGCCGTCCGGGAAGAGTTCGCGCAGGGCGGTGGAGCGTTGCTCGGCGACGTACTCGACGGCGGCCGTGAACAGGTCCTCGCGGGTCGGGAAGTGGTGCTGGGCGGCGCCGCGGGAGACACCGGCGCGTTCGGCGACGACGGCGACCGTGGAGCCCGCCCAGCCGCGTTCGGCGAGGCAGGCCACGGCGGCCTCCAGGAGCCGCTGCCGGGTGGCCCGGCTGCGGTCCTGTTTGGGTACGCGGTCGCGTTCCGCGGTACTCACACCACCCATGCCGCATCCCGTCTTTCCAGGAAGGCCGTCATCCCCTCCCGGGCCTCGGGCGAGGAGAACAGCCGGGCCGAGAGCGCGGTCAGGGCGGTCGCGTCCCGGTCGAAGGTCTCCAGCACCCTAGCTGTGAGCAGCCGTTTCGTCTCGGCCAGGGCCTGGGGCGAGGAGCGGCGCAGGCCGTCCAGGACGGGGGTGAGGGCTTCGTCGACGTCGTCGGCGGTCACGGTGAGCAGGCCGAGGCGTACGGCTTCGGCGGGGTCGAAGCGTTCGCCGGTGAGGTAGTAGCGGGCCAGGGCGCGCGGGTCGGCGCGTGGCATCACGGGCAGGGAGATCACCGCCGGGGCGACGCCGATGCGGACCTCGGTGAAGGCGAAGGTGGCGGTGGTGGCGGCGGCGGTGATGTCGCAGGCGGCGAGCAGGCCGAGGCCGCCGGCCCGGACGTGTCCGGTGACCCGGGCGACGACGGGCTTGGGCAGCTCCACTATCTGCCGCAGCAGGCCCACCAGGGTGTTCGGGGGATGGGGGTCCCCCCGCTCGAGCGAAGCCGAGAGTGGGGGAGGGTCGCGCAGGTCGGCCCCGGCGCAGAAGGTGGTGCCGGTGTGGGTGAGGACGACGGCGCGTACGTCGGGGTCCTTGGCGCAGTCGGTGAGCGCGCCGGAGAGGGCGTCCACGAGGGCGGCGGAGAGTGCGTTGCGGGTGTCGGTGGCGTCGAGGCTGAGGGTTTCGACGGCACGCGCGCGCGTGCGTGAGACGAGGGTGCTCAAAGGTGCTCCCGGAGCTGTCGGCGGAGGATCTTCCCGGAGGCCGCGCGGGGCACGGTGTCGATGAAGGTGACGCGGCGGACGCGCTTGTAGGGGGCGACGCGTTCGGCGACGTGCAGCATGATCTCGTTCTCGCTCAGGTCTCCGGCGGCGGCCTGGCGGACGACGAAGGCGTGCGGGATCTCGTTGCCGTCGTCGTTGTGGGCGCCGATGACGGCTGCGTCGGCGATGCCGGGGTGGGTGAGCAGCAGGGCCTCCAGTTCGGCCGGGGCGACCTGGAAGCCCTTGTACTTGATGAGTTCCTTCACTCGGTCGACGACGAAGAGCCAGCCGTCGTCGTCGACGTGGCCGACGTCCCCGGTGTGCAGCCAGCCGTCGGTGTCGATCATGGCGGCGGTGGCGTCGGGGCGGCCGAGGTAGCCCTTCATCACCTGCGGGCCGCGGATCAGGATCTCGCCGGGTTCGCCGGTGCCGAGGTCCTTGCCGGGGTCGTCGAGGGAGACCACGCGCATCTCGGTTCCGGCGATGAGCCGGCCGACGGTGCCGGCGGGCGCGTGGTGCAGGGCGTCGAGCGGGACGACGTGGGTGCCGGGCGACAGTTCGGTCATGCCGTAGGCCTGGCCGATCGGGGGCAGGCCGAGGCGTTCGGCGCAGGAGGCGGCGAGTTGCGCGTCGAGGGGGGCGGCGGCGCTGATGACGTGCTTGAGGGAGGAGAGGTCGTAGCGGGCGACCGCCGGGTGCTTGGCGAGGGCGAGGACGATCGGCGGGGCGACGTACAGGCCGGTGATGCGGTGGGTCTCGATGGCGGCGAGGAAGGTCTCGAGGTCGAAGCGGGGCAGGACGACGACGGTGGCGCCCTTGCGCAGGGGGGCGTTCATCAGGGCGGTGAGGCCGTAGATGTGGAAGAACGGCAGCACGGCGAGGATGCGGTCGCCGGGTCCGGCCGGGACGGGGGCTTCGAGCTGGGCGAGGTTGGTGGCGATCTGCCGGTGGGTGAGCATCACGCCCTTGGGGACTCCGGTGGTGCCTGAGGAGTACGGCAGGGCGGCGATGTCCTCGGCCGGGTCGAAGTCGATCTCCGGCTCGGGGGCGGTGGTGGCGAGCATGTCGATGAGCGAGCGGTGCCCGGGTGCGCTGTCGCAGACGAATATCTCCCGTACACCGCCCGCGAGTTCGGCGGCGCGGCGGGCGGTCCCCAGCAGCGGGGAGACGGTGACGATCCAGCGGGCGGCGCAGTCCGCGAGCTGTTTGGCGAACTCCTCGGGGGTGGCGAGCGGGTGCACCGTGGTGACGGAGGCGCCCGCGCGCGTGGCCGCGTAGAAGGCGGTCGGGAAGGCGATCGTGTTGGGGCTGTGCAGGGCGAGGACGTCGCCCTTGCGGACGCCGGCGTCGGCGAGGGCGGCGGCGAGCCGCCGGTGGAACCGGTCCACTTGCTCGTACGTGAGGGTGGTGCCGTCCGTGCCGTCGATGAGGGCCGGGTGGTCGCCGTAGCCGGCGGCGGGGCCCAGAACGACGTCGTGGATGGGGAGTTCTACGGGCGGGACGTCTGCGTACTCGCTGCGGAACACGGTTCCTCCAAGCGGCCGCCGCTGCGGCCTAGTACGACTTGGGCAGGCCCAGGGTCTGGTGGGAGACGTAGTTGAGAATCATCTCCCGGCTCACCGGTGCGATACGAGACACGCGTGAGGCCGTTATCAGTGAGGCGAGGCCGAACTCGCGCGTGAGGCCGTTGCCGCCGAGGGTGTGCACGGACTGGTCGACGGCCTTCACGCAGGCCTCGGCGGCCGCGTACTTGGCCATGTTGGCGGCCTCGCCCGCGCCGATGTCGTCCCCTGCGTCGTAGAGGTGGGCCGCCTTCTGCATCATGAGCCGGGCCAGTTCCAGGTCGATGTGGGCCTGCGCGAGGGGGTGCGCGATGGCCTGGTGGGCGCCGATGGGGGCCTTCCAGACGGTGCGCTCGCGGGCGTACTCGACCGCCCTGGCGAGCGCGTACCGGCCCATGCCGATCGCGAACGCGGCCGTCATGATCCGCTCGGGGTTGAGCCCGGCGAAGAGCTGGAGCAGGCCGGCGTCCTCTCCCCCACTGCCGAAAGCGTGGGAGGGGCCCCCACCCACGAGCGCGTCCGCGGGCAGCCGTACGTCGTCCAGGACGAGTTCGAACTGCTTCTCGGCGGCGTTGAGTTCCATGTCGATGGGGTGCCGATGGAAGCCGTCGGCGTCCCGCGGGACGATGAACAGGCAGGGCTTGAGGCGTCCGGTGCGGGCGTCCTCGGTGCGGCCGACGATCAGCACCGCGTCCGCCATGTCGACGCCGGAGATGAAGACCTTGCGGCCGGTGAGGAGCCAGTCGGCGCCGTCCTTGCGGGCCGTGGTGGTGATGCGGTGGGAGTTGGAGCCGGCGTCGGGCTCGGTGATGCCGAAGGCCATGAGACGGCTGCCGTCGGCGAGCCCGGGGAGCCAGGTCCGTTTCTGCTCCTCCGTGCCGAAGCGGGAGATCACCGTTCCGCAGATGGCCGGGGAGACGACGAGCATGAGGAGCGGGGAGCCGGCCGCGCCCAGCTCCTCCAGGACGATGGAGAGTTCGGTGATGCCGCCGCCTCCACCTCCGTGCTCCTCGGGGAGGTTGACGCCGAGGTAGCCGAGTTTGCCGGCTTCCGCCCAGAGTTCGGTGGGGTGGCGGCCCTCGGCGATGGTCCGGGCGATGTAGTCGCGGCCGTAGCGCTTGCCGAGTGCCGCCACCGCGGCGCGCAGGGCCTTGTGCTCTTCGGACTCGATGAGAGTGCTCATGGTGTCTCCTGGAGTTCGTGTACGACCGCCAGCAGCGTTCCTGGCTCCACCTGCCGGCCCGTCGTGGCGTGCAGGGCGGTGAGCGTGCCCGTGACGGGCGCCGAGATCTGGTGCTGCATCTTCATCGCCTCCAGCCAGATCAGCGGCTGGCCGGCCCGCACCGTCGCGCCCTCGGTCAGCCCGTCGGCGACGCGGACGACCGTGCCCGGCATCGGCGCGAGCAGGGAGCCCGGCGCGATCTGGGCCGCCGGGTCGGGGAAGCGGGGCAGGACGGTGAGCGCGGTGGAGTTCACGTACACCCGGTCCGTGCCGTACCGCGACACCTCGAACCGGCGCTGGACGCCGTCCACTTCGAGTACGACCAGACGCGCGTCGGCGTGCACCACCCGGACCCCGTCGGCGGTGGGGCCCTGCCGGGTGTGCCGGTAGTGGACCTCGTGCTCCTCGCCGGCCATCTCGTACCGCTTGGCCTGCGGCTGCGAGGGCACGTTGCGCCAGCCGCCGAAGCGGGAGCGGCCGTGGGCGTCGGCGAGGGCGGCGGCGAGGGGCGCGTGCGGGTCGGGGGCCGGGGTGGTGAGGGCGGCGAGGTGGCGGTCGTAGAAGCCGGTGTCCATGCGGCCGGCGGTGAACTCGGGGTGGCGCAGGGAGTTCAGCAGCAGGTCCCGGTTGGTGACCGGGCCGTGCAGCGCGGCCCGTTCCAAGGCGCCCGCGAGCCTGCGGATCGCCTCCGCGCGGGTGGGGGCGTGGGCGACGACCTTGGCGAGCATCGGGTCGTAGTGGACGCCGATGGTGTCGCCGTCGGTGTAGCCGGTGTCCAGGCGGACCCCGGCGGGTACGGCGAGGCGGTGCAGGGTGCCGGTCTGGGGGGCCCAGTCGCGGGCGGGGTCCTCGGCGTACAGGCGTACCTCGACGGCGTGGCCGCGCGCGCGTGGCGGCTCGCTCGCCAGCGGGTGGCCCTCCGCGACACGGATCTGCTCCGCCACCAGGTCGACGCCGAACACCGCCTCGGTGACGGGGTGTTCGACCTGGAGGCGGGTGTTCATCTCCAGGAAGTGCGCCCGGCCGTCGGCGACCAGGAACTCCACGGTGCCGGCGCCGACGTAGGACACCGCGCGCGCGGCGCGTACGGCGAGCGTGTGCAGCTCCTCCTGGAGTCCCGCGGTCAGGCCGGGCGCCGGCGCCTCCTCGATCACCTTCTGGTGGCGGCGCTGGAGGGAGCAGTCGCGGGTGCCGAGCGTCCACACCGTGCCGTGGGTGTCGGCGAGGATCTGCACCTCGATGTGGCGGCCGCGTTCGAGGTAGGGCTCGGCGAAGACCTCACCGTCGCCGAAGGCGCTCGCGGCCTCGGCGCGCGCGCCCTCCAGCGCGTCCGGCAGGTCCTCGAGGCGGCGCACGATCCGCATCCCGCGCCCGCCGCCGCCCGCGGCGGCCTTCACCAGCACCGGCAGATCGGCCTCCGTGACCTCGCCGAGGGGCGCGACGCCCATCAGCTCCTTGGCGCGCGTCTTGGACGCCATCGCCTCGATCGCCTCCGGGGGCGGGCCGATCCAGACGAGTCCGGCGTCGAGGACGGCCCGGGCGAACCCGGGGTTCTCGGAGAGAAAGCCGTAGCCGGGGTGGACGGCGTCGGCACCGGCCGCGAGGGCCGCCTTCACGATCAGGTCGCCGCGCAGATAGGTCTCGGCGGGCGTCGCGCCCGGCAGCCGTACGGCGGTGTCGGCCTCGCGCGCGTGGAGCGCGTTCTCGTCCGCGTCCGAGTGCACCGCGACCGTGCGGATGCCCAGTTCACCGCAGGTGCGGAAGATCCGGCAGGCGATCTCGCCCCGGTTGGCGACCAGCAGAGTCAAAATCATGAGCCTCACATCCGGAAGACGCCGAAGCCGCCGCGCGCGCCCTCGAAGGGGGCGGTGTGGATGGCGGACAGGCACAGGCCGAGAACGGTGCGGGTGTCGCGCGGGTCGATGACGCCGTCGTCGTACAGCCGCCCGGACAGGAACATCGGCAGCGACTCGGACTCGATCTGCTGCTCCACCATGGTGCGCAGGGCGGCGTCCGCGTCGTCGTCGTACGGCCGGCCCTTCGCCGCCGCCGACTGCCGGGCGACGATGGAGAGCACGCCCGCGAGCTGCTGGGGGCCCATGACGGCCGACTTGGCGCTGGGCCAGGCGAACAGGAAGCGCGGGTCGTAGGCGCGGCCGCACATGCCGTAGTGCCCGGCGCCGTACGACGCGCCCATGAGGACGGACAGATGGGGCACGCGGCTGTTGCTGACGGCGTTGATCATCATGGCGCCGTGTTTGATGATGCCGCCCTGCTCGTACTCCCTGCCGACCATGTAGCCCGTGGTGTTGTGCAGGAACAGCAGCGGGATGTCGCGCTGGTTGGCGAGCTGGATGAACTGGGCGGCCTTCTGCGACTCCGCGCTGAACAGCACGCCCTGGGCGTTGGCCAGGATGCCGACCGGGTAGCCGTGCAGCGCGGCCCAGCCGGTCGTCAGGCTCGTCCCGTACAGCGGCTTGAACTCGTCGAAGTCGGAGCCGTCGACGAGCCGGGCGATGACCTCGCGGGGGTCGAAGGGGATCTTCAGGTCGCCGGGAACGATGCCCAGCAGTTCCTCGTTGTCGTATTTGGGTGGTTGTGCGAAGGGGGGATCCGGATGGGCCTTGCGGTGGTTGAGGCGGGCGACGACCCGGCGGGCCTGCCGGAGCGCGTCCCGTTCGTCGACGGCGAAGTGGTCGGCGAGCCCCGACACGCGCGCGTGCATCTCGGCGCCACCGAGGGACTCGTCGTCGCTCTCCTCGCCGGTCGCCATCTTCACCAGCGGCGGACCGCCGAGGAACACCTTGGCGCGTTCCTTGACCATGATCACGTGGTCGGACATGCCGGGGACGTAGGCGCCGCCGGCGGTGGAGTTGCCGAAGACGACGGCGACGGTCGGGATGCCGGCCGCCGAGAGCCTGGTGAGGTCCCGGAAGATGGCGCCTCCGGGGATGAAGATCTCCTTCTGGGACGGCAGGTCGGCGCCGCCGGACTCCACCAGGCTGATGCAGGGCAGCCGGTTGGCGAGCGCGATGTCGTTGGCGCGCAGCGCCTTCCTCAGGCTCCATGGATTGCTGGCGCCGCCGCGCACGGTCGGGTCGTTGGCGGTGATCAGGCACTCCACGCCCTCGACCAGGCCGATGCCGGTGACCAGCGAGGCGCCCACCGTGTAGTCGCTGCCCCAGGCGGCGAGCGGGGACAGTTCGAGGAACGGGGTGTCCGGGTCGAGGAGCAGTTCGATGCGCTCGCGGGCGAGCAGTTTGCCGCGCTTGCGGTGCCGCTCGACGTACTTCTCGCCGCCGCCCGCGAGCGCCTTGGCGTGCTCGGCCTCCAGGTCGGCGAGCTTGGCGAGCATGGCCTCGCGGTTGGCCAGGTAGTCGGGGCCGTCGATGTCGAGGGCGGAGGGCAGGACGGTCACAGCAGGGCCTCCGGGATGTCCAGGTGGCGGGAGCGCAGCCATTCGCCGAGGGCCTTGGCCTGCGGGTCGAAGCGGGCCTGCGCGGCGACGCCGGCGCCGAGGATGCCGGTCACGACGAAGTTGAGGGCGCGCAGGTTGGGCAGCACGTGCCGGGTGACGGGCAGGTTCCGGCTCTCGGGAATCAGCTCCCGGAACCGGTCGGCGGTCAGCTCGTGGACGAGCCACCGCCAGGCCTCGTCCGACCGCGCCCACACCCCCACGTTGGCGTTCCCGCCCTTGTCTCCGCTGCGGGCTCCGGCGACCAGACCGAGGGGCGCCCGGCGGACCGGTCCGGGCGGCGGCGGTTCGGGCAGCGCGGGTTCCGGTACGGCGTCCAGTGCGGCCGTGTCCCCAGCCGGTGCCACAGGGATACGGCGGCCGTCGTTGAGGACGGCCACATGGTCGACGGCACCATGGGGCACGTACACATCCTCGAAGACGCCATAGGGTGCGCCCTTCCCCGGTGGGGCGAGCACATGGAAGCCGGGGTAGCTGGCCAGGGCCAGCTCCACGGCGGCCCCGCTCAGGGCGCGTCCCACGAGCCGCTGATCCGGGTCCCGGACGACCAGGCGCAGCAGGGCGCTCGCCGTCTCCTCGGTGTCCGCGTCGGCGCGGTCGGTGCGCACCAGGTCCCAGCGGACCTCCTGGGGCGGCGACTTGGCGAGCGCGTTCGTGAGCTGCTCGCGCACGAGGGCGGCCTTGGCCTCGATGTCGAGTCCGGTGAGGACGAAGACGACCTCGTTGCGGAAGCCGCCGAGCCGGTTGAGCCCGACCTTGAGCGTCGGCGGCGGCGCCTCCCCGCGCACCCCCTCGATCCGCACCCGGTCCGGCCCGTCCTGGCTCAGCCGTACGGTGTCCAGCCGGGCGGTGACGTCCGGCCCGGCGTACCGGCCGCCGGCCGTCTCGTACAGCAGTTGGGCGGTGACCGTGCCGACGTCGACGAGGCCGCCGGTGCCGGGATGCTTGGTGACGACACTGCTGCCGTCGGCGTGGATCTCGGCGAGCGGGAAGCCGGGACGGCGTACGTCTCCCTCCCCGAAGAACGCGTAGTTGCCGCCGGTGGCCTGCGTCCCGCACTCCAGCACATGCCCGGCGACGACGGCACCGGCGAGCCGGTCGTACTCCCCCGGCTGCCAGCCGAAGTGGGCGGCGGCGGGCCCGGTGACCAGCGCCGCGTCCGTCACCCGCCCGGTGACGACGACGTCCGCGCCCGCCCGCAGGCACTCGGCGATCCCGAAGCCGCCCAGGTAGGCGTGGGCGGCGAGGGTTCCGGGGTGGGCGGCGCCGAGATCGTCCCCCTCGACATGGGCGACCCGCACCGGTATGCCGAGCCGCTCGCTCAACTCCCGGACCCGCTCGGCGAGTCCGGCCGGATTCAGCCCACCCGCGTTGGTGACGATCCGCACTCCGCGCTCGTGGGCGAGGCCGAGGCAGTCCTCCAACTGGCGCAGGAAGGTGCGGGCGTACCCGGCGGAGGGGTCCTTCAGACGGTCGCGGCCGAGGATGAGCATGGTGAGTTCGGCGAGGTAGTCACCGGTGAGCACGTCGACCTCGCCGCCGGTGAGCATCTCGCGCAGCGCGTCGAAGCGGTCGCCGTAGAAGCCGGAGAAGTTGCCGATGCGCAACGCGTTCACCGGGTGCCCTCCTGCGGCGGGCGGCCGGTGCCGGGCGGGCCCGCGAAGGCCTGGGCGATGCCGAGCCAGCGGTCGGCGTCCGGGCCCTCGGCGCGCAGTGCGAGGTCGGTGCGGTGGGCCCGCTGGGTGACGAGCAGGCAGAAGTCCGGCGCGGGCCCGGTGACACGCTGGGAGGCGTCTTCCGGCCCGTACACCCACAGGTCACCGGACGGCGCCCGGAGCTCGACACGGAACTCGTCGGCGGGCGGCGTGAGTCCGTGCACCATGTAGGCGAAGTCGCGGGTCCGCACGCCGAGCCGTGCCACATGCCTGAGCCGGTCGGTGGGTGGGCGGACCACACCGAGGGCGTCGGCGATGTCCAGCCCATGGGCCCAGGTCTCCATGAGGCGGGCGGTGGCCATGGAGGCGGCCGACATGGGTGGCCCGTACCAGGGGAACCGGCTTCCGGCCGGTGCGGCACGCACGGCCCGCTGCAGGGCGTCCCGTCCGGCACGCCACACCGCCAGCAGCTCGGCGCACGGCAGCCGGGCGCCTTCCTCCGCACCCTCGTCCACGAACGAGTCGGGGGCCGCCAGCGCCTTCTCGACCAGCGCCTGGAAGGCCCCTGCGTCGGTGACGGCCAGCAGGGCCGAGCGGTCGGTCCAGGCGAGGTGCGCGATCTGGTGAGCGACGGTCCAGCCGGGTGCGGGAGTGGGCCGGGCCCACTGCTCCGGACTCAAGTCCGCGACCAACAGGTCGAGTTCGTCGCTTTCGGCACACAGGTCGTCGATGACGGGCGTCGGGTCGGCCATGAGGGGGAGCATGGCAGCGGGCCCAGAAACAATCAAGCATGCTTGCATTAATTTCCGCGGGACGCGTGCCCGCCGAAAAGGCCGCGCGGCGCCCGGTGCTCTCCCCATACCGTCGGGACATGGTCGATGAGGACGGGTACTTCGGGGAGTCTGTCGCGGCTTCGTACGACGAGTCGGTGGCGGAGATGTTCGAGGACGGGGTCGTGGGACCCGCGGTCGGGGTGCTCGCGGAGCTGGCCGGTGACGGGCGGGCGCTGGAACTCGGGGTCGGGACCGGGCGCGTCGCGCTGCCGCTCGCGCGGCGCGGGGTCGAGGTGCACGGCGTCGACCTGTCCCGGGCGATGGTGGACCGGCTGCGGGCCAAGCCGGGCGGTGACGCGGTCGGGGTCACGGTCGGGGACTTCGCGACGACGAAGGTGGACGGCACCTTCCGGGTCGCCTACCTGGTCTTCAACACGATCATGAACCTCACCTCCCAGGACGCCCAGGTGGACTGCTTCCGCAACGCGGCCGACCATCTGGAGCCCGGCGGCCGCTTCGTCATCGAGGTCGGGGTGCCGGACCTGCGCCGGCTGCCGCCCGGACAGAGCGCGGTGCCGTTCCGCGTGAACGAGGGACGGCTGGGCTTCGATCTGTACGACGTGGCGACGCAGTCCGTCAGCTCGCACCATGTGCGGGTCGCGGACGGCCGGGCGACCTACTTCTCGATTCCGTTCCGCTACGTGTGGCCCGCGGAGCTGGACCTGATGGCCCGCCTCGCGGGGCTGCGGCCGCACTCGCGGTGGGACGGCTGGACGCGGGAGCCCTTCACGAGTGACAGCCGGCAGCATGTGTCGGTGTGGGAGAAGCCGGCCGGCTGAACTCCGGGCGCACGGGCCGCGCGACGGTCAGGCCTCGGGGGCCGGGGCCGGGACCTTGCCGCGCCCGATCTGGGACCGCACCGCACCGATGGTCGCCGCGATCACCAGGGCGATGGCGGCGGCCTCCGTGGCGGAGAGCGCCTGGCCCAGCACCAGGAAGCCCGCCGTGGCCGCGATGGCCGGCTCCAGGCTCATGAGGATGGCGAAGGTGTGGGCGGGCAGGCGGCGCAGCGCCAGGAGTTCGAGGGTGTAGGGCAGTACCGAGGAGAGCAGCGCCACCGCCGAGCCGAGGGCGACGGTGGTGGGGTTCAGCAGGCGACTACCGGCCTCGGCGATGCCGAGGGGGAGGAAGAGCAGGGCGGCCACCGCCATCGCCAGCGCCAGGCCGTCCGCCTGCGGGAAACGGCGGCCCGTGCGGGCGCTGAAGATTATGTAGGCCGCCCACATCGCGCCGGCGCCCAGAGCGAAAGCGACACCTGTGGGGTCCAGGTCGCTGAAGCCTCCGCCGCCCAGGAGGAAGACCCCCGCCAGGGCGAGGGCCGCCCACAGCGCGTTGATCGCCCGGCGGGACGCCAGTACGGACAGGGCCAGCGGTCCGAGGACCTCCAGGGTGACCGCGGGGCCCAGCGGGATGCGGGCGACCGCCTCGTAGAAGAGGCCGTTCATCGCGCCCATGGCGATACCGAAGACGATCACGGTGCCCCAGTCGGTGCGCGAGTGACCGCGCAGCCGGGGCCGGCAGACCACCAGCAGCACCACGGCAGCCGCGAGGAGCCGCAGGGTGACGACACCGAGCGCGCCGGCCCTCGGCATCAGGGTCACCGCGAGCGCTCCGCCGAACTGCACCGAGATCCCGCCGGCCAGCACCAGACCGACCGGCCCGAGCGAGCCGAACGAACCGGACCGACGCGGTGCGCCCTCGGGGGATGCCGGCGCATGCTGCGTCGAGGGGACGGTGTGGCTGGAGGTGCTCACGGGCGGTCCTGGGGCTGGCTGGGATCAGATCATGTTCATCTTGGTATACTACCAAGTCCAGGGTAATGGACTTGGTCAGGAGTGTGAAGCCGCTATGAGGCTGTCCCGGATGCTGGGACGCCGCGTGCGCGGGACCCGACGGCGGGACACGCGGATGAGCCGCCTCGCCTTCCCATCGTGCTCCGACCGGCCGGAAAGCGCCTGTGCGTGCAGCCGGCTCCTACGACTGGACCGTGACCGTGGATCGAGGACCGCCACACGGCCGTGTTCCGTCTCCGCCGTCACTTCGCGGCTCCCGTCCCGGCGTCCAGCGCGTCCGCCAGCACCTCCGCCAGATGCCGCCCCCGCACCCCGGCCAGCTGCTCCAGCTGGGTCCGGCACGAGAAGCCGTCCGCCAGGATCACCGTCCCCTCTGCGGCCGCCCGCATCGACGGCAGGAGCTGTTCCTCCGCACAGGCCCGGGAGACCTCGAAGTGGCCCTTCTCGAAGCCGAAGTTGCCCGCGAGGCCGCAGCAGCCGCCGCTCAGCTCGCCGGTCAGGCCCGCGGACTCGCGCAGCGCGCGGTCGGCGCCGTCACCGAGGACCGCGTGCTGATGACAGTGGGTCTGCCCGGCGACGGGGCGGCCGACGGCGGGCGGGGTCCAGTCGGGGGCGTGCCGCCGCAGCGTCTCGGCGAAGGTGAGGACCGCCGACGACAGCCGGGCTGCGCGCGGGTCGTCGGGCAGCAGTTCCGGCAGGTCGGCGCGGAGGGCCGCGGCGCAGCTCGGTTCCAGGACGACGACGGGAGTGCCCCTGCTCAGCACCGGTTCCATCAGGTCCAGGGTGCGGCGCAGCACCGTGCGCGCCCGGTCGAGCTGGCCGGTGGAGACGTAGGTCAGGCCGCAGCAGACCCCGCCGCCGGCCGGCCGGGACGGTGGCAGCACCACCCTGAGCCCGGCGGCCTCCAGCACCCGCACGGCCGCCTGTCCGACCGAGGGCGAGAGATGCTCGGTGAAGGTGTCGGGCCAGAGCACGACCAGGTCCCCCGTACTCCGCCGCTCGCGCCGCCGCCACCAGCGGCTGAACGTCCGCGGCGCCAGCCTGGGGATGTCCCGCTCCGGGGCGATTCCGGCCAGCCGCTTGCCGATCCGGGCCGGCAGGCGCAGCGAGGCGAGCCGGTTGAGCAGCCGCGCGGTGCCGGTCAGGGCCGCCCAGCGCAGCCACACCGGCAGCCGGCCCATGGTGTAGTGGGCGGCCGGTCGGCGCCGGCCCCGGTAGTGGTGGTGCAGGAACTCCGCCTTGTAGGTGGCCATGTCGACGCCGACCGGGCAGTCCGAGCGGCAGCCCTTGCAGGACAGGCACAGGTCCAGCGCGTCCCGGACCTCGGTGGAGCGCCAGCCGTCCGTGACCAGTTCGCCCGCGAGCATCTCGTGCAGCAGCCGGGCCCGGCCCCGGGTGGAGTGCTCCTCCTCGCCCGTCGCCCGGAACGAGGGGCACATCACGGCGGGCCCGGACGCCGTGGTCGTACGGCACTTGGCGACGCCGACGCAGCGGCGGACGGCGGCCCGGAAGTCGCCGCCGTCGGCCGGATAGCCGAAGGCGACGTCCACCGGGCGGCGGGGCAGCACGGAGAAGCGGAGGTTCGTGTCCAGCGGGGCCGGGCGGACCAGCATCCCGGGGTTGAGCAGGTCGTCGGGGTCCCAGACCGCCTTGGCCCGCTCGAAGAGCCGCACCATCTCCTCGCCGTACATCCGCGGCAGCAGCTCCGCGCGGGCCTGGCCGTCGCCGTGCTCCCCGGACAGGGAGCCGCCGTGGGCCACCACCAGGTCGGCGAGTTCGCCGGAGAAGCGCCGGAAGCGGCTTACGCCCGCCTCGGTGAGCAGGTCGAAGTCGATACGGACGTGGATGCAGCCGTCACCGAAGTGGCCGTACGGAGTGCCGCGCAGGCCGTGGGAGGACAGCAGGGCCCGGAAGTCCCGGAGATAGGCGCCGAGCCGGTCCGGCGGCACCGCGCAGTCCTCCCAGCCGGGCCAGGCCTCCCCCCCTCCCCCAGACTTCGTCCGGGAGGTGCCCCCAGGCATCCGGGTCGCCGTACCGCTCGCGTCCTCGCGGACGCGCCACAGGGCCCGCTGCGCCGCCGGGTCGGTGACCACGAGGGAGTCGACGACGTCCGCCGCGCGGACGATCGCCTCAGCCCGCGCGCGTGCCTCGGCCGCCGTCCCGCCGCCGGTCTCCACGAACAACCATGCGTCCCCCCTGGGCAGCCCGGCCGGCGAGGGCACCAGGTCGGCCGCCATGCCCTCCACGGTCAGCGGCCCGAACGGGAGCAGTCCCGCCGCGGCCTCGGCGGCCGCGCTCTCGTCGCCGTACCCCAGCACCGCCAGCGCACGCGCGCGCGGAACCTCCACCAGCCGTACGGCCGCCTCCGTCAGGATGCCGAGGGTGCCCTCGGAGCCGCAGAAGGAGCGGGCGACATCGGCGCCCTTCTCGGGCAGCAGGGCGTCGAGCGCGTACCCGGAGATACGGCGGGGCAGCTCGGGGAAGCCGGTGCGCAGCCGGCCCAGCTCGCCCGCCACCAGTTCGCGCAGCCCCTCCGGCGCCCCGGCCCAGTCCCGCCCGAGCCGCAGCCGCTGCCCGCGCGCGGTGATGACGGACAGCTCCCGCACACTGTCCGCCGTGGTGCCCCAGGCGACGGAGTGGGAGCCGCACGAGTTGTTGCCGATCATCCCGCCGAGCGTGCACCGGCTGTGCGTGGCGGGGTCGGGGCCGAACCGCAGTCCGTGCGGAGCGGCGGCCTCCTGGAGGCGGTCGAGGACGAGCCCCGGCTGGACCACGGCCGTGCGCGTGCCCGGGTCCAGCTCCAGCAGCCCGTTCATGTGCCGGGTGAAGTCCAGCACCACGCCCGTGCCGGTCGCCTGCCCCGCGATCGAGGTGCCCCCGCCGCGCGCCACCACCGGGACCCCGCGTGCCCGGCACACCTCCAGCACGGCCGCGACGTCGGCGGCGTCCCGCGGGGCCACCACCCCCGCCGGCACGCGCCGGTAGTTGGACGCGTCCATCGTCACGAGCGCCCGGGAGGTGATGTCGAAGCCGACCTCGCCCCGGACGGCCCCGCGAAGCTCCGCCGCAAGACCCGAGAGATCCGTCATGGGTCCAGGATGCATGCGATCACTTACAGTCACCGAAACTTTTCCACAGCCGCACCCGTTTCGTCGTACAACCGCACAAGTCCATGACCCGGCGGACTCGTCTCATCGGACGGACACGGTTTCCGTGCCGTTTCGCGCAGCGGATACCCTCCGAAGCGTGGCCGACATCCAGATCCCCGCTGACATCAAGCCCGCCGACGGACGCTTCGGCGCTGGCCCCTCCAAGGTGCGGACCGAGGCGCTGGACGCCCTCGCCGCCACTGGCACGTCCCTCCTGGGTACCTCCCACCGCCAGGCGCCCGTGAAGAACCTGGTCGGCAAGGTCCGTGAGGGCATCTCCGAGCTGTTCTCCCTCCCCGAGGGCTACGAGGTGGTCCTCGGCAACGGCGGCTCCACCGCCTTCTGGGACATCGCCACCCACGGACTGATCGAGAACAAGTCCCAGCACCTCAACTTCGGTGAGTTCTCCTCGAAGTTCGCCAAGGCCGCCAAGCTCGCCCCCTGGCTGGCCGACCCCACCGTCGTCGCCGCCGACCCCGGCACCCACCCCGAGGCGCACGCGGAGGCGGGTGTCGACGTCTACGCGTTCACCCACAACGAGACCTCCACCGGTGTCGCCATGCCGATCAAGCGCGTGGCCGGCGCCGACGAGGGCGCGCTCGTCCTGGTGGACGCCACCTCCGGCGCGGGCGGTCTCCCGGTCGACGTCGCCGAGACGGACGTCTACTACTTCGCCCCGCAGAAGTCCTTCGCCTCCGACGGCGGCCTGTGGATCGGCGTCTTCTCCCCGGCCGCCATCGAGCGCGCCGAGCGCGTCCACGCCTCCGGCCGGCACGTCCCGGAGTTCTTCAGCCTGCCGACGGCGATCGACAACTCCCGCAAGAACCAGACGTACAACACCCCGGCCCTCGCCACCCTCTTCCTGCTGAACGAGCAGCTCGAGTGGATCAACGGCCAGGGCGGCCTGGACTGGTCCACGGCCCGCACCAAGGACTCCTCGACCCGCCTGTACGGCTGGGCGGAGGAGTCCAAGTACGCCACCCCGTTCGTCACCGACCCGGCCAAGCGCTCGCAGGTCATCGGCACCATCGACTTCTCCGACGAGATTGACGCGGCCGCCGTCGCCAAGGTGCTGCGCGCCAACGGCATCGTGGACACCGAGCCGTACCGCAAGCTCGGCCGCAACCAGCTTCGGATCGCGATGTTCCCGGCGATCGACCCGGCGGACGTCGAGGCGCTGACGAAGTGCGTGGACTACGTGATCGAGAAGCTCTGACCCTCCGGGTACGAGCGGGAGGGCGCCCGGCGGCTGTCGCACCGGGCGCCCTTTTCTCATGCCGTCGTACCGGCCGCTCTCATGCCGCCGTACGGGCCGGATCGTTCACGTCGCCGTGCAGGTCAGCGACGGCACCGCCCCGCCACCGGGCGCGCCGCCGAAGCCGAAGCTCGTGGAACCGGCCGCCGGCACACTGCCGTTGTGAGCGGCGTTCACAGCCGTGACACCGGTCGCGCTCTGCGTGTACGTGGCGTTCCACATGGACGTGATCTGCTGTGAACCGCTCCACGTCCACGTCACCTTCCAGGACTTGAGGGCGGCGGTCCCGGTGTTCGTCACCGTCACCTGGGCGTTGAAGCCGCTCCCCCAGTCGCTGCTGACGGCGTAGGAGGCGCCGCAGGCGGCGGAATCGCCGCCACCGCCACCGTCTCCACCGCTCCCGCCCCCGGTGCCCGGGAACAACGGCGCCTTCACGCTCGCCAGATACCCGTCCTTCACCGTGTCCACGGTCGACCAGTCGTCCTTGAGGATGCCGCCCGTGTCACCGGAGTTGGGGTTCCACGACCAGAAGGTCCACTGGAACGCGTCCGCGCCGTACGTCGACGTCGGCCGCAGGTAACTCACCAGCGCGGCCAGCCACTTCTGGTCCACGGCCGACTGCAGGGTGGTGCCGAACTCGCCCACCCACACCGGCGCGATGTTCTGCTTGAAGATGTAGCCCCAGTACTTGTCCCAGACCCCGGGCATGTTGGCGGGGAAGGACGGATCGTTGAACCAGCTCTGCTGGGCCACGCTGGTGGCGTAGTCGTGGGCGGAGTACACGACGCGGTTCGCCACGTCGAGGCGGACCGGGTACTGAGCGACGCCCATCAGGTTGCCGCCCCACCAGCCGGACACGCCGTTGTACGTCTGCACGCCCTCGACGAAGACCAGCAGATCGGGGTTGACGGAGAGCACCGCGTCGCCGCCCCGCTCGGCCGCGAGCCGCCAGTCGGTGGCCTGGTCGCCGCAGCCCCAGCAGGCGGGGTCGTGCGGCTCGTTGTGCAGGTCGATGCCGATGACCGTGTCCTGACCCTTGTAACGGGCCGCCAGCGCCTTCAGGTTGGCGATCCAGGTCGACTCGGGCACGGACGCGGTGTACCAGAGGGCCGACTGGCCGCCGGAGTCGGGCCGGTGGCGGTCGAGGATGACCTTCAGGCCGTCCTGGCCGGCGTAGGACACGATCCGGTCCATGACCTGGAGCGAGGTGAGGCCCTGCAGATCGGCGTTCTTGCCGCCGGAGAAGTCGACGCTCTCGGGCATCGTGCCGGACTTGAGGACGTCGTCGCTGTAGGGCAGCCGGATGGTGTTGTAGCCCAGCGACCTCATCTGGTCGATCATGCTCTTGTAGTCGCGCGACCAGAGGCCGTGCACCACGTGGTTGCCGGTCTCGAACCCGAACCAGTTGATCCCCGCGATGCGCACCGGCTGTCCGGCCGTGTCCAGGATCTGCCGGCCGCTGGTGTGCCAGTAGCCGGCTCCGGGGGCGGCGGCCGCGTGCGCCTGGTGTGCGCCCGCCAGGGGCAGCAGGAGCGCGGCGGCGGCAGCACACAGCGCTCTTCGCAAGCTGCGGAACATGGGCCTCGGTTCCTCTCGGGAGGCGCGGCCCCGGAACAGATGGGAGCGCTCCCATGTACCGCGCACCTCCAGGAAACTGGGACGCCATGACCACGTCAAGATGGCCGGCGGTCGGACTCCGCCGCGGGGGCGGCGCTCAGCCGCGCCGGCGCAGCAGCCGCAGCCCGAGGAGGACGGCCGCGCCCACGGCGACGACGGCGGCCCCGACCTTGAGGCGCCCGGCGCTGCCACCGGCCCCGTCGGACGCCGAACCACCGTTTCCGGCAGGGGACTTCGCGGAGTGGTCCCCCGGCGCGTCCTGCGCCTGGACCGAGCTGCCGGCACCCTCGCTGCCGTACATCAGCCTGGTCCCGTCGGTGGAGTACGTCAGGGACTCGCCCTGCCCCTGCAGGGGCACGTCGAGCCGGCCCGCGCGCTTGATCCGCCCGCCGTTCCAGTCGTAGTAGATGCCGCCGAAGTACCCGCGCACCGCCAGTTGCCGGCCGTCCGGGGAGAAGGCGGCGTCGGTGGCCCACAGGTCGACCGCGGCGACGGGCCGGAAGATGTTCGCCCCGGAGGTGGAGAGCGTCGAGGGTCCCTCGAACAGGTGCCCGCCGTCCTCCTTCTTGTCGATGATGTACACGCGCCCCGTCTCCGGGTGGACGAGCAGCGACTCGGCGTCGCGCGGCCCGTCGGAGTACTTGACCACGTACTGCTTGGCCGTGACCGTCTGGTCTTTCAGCACCTTCGGCTCGGGCAGCCGGTAGATCCAGACGTACGGCCATCTGCCGTCGAAGTTGTCCCCGATGTCGCCGACGTAGATCTCGTTGTGCGGGCCGATGGAGATGGACTCCACATCGCGCGGGGAGCCGATACCGCGCAGGGTCACCGTCGCGACGGTGTTGCCGGTCGCGCTGTCCACGGCGTAGATGTACGGCCCGTCGTCGCTGTCGTTGTGCGTCCAGTAGATGCCGGGGTGCAGCCGGGAGGCGGCCAGGCCGCTGGACTCGGTGATCCTCGGGTCCTTGATGGTGAATCCCTGATCACCGTCGGCGGCGGAGGCGGGCAGCGCGCAGGCACCCGCGAGCAGGGCCCCGGCAAGCAGGGCGAACGGTCGACGCATGCCCCAAGCCTGCCATTCGCTCCATGGGTCCGGTGGACGTGTCGGGCCTCACATCCCACCGGCCGCGGTGATCGTCCATCATGAGCGAGTGCTCAGGTTCATGCCCGTGGGGGACTCGATGACGATCGGGAGCGCGGGCGAACACACGTGGCGTTACCGTCTGTGGCAGCATCTGCGGGATTCGCACGGCGGCCCGTTCACCCTCGTGGGCCCGCGCGAGGAGCTGTACGACAAGGTGGCCGAGGCGCCGGTGTCGTACGCGTACGCGGAGCCGGAGTTCCCCCGGGCCCATCTGGCCGGCTGGGGCGAGGGCTGGCTGCACATGGCGCCGCTGATAGGCGGGGCGGTGCAAAAGCACCGGGCCGACGTGCTGCTGGTCTCCCTGGGCCTGATCGACCTCGGCTTCTACACCAACGCCGAGCAGACGGCGGAGAACGTACGGGCGTTCGTCGCGGGCGCCCGGGAGACCCGGCCGGGTATTCGCATGGTGATGCTGCCGGTGATCCCTAACATCCGCGCCCAGGCGGACGAGGTCTTCGCGACCCAGGTCGATCGGTTCAACGTGCTGCTCGCCAAGACGGTGGCCGACCTGGACGAGCCCCGCTCCCCACTGCTGCTGGCCTCGCCGCCCAAGGCGTACGACGTCCACGCGGACACCTACGACGGGACGCACCCCAACGCGAGCGGCGAGCACCGGATCGCGGAGGCCTTCGCCGGTGCGATGTGGGAGGCCTGGGGAATCGGACAGGCGTACGCGACTGGAACAGGTTGACCTGATTCCGTCGTTTCCCCGTCACCGTGCGTATCGTTGAACCGCGCGGCTGCACCTGTCCATGGGGCAGCCGGGGAGGAGCGCCACGATGACCGTCCTCGAAGACAGGATCGCGATGGCCGACGCCGACGCAAACACCCAGCGTTTGGACGACTGGTTCGAGCGCCTCGAGCGGATGCCCGTCCCCGAAGGATTTAGGGTCGAGATCGTCGGGGGCAACGTCTTCATGACGCCGCAGCGGGACACTCATTGGCTGATCATTCGCGCGTTCCTCTGGGCTCTCGAGGACAGGTTCGGGAGGGAGGTCAAGGTGTTCTCGGACGTCCGGATCGACTTCCCGGGCCACGAGAACGGCTTCTGCCCGGACATCGCCCTGCTCAAGGACTCGGCGAAGAAGGACGACACGGGCCACTGGCGTCACCAGGACGTCGAGTTCGTCGCCGAGGTCATCTCAACGGGCACCGCCGCCAACGACTACGGCCCCAAGAGGACCGCGTACGCGGTCGCAGAGGTCCCCGTCTTCGTCATCGCCGATCCCTACCAGGGGCGTTGCCTCGTATTCACCGACCCCAAGGACGGCGACTACGCCGAGCCCAGGAAAATGGACTTCGGCACCGACATCGACCTGACCGGCACGGTGGTCGACCTCGTCCTGAAGACGGACGCCTTCCCCCGCGACTGAAGGCCCCGGCCGGCCGGCTCCCCTTGCTTCGAGCGCACTCCAAGCCGTTGGCTAGGACACCATGAAGTACACGCAGCTAGGACGCACGGGACTCAAGGTCAGCCGACTCGTCCTCGGCACCATGAACTTCGGCCCGCAGACCGACGAGGCTGACAGCCACGCGATCATGGACGCGGCGCTGGACGCGGGCATCAACTTCTTCGACACGGCCAACGTCTACGGCTGGGGCGAGAACAAGGGCCGTACGGAATTGATCATCGGCAACTGGTTCGCCAAGGGCGGCGAGCGCCGGGACAAGGTCGTTCTCGCCACCAAGGTGTACGGCAACATGGGCGCCGAGGGCGCCGCCTGGCCCAACCACGACAAGCTCTCCGCGGTCAACATCCGGCGCGCCGTGGACGCCAGCCTGAAGCGGCTGCGGACCGATTACATCGACCTCTACCAGTTCCACCACGTCGACCGGAACACTCCCTTCGAGGAGATCTGGCAGGCGATCGACGTGCTGGTCCAGCAGGGCAAGATCCTCTACGCCGGCTCCTCCAACTTCCCGGGCTACAAGATCGCCCAGGCCAACGAGATCGCCGCCCGGCGGGGCGGCACCATCGGGCTCGTCAGCGAGCAGTGCCTGTACAACCTCGCCGAGCGCCGCGCCGAGATGGAGGTCATCCCGGCCGCGCAGGAGTACGGCCTCGGGGTCATCCCCTGGTCGCCGCTGCACGGCGGTCTGCTGGGCGGAGTCATCAAGAAGGAGGTGCAGGGCGGGCGCCGCGCCTCCGGGCGGGCCGCCGACACCCTCGCCGACCCCACCGCCCGCGCACAGATCCAGTCCTACGAGGACCTGCTCGACAAGCACGGCCTGGAGCCCGGCGAGGCCGCCCTGGCCTGGCTGCTGAGCCGGCCCGGCGTCACCGGCCCGATCGTCGGACCGCGCACCGCCGAGCAGCTCGAGTCGGCGATCAGGGCCGTGGAGCTGGAGCTGAGCGAGGAACTGCTGACCGGCCTCGACGAGGTCTTCCCGGGCCCGGGGCCGTCCCCGGAGGCCTTCGCCTGGTGAGCCACGCCACCACCGATCGCTCAGGGCCTGGCCGGCGGACCATGCCGGAATCACGGGGCGTGGCACGCCCCGCTCACCAGCACTGACAGGACACCGTCACCTGGAACCGGCCCGATCCGCCGGACAGCCCCTCCGCGGCCGCGCCCGGGCGTCACCTGCCGAGCGCGGCCGCCAGGGCGACGACGGCGAACATCAGCACGAGCGCGACGGCCATGATCTGGTTACGGGTCTTCGGGTCCACGTATCGAGGTTAACCGGCCGCGCCGAGTGCCCAGCGGGCGACCGGCTCGTAGCGGGGCTGCTCGCCGGGCACGCCGGACTTCGGCAGGTGGCTGCGCACGAGGACCAGATCGTCCACCGTCCAGGTACGGCTGCCGAAGTCGTGCAGTGCCGTCACGTACGGGCGTACGTCCACCGTCGACCGGCTGCGGGCCACCGTCAGGTGCGCCTGGTAGCGGCGGTGCTCCCCCATCTCGATGCCGCTCCTGCGCGCCGCCGCCTCCGCGCGTCCGGCCAGCAGTCCCAGGGCGCGCAGATCGCCGTCAGCGCCCGTCCAAAGCGCCTTACCGCGCCCGAACTGGCCTCCGCCGCTCAGCGCCAGCGGAAAGGCCGGCGTACGGCCCGCCGCGCGCTCCAGACGGTCCCGCAGCTCCGGTACCAGCTCCTCGTCGACCTCGCCGTAGAAGGCGAGCGTGAAGTGCCAGCCGGGACGCCCGGTCCAGCGCAGCCCGTCGGCACCGGGCAGCTTCCGCAGCGCGGCCACCTCCCGGGCGAGCGCGTCGGCGACGTCGTCCGGGGGCAGCAGGGCGGCGAAGAGTCTCATGCCGCCAGTCTCCCGCGCACGCCCCGGCGTGTCCGGATGACCGTGCGTATCGTTGTACCGCGCGGCTGCGTTCGCTCGTGAGGCAGCCGGGGAGGAGCGCCACGATGACCGTCCTCGAAGACAGGATCGCGATGGCCGAGAGCGACAACACGATCACGCTCGACGAGATGTTCGAGCGGCTCGAGAAGATGCCCGTCCCCGAGGGATACAAGGTCGAGATCGTCGAGGGGACCGTCTTCATGTCGCCGCAGCGGGACAGCCACTGGGAGATCATCCTGGACATCGTCGAGCAGTTGCGTGCCAAGTACCCGCGCAAGCGCGTGAAGTCCGATGTGCGCATCGACTACCCGGGTCACCTCAACGGGTTCGCGACCGACGTCACGGTGATGACGGAGGGCGCCGCGAGGACCGAGGACGGCCGCTGGCACTGCGGTGACGTCGAGTTCGTCGCCGAGGTCATCTCCCGGGGCACCGCCGCCAACGACTACGGGCCCAAGAAGGCCGCCTACGCCGAGGCCGAGGTTCCCGTCTACGTCATCGCCGACCCCTACCGGGGTGAGTGCCGTGTCCTCACCCACCCCAGGGGCGGTAAGTACGCTCGCGAAGTGAAGGCGGACTTCGGGGAGGAGCTGGACCTCACGGACACCCCCCTCGGCCTCGTCCTCAAGACCGACGAGTTCCCCCGCGACTGAGTCCCGCTCCTCCCGGGCGTCAGGCCGCCGGTGCCAGCTGCTCCCGTGGCACGAACCGCACCTGCGGGTGGCCGCGGTGCCAGACCACCGACAGGCGCAGCCCGCCGATGCGGGCCAGGATCAGGCCGATCGTGGCGGCGGCCACGGCCGAGATCACACCGCCGAGGGCGAAGCCGACCCGGGCGCCGTAGGTGTCCGTGATCCAGCCGACGACCGGTGCGCCCAGCGGCGTACCGCCCATGAAGACCATCATGAACAGGGCCATCACCCGCCCGCGCATGGCCGGATCGGTGGCCATCTGGACCGCCGTGTTCGCGGTGACGTTGACCGTCAGACCGAAGACCCCGATCGGGACCATGAGCAGCGCGAACAGCCAGTAGGACGGGGCCAGCGCGGCCAGCGTCTCCAGCGTGCCGAAGGCCAGCGCGGCGGCGATCAGCAGCCGCAGCCGGGCCGTGCCGCGGCGGGCGGCCAGCAGGGCGCCGCCGAGGGAGCCGACGGCCATCAGGGTGTTGAAGAGGCTGTAGGCGCCGGCGCCGGAGTGGAAGACGTCGTCGGCGTAGGCCGACAGCCACACCGGGAAGTTGAAGCCGAAGGTGCCGATGAAGCCGACGAGGACGATCGGCCAGATGAGCTCCGGGCGCCCGGCGACGTAGCGCAGGCCCTCCCGCAGTTGGCCCTTGCCGCGCGGCGCGCGCTCGACGACGTGCAGCTCGCGGGAGCGCATCAGCAGCAGACCGGCGATGGGCGCGGCGAAGGACAGGCCGTTGGCGAGGAACGCCCAGCCGGTGCCGACACCGGTGATCATGAGGCCGGCGACGGCGGGTCCGACCAGCCGGGCGGACTGGAAGTTGGCGGAGTTCAGACTGACCGCGTTCTGGAGCTGGCCGGGGCCGACCATCTCGGAGACGAAGGACTGCCGGGCGGGGTTGTCGACCACCGTGGCGAGTCCGACGGCGAAGGCGGCGACGTAGACGTGCCAGACCTGGACGTGACCGGAGAGGGTCAGGAAGGCGAGCGCGAGGCCGGTCATGGCCATGGCCGCCTGGGTGACCAGGAGGGTGGGCCGCTTGGGCAGCCGGTCGACCAGGACGCCGCCGTACAGGCCGAACAGCAGCATGGGCAGGAACTGCAGGGCCGTGGTGATGCCGACGGCAGCGGAGGAACCGGTGAGGCTGAGCACCAGCCAGTCCTGGGCGATGCGCTGCATCCAGGTGCCCGTGTTGGAGACGACCTGGCCGGCGAAGAACAGGCGGTAGTTCCGGACCCTCAGCGAGCTGAACATCGAGGTCCTGCGGGCGGTGGGGGTAGTAGTGATCGGTGCGGGGGCGGAAGCTGCTCCGGATCCCGTACTCAAACGAGTTCGCCTCCTTGCGGTGACTGCTATGGCTGCTTCACGGACGCGCGAGCTACAGATGCGCGAGCTTCTCCAGCACCGGGGCGGCGGCGCGGAGTTTGGCCCACTCGTCCTCGTCGAGGGCGTCGACCAGGCCGGCCAGGAACGCGTTGCGCTTGCGGCGGCTCTCCTCGAGCATCGCCTCGGCCTGCTCGGTCCTGGTGACGACCTTCTGGCGACGGTCCTCGGGGTGCGGCTCGAGCCGGACCAGCCCCTTGGCCTCCAGCAGCGCGACGATGCGGGTCATCGACGGCGGCTGCACGTGTTCCTTGCGGGCGAGTTCGCCCGGGGTGGCGGTGCCACAACGGGAAAGGGTGCCCAGCACCGACATCTCGGTGGGGCTCAGCGACTCGTCGACCCGTTGGTGCTTGAGCCGACGGGACAGCCGCATCACGGCGGAGCGCAGGGAGTTCACGGCGGCGGCGTCGTCGCCATGGTTGAGGTCCGGCATGTTCATTAGCGTAACTCATTACCCTCGCTAAGGACCACCGGGGAGGGGGCCGGCTGCCCGTGACGCCCGCCACTCGGCCTATTGATCACCCGTAAGAGTGAGACGAATGCGGAAAGTGACGCATGGGACGGCCGGATGTGGCGACCCTCATACGCATGGGGACCACTGTGCTCAGCCTGCGGATAGACGGGGAGCTGCTCGAACGGCTCCGGCATCACGCGGCGAGAAGAGGAATGAGCGTGCAGGACTATGTGGTCCGCACGCTCATTCGGGACGACTTCGACGAACGGTTCCAGACCGCCGTCGAGGAGACGGAGAAGTTCTACGGCGTCACCTGACGCCCGCGCCTCAGCTGAGACCCAGGGCCGGCATCAGGTAGTAGAAGGCGAACACCGCGGCGACGACGTACATCGCGACCGGGACCTCGCGGGCCCGCCCGGCGGCCAGGCGCAGCACCACGAAGGTGATGAAGCCCATGCCGATGCCGTTGGTGATCGAGTAGGTGAACGGCATCATCATCATGGTCACGAAGGCCGGGATGGCGATGGTGTAGTCCGCCCAGTCGATCTCCTTGACGGAGTTCGAGAGGATCAGGAAGCCCACCGCGACCAGGGCCGGCGTGGCCGCCTGGGACGGGACCATGGTGGCGACCGGAGTGAGGAAGAGGGCCACCGCGAAGAGGGCGCCCGTGACGACGTTCGCGAAACCCGTGCGCGCGCCCTCGCCGACACCCGCCGTGGACTCCACGAACGCGGTGGTGGCCGAGGAGGAGCTGGCGCCGCCCGCCGCGACCGCGATGCCGTCGACGAAGAGGACCTTGTTGATGCCCGGCATGTAGCCCTGGGCGTCGGTCAGCTTGGCCTCGTCGCCGATGCCCATGATCGTGCCCATCGCGTCGAAGAAGCACGACAGCAGGACCGTGAAGACGAAGAGGACGCCGGTCAGCACGCCGACCTTGGAGAAGCCGCCGAAGAGGCTGAACTGGCCGACCAGGCCGAAGTCGGGCGTGGCCACCGGGTTGCCGGGCCACTTCGGGACCGTCAGGCCCCAGGCGGAGACATGGGCGACCGAGTTGATGATCAGCGCGAGGACGGTCATCCCGACGATGGAGATCAGGATCGCGCCCGGCACCTTGCGGACGATCAGCGCGAAGGTGAGCAGCGCGCCCAGGACGAAGATCAGCACCGGCCAGCCGTTGAGGTGGCCGCCGACGCCGAGCTGCAGCGGGACGGTGGTCTGCGCGGCGTCCGGCATACGGGTGACGAAGCCGGAGTCGACCAGGCCGATCAGCATGATGAACAGGCCGATACCGATCGCGATCGCCTTGCGCAGACCGAACGGCACGGCGTTCATCACGCGCTCGCGCAGGCCGGTCGCGACCAGCAGCATGACCACGAAGCCGGCCAGCACGACCATGCCCATGGCGTCCGGCCAGGACATCCGGGGGGCGAGCTGGAGCGCGACGACGGAGTTCACACCGAGGCCGGCGGCGAGCGCGATCGGCACGTTGCCGATGACGCCCATCAGCAGCGTGGTGAACGCGGCCGTCAGCGCGGTCGCGGTCACCAGCTGGCCGTTGTCCAGGTGGTGCCCGTACATGTCCTTCGCGCTGCCGAGGATGATCGGGTTCAGCACGATGATGTACGCCATCGCGAAGAAGGTGGCGAGACCACCCCGGATCTCGCGGCCGAGCGTGCTGCCGCGCTCGGAGATCCGGAAGTAGCGGTCGAGAGCGCCGTAGGCGGGCGTGCCGCCCGGCTGCTCGGGGGCGGGGACCTTGGCAGGTGCCGAGGTGGACATGAGGACCTCATCACCAGCGGGGTTCCCCCGAGCCCCGTTGGAGTTTCATACGAACAGAAGCGGCCAAAGACAAACGGTTTCAGTATGAACGTATGAGCGGTAAATCGCCATCTCCGCGCGTAGACCTGACCGCCTCGTAAGCTGTCCCCCATGACGAAGTGGACCCCGAAGCACGAGGCGCCGGAGCCCCTGGAGGGGCCCGTGGTCGCCACCATCACCGGCGGCACGATCGTGTGGTTCGTCCTCTTCCTGGTCCAGCTCCCCTTCTACGGCTGGTTCGACGCCCACGGCCACCTGTGGTGGGTGTGGACCTGTCTGGCCGGCGGCGGTCTTGGCCTGATCGGCATCTGGTACGTCCGCAGGCGGGACGCGGCGATCAAGCGGGACGCGGCGCTGAAGGCGGCCACCACCGGCAGGTAGCGGCCGGCCTCTCCAACCAGCGCAGGACGTCCCTCCTCCCCAGGTCGGATCTTCCCCCCACTCGGCAGGTGAAGCCGCAAATCCGCACGTACCGTCGAATGCATGACGCACATCGACGCGGGGGCCGAACTCGACCCGGTGCACCCAGTGGCTCTGCCAGTGGCCCGGTCGGCCGGCCTGACCCGGGCCGAGGTCGCCGAGCGCGTCGCACGGGGACAGGTCAACGACGTCCCGGTACGCAGCAGCCGCTCCCTGGGCGAGATCGTCCGCGCGAACGTCTTCACCCGGTTCAACGCGATCATCGGTGTGCTGTGGCTGCTCATGCTGTTCGTCGCGCCGATCCAGGACAGCCTCTTCGGCTTCGTGATCCTCGCCAACACCGGTATCGGGATCGTGCAGGAGTGGCGGGCCAAGCAGACCCTGGACTCGCTCGCCGTGATCGGCGAGGCCCGGCCCACCGTCCGGCGCGACGGGGCCGCCGTCGAAGTGGCCACGAACGAGATCGTCCTCGACGACCTCGTGGAGACGGGCCCCGGCGACAAGATCGTCGTGGACGGGGTGTGCGCGGAGGCCGACGGCCTCGAGATCGACGAGTCGCTGCTCACCGGTGAGGCCGACCCCGTGCTCAAACGACCCGGCGACCAGGTCATGTCCGGCAGCTTCGTCGTGGCCGGCGGTGGCGCGTTCCGGGCGACCAAGGTGGGCCGGGAGGCGTATGCCGCACAGCTCGCCGCGGAGGCGTCCCGGTTCACCCTCGTCCACTCCGAGCTGCGCTCCGGCATCTCCACGATCCTGAAGTACGTGACCTGGATGATGGTCCCGGCAGCGATCGGCCTGGTCATCACCCAGTTGGTGGTGAAGAACGACAACCTCAAGGACGCGGTCGCCCGCACGGTCGGCGGCATCGTCCCGATGGTCCCGGAGGGGCTGGTGCTGCTCACCTCCGTGGCCTTCGCCATCGGGGTCATCCGGCTCGGGCGCAAGGAGTGCCTGGTGCAGGAGCTGCCCGCCATCGAGGGCCTGGCCCGCGTGGACACCGTCTGCCTGGACAAGACCGGCACGCTGACCGAGGGCGGCATGGACGTCACCGAGCTGCGGGCGCTGAACGGGGCCGACGTGCCGTATGTGCGCAAGGTGCTCGGCGCCCTCGGCGAGTCCGACCCGCACCCCAACGCCTCCCTCCAGGCGATCATCGACGCCTATCCGGACAGCGAGGAGTGGCGCTGCGTCGAGTCGCTGCCCTTCTCCTCCGCCCGCAAGTACAGCGGCGCCGCGTTCAGCGAGGGCGACGGCGAGGCCAGCACCTGGCTGCTGGGAGCCCCCGACGTACTGCTCACCCGGGACGACCCCGCCCTGTCCGAGACGGAGCGCCTGAACGAACAGGGGCTGCGGGTCCTGCTGCTGGCCCGTGCCAGCCGCGACCTGGACGACCCCGAGCCGGCCCACGACGCCCGCCCGACCGCGCTGGTCGTGCTGGAGCAGCGGCTGCGCCCCGATGCCGGCGACACCCTGCGCTACTTCGCCGACCAGCGGGTCCACGCGAAGGTCATCTCCGGTGACAACGCGGTGTCCGTCGGCGCGGTCGCGGCCAAGCTGGGACTGTCCGGTACGGCGGTGGACGCGCGCCGGCTGCCGGCCGACCCGCAGGGCATGGCGACGGCACTGGACGAGGGGACCGTGTTCGGCCGGGTCACCCCGCAGCAGAAGCGGGACATGGTCGGCGCGCTTCAGTCGGGCGGGCACACGGTCGCGATGACCGGGGACGGCGTGAACGACGTGCTGGCCCTGAAGGACGCGGACATCGGCGTCTCCATGGGCTCGGGCTCGGAGGCGACCCGGGCGGTGGCGCAGATCGTGCTGCTGAACAACAGCTTCGCCACGCTGCCCTCGGTGGTCGCCGAGGGCCGCCGGGTGATCGGCAACATCACGCGCGTGGCGACGCTGTTCCTGGTCAAGACGGTGTACTCGGTGCTGCTGGCGCTGCTGGTGGTGTGCTGGCAGGTGGAGTACCCGTTCCTGCCGCGTCACCTGACCCTGCTGTCCACCCTCACCATCGGCGTCCCGGCCTTCTTCCTGGCCCTGGCCCCCAACCAGGAGCGGGCCCACCCCCACTTCGTCCGCAGGGTCATGCGGTACGCGGTGCCCGGCGGGGTGCTGGCGGGAGCGGCGACCTTCGCGACGTACCTGCTGGCCCGGCACTACTACACCGGCCCGGGCTCCCTGGAGGCGGAGACAAGCGCGGCCACCCTGACGCTGTTCCTGATCTCCATGTGGGTCCTGGCGATCATCGCCCGCCCGTACACCTGGTGGCGGATCGCCCTGGTGGCCGCGATGGGTGCGGCCTTCCTGCTGGTCCTCGTCGTACCGGCCCTGCAGGACTTCTTCGCCCTCAAACTGGTGGGCGTCACCATGCCGTGGACGGCGGTGGCCATCGCGGCGGTGGCGGCGGCCGCCCTGGAACTCCTGTGGAAATGGGTCGGCCGCCGCTTTCCGGCCTGAGGCTTACTTCACGTCGACGTAGTCACCCGCGGCGGTGACCGCCGGGGTGGTCGAGGTGCCCGCGAAGCTGAAGCGCCAGTAGCCGTCGTAGGAGGCCGTGGTGGTGGTCTTCAGGTTGCCCACCGAGTCGGAGTAGACCGTCTTGACGGTGGTGTACGTACTCGTGCCGGCCTTGCGGAACTGGAGCTTGACCGGCTGGTTGGTGTACCCGTGGTACAGGTGGTCCTCCCAGTTGGCGCGGGAGAGCTTGCCCGTGACCGTGAGGGACTTGCCCTTGTAGACCGGCTCCGGTGAGGCGTCGACGGTGAGCTTGGAGTAGCGCTGCACCAGGGTGGTGCCGAGGCCGTCCTGGTCCTTGTAACCGACCTTGCTCATGTCCGGGTTGTTCGGGTCCTGGCCGTTGAAGGCGATGGCCTCGGCGGCCACGGTCCAGGTGCCGGCGCCCGCGTTCGTCAGGTCGCCGTCGGCCGGGTGGATGTCGATCGTGCCGGTGCAGGTGGCGGTGGTCGCCGAGGTGGCGGTGCAGGTCGCCCCGTTGTCGCCGTACAGCTCGGCGCTCGGGTCGTCGAAAGAGCCGCGGTAGAGGAACGCGTCGGTGTAGAAGTCCTCCGCGGTGATGTCGACGTCGGCGCCGTGGGTCAGCGTGTAGGTGTACTTGGTGCTGACCTCGTTGGTGGTGCCGACCTTGATCGCTTTGGCGATCGTGACGCTGGAGAAGCCGGCGTCGAGGGTGTACGGCGTGCCGCTCGACGTGGCCGCGTGCGCGGCCGGAACGACGAGGGCGGAGAGGGCCAGGGCGCCGGAGACGGCGGCCACGGTGGCACGTATACGCATGTGCGTTCCCTTGGAGGGAGAAGTGATCGGAGTCGGTCGACTCACGCGATCAGATCCGCGACACAGGGCGCTGGTTGTAGGGCGAGAGCGTCTTCCGGCCAGATTTTGGGCTCCGATTGCCGTCCCGTTACCCAGGTGGGGCGGCCCCTTGGCACAAGTGAGAGGAAAGCTTCCGGCCCCGGAAACGGCGGGTTTCCGGGGCCGGAGCGGTGAGCGGTGCTGTTTACCGCACGTCGACGTAGTCGCCCGCGGCGTTGACCGCCGGGGTGGTCGAGGTGCCCGCGAACGAGAAGCGGTAGTAACCGTCGGCCGTGGCCGTGGTCGTGGTCTTCAGGTTGCCGGTGGAGTTGGTGGTGATGGTCTTCAGCGTGGTGTAGGTGCTGGAGCTCTTCTTGCGGTACTGCAGCTTCACCGACTGGCCGGTGTAGCCGTGGTACAGGTGGTCCTCCCAGTTGGCCCGGGAGAGCTTGCCGGTGACCGTGATGGTCTTGCCCTTGGTGACCGGCTCCGGGGAGGCGTTGACGGTGAGCTTGGAGTAGCGCTGCAGCTTGGTGGTGCCGAGGCCGTCCTGAGCCACGAAGCCGACCTTGCTGGGGTCGAAGTCGGTGGAGCTCGGGTCCTGGCCGTTGAAGGCGTAGGCGTAGCCCTCGGCCTTCCAGGTGGTGGCGTCCGCGTTGATCAGCCCGAAGTCCGGGTCCTGCGGGTAGATGTCGATGGTGGCCTTGCAGGAGGCCACGGTCGCCGACGTGTCGGTGCAGGACGGCCAGTTGTCGCCGACCTGGAACCGAGCGTTCGGGTCGTCGAACGCCCCGCGGTAGATGTCCACGTCCATGAAGAAGTCATCGGCGTGGATGTCGACGTCCGCGCCGTGCGTGACCGTGTAGGTGACCGGCACGGAGACGCGGTTGGTGGTGCCGACGACGATCGGCTTGCCGTTGTTGATCTTCACGCCGGAGAAGCTCAGGTTCAGCGTGTAGGGCTCGTCGGTGGCCGCGGCGGCCGAGGAGCTGAACGCCGACGTGCCGGAGGCGGCGTGGAGCGCGCGGGCGTCCTTCACCAGGTCGGCGGGGCTGTAAGAGGAGCCGTCGGCGGCCTGGGCGGCCGGCACGACGAAGGCGGAGAGGGCCAGGGCGCCGGTGACGGCGGCCACGGTGGCACGTATGCGCATGCGTTCCCCTGTGTGGAGAGGGTGGGCACGGAGGTGCCCAAATGATCGTGGAGTCAGTCGACTCGCTGATCAGACCCGCCACCCAGGGGAACGGTTGTAGGAAAGTTGAAGGTTTTGCGAACGGCTTACGAAATCAGCGGTGAACCTCAGTCGAACCAGCGGTCACGGGCCAGCTCCCCCGTCCTGGACGGGTCCTCCAGCAGAGCCGCCACCTCGAAGCGGCGGGGCCACTGGCCGGCCGCCCAGGCGAGGCCCGCCGCGACGCCCTCCAGGGTGGCCGCGTGCAGCGTGCCGTCGTCGGTGAGACGCCAGTCGATCTCGACGCCGTCCACGACCAGTTCCTCGTGCTCCACATAGGTGCCGGGCGTGCGCGGCCCGAGCAGCACCCGCACCGCGTCCGGTACGTCGTGCTCGGTGCCCTCGGAGTCGACCGACCCGGTGACGGACTCGCTCAGCCGCCGCACCTGGAACAGTTCGGCCAGTTCGGCGGCCCGGGCCGGTCGGACCGGCAGCAGCGGGACGCCGGAGGTGAAGGGGAGCAGGTCCGGGGAGTCCACGACCACCGCGTCGGCCGCGTCCACCACCTCGACCCGGCCGTCCACGACCGCCCGCAGCTCGTCCGGCAGGGTCACCCGCTCCGGGTCCAGCTCGGCCAGCGCGCCGTACAGGCCGTGCAGTTGGGCCGGGCTCATGGGCCGCTCGGGGTCGGACAGGCGGTCCAGCAGTTCGGCGGCGCCGCCGGGCTCGTCCAGCAGGGCGGCGACGGAGGTCCGTACGCCCAGCGCGCGCAGCACCTGCTCGTCCTCGAAGCCGGTCGCGTCGGCCTCGTCGTACAGGCCGTGCAGGAGTGGGTCGCCGCCGGCCGCGAGCAGGCCCGCCGGGCGGCGGCCGTCGAGCACCGGGTGCCCGCGCAGCCACCACGCGGTGTACGGGCGTACGACCTCGTGGGTGCCGTCGGGCAGCAGGACGCGCACCGGCTGGGTGAGGGCGTCGCGCAGCGGCGGCTGGGCGAGCAGCGCGAGCGCCTGCGGCCACTTGTCGTCGTCCACCAGGTCGAGGTCGCGGACGGCGACCAGTTCGGTGGCGACCGGCGGCACGGGCGTGTCCGGGAAGCGGTCGAGGATGTCCTCGCACCACACGTCCACGACGTCCAGCAGACCCGCGTCGTCCGGCTCGGCGAAGTCGCCCTCGCGGGGTTCCAGTTCGTCCGGGTCGAGGACGACGTCCGTGGCGCGGACGAGCGCGAAGTTCGCGAGCACCCCGCAGGCGGTGAGCGGCTGCTCGCCCCACTTGTCGGCCAAGTCACGGTCGACGGCCGCGAGTTCGTCCTCACGAATCACGCGGGCGAACGGGCTGCCGGGCAGCACCAGTTCGCCGGCCGGGGCGAGTTCGCCCTCCTCGTCGGGCAGCGCGAGTGCGCCCAGCCAGGGTTCGTCACCGGGTTCGAGGGCGGCGTCACGGACGAGGGCGAGGACGGTGTCGGCCAGTTCCTCCGCGTCCGGCGCGTCCTCCTCCCACAGCACCCCGCCCCCGTCGTCCAGCGAGGCCGCCACCGCGGCCCGCACCTGCGGCGTGGTCAGCACCGCGCGCGGGGTCGCGGGCAGCGCGCCCAGCTTCTCCAGCAGCGGGTGGACGGCGTCCTCGTGGGCGACCTTCAGCCCGAGCCGGCCGAGCACGTCCGGGTCCAGGGCGGCGGCGTCGGGGCTGGGCAGCAGCACCTGCCGGGGGCCGATGGTGGTGCGTCCGTCGGACAGCGGCACCGGCAGCCCGGAGAGCCGGTCGGGGTCGACCCCGGCGAGGCTGTCGTAGAGCCGCCACCACCAGTCGGGGTCCTTCTCCAGCCCGGCGAGCCGGTCGACGGCGTCGGCGAGGGGCAGCCGGGCGACCCCGAGGGTGCGCAGCTCCACGCGGCGCTCGAGCCCGGCGGGCAGCAGGGTGGGCAGCACCTCGGCGAGGACCCGCACGGTGTCCGTCCCGGCGCCCTCCACGAGCTCGGCGTCCCTCGGCCGCAGCGCCTCGGGGAGGTCGTCGTCCTCCTTGTGGTCGGCGGCCGGGGGCAGGAAGGCGGTACGCGGCAGCCGCTCCAGGATCGCCTGGCGCAGCGCGCCGTCCAGCTCGCCCTTGCCCAGCGGCCCGGGTACGAGATCGACGGCACCGTCGGTCACCGGACGCCACTCGGCGAGCAGTTCGGCATAGGCGTCCGCCGCCCGCCGCACCAGGAAGTCGGTCAGCGGACCGGGCGCCGCGTGCCGGCGGGTGGTGTCCAGCGGGAAGGACGCGATGAGCAGCGCGGGGACGCCGAGGGGTTCGTCACTGGGGGTGGGGGCGTGCACGACCGCCGCCGTGCGCGGCCGGACCGGGCGGCCCTGCTCGTCCGCCGGTACGGCCCAGGTCACCGACCAGTGCGGGCGCAGGCGCTCCTCCACCGGCCGGTCGGCGAGCAGCTCGGCGGTGAGCGGCCCGTGCGAGGCGACGGTGCGCCAGCGGGTGACGCCGTCGCGTGAGTCCTCCACGACGGTGACGGCGTCCTCGGTACGGCGGCGCAGGGTGCGCGGGGCATCGCCGTCGACCTCGACCACGACCTCCTCGAGCCCGGGCAGGGCGAGGAGCAGGGCGTCGTCCACGGCGTCGAGGAGACGTTCGGCGAGGTCGGCGGCGGCCGCGTCGCGCAGGGGCAGGATGACGGCGGTGTCGTACGGGTCGGGGGCGGAGCCCTCGGCGGCGAACGGGAGCCGCAGCAGCGGCACGTGCCCGTCCCGGCGCCGGACCTCGTCCCCGAGTCCGGGGCTGTGCCGGGCGGTGTCGGCGGCCAGCTCCCGCGCCTCGGCCAGCGCCCAGCGGACCCCGCCGTGCCGGCCGACGATCGCCGGCTCGTCGGTGACGGACAGTACGGCGGCGAAGCCCACGCCGAACCGGCCGACGGCACCGTGGGTGTCATCGGCGTCCCGCTTGGCGGACGCGCGCAGGGTGGACAGCGACTCGACACCGGTCGCGTCCAGGCCGGCGCCGGTGTTCGCGGCGACCAGTACTCCGTCGCGGAGAGTGAGACGCAGCCGTCCCGGCACCTTCGCCCGGGCGGCGGCGTCGGCGGCGTTCTGGGCCAGCTCGATGACGAGCCGGTCCCGGTAGCCGCCGAGGACCAGGTCCTCCTCGGCGTTGGCGTCCTCGCGGAACCGGGCAGGGCTGGTGGCCCAGGCGTCGAGGACACCGCGGCGAAGACGGGCGGTGCCGAAGGGGTCGGCGCCCTCGGTCGCCGGCCGCACGTACTTGCTCACGTTCACTCTCCTCGTCTGCGTGAGGACGAAGGTACAGCCCCGTGAGCGGGTGGCCGTCCGGCCCCGGCGTCAGCGGTGGGAGGCGTAGGCGACGAAGGTCGCCCAGGTGGCGGGGGTGACGGTCAGCAGGGGGCCGGCGTCCTGTTTGGAGTCGCGTATGTGGATGGTGGAGGGGGTGGGAGCCACTTCGAGGCAGGAGTCGCCCTCGCTGCTACTGCTGTAGCTGCTCTTGAACCAGTCCAGGGCCACTTCGACGCAGGAGTCGGCTTCGCTACTGCTGCTGTAGCTGCTCTTGAACCACGCCAGATCGGTAGTGCGGATCATGTTGCCCCCAGCAGTTTCTCGATGAAGGTCGTCGACTCACGTGGTGTGAGCGCCTGCGCGCGAATGATGCCGTACCGCAGCTCAAGGATACGGAGCTGCCTCGGCTCGTCGACCGGTCGGCCGTTGGCCACCACGGGGGAGCGTCCTACTGCCGAACCGTTCTCGAACTTCAGAACCTCGATCCCTCCCGCCACTCCCGCATGCTCCTCGCGGTCCATCGGCATGACCTGGATCTCGACATTCCGTAACTGCCCGACCATCAGCAGGTGTTCGAGCTGCCGAAGCAGCACCTCCCTGCCCCCGAGAGGCCGCCGCAGCGTCCATTCGTCCTGGATGAAGCTGATCTCCGGTGCTGGGTCCCGCTCGAACACGGACTTTCTCGCCACCCTCGCGGCGACTCCTCGCTCCACCACATCCTCGGTGTAAGCAGGCCGCCGCATCTCCAGCAGAGCTCGCGCATACTCCGGCGTCTGCAACAGCCCATGGACGTTCAAGGGGTCGTAGAGCTGAAGCTCGACCGCCTTCGCCTCGAGCTGCGCCAGCTCCCGCACCCGCTTCGGATACCGGACCTTGGCCACGTCCTCCTTCATCGCCGCCAGCAGCCCACCCGCGCTCAGCACCGCGTCCGCCTTGTCCAGGAACTCCGGGCGCGGGATCCGCCTGCCGCTCTCGATCTTGTAGACCATGTCCTCGCCGTAGCCCACGACCCTGCCGAACTCGGCCGCCCGCATGCCCACCGCCTCGCGGCGCAGCCTGAGCTGCCGTCCCACCGTGGTGATGACGGCGACTCCCCAGTCGTCGTCCGGGTCGACCTCCCAGCCCGGTTCCTCTTCCTCGCCCATGGCGCGCCCCCTTCCCGTCCCCGCCGTCCCGACAGACCGGACACCACCGGACAAGCGCCGGACAGTGACCCTACGTACCGACATCGTCACTGTTCACGGTAGGCACACGCCGCCACGCTGAGTGACGTGAATCAGCGAATCTCCACCCGTGTCCCGAACTTCAGCGTGCGGCTCTCCCCCACGCCGCGCGGCGCCCGTCTGGCCCGGCTGCTCGCCACGGAGCAACTCATCTCCTGGGAGGTGCCGTCGGATCCGGCGGCGCTGATCGTGGCCGAGCTGGCGGCGAACGCGGCCACGCACGGGCGGGTGACGGGCCGGGACTTCCGGCTCACGCTCTACGTCGTCGCGGACGTCCTGCGGATCGAGGTGACCGACACCCGCGGCGACCGGCTCCCCCGCGTCGGGAATGCCGACCCGGACGGCGACTCGGGGCGCGGATTACTGCTGGTCGACGCGCTGGCCGACCGCTGGGGCGTCACTCCGGGCCTCACGCCCCGCAAGACGGTGTGGGCGGAGATCGCTCTGCCACCGCGACCCGGGATCTCGTGCTGCGGTGCGAGTGACGCTCTTTCCCAAAGGACCACGAGGCAGAAAGAACCCCGCCAAACCCCACCCCTCCCGCCCACGAGGGCGCACGCTCACTCGCCAGAGTGAACATCGGCAACACGGCTGGCGTGGCGCCCTGTTGATCGCTCTACGCTCTGCTCAGCAAGCCCAGCACATTGGCAAACCGGCAAAAAATACGGCCCCCGGCCGGGACTAGCGATCCCGATCGAGGGCCTGACCACCTAGGAAGCAAACCCTTCCCGATGGATACCCAGAACGGTAGCGCGCCCGTGCGCGCCCAGTCCCGAGTTGTCGCCAAGAACCACCCGAACCGGCGGTCGGCCGCCGGCGGGCTGATCCACGACAACACCCGCCACTCCGCCCGCTTCACGGTGGTCGGCAACCACCTGGCCCAGCACCCGGAGCTCTCCGGTCTCGCGATCGGGCTCGGGGTGCACATCCAGTCGCTGCCCGCGGGGTCCCGCGTCGACATCCGGACCCTGACCGCCCGCTTCCCCGAGGGCGCGGTCCGGATCGCTGCCGCGCTGCGGGAGTTGGAGGCCCACGGCTATCTGCGGCGCGAGCGGAAACGCGGGTCCGACGGCCGTATCGTCACGCGCACGGTCTCCTGCAACCAGCCGGGAGGTGGCGAGGACGCCCCCTCGGCGCCGCCGCCCCGGAAGAAGAAGGCCGCGAGCAGGGCGCTGCCGCCCGTACCGCGTCCGGCCCAGCCCTCCCCCGCCCTCGTGCAGCGGGCCACGGACCTGCTCGCGGACCTCCGCCGCCACGACTCCCGCCTGCTGCTGTCGGCCCAGGACACCGCCCATCTGGCGCCGGGAGTCGCCGCCTGGCTGGAACGGGACGCGACACCGGCGGCCGTACGGCACGCGCTGACCACGGGCCTGCCCAACGAGCCCCTGTGCCGCCCGGCGGCCCTGCTGGCCCATCGCCTGGCGGCCCAGTTGCCGCCACCGCCCCCGTTCCGCGCCCCGGCACCCCCGCCGGCGGTCCGGCACCCGCTCCAGAACTGCGAGGGCTGCGACCGCGCCTACCGCTCCCCGACCCCAGGACTCTGCTCCACCTGCCGCCCAGGTCCCCCGGAGGCCGCCTAGCATGAAAGCGACGATCCTTGCCCCTGGGCACAGACGAGGAGCGAGCGCCATGACCATCGCACCGGACAGCGAGCGACGGGGTGCCGACCACGTCTACCGGGCCATGCGGGACCTCATCGAGTCGATGGACGACACCATCCCCGGCAAGTTCGAGATCACCAAGGAAGGGATCGTCCACGACATGATGGCGCCCGGCAGGCCGCACGAACTCACCGTGCTGCGTCTTCGGAAACGCCTGGAGAAGGTGATGCCCGAGGAGATCGTGGCCCACACCGGTGAACCGGACGTGGAGGACGAGCCGGAAGGCATCATGCGGCGCCCCGACGTCATGGTGATCGCCGAGGCGGACATGGAAGGTGGCGGGTCGTTCGACCCGCGCGCGCTGATCGCCGCGATCGAGATCGCGTCGCGTTCCAACCCGGACAACGACTGGGTCGGCAAGATGCGGGACTACCCGCTTCTCGGCATCCCCGTCTACGCGATCTTCGACCCCCGCACCGGCACCGGCACCGTCCTCACCGACATCCACTCCACCCCCGACGGGCCGCGCTACGCGACCCGCAAGGACTTCGTCTACGGCGAGGACGTCACCATCGGCGACTGGACCATCTCGTCGGAGAACCTGCCGCTCTACGGCGACTGACCCGCACCGGGCCCGCGGCGGATACTCAGCGGGAGCGTCGCCGCGTCACCAGGGCGACGGTCGTGCCTACCCCCGCGATCACCAGGCCGATACCGCCGAAGATCAGCGGCAGCAGCCACAGCGAGGCGAAGCCCTTGATCCGCGCGTCGCCGGGGGAATCGGCGTCGTAGAGGACTTCGACGTGCTCGCCCTTCTCGTACGACGGCGGATTGGAGCCGAAGGAGCTCCGGAACGTCCGCCGCACGCCGTCCGCCGAAGTGAACGCGACCACCGGGTACGCCACGGGATCGTCGTGCGCCCGCTTCCGGCGGGACCCGCCGGTGTGGTCCTCGCGCCACTCCAGCGCGACCACCGTGCCCCGGGCATGCTTCGCGTCCGACAGGAACGACACCGACACGCCGGTGAGGATCAGCCCGACGATCAGGAACAGCGAACCGAACGCGATCGCCCCGAACGTGATCCACCGGACGGCACGCCCGCGCACCCCCACCCGCACGACGCCGCCCTCAGGAGTGGCCCAGTTCCGCGGTCTCCGCGTCGCCGGACTCCGGGACCGAGCCCGAGTCGCGGGCCGGGCGGAGCGGGAAGACGTCGATCCGGGTCTCGTCGACGACCGGCGGGGGCGGCTGCGGGGTCTTCGGCATGACGGCCGCCTCGGAGTGGGCGCCGCAGCCGTAGGACAGGGAGACCACACGGCCGTCGGCCGGGGAGAACTCGTTCGCGCAGACACCGAAGGCCTGGCCGAGCGAGCCGCCGATCGGGGTGAGGAACCCGCAGGTCATGCAGGTGGCGGGGGCAGCCTGAGCCATCGGGGTCGTGGGGCCGAACGACTCCTCCCAGCGGTCGGCCGCGACATGCAGGCCGTAACGGGAGAGGACCCTCGCGCGCCGCATGCCCAGCTCTTCCGCCACCGAGGCGATCGAGCCGCGGACGGGCGTCGTGGGCTGAACGGCCGGGGCGCCGGGAGAGACCTCCGCGTCCTCGGCCTCCGCCAGTTCGGCCATCTGCCCGGACACGACCGAGTTCGGCAGAGGCTCCTCCTCGCCCGTGTAGCCGGGCTCCAGGCGCAGGTCCTCCTGGTCGGTGGGGAGCAGGTCGCCGGGGCCGAGGTCGCCGGGGCGCAGGCGCTCGCTCCACGGCACCCACTCGGGGGCCAGGAGGGCGTCGGCGCCGGGGAGCAGGACCACCTCGTCCAAGGTCACGATCTTGGCACGGGAGGCTCGGGCGACCGTCGCGGCCCAGCGCCAGCCTCGGTAGCCCATCTCCTTGCACTCGAAGAAGTGCGTGACAACACGGTCGCCCTCCGACACCAGCCCGACGTGCTCGCCCACCACTCCGGGTGCGGCAGCCTCCTCGGCGGCGGTGCGGGCGAGGTCGATGGCCTCGGCGCACAGACGGTCGGGGGTGCGGCTTCGCGTTGTCGCTGCGCTCACAGGTATCGCTTCTCTCCTACGCCGTCTGCAATGAGTGCGGCTGCCTCCGGCGGTTGGGGGGACGGAGCGGACCAGGGGGCCGCATCGACGTCCGCATCCGATCGCGCTCGGGCGCACCTCTGCCATCCATTCTGCGTTATGGCTGAGATACGCACGCTACCCGGTCGCCGGTGGTCGGGGACAGTCCGCCGCTGCCCGGCGATGATTCCCGAGCGGTCACGCGTGCCGGTTGGCCGAGAACCGGCCCCGTCGAACGGCCCGGTTGGCCGAAAATCGACCAGTCCGGGAGCTGGTGTCCGTCATGGGGTGATCGGGTGGCGAGTCGGCCCGCGCCGGCCCGCCACCAAGAGGTCGGCCGACTCGCTTGAATTCAAACCGCACTATCGGGCGGGGTCTCGGGGCACTATGAACGACGTGGCAGCCACGGACAGGGGCAGCGTTCGGGGTGGCGGTTCGGGCCGGGTCGGCGGTGCCGTCCGCGCGGTGGGCCGTGCCCTGCACTTCCCGGTGACCGGCACCGCGCGCGGCATCCGGAAGGTCACGCACGCGCACGGCGCGGGCGAGTCGGGTCTTGGCAAGCTGATCGAACTGCACGCGGTGAACGGCGCCGGGGACGTCATGATCACGGTCGCGCTCGCCTCGACCGTGTTCTTCTCGGTGCCGACCGACGAGGCCCGCGGGCGTGTCGCGCTCTACCTGGCCATCACCATGGCCCCGTTCACCGTGCTGGCGCCCGTCATCGGGCCCCTGCTGGACCGGCTGCCGCACGGGCGGCGGGCCGCGATGGCCGGGGCGATGCTGGCCCGGGCGCTGCTGGCGCTGATCATCTCGGGGGCCGTGGCGAGCGGAAGTCTGGAGCTGTATCCCGCGGCGCTGGGGGTGCTCGTCGCGTCCAAGGCCTACGGAGTGGTCCGCAGCGCGGTCGTGCCCCGGCTGCTGCCACCCGCCTTCTCCCTGGTGAAGGCGAACTCCCGGGTCACCCTGGCCGGGCTGCTGGCCACCGGGGTGGCCGCGCCGATCGGGGCGGGCCTGCACGCCCTCGGCGATCCCTGGCCGCTGTACGGGGCGTTCGTGATCTTCGTCGCAGGGACGTTTCTGTCCTTCTCCCTGCCGCCCAAGGTCGACTCCGCCAAGGGCGAGGACGTGGCGCTGCTCGCGGCCGACGAACAGCATCTGCACGGGCCGCGGCGCAAGCAGCAGGCCAAGCGGCCGGGGCTGCGGACCGTGGGGCCCGCCGTCACGCACGCCCTCGCCGCCAACGCCGCGCTGCGCTGCCTGTCCGGCTTCCTGATCTTCTTCCTCGCCTTCCTGCTGCGCGAGCACCCGCTGACCGGTGAGAGCGCGGCGGTCTCGCTGGGGATAGTCGGCGTCTCGGCCGGGGCGGGAAACGCGCTCGGCACGGCGGTGGGCGCCTGGCTGAAGTCGAAGGCGCCCGAGATCATCATCGTGACGGTCGTCGCGGTGGCGCTCGGCACGGCCATCGTGGCCGCCGTGTTCTTCGGGGCGTTCCTCGTGGCCTGCCTCGCCGCCGTCGCCGGGTTCGCCCAGGCGCTGGCCAAGCTGTCGCTGGACGCGCTGATCCAGCGGGACGTGCCGGAGCAGGTGCGCACCTCGGCGTTCGCCCGGTCCGAGACGCTGCTGCAGATGGCGTGGGTGTTCGGCGGCGCGGTCGGCATCGTGATGCCGCTCAACGGCACCCTGGGCCTCACCGTCGCCGCCGCGTTCGTGGCCGTCGGCTGGCTGAGCACACTGCGCGGGCTGCTCGCCTCGGCCCGGCACGGCGGCCGGACCAGGGCGCGAGTGGCGTAACGAACCGGGCACGCCGTACCCCACGTGGGCGGACGGCCACGGGTGCCCGATAGCCTTCGGCCATGACCACGCTGCCCCGCGGCGAAGCCGCTGATGTAACACGTGCTGTGCGACGCCGCCGCGCCGTCGCCGCCGCCGGCGCCGTTACCGCCGGACTGCTCGTCCTGTCGGCCTGCGACAAGCCGACGCCCGTCGCGACCGTCACCGTCGGCCGGAACTCGGTCAACTCGGAGGCGCTCTGCTACAACGACGGCAAGGCGCTGGACGCCAAGTCGGTGGCGAAGTGCGCGAAGAACGCCAAGGACATCAAGTCCATCGAGGTGAGCCAGGACCAGGAGGTCCGCTTCGGCGTCGACCCCAAGATCGCGGACGCCGGCTGGACGATCCTGGTGAACGGCAACCCGTTCTCCGAGTCCAGCCACCTGACCACCCGCACCCTCCCGTACAACGCGTTCTTCAACCAGCAGTACGGCACCCAGGGCGACACCAACACCGTGTCCGTCCAGATGGGCAGCAACCCGCCCAAGGGCCTGTGGTCCTTCAAGGTGAAGAAGGCGGGCTGACCACGCCTTCCGCACGCGTCCTCGTCGCCACCGCCGTCCCGGCCGAACGGGACGCGGTGGCGGGCGCGTTCCCCGGCCAGGCGGTCGCGGTACGGCTGCCGGGCGCCGGACTCGTCCGGGTCCCGGGCGGCCACGGCCTGCTGGCCGCCGGCGTCGGACCGGCCCTCGCCGCCGCCTCCACGGCCACCGCGCTCACCGCGGCCGCACTCGCCGGCACGCCCTACGACCTCGTCGTGTCCGCCGGGATCGGCGGGGGCTTCCTGCCCGAGGCGCCGCTCGGCTCACTCGTCGTCGCCGCCGAGATCACGGTGGCCGATCTGGGCGCCCAGACCGCCGACGGCTTCCTCCCGGTCACCGAACTCGGCTTCGGAACCGTCACCCACCGGCCGCCGGAATCACTCGTACGAGGAATTTCCCAGGCCACCGGAGCGCGCGCCGGCACCGTCCTCACCGTCTCCACCGTGACCGGCACCGCCGCCCGCGCCGCCGAGTTGCGCGCCCGTCATCCCCGGGCGCTCGCCGAGGGCATGGAGGGGTTCGGCGTGGCCGAGGCGGCCGCCGCGCACGGCGTGCCCGTGCTGGAGATCCGCGCGGTGTCCAACCCCGTCGGCCCGCGCGACCGCGCCGCCTGGCGCATCGGCGAAGCCCTCGCCGCCCTCACCGAGGGCTTCGGGAAGCTCACGCCCGTACTGGAGAGTTGGAACCCGCATGACCGCTGAGCTGCAGATCGCGTACTCGCCCTGCCCGAACGACACCTTCGTCTTCGACGCCCTCGCGCACGGCCGCGTCCCCGGCGCGCCCGCGCTGGACGTGACCTTCGCCGACATCGACATCACCAACGGCATGGCCGAGCGCGGCGAGTTCGACGTGCTGAAGGTGTCGTACGCGGTGCTGCCGTACGTCCTCGAGGAGTACGCGCTGCTGCCGTGCGGCGGGGCGCTGGGCCGGGGCTGCGGTCCGCTGGTGCTGACCCGCGAGGCGGGGGCGGACCTGACGGGCCGTACGGTCGCGGTGCCGAGCGAGAAGTCCACCGCCTACCTGCTGTTCCGGCTGTGGGCCGCGGACACCCTGTCCGGCGGTGTCGGCGAGATCGTCGTCATGCCGTTCCACGAGATCATGCCGGCCGTACGGGACGGCAAGGTCGACGCGGGGCTCGTCATCCACGAGGCGCGCTTCACCTACCAGAACTACGGGCTGCACAAGCTCGCCGACATGGGCGAGCACTGGGAGCACACGACCGGCCTGCCGATCCCACTGGGCGCGATCATCGCCAAGCGGTCGCTGGGCGCGGACACGCTGGACCGGCTCGCCGAGTCCGTGCGCGCCTCCGTACAGGCCGCCTGGGACGACCCGGAGGCGTCCAGGCCGTACGTGATGGAGCATGCCCAGGAGATGGACCCGGCCGTCGCGGACCAGCACATCGGGCTGTACGTGAACGAGTTCACCGCCGCTCTCGGCGAGGACGGCTACGCGGCGGTGCGCGGGCTGCTCACCCGTGCGGCGGCCGAGGGGCTCGTACCGCCCCTCGGTCCGGACGCGCTCGCCTTTCCCTAGGTCGTGTCCCGTGGGACCAGGGTCTGCTCGGCAGGCCCTGGGTCCGGGGTCAGACGTCGAGCTGGTCGGCGACCGCGCGCAGCAGGCCGGCGATCTTCTTGCCGGAGGTCTTCTCCGGGTAGCGGCCCCGCTCCAGGCCCGGCGTGATGTTCTCGAGGAGGGTCGTCAGGTCCTGCACGATCGAGGCCAGCTCGTCGGGCTTCTTGCGCTGGGCCGCCGCGACCGAGGGCGCCGGGTCGAGCACGGTCACCGAGAGCGCCTGGTCGCCGCGCTGACCGGCGACGACACCGAACTCCACGCGCTGTCCCGGCTTGAGCGCATCCACTCCGGCGGGAAGGACCGAGGAATGGACGAAGACGTCACCGCCGTCGTCGCGGGAGAGAAAGCCGAAGCCCTTCTCACTGTTGAACCACTTGACTTTGCCGGTGGGCACGTCTGTCCTCGTCCTCGTACTTGTCGGGAAAACTGCTCGGAAACGGCTTCTGACAGCAGAGAGCGGGTCGACCGTGACCCGCCGCTACCAAGGCTAATGGTCTTCGGGCGGGTGACAAGACGTCCCCCGGTTGTTCTCTCGCGCTGGGAACTACCCTGGTCCGGTGCGTGACAAAACCCAACCGAATTCCGCCGGACCCGGTGACCGACTGATCCGCGCCGGTGTCATCGTGTTCTTCATCGGGGCACTGGCCACTCTCGTCACCGTGGCCCCACTGCTCCTCGGCACCAAGCCCTTGCCGACGTTCATGTTCGGCCTGAGCATGCTCATGGCCGTCGGCTTCCTGATCGCCGGCGCGGGGATACTGCGCTCCGTCGCCGCCGGGCGGCGTCAGGCCAGGGAGGCGGCGGCGCCGGGCGCCTCGCGGTAGCCGGCCAGCCAGGCCGGGAACGCGGCGAGGTCGTCGAGCACGACGTCCGCCCCGGCGGCGCGCAGTTCGTCGCCGTCGCAGGGGCCGGTGGCCACGGCCACGGACAGCGCGCCCGCCGTACGGGCGCCGCGGACATCACCCACGTGGTCGCCGACGTACACACGCGCGCCGTGCTCGCGCAGGGCCCGCGCCTTCTGCTCGGCCCACAGGTCGCCGATCACCACGTCCGGTTCCAGGCCCAGGTGGGCGAGGTGCAGCTTGGCGTTCGGCTCGTACTTCGCCGTGACCACCATCGTCCGGCCGCCGGCCGCCCGCACCGCCTCCATCGCCTGCCGCGCCCCGGCCATGGCGGGGGTCGTCGTGATCGCGGTCGTCGGATACATCGCCCGGTACAGGTCGGCCATCTCCGCGACGTGCTCCGCCGGGAACCAGTTGACGAGCTCCTCCGCGAGGGGCGGTCCCAGCCGGGTCACCGCGAGCTCGGCGTCGATGTACGTGCCCGTCCGCTCCGACAGCGCGAGGTAGCAGGCGCGGATGCCGGGGCGGGAGTCGATGAGGGTCATGTCCAGGTCGAAGCCGACGGTGAGGGTCATGGGGGCCATTGTGCCTGGGCGTGCGCGGCCTTTCTGGTGCGGGTGCGTGGGGGGCACCCGGGGCCTTCGGCCGGGTTCGGCGTTCGCACCCGCACCGCCCGTGCGGGTTCCGTGGTCGAGTGCGGGTGGCCCCTGTGGGGGCCTTGGGGGCCTCTCGCCGTCGGCGAGCGCGGGACCGATTTTGCGGGTGGGGGTGCGGGTGCGTGGTTTCTGGTCTCAGCGGGTTCGCTGGGAGCGCCAGACCAGGTACAGGGCTGAGGCCACCGCCGCGCCTCGGACCACCCAGGGCCAGGTCTGGGTGAGGGCGTCGTTCAGGTGGCCCTGGGCGATGGGGTCGCCCCAGCGGCCGGTGTTCCTCCCCCACAGCCAGACCAGGCCCGCCACCGCCGCCGAGCCGGGCAGGACCAGTACCGCCCACTTGGTCTCGGCCGGGGTCAGGCGCCGGGAGCCGTAGGCGATCAGCCAGCCGAGGAGCAGCGCGAACCAGTTGCCGAGCACGGCGCCAGCGACCAGCGCGGCGGCGGCCAGCAGCAGGAGCGGGTTGGTCCAGCCGGCGGCCGGGCGGGGAAACGGAAGGCGACGGCGCGCGGGGGCCGGGACCAGTTCGGCCCGCTCCTTCGCCTCTTTCGCCTCCTTCGCCTTTGTCGGCTCCTCCGAGGCGGGTCGTTCCGCCTCTTCGAGGTCCTTCGGAGGGCGTTTGAGCAGGTCGGGGATCTCCACACCGCCCACGAAGCCCGGGATGGCGTCACCGGCCGCCGTGCCGAACGGACTGTCCTCCACCCGCCACCAGTTTCGAATGCGCTCGACCGGGGGCACCCCCATCCAGTCGGGCCGCGTCGCGCTGTCCCCGAGTTCGTGCGCGGCGGCCAGGTGTGGCGGTGAGGCTCCCGCGCGCGGGGCGGGCCGCTCCGGTTCGGCGGGGCGCGGGCGCGGCACGACCCGGCGCAGCCCCTTGGGCCGCTCCTCCGGCTCCGGCTCGCGCTGCACGGGCACGGCGGTGACCGGCGGCTGCGGGACCGCCGCGGTGCCGCCCGCGGCCTCGACCACCTCGTCCGGCGTGCCGAGCCGGTCCAGGATGCGGCGCACGGCGGCCGGACTGTCCACCGCCGTCCTGGCGCGGTGCCGGTCGATCTCGTCGCGCAGGTGCGACACCAGCCGCATCCGGGTGGACGACGGCAGCTGCCGTTGCTGAGCGACGTCCCCGACGCGGCTCAGATACTCGTAGACGACCTGATCGCTCTCGATCCCCACGGAACCCCTCCGGGGCGACGCCGATGAAACCCCTTGCCGATGAAACCCGTTGAGGAAGGTAGCGCAGACCGGCATCGAACAGCCCGCCCGGCGTTCGGCACGGTACCCGCTAACGTGGGTCAGATGAGCCCCGAGGCCAATTCAGCCCCCCGTTCCCTCGCCGAATCGCTCCGCATGAGGGACGACGCCTCGCTGGCCGCGCTGCTGCGCAGCCGCCCCGATCTCATCACCCCCGTCCCCACCGACCTCACCCAGCTGGCCACCCGCGCCGGCACCCGCGCCTCGGTGCTGCGGGCGCTGGAACGGCTGGACCGGCTCGCCCTGCAGACGGCGGAGGCGCTGGCGGTGGCCCCTGATCCGGCCTCGTACGGGACGCTGCTCGGCCTGATGGCGGGGGACGCGGGAGACGCGGCCGTGGCCGCCGCGCTGCCCCGCGCCGTCGCCGTCCTGCGTGAACAGGCGCTGGTGTGGGGCGACGACGACCGACTGCGGCTGGTGCGCACCGCGCAGGAGGTGCTCGCGCCCTCCGCGCAGCACCCCTCCCCCACCGGTCTCGGCCCGAGTGTGCAGGAGGCCACCTCGGGCATGTCGCCGGGACGGATCCAGGAGATCGTCGCCTGCGCCGGACTGCCCTCCACGCACGACTCGGTCTCCGCGGTGACCGCGCTGACCGCCCTGTTCAGCGACCGCAGGAAGATGGCCAAGCTGCTCGCCCAGGCGCCGGACGCCTCCCGGGAGGTGCTGTCCCGGCTGGTGTGGGGGCCGCCCTACGGGCAGGTCACCCCGGAACCGGCGGCCCATCTGCGCTGGCTGCTGGACCGCGGCCTGCTGCTGCCGACCGCGCCCGGCACCGTGGTGCTGCCCCGCGAGGTGGCGCTGCATCTGCGCGAGGGCCGCGCCCACCGCGCGCCCGAGCCGCGGCCGCCCGCCGTGGAGCCGGCCGCCACGCACGGTGCGCAGGTGGTGGACGCCACCGCGGCCGCGCAGGCCTACACCGCGCTGGCCACCGTCGAGGAGCTGCTGAAGGACTGGGACGAGGGCGGGCCCGCCGTGCTGCGGGCCGGCGGTCTCAGCGTGCGGGACCTGAAGCGGACCGCCGTCGCCCTCGACGTGTCCGAACCGGTCGCCGCCTTCTGGATCGAGCTGGCCTACGCGGCCGGGCTGCTCGCCTCCGACGGCGAGGCCGACGAGCGGTACGCGGCGACGCCCGCCCACGACGAGTGGCTGGAACAGCCCCCCGCCGAACGCTGGGCCCTGCTGGCCCGGGCCTGGCTGACGGCCACCCGGACGCCGGGGCTGATCGGCGGACGGGACGCCAAGGACCGAACGTTGTCCACGCTGGGCCCGGGGCTCGACCGGTCCGCCGCGCCCGAGGTACGGCACCGGGTGCTGACCCTGCTGGCCGGGCTCCCGGCCGGCGCGGCACCGGCGGCCCAGGCGATCCTGGCCCGGCTGCGCTGGGAGCGGCCGCTGCGCGGTGCCCGGCCGGACGACGAGGAGGATCTGCGCTCCCGCCTCGCCCGCTGGACCCTGTCGGAGGCCGAACTGCTCGGGATCACCGGGCGCGGGGCGCTCTCCGCGCACGGCCGGGCGCTGCTGGGCGCGACCGCGGCCGAGCAGGCGGCGGCCGGGACGGAGTCCGCCGGTCCTGGTGACAAGCTGCCCGTCCACCACCGCCCGGCCGCCCCGGCCGAGCCGCTGACCGCCGCCGAGCAGGCCGTCGCCGCCGGCGCCGCCGCCCGGCTCCTCGCGCCGCTGCTGCCCGAGCCCCTGGACCACGTGCTGCTCCAGGCCGACCTGACGGCGGTGGCCCCGGGCCCGCTGCGGCGGCCGCTCGCCGAGACACTCGGGGTCCTCGCGGACGTCGAGTCCAAGGGCGGGGCGACCGTCTACCGCTTCACCCCGGCCTCGGTCCGCCGCGCACTCGACGCCGGGCGGGCCGCCACCGACCTGCACGCCTTCCTCACCGCGCACTCCCGTACGCCGGTCCCGCAGCCGCTGGCCTACCTGATCGACGACGTGGCCCGCAGACACGGCCATCTGCGGGTGGGTGCGGCCTCCGCGTACGTGCGCTGCGACGACGACGCCCTGCTGAACGAGATCGTCGCCGACAAGCGGTCGGCCGCCCTGCGGCTGCGCCGGCTGGCGCCGACCGTCCTCGCCACCCAGGCGGACCCGGCCACGCTGCTGGAGGGGCTGCGCGCGATGGGGTACGCGCCGGCGGCGGAGTCCGCCGAGGGGGACGTGCTCATCGCCCGCGCCCATGCCCACCGCACTCCGCCGCGCACCGCGCCCGAGCCGGTGCCGGACGGCCCGCCGCCGCCCGACGCCACGCTGCTCACGGCGGCGATCCGGGCGATCCGGGCGGGCGACCTGGCCGCCACCGCGCCGCGCAAGGCCACCGGCGCCGCTCCGGCCCGGGGCGAGCTGCCGCGCACCGGCTCCGCCGACACCCTGGCCACCGTGCAGGCCGCCGTGCTGACCGGCGGGGCCCTGTGGATCGGCTACGTCAACGCGGAGGGCAGCGCCAGCCAGCGGGTGATCGCCCCGATCCGGGTCGAGGGCGGCTTCGTCACGGCTTACGACCACACGGCCGACGAGGTACGGACGTATCCGCTGCACCGCATCACGGGGGTCGCCGAACTGGAGGACTAACCCGCGGACCGGTCAGCGGCCCCGGGCGGGAGCACTCGCGGGCAGGTGGAAGTGGTGGGGGCGGCGGCCTCCAGGACACCGGTCGGCACCGGACCCGCACCGAGTCGCCAGAGCCGGAATCGGAGCCGGCGCCGGTATCCGCGCCGGCGCCGGAGGCCCGCGTCGGCCTGACTGTCGAGGAGGGCGCCCACCCACGGGCGGCGCCGAGCTGGTCAGCAGCCCCGTACGGGAGCACTCGCGGGCAGACCGAAGTGGTCGCGGGCGGTGGCCTCCAGGGCGTCGGTCGGCACCGCGTCGCCGGTGTCCGCGTCCGCGTCGTGGTCGAAGTGGGCGTCCACCCACTGCCCGTATCCCGCGCCGTCCGGCGGGCGCTGCGCCGACACCACGCGGAAGCCGCCGTCCGCGCCCGTGTCCCGCCGCAGCCGCAGCACCTGGGGGCCCTGGGCGCCGCCGCACTCCAGCAGCGCGCCCGCCCGCACCCCGTACTCCAGGCACAGCGTGCTCACGCCCGCCCGTACCAGGCCGTCGCGCTCTTCGAGGTCCCGCGCCTGCGCCCGGCAGAACCACCCCGCCCGGAGCCCAGGCACCGCCTCCCCGTACCCGCCGCCCCGGGAATCGGCCACCAGCCGGGCCTCGATCACCGGCCGCACCTCGCTCCACAGGTGCTCGTCGACGCCCGCCCGGCCGTGGGCGCCGTCGGCGCCCGGCCCCATCGCCCACACCCCGGCCGCCACCAGCACCCCCGTGGCCGCCAGACCGGTCCCCCACCTGCCCACCGACATCGCCCCGACCTCCTCCGCGAGCCGCGCCCCCGCGCCGCACCCGCACGTGAAGACCCGCGGCGACCGCCGGGGGTTGCAGGCGGCCCCGCCGCGATCATCCGCCGGTAGGGCACACTGGACGTTTGGCCGTGCGGAAGGGAAGTGCGTAGGTGAACGGACCGCTTATCGTCCAGTCGGACAAAACCCTGCTCCTGGAAGTCGACCACGAGCGGGCCGACGAGTGCCGTCGGGTCATCGCGCCCTTCGCCGAGCTGGAGCGGGCCCCCGAGCACATCCACACGTACCGGGTCACCCCGCTCGGCCTGTGGAACGCGCGGGCCGCGGGGCACGACGCCGAGCAGGTCGTGGACGCGCTGGTGCAGTACAGCCGCTACCCGGTGCCGCACGCGCTGCTCGTGGACATCGCCGAGACGATGGACCGGTACGGCCGGCTCACCCTCTCCAAGGACCCCGCGCACGGACTCGTGCTCACCACCACCGACCGGCCGGTGCTGGAGGAGGTGCTGAAGTCCAAGCGGATCGCCCCGCTGGTCGGCGCCCGCATCGACCCGGACAGCGTCATCGTGCACCCCTCCGAGCGCGGGCAGATCAAGCAGACGCTGCTGAAGCTGGGCTGGCCGGCCGAGGACCTCGCCGGGTACGTGGACGGTGAGGCGCACCCGATCGAGCTGCTGGAGGACAACTGGGCGCTGCGCCCGTACCAGAAGCAGGCCGTGGAGAACTTCTGGCACGGCGGCAGCGGTGTGGTCGTGCTGCCCTGCGGCGCCGGGAAGACGCTGGTCGGCGCCGGATCGATGGCGCAGGCGAAGTCCACCACCCTGATCCTGGTCACCAACACCGTCTCGGCCCGGCAGTGGAAACACGAGCTGGTGAAGCGGACCACGCTGACCGAGGACGAGATCGGCGAGTACAGCGGGACGAAGAAGGAGATCCGCCCGGTCACCATCGCCACCTACCAGGTGCTGACGACCCGGCGGAAGGGCGTCTACCCGCACCTGGAGCTCTTCGACTCCCGGGACTGGGGGCTCATCGTCTACGACGAGGTGCACCTGCTGCCCGCCCCCGTCTTCAAGTTCACCGCCGATCTCCAGGCGCGGCGGCGACTGGGGCTCACCGCGACCCTGGTGCGCGAGGACGGACGCGAGTCGGACGTGTTCTCGCTCATCGGGCCCAAGCGGTTCGACGCGCCCTGGAAGGAGATCGAGGCGCAGGGCTACATCGCGCCGGCCGACTGCGTCGAGGTCCGCGTCAACCTGACCGACTCCGAGCGGCTGGCGTACGCGACCGCCGAGACGGAGGAGAAGTACCGCTTCTGCGCCACCACCGCGACCAAGCGGAAGGTCACGGAGGCGATCGTGCGCCGGTTCGCCGGGCAGCAGATCCTCGTCATCGGCCAGTACATCGACCAGCTCGACGAGCTGGGCGAGCACCTGGACGCCCCGGTCATCAAGGGCGAGACCTCCAACGCCCAGCGCGAGAAGCTCTTCGACGCCTTCCGTGAGGGCGAGATCAGCGTGCTGGTCGTCTCCAAGGTCGCCAACTTCTCCATCGACCTGCCCGAGGCCACGGTCGCCGTCCAGGTGTCCGGCACCTTCGGCTCCCGCCAGGAGGAGGCCCAGCGCCTCGGCCGCGTCCTGCGTCCCAAGGCCGACGGCCACCAGGCCCACTTCTACTCGGTCGTCGCCCGGGACACCCTCGACCAGGACTTCGCCGCCCACCGCCAGCGGTTCCTGGCGGAACAGGGCTACTCCTACCGGATCGTGGACGCCGACGACATCCTGGCCGAGGGCACCGGCTGAGCGATGGTCAGCGCCGCGCCCGCCAGTAGCGCGAGCCCCAGCAGCGGGTACGGCGAGGCCAGTGGCTGCTGCCACCAGGGCAGGCGCAGGTCGCCGTCGCCCTGGTGGGGGACCAGCCAGAACGTGCGGGCGGTGAAGACGGCCGCCGTCGCGGCCGCGAGCCGCGGGCGGCCGTCGGCCAGCAGCACCGCGAGCAGCGGCACGCACCACACCCAGTGGTGGGACCAGCTGATCGGGGAGATCAGCAGGGCCGTGAACGCTGTCAGCAGGATGCCGTGGCTGTCCTGCCGGGCGCGGGCCGCCAGGAACAGGCCCGCCGCGCCCAGGGCCACCGCCGGGAGGACCCAGCAGGGCCCCGGCGCCGGGTCGTGCAGCGCGCGGGCGATCAGCCCTTGCAGGGACTGGTTGTCCACGATCCACACCTTGCCCACCCGGCCGGTCTCGTACAGCCGCCGCGTCCAGTACTCGGCGCTCGCGGCGGGGAGCAGCAGGGTGCCGAGCAGGACGGTGGCGGTGAAGGCCACCGTCGCCGTGGCCGCCTCGCGGATACGGCCCCTCAGCAGCAGGTAGGCGATGAAGATCGCCGGGGTGAGTTTGACGCCGGTCGCCAGGCCGAGGACCAGGCCTTTTCCCCGGGCGCCCGGGGGGCGGGTCAGGTCCCACAGGACCAGGCAGGTGACGGCGAGGTTGATCTGGCCGAAGAGGAAGGTCTGGAAGACCGGTTCGAGCCAGAGGGCCAGTGCGGTGGCCGTGCAGAGGAGGGACGGCGGCAGCGGGGACCGGTGCGGGAAGGCCGGCGTCAGCGGGCCGGGCGGAAGCAGGGGCCTGTGTGGTGGCGGGGGCCGGTGTCGTGGCGGGGGCCGGTGTCGTGGCGGGAGCCGGTGTCGTGGCGGGAGCCGGTGTCGTGGCGGGGAACGGCGTGGTGGCAGGGGTGGGGGCTTGGAGGCGAGTCGGGCGGAGAGGGAGACGAGCCCGGCGAGCAGGAGCGCGTTGCCCGCGAGGAACGCCGCCTTCAGGGCCGGTACCGGCATCCAGGCCGTCGGGATGAACAGCGCCGCCGCGAAGGGCGGGTAGGTGGCCGGCAGCCGCCAGCGGGTGGCCGCGAAGCCGTACAGGTCGCCGCCGTGGAAAGCGGCGGCGCCCTCGGCCCGGTAGACCAGCAGATCGGCCATCGGGGCGCCTTGCAGCAGGCACAGGGCGGCGAAGGAGCAGAGGGAGACCGCCAGGAGAAGCGGGGGGATCAACGAGGGGAGACGAGGTGGCAGGGCAGGGAGGAGAGGCTTCACCGTCCGTTTCCGCACGAAGGTGACCCTATGCCGTCACTTATGACGTATGCCCGCCTCCTCGCCGTACTCGCCGAGGATCACGACCCCGAACGCGGCCTCCACGAACACCTTGACGGCGCGCAGGGCGTTGCCGAGGAGGTGGTGATGGGGGCCGTCCATGGCCGTGGCGCCGGACGGTGGCCGGACAGGGGATGAAGAGAAGGTCGCTGCGCTCATGTCTCCATGGTGGAACTTCGGGCGCGTGTCCGGAATCGGTCTCCGGGTCCAATTCCCGGGGCTCGCGCATAGCCCTCCGGGTGGAGCGCTCCCTTACACCGGGCGGACCCCGTCCCCTAGGGGAGCAGAATTCGGAGAAGGCAAAATCCATTGGCCCCATCCCCCCGCCCTCACCTAAAATCTCCGCTCTTGCCCGCCTCCCTCTCGGAGTGCCGCCGCCCGGCCGGAAACCGGACGGCATCGTCGCCGGCCCGAAACCGACGGCATTCGTCGTAGCCACGCAGCAGGCCCATCCGGAGGCACTCCCTTGTCCACGCCCGCCCACGAACAGCTCGCCGGCCCACTCGACGGCTCCCTCGGCGACCCGCTGGCCCGAGAGCGCTCCCACTTGGCCTCGTCCCGGTCGGCCCTGCGCGCCATGCGCGAGGACGTCGAGGCGCTGGACATCAGCGACGTCACCGCGAACTGGGTCAACGCCGCGGTGCTCGCCCAACAGATCGACGAGCGCATCAAGGCACTGGCCGACCTCAGCGGCACCCCGCTGTTCTTCGGCCGGCTCGACTATCTGCACGCCCCGGGGGCCTCGCAGGCCGAGGGCGCGGAGGGCGAGCAGTTCTACATCGGGCGGCGGCATGTGCACGACGCCGACGGCGACCCGATGGTCATCGACTGGCGTGCCCCGGTCTCGCAGCCGTTCTACCGCGCGTCCAAGAAGAACCCGCTGGACATCGCGCTGCGCCGCCGCTTCGGCTACACCGGCGGCGACCTCACCGCGTACGAGGACGAGCACCTGTCCGACCCGGCCGAGGCGGCCACCACCAGCAAACTGCTCCAGCAGGAGATCGAGCGGCCGCGCGTCGGCCCTATGCGCGACATCGTGGCCACCATCCAGCCCGAGCAGGACGAGATCGTCCGCAGCGGGCTCGGCGGGACCGTCTGTGTGCAGGGAGGCCCGGGCACCGGGAAGACGGCCGTCGGCCTGCACCGGGTCGCCTATCTCCTCTACGCCCACCGGGAGCGGCTCGCGCGCACCGGCACGCTGGTCATCGGACCGAACCGTTCCTTCCTGCACTACATCGAGCAGGTCCTGCCGGCACTCGGCGAGCTGGCCGTGCAGCAGGCGACCGTCGACGACCTGGTCGCGCAGGTGGAGGTGCGCGGCACGGACGACGCGGCGGCCGCCGTGGTCAAGGGCGACGCCCGGCTGGCCGAGGTACTGCGCCGGGCCCTGTACTCCCATGTGAGCATGCCCACCGAGCCGGTCATGGTGGTGCGCGGCTCGCGGCGCTGGCGGGTCCCGGCGTACGAACTGGAGGAGCTGGTCCGCGAGTTGCTGGACCGGGACATCCGCTACGGCGCCGCGCGCGAGGCCCTGCCGCAGCGGATCGCGCACGCGGTGCTGGTGCAGATGGAGCGGGCCGGGGAGGCGCCGGACGACCGGGTGCAGGACGCGGTCGCCCGCAACAGCGCGGTCAAGGCGGCCGTGAAGGCGGTCTGGCCGGCCGTGGAACCGGCGAAGCTCGTCCTGCGGCTGCTGAGCGACGCCGAGTTCCTCGCCGAGCACGCCGAGGGGATCCTGGACGAGGACGAGCAGAAGACGATCCTGTGGGCCAAGCCGGTGCGCGGCGTGAAGGCGGCGAAGTGGTCGGCGGCGGACGCGGTGCTGATCGACGAGGCGACCGACCTGATCCAGCGCACGCACTCGCTGGGCCATGTCGTCCTGGACGAGGCGCAGGACCTGTCCCCCATGCAGTACCGGGCCGTCGGGCGCCGCTGCACCACCGGCAGCGCGACCGTCCTCGGCGACCTGGCGCAGGGCACCACGCCATGGGCGACCCGGAGCTGGGACGAGGCGCTGGCCCATCTCGGCAAGCGCGAGGGGGTCATCGAGGAGCTGACGGCCGGTTTCCGCGTCCCCACGGACGTCATCACGTACGCCTCCCGGCTGCTCCCGCACATCGCTCCGGGCCTCACCCCGGTCGCCTCGGTCCGGGAGAATCCGGGCTTCTTCGAGGTCCGCACGATCGCCGGACCGGCCGAAGTGGTCTCCGCCTGCGAGGAGTTGCTGCGGCACGAGGGCTCGACGGGCCTGATCGCCGCGGACGCCCGCATCCCGGTCCTCGCCGAGGCGCTGGCCACGGCCGGGATCACCCATCTCGCCCCGGGTGAGGAGACCACCCGCGAGACCCGGCTCACCCTGGTACCGGCCTCCCTCGCCAAGGGCCTGGAGTACGACTACGTCGTACTGGACGAACCGCAGGCGGTGGTGGACGGCGAACCGGACGAACGGACCGGACTGCGCCGCCTGTACGTGGCCCTGACCCGTGCGGTGTCCGGCCTGACCGTGACGCACACCGCCCCGCTGCCCGGGCAGCTCGCCGACTAGGCTCCTGTGCCGTCCGGCTCCGTCACCTCCCCCCGGAAGGCGCCCAGTTGAGCACCCCAGCGCCGTCGCACCCCGCCCACCAGCAGGCGCCGGGGCCCTATCCGCCGGGGCCGGGGCCGTACGGGCAGCCTTCCGGGCCATACGGTCATCCGTCCTGGCCGCACGCGCAGCCTGCCGGGCAGTACGCGCAGCCTCAGCCGGCGCCGGGGGCGTATCAGCCCGTTCCTGGGGCGTATCAGCAGGCGCCTGGGCCGTACCCGCAGGCGCCGGGACCGTACATGGGCGGAGGGCCGGCGGCGGGGTGCCAGGTGTGCGGGGCGGCTCCCGCGGCGCCGGTGACGGTCCGCGGCCACCAGGGCATGCTGGTGATCATGCGGTTCCTGCGCCGCCAGGGCGTGTTCTGCCACACCTGCGCGCTGGCCGTCTTCCGGGACATGCAGGCGGACACCCTGATCCTGGGCTGGTGGGGCCCGCTGTCGGTGTTCATCACGCCCGTCACCCTGCTGGCCAACCTCAGCGCCCTGTCCGGCATCCGGCGGATCCCGGCGCCGGTCACGCCCGGTTGGCGGCCGCCGCTGGACCCGGGCCGGCCGGTGTTCCGGCGCCCGGCCGGCATCCTCGCCCTCATCCCGCTCGCCGTACTGGGCCTGCTGGTCCTCGCCGTCACGGCCCTCATCGTCATCGGCCTAGTGGCAGGACCGAGCGACAGCGGCAGCGACGACGCGGGTTTCGGGAGCGTCGGCGCGACCCTGAAGGCCGGCTCGTGCGCGCGCAACGAGGCCTCCTGGCCCGCACAGGAGCTGAAGCCCGTGGACTGCGGCTCACCGGACGCCCAGTACCGCGTCATCGACCCGAAGAGCGGCTCCTGCGCGGCCGGGGACTACGCCGCCTACTCGCGGTACAGCGACGACGGCACATCCTTCTGCCTGCGCCCGCTGAAGAGCGGGACGCCCTAGGAGCGGACCAGGGCCACGTCCTCGTCGAGCACCGACCGCCACTGCTCGACCGCCGCCGCCGAGACGGGCCCGAGCCATCCGTCGGGGCGGGCCGCTCCGCCGATGTGGAACGCGTCGATCCCGGCGGCCCGGAGCCGCGGCACATGGTCGAGGCGCAGTCCGCCGCCCACCATGATCTGCTGCTCGTAGCCGGGCTTCCCGCCGAGCGCCGCCTCGGCGACCAGCGTCGGCAGCCCCTCGTCCACGCCCGCCGCGGCTCCGGCCGTCAGATACGTGTCCAGGCCGGGCAGGTCGGCCATCCGGCGGCGCAGGGCGTCGCGGTCGGCGGTACGGTCGATCGCCCGGTGGAAGGTCCAGCGGCAGCCGTCCAGCGCGGCCACCAGCCGCTCCACGGCGACCAGGTCCACCCCGCCCGCCGCGTCGAGGAAGCCGAGCACGAACTGGTCGGCACCCGCCTCCCGCATCTCGTGCGCGGCCCGGACCAGCCGGTCCACGTCACCGGCCGCGAACCCGTCCGCCAGTCGCAGCATCACGCGCAGGTCGAGGTCGACGGCGGCCCGGATCCCGGCGACGGTGGCGGCCGGCGGGGTGAGTCCGTCGGCCGCCATCTCGGTGACCAGCTCCAGGCGGTCCGCGCCTCCGGCCTGGGCGGCGACCGCGTCCTCGATGTCGAGGGCGATCACCTCCAGGACTGCACGCTTGCTCATGGCACCCCATTCATCGGCGGTATGCGTCGGCGGTTCATCGACGGCTACAGGTCTAGTCCAATCCAAGACTACGCCGATCCGGGGAGGCCCTTCATCCGAAGATGTTCAGCTCCTCCTCCCGCGCCCCCGCCAGTTCGTAGTCCGCCCCGGACACCGGCCGCCCGGAGTACAGCCGTACGAGGGTGGGCCCGTCGCCGATGTACCGGGCGGGCGGGGCGTCCCCGGCCACGGCGCCCAGCCGCAGCGGCTCGTCCATGTCGTCGAGGTCGGCGTGCAGCGACAGGTGCTCCTTCTCACGCGTGACGTGGGCCAGCAGCGTCAGCGCGTCAGGCAGCCCGGCGCCCGCGTACGCCCCGGGCTCGCCCAGGACCTCCCGCACGTCCCCGGCGTGCACCCACTCCCCGAGCGCGATCACGTCCAGCGCCCCGCCGGCCTTGGCGATCACCGGTCCCGCCCCGGTCAACCCGCGCTCCAGCTCGTCCACGACCTGGGCGTTCGTCCACTGGGCGCGTTCGGCGACGTCCCGGTCGTTGGACTCGGGCGAGAACACGCCCTTCTCGAACCGGCTCTCCACCACCCGCGTCAACGCGGCCGAACAGTGGGCCAGCACGTCCCGCACCGTCCACCCCGGACACGCGACGGTCGGCAACGCGAAGTCCGCGTCCGCCCGCGCCCGCAACAGCGGTATCAACACGTCCCTCTCGGCACTCAGCAGCCGACCGGGCAGCTCGGGGTCCCGTATGTCGTGCACATCCGCAGGAGTCGTCATGGAGGTCACGCTAGGGGGCCGATCGGCACACGTCACGGAAGAATGGGGGTATGGCCGACCTCGACGCCCTGCGTGCCCGATTCGCCCGCGCCCTGGAAGGAGCCCGCGGCCCCGGCGGCGGCCCCGATCCCACCCCCTACGCCGACAACCTCCTGGGCCGCTGGCAGGAGCCACAGCGCCACTACCACACGCTGACCCACCTCACGGCGGTCCTGGACCACATCGACGTGCTGGAGAAGTACGCGGCCGACCCGTACGCGGTCCGGCTGGCCGCCTGGTTCCACGACGCGGTCTACCTGCCCGACCGCTCCGAGAACGAGGAACGCTCCGCGGCCCTGGCCGAACGCGCCCTGCCCGAGGCGGGCGTACCGGCACCGAGGACGGCCGAGGTCGCCCGCCTGGTTCGCCTCACCATCACCCACGACCCCGCGGACGACGACCCCGACGGCCAGGTCCTCTGCGACGCCGACCTGGCGATCCTCGCCTCATCCCCGTCGGCGTACGCCCACTACACGGCCGAGGTCCGCGAGGAATACCACTTCATCCCCAACGACGCCTTCCGCGCGGGCCGAGCCGCGATCCTGCGCCAACTCCTGGATCTGCCAAGCCTGTTCCACACCCCGTACGGCCGGGAGCTTTGGGAACGCACGGCTCGCTACAACCTCACGAGCGAACTGGATCTGCTGTCGACCGGCGGGTGAGGGCGTGGCAGGTCAGGGCGCTCCCTGACCTGCCGATGGCTCACTGCTCCGACGGTGTCTGCTCGTGATCGCCGTAGGGGCGCGTAATGATCTCCATGCCGTGCCCGGCCGGATCCATGAAGTACAGGCCGCGCCCACCGTGATGGTGGTTGATCTCTCCCGGCTGCTTCAGATGCGGATCGGCATAGAACGTGATCGCGGCTTGTCGGATACGCGCGAAGGCCGCCTCGAAATCCTCGTCGGAGACGAGGAACGCGTAGTGCTGCATGACGATCGACTCCGCCGGAATGGTGGCAAAGTCAAGGGTGACCCCGTTGCTGGTGGCCAGGGGAATGAACGGGCCCCACTCGGTTCCGACCTCGAGACCCAGGATGTGTGCCAGAAACTCGGCCGACTCCCGGTTGTCCCGGGCATGGACGATGGTGTGATTCAACTCGACTGACATGTGTGGAATGCCTCCGCAGGGCAATCTCACAGGCACCTCCATGCCTCACCCAGCCGGTGACCGACACGCGATGCCGTGGCCGTGATCCTAGACAGCACCACCCACTTCGTCACCACACAACCGGAAATACTGTCGCCCCCCGCGGAGCGCCCCCCTAGGGTTCGCCCCATGCGACCTATAAACGGGGATGACGTGATGAAGGCCGTCGAGGGGTGCCTGGCGGTGCTGGGGCCTGTCGTGGGGCGGGACTGGGAGGGGGTGCGGGGCGCCGGGCTGGAGTGGAGCTGCCAGGAGACCGTTGAGCACATCGCGAGTGATCTGATCGCCTACGCGGGGCAGTTGGCCGGGCAGCCGCAGGACGCCTATGTCCCGTTCTACATCAAGCTCGACGACGGCACCGACAACGCCGGGCTGCTGGAGGTCGTGCGGGCGGGCGGTGTGCTGCTCGCCGCCGCCGTGCGCACCACCCCGCCGCACGTCCGCGCCTTCCACCCCTACCCCTTCCGCAGCGCCGACCGCGAGGGCTTCGCCGCGATGGGTGTCGCCGAGGTGGTACTGCACACGCATGACGTCGCCCAGGGACTCGGCATCGAGTACGTGCCGGAGGAGGGTCTCGCCGAGGCCGTGCTCGGCTGGCTCTTCCCGCATGTGCAGCCCGGTCCCACGGCCTGGCCGACCCTGCTCTGGGCGACCGGCCGGGGTGAGCTGCCGGGGCGCGCGCCGGTCACCGAGTGGCGCTGGCGCAACAACCTCGTCCTCCCCGCCGAGCGGCTCGATCTGGTCGGGCTGCGGCCGGCCGTCGCACGGGATCTCCGGCTGGGCGGCGACGGAGGTCTGGACTGGATCGAGGGCGGCCCCTACGAGGGCACGCGGGAGGCCGCCGGCTTCCTGGTGAAGGCGTACGAAGGCGGCGTGCACCGGCCGGAGTTCGGGGTCTTCGCCCTCGTACGGAAGGAGGACGGCCGCGCGGTCGGCGGCATCGGCTTCCACAGCGCGCCGGACGAGGACGGCCGGGTGGAGATCGGCTACGACCTGGTGGAGGGCGCCCGCGGGCAGGGCTACGTCACCGAGGCCGTGCGCGCGCTGGCGGACTGGGCGCTGGCCCGGGACGACGTCGGTTCCCTGTTCGCGACCGTCGAGCGGGAGAACACCGCCTCCCAGGCCGTGCTGGCCCGGGCCGGCTTCGCCCGGGTGAGCGAGGAGGACGGCAGCGGCACGGAGCTGGCCTACGAACTGCGGCGCTGAGCGAGCCCCTTGGGCCGGCGCAGCCCGGAGGCACGCAGCAGTCGCACCACCTCGCGGCTGCTGACCTCCGCCGCCCCGGCGGCCACCGCGTCCGCGTACCGGTGCGACGGAAGGTCGTAGTGGTCGCGCTCGAAGGCCCGCCGGGGCACGCCCAACCCGGCGGCGAACAGGTGCAGTTCGTCGTAGGACGCGTCGCTGACCAGGTGCGACCACATGCGGCCGTGGCCCGGCCAGGCCGGCGGGTCGATGTAGACGGTCACGGGCGCCTCACGAGGACTGCGTCCCACCCATGGCCCGCCCCAGCGACCCCACCGAGGCGACCTGGACGCCCGCCTTGTGGCACACCCAGTGCGGGTCGGGCCCCAGTTCCGGCTCCACGTCCAGGGCGTGCGGATCGCCCGAGCCGCACACCGGGCACAACGGCCAGCGGCCGTACCGCTCCAGCAGCGCGTCCTGGACGTCCTGCGCGACCAGCCCGGGCAGGAAGGGCACGCCGTCCGGCCACTGCTCGACCCACCAGCGCCGTTCGGCGACGGAGTCCTCCACCAGTGAGACCACGTCGGCCTCGGCGACCCGGCCCGCGACCAGGTCGGCGAGCACGAGCGCGCGGGCCGCGTGCAGCGCCTGCTCGAGCGGGGTAAGTGACTCCATGGTCCCATTGTGCGCACTCTTGACCGCGCGACCGAACCGAAAATATCTTTCATTGGTGACCCAGGACGTGAAGGAAATTTTCGGCAGTCCGGGCGGATCTCTCGCCGCGAAGGTGCGCACCCTCGCCCCCTCCATGACCCGTTCCATGCAGCGCGTCGCCGAGGCCGTCGCGGGCGACCCGGCCGGCTGCGCCGCCCTCACGGTCACCGGCCTCGCCGAGCTGACCGGCACCAGCGAGGCGACGGTCGTCCGCACCGCCCGCCTGCTCGGCTATCCCGGCTACCGCGATCTGCGCCTCGCCCTCGCCGGCCTCGCCGCCCAGCAGCAGTCGGGCCGCGCGCCCGCGATCACGACGGACATCGCGGTGGACGATCCCATCGCCGACGTCGTGACCAAGCTCGCCTACGAGGAGCAGCAGACCCTCGCCGACACCGCCGCCGGACTCGACACCGCGCAGCTCGGCGCGGCCGTCACCGCGCTCGCGGGCGCCCGCCGCACCGATGTGTACGGGATCGGCGCCTCCGGTCTCGTCGCCCAGGACCTCACCCAGAAGCTGCTGCGGATAGGGCTCATAGCCCACGCGCACAGCGATCCGCATCTCGCCGTGACCAACGCGGTGCAGCTGCGTTCGGGTGACGTGGCGATCGCCATCACCCACTCGGGTTCCACCGGCGACGTCATCGAGCCGCTCCGGGTCGCGTTCGACCGCGGGGCGACCACCGTCGCCATCACCGGCAGGCCCGACTCGCCGGTGACGCAGTACGCCGACCACGTGCTGACGACGTCCACGTCGCGGGAGACGGAGCTGCGGCCCGCCGCGATGTCCTCCCGGACGAGTCAGCTGCTGGTGGTGGACTGCCTGTTCGTCGGGGTGGCACAGCGGACGTACGAGAGTGCGGCGCCCGCGCTGGCCGCGTCCTACGAGGCGCTGGCGCACCGGCACCGATCCACCCCCAGGTGAGTTGAAAGCACGCGAATCGGAGAGAGCCACCCCCCATGACCTCCCATGACCTGCGCAACCAGCTGGAGTCCCTCACCACCGAAGCCTTCCGGCCGGAACTCGCCGAGATCGACCGGCTGCCCACCCTCGACATCGCGCGCCTCATGAACGGCGAGGACGCGGGCGTGCCCGCCGCCGTCGCCGCGCGCCTGCCGCAGATCGCCGCCGCGATCGACGCCGTGGCCGAGCGCATGGCCCGCGGCGGGCGCCTGGTCTACGCCGGCGCGGGCACCGCCGGGCGGCTCGGCGTCCTCGACGCCTCCGAGTGCCCGCCGACCTTCAACACCGAGCCCGGTCAGGTCGCCGGCCTGATCGCGGGCGGCCCCGAGGCGATGGTCACCTCGGTCGAGGGCGCCGAGGACTCGGCGGAACTGGCCCGCGAGGACCTGGACGCGCTGAAGATCGGGCCCGAGGACACGGTGGTCGGCATCTCCGCCTCCGGCCGCACCCCGTACGCCGTCGGTGCCGTCGAGCACGCCCGCGCGGTCGGGGCCCTGACCGTAGGCCTGTCCTGCAACGAGCACAGCGCGCTCGCGGCGGCCGCCGAGCACGGCATCGAGGTCGTCGTCGGGCCCGAACTGCTCACCGGGTCCACCCGGTTGAAGGCCGGCACGGCCCAGAAACTGGTGCTCAACATGCTGTCGACGATCACGATGATCCGGCTGGGGAAGACGTACGGGAACCTGATGGTCGACGTCCGTGCCTCCAACGCCAAGCTGCGGGCCCGCTCCCGGCGCATCGTGTCCCTGGCCACCGGGGCCCCCGACGAGGAGATCGAGCGGGCGCTCACCGAGGCGGGCGGCGAGGTGAAGAACGCGATCCTGATCGTCCTCGCCGGTGTCGACGGCCCCACGGCCGCCCGCCGCCTGGCGGACTCCGCCGGCCATCTGCGCGCGGCGCTGGGGGCGACGACGACCTGACCGGCGCCCCGCGGAGGGCGTGCCGCTGCCCTCGGGGCGTTACCGTCGAACTGCCGGCCCCGGCCGGCACCACCCTGGACCCGGAGAAGCCGAAGGACTGCGCGGACCGACATGAACCACGCCCAGCTCACCGCCCTCGGACGTGCCCTCAGGCTGCTCGGGGAGCACGGGGAGACCCTCTCCGCCGACACCCCGGACGCCCGGCTGCACGAGGTCAAGGCCGACCTGCGGCGCGCCCTCGTCCTGCTGGACGAGACCGTGGAGGCGGGCGCGCCCAGCACCCGGTGTCCCGAGCATCCGCACGGGCCCGTCGACAAGAGCGCGCCCGATCTGTGCCTGCTGTGCGAGACCCGCAGACGGGCCGCCCGGCGCTCGGAGTACCAGAGCGGGGGCCGGGCGCAGGCCGGGGAGGCGCCCGCCGGCGCGCCCTCGCGTTACGGCGTGCGCGCCGACCGTCCCCAGCCACAGCAGCGGTGGCTGCCGGAGGCGTGGAACGGGCGGGAGTGGCAGCTCTGCGGGACGCCCCGGCGGGACCGGCAGGAGGCCGAGGCGTATCTCGCCGCCCAGCGGCGCGGGTCCCGGCCGGCGATGGCGTACCGGCTGGTGCACGAGTTCACCGACTACGAGGTGCTGCGGGTGTGGGGGACGCCCGTCCAGGTCGACATCGAGCCGATGGGCAATCTGTAGCCGCCCTCGGCCCGTGGACGCCCCCCGTCCATACGTCAGATGAGGGTCTGCAGCGCCGCCGCGTCGTACGGCTTCAGCTCGTCGAAGCGGTCGCCGAGCACCTTGGCCGCCCACTCGGGGTCCTGGAGCAGGGCGCGGCCGACGGCGACCATGTCGAACTCGTCGGCCTCCAGGCGATCCAACAGGTTGTCGATGCTCTTGACCGGGGAGCCCTCGCCCTGGAAGGCGTTGATGAAGTCGCCGTCGAGGCCGACCGAGCCGACGCTGATGACCGGCTTGCCGGTGAGCTTCTTCGTCCAGCCGGCGAGGTTCAGGTCGGAGCCCTCGAACTCGGGGAGCCAGTAGCGGCGGGTGGAGGCGTGGAAGACGTCGACGCCTGCGGCGACCAGCGGGGCGAGGATCGCCTCCAGCTCCTCGGGGGTCTCGGCGAGACGGGCGTCGTAGGCCTCCTGCTTCCACTGCGAGAAGCGGAAGATGACCGGGAAGTCCGGGGAGACCGCGGCGCGGACGGCCGCCACGATCTGCGCGGCGAAGGTGGTGCGGGCGACCGGGTCGCCGCCGTAGGCGTCGGTGCGGCGGTTGGTGCCGTCCCACAGGAACTGGTCGAGCAGGTAGCCGTGGGCGCCGTGCAGCTCCACGCCGTCGAAGCCGATGCGCTCGGCGTCGGCCGCGGCCTCGGCGAAGGCGCCGATGACGGCGTCGATGTCGTCCTGGGTCATGGCGGTGGCGTCCTCGGTGCCGTCCACCCGCAGTCCGGAGGGGCCGTGGGAGGGGGCGTCCGGGTTGGGGTTCTGGCCCTGCTTGCGGACCGTGCCGATGTGCCAGAGCTGCGGCACGATGGTGCCGCCCGCCTGGTGCACCGCCTCGACGACCTTCGCCCAGCCGGCCAGCTGCTCCTCGCCGTGGAACCGGGGCACGCGGCTGCTGCCGCCGGCCGACTCGTGGCCGACGTAGGTGCCCTCGGTGACGATCAGGCCGACGCCGGCGGCGGCGCGCCGGGCGTAGTAGGACACCACGTCCTCGCCGGGGACGCCGCCCGGGGAGAACATCCGGGTCATCGGCGCCATCACGATGCGGTTGGGGACGGTGAGGCCGCCCAGGGTGATCGGGCGGGAGAGGATCTGGGCCGCGCGGGAGGCGGGGGGCGGCGTGACGGTCACGTGGGGACTCCTCGGGGACGGTAGACCGATTGGTATGTGCGCACGCATTGTTGCAGCTCCTTAAGCAACCTCCCAGGGGCTGTCGCGCATTCCACTCGCGGCCCGCGAGCGCTGTGATCCCGGACACGCCCGAGGGCGGCACCCCCTGCCATGGACAGGGGGTGCCGCCCTCGGAAAGGACAGGCCGATCCGCGTGGGATCAGAAGTCCATGTCACCGCCCGGCATGCCGCCCGGAGCGGCCGCGGCGGCCTTCTCCGGCTTGTCGGCGATGACGGCCTCGGTGGTGAGGAACAGCGCGGCGATGGAGGCGGCGTTCTGCAGCGCGGAACGGGTCACCTTCGCCGGGTCGATGATGCCCTCGGCGACCAGGTCGACGTACTCGCCGGTCGCGGCGTTCAGGCCGTGACCCGGGGTCAGGTTGCGCACCTTCTCCACCACGACACCGCCCTCGAGGCCGGCGTTGATGGCGATCTGCTTCAGCGGGGCCTCGAGCGCGAGCTTCACGGCCTGGGCGCCGGTCGCCTCGTCACCCTGGAGCTCCAGCTTCTCGAAGACCTGGGAGGCCTGCAGCAGGGCCACGCCACCACCGGCGACGATGCCCTCCTCCACGGCGGCCTTCGCGTTGCGGACGGCGTCCTCGATGCGGTGCTTGCGCTCCTTGAGCTCCACCTCGGTGGCGGCACCGGCCTTGATGACCGCGACACCGCCGGCGAGCTTCGCCAGGCGCTCCTGCAGCTTCTCGCGGTCGTAGTCCGAGTCGCTGTTCTCGATCTCGGCGCGGATCTGGTTGACGCGGCCCTGCACCTGCTCCGAGGAGCCGGCACCGTCCACGATGGTGGTCTCGTCCTTGGTGACGACGACCTTGCGGGCGCGGCCCAGGAGGTCCAGGGTCGCGTTCTCCAGCTTGAGGCCGACCTCCTCGGAGATGACCTCGCCGCCCGTGAGGATGGCGATGTCGCCGAGCATGGCCTTGCGGCGGTCACCGAAGCCCGGGGCCTTGACGGCGACGGACTTGAAGGTGCCGCGGATCTTGTTGACCACCAGGGTCGACAGGGCCTCGCCCTCGACGTCCTCGGCGATGATCAGCAGCGGCTTGCCCGACTGCATGACCTTCTCCAGCAGCGGGAGCAGGTCCTTGACGGAGCCGATCTTGGAGTTGGCGATGAGGATGTACGGGTCCTCGAGCGACGCCTCCATGCGCTCCATGTCGGTCGCGAAGTAGGCGGAGATGTAGCCCTTGTCGAAGCGCATGCCCTCGGTGAGCTCGAGCTCGAGGCCGAAGGTGTTGCTCTCCTCGACGGTGATGACGCCTTCCTTGCCGACCTTGTCCATGGCCTCGGCGATCAGCTCGCCGATCTGGGTGTCGGCGGCGGAGATGGACGCGGTGGAGGCGATCTGCTCCTTGGTCTCGACGTCCTTCGCCTGCTCCAGCAGGGCGGTGGAGACGGCCTCGACGGCCTTCTCGATACCGCGCTTCAGGGCCATCGGGTTGGCACCGGCGGCGACGTTGCGCAGGCCTTCCTTGACCAGGGCCTGGGCGAGCACGGTCGCGGTGGTCGTACCGTCACCGGCGACGTCGTCCGTCTTCTTGGCGACTTCCTTGACCAGCTCGGCGCCGATCTTCTCGTACGGGTCCTCGAGCTCGATCTCCTTGGCGATGGAGACGCCATCGTTGGTGATCGTGGGGGCGCCCCACTTCTTCTCGAGGACGACGTTGCGGCCCTTGGGGCCGAGCGTCACCTTGACGGCGTCCGCGAGCTGGTTCATGCCGCGCTCGAGGCCGCGCCGCGCCTCCTCGTCGAACGCGATGATCTTGGCCATGTGAAGTGGTCCCTCCAGGACTGGGGGTGATTCCTTCGGACCGCGCCCGCGCCCGCGACGGACGGCTCGCCGGCCGCGTGGTTCCTTGCCCCACTTGGCCTGCGGGCCTCACCGACCCGGTCCTCACTGTCACTCTCACCTTCAGAGTGCTAACGCAATGATTAGCACTCGGCATGCCCGAGTGCAAGGCTGCGCCCGCGTAGCGGGCTCGTTGCGGGGTGGTGGCCGGGTGACGGGTGGGCAGCGCGCCGTCCAGCACCTGGCGAGCGCCTCCCGGGGTACGGGCGCCCCCGTCAGCCACCCGCGAACAGGGGGCCGGGCGCGGCGAAGGGCCCGCACCCTGTGCGAGGTGCGGGCCCTTCGTACAAAAAACGTTCAGGCGCTGAGGCGAACCATGTCGGCCTGCGGGCCCTTCTGGCCCTGCGAGATCTCGAACTCCACCCGCTGGCCCTCTTCCAGGGTGCGGTAGCCGTCCATCTGAATGGCGCTGTAGTGGACGAATACGTCCGCACCACCGTCGACCGCGATGAAGCCGTACCCCTTCTCCGCGTTGAACCACTTGACGGTGCCCTGAGCCATGCCTAACTCCCCTATTACTGGCCCTTGCACAGATCCGCACTTCGCGGACCCGGGTCAGACCTCACCCCCCATTGGCCGGGGGCGTGCGCCGGAACGCGTCGACCGCCGCTGAATGTATCTGCCCAACTGCCGTCTGCAACAGGTCAATCGGACGAGAAATATGGACGCGAACGGTCCGGAATGTAGCGTGAATTCGCCTGAATTCAGGGCAAGTCGGGCCCCATAAAATGCGCAAAAGCCGCGGAAAGTACCCGCACTTTGGCTATTTCTTGTCGGGTGCACCGCGGTGAATCCAAGGCTCCTGACCCACGGTCCGGGAGCGTGTTCCCCAACTCTACCGCGCTCAATCACACAGAATGGCCCCCTCCGTTTCTCTCGCGGGGGAGGCCATTCAATGAACAATCGGTAACCGACGTTACCGAAGGTAATGATCGGTCATTCTGTCAGCCGCCGGCGACGGCCGGAATGATGGAGACACCGGCGCCGTCCGGAGTCGCGGTCTCCAGGCCCTGCTCGAAACGGACATCGTCGTCGTTGACGTACACGTTGACGAAGCGGCGCAGCTTGCCCTGGTCGTCCAGCACCCGCGCGGCGATCCCGGTGTGGTTCTTCTCCAGGCTCTCGATGACCTCGGCGAGGTTCGCGCCGTCGGCGGCGACCTCGGCCTGCCCGCCGGTGTAGGTGCGCAGGATGGTGGGGATGCGAACGGTCACGCTCATGCGAGGCCAGCCTCTCGGAAGGAGCCCAGGTTCGGGCGGATGGTGGCGGTGAGGCCGGTGCCGGCCACCGCGTCGAGGGTCTTGAGGCCGTCGCCGGTGTTGAGGACGACCGTGGTCTTCGCCGGGTCCAGCACGCCCTCCTTGAGCAGCTTGCGGGTGACGCCGACGGTCACCCCGCCCGCCGTCTCCGCGAAGATGCCCTCGGTCCGGGCCAGCAGCTTGATCGCGTCCACGACCTCCTCGTCCGTCACGTCCTCCACCGCTCCGCCGGTGCGGCGCGCGATGTCCAGGACGTACGGCCCGTCGGCCGGGTTGCCGATGGCGAGGGACTTGGCGATGGTGTTCGGCTTCTGCGGCCGTACGACGTCGTGGCCCGCCTTGTACGCGGTCGACACCGGCGAGCAGCCCTCGGCCTGGGCGCCGAAGATCTTGTACGGCCTGTCCTCGACCAGGCCGAGCCTGATCAGCTCCTGCAGGCCCTTGTCGATCTTCGTGAGCTGGGAGCCGGAGGCGATCGGGACCACGATCTGGTCCGGCAGCCGCCAGCCGAGCTGCTCGCAGATCTCGTACGCCAGCGTCTTGGAGCCCTCGGCGTAGTACGGCCGCAGGTTGACGTTGACGAAGCCCCAGCCCTCGCCGGCCGGGTCGCCGATCAGCTCGGAGCAGAAACGGTTCACGTCGTCGTAGTTGCCCTCGATGCCGACGAGTTCGCCGCCGTAGACCGCGGCCATGACGACCTTGCCCTGCTCCAGGTCGTGCGGGATGAACACGCAGGAGCGGAGGCCGGCCCGGGCGGCGGCGGCGCCGACGGCACCGGCGAGGTTGCCGGTGGAGGAGCAGGACAGGGTGGTGAAGCCGAAGGCGCGCGCGGCCTCCAGGGCCTGGGCGACGACGCGGTCCTTGAAGGAGTGCGTCGGGTTGCCTGAGTCGTCCTTCACGTACAGCCCGCCGGTGACGCCCAGCTCGTGGGCCAGGTTGTCGGCCTTGACGAGCTTGGTCCAGCCGGGGTTGAGGTTCGGCTTCTCGGCCACGTCGGCGGGGACGGGCAGCAGGGGCGCGTAGCGCCAGATGTTCGCGGGGCCCGCCTCGATGCGCCGGCGCAGCTCTTCGGTGTCGTAGGCGGAGAAGTCGTAGGCGATCTCCAGCGGGCCGAAACACTCCTCGCACGCGAAGACCGGTCCGAGGGGTACCCGGTGGCCACACTCGCGACAGCTCAGGGCAGCGGCGGGGCCGAGATCGACGGCGGGATTACTGGTGCTTGCAACTGTCTGCACAGCCATGGAGGCGAGGCCCTTTCTCCTCATCTTCCTCACGACGCATCTCGCCGTGAGACGGATTTGGCACCTTCCCTGGCCGGGAGCCTCGCGCGAAACGAGTGCGGCTCAGGGGGGTTGCCGGGGCTTCATCGGGCCGTGTCCCTCTGCCCCTCTGGATGAGCGGTATGCAGTTGTGAACGCCGGGCGACCCCCGACATGCGATGGTCATCGGCGTTGTTCAAGACTGTAACCGAAGGCCGGGACAGTTGAGATAGTCGTCCGAACCGCGAGATGCATCACCCCCACGCACCAAATGTGATCACGACAGTGAGGAGCCGCAGACCGTGCTGGAAGAAGTCGAGCGCTGGCTGGCCACCCGCTCCTGGTCCGTGGCCGACCGCCCGCTGCACGGAGTCCTGGCCGCCAAGCAGCGCACCGGGCAGTCCGTCTCCGTCGTCCTGCCCGCGCTCAACGAGGAGGAGACGGTCGGCGAGATCGTCACCGTCATCCGTCACGACCTCATGCGGCAGGCTCCGCTGGTCGACGAGATCGTCGTCGTCGACTCCGGCTCCACCGACCGCACCGCGGAGGTCGCCGCCGCGGCCGGTGCCCGGGTGGTGCACCGCGACAGCGTCCTGCCGCGCATACCGGCGGTCCCCGGCAAGGGCGAGGTGCTGTGGCGCTCGCTGCTGGTGACGAGCGGGGACATCGTCTGCTTCATCGACGCCGACCTGAGGGAGTTCTCCTCCGACTTCGTCCTCGGCATCGTCGGCCCGCTGCTCACCGACCCGGACGTCGACCTGGTCAAGGCGATGTACGACCGCCCGCTCACCGTGCCCGACGGGCGCGCCTCCGGCACGACCGCCGCCGGACAGGGCGGCCGGGTCACCGAGTTGATGGCCCGCCCGCTGCTGAACATGCACTGGCCGCAGCTCGCCGGCTTCGTGCAGCCGCTGGGCGGGGAGTACGCGGCCCGCCGCTCGCTGCTGGAGCAGCTTCCGTTCCCGGTGGGCTACGGCGTGGAGCTGGGGATGCTGGTGGACGCGCTGCACCTGGTGGGCCTGGACGCGCTGGCCCAGGTGGACGTGGGGGTGCGCAGGCACCGGCACCAGGACGGGCAGGCGCTGGGCCGGATGGCGGCGGCGATCTACCGCACCGCCCAGCTCCGGCTGGCCCGCGGCCACCTCGTACGGCCCTCGCTCACCCAGTTCGAGCGGGGCGAGGACGGGTTCGAGCCGCGCACCTACTCGGTGGACACCGAGGAGCGGCCGCCGATGGTGGAGATCGCGGAGTACGCGCACCGCAAGGTGGCCTGAGCGGCCCGGTGAGCTGTGCGGTGAACGAGGAAGAACGGCCGTATACAGCCCTCTTCCGGGGCGGAGCGCACGTTTGAGCGTTTCCGGGCCGGGCTAGGTTGAGAATCATGGCTTCCACGCAGGGTGCTGAGGTGCTGGTCGCGTCCAACCGCGGCCCGGTTTCGTACGCGGTGCTCGAGGACGGCTCGCTGAGCGCCAAACGGGGCGGGGGCGGGCTGGTCTCGGGGTTGTCGGCCATCGGGCCGGACACCGACGCCGTGTGGGTCTGCGCCGCGCTCGGCGACGGCGACCGGGAGGCGGTACGGCGGGCGGGCGGCGGTCTGCTGCCGGCCGAGGACACCGGCGGGCAACGGGTGCGGATGCTCGACATCGACGCGACCGTGTTCGCCGACGCCTACAACGGCATCGCCAACTCGGTGCTCTGGTTCGTCCACCACATGCTGTACCAGACCCCGCTGGAGCCGATCCTCGACGCGGAGTTCCGTCGCCAGTGGGCCTCGTACCAGGCGTACAACCGGGCGTTCGCCGAGGCGCTGGCGCAGGAGGCGGCCGAGGGAGCCGCGGTGCTCATCCAGGACTACCACCTGGCCCTCGCCCCGCGGATGCTCCGGCAGCTCCGTCCCGACCTGCGCATCGGCCACTTCTCGCACACTCCGTGGGCCCCGCCGGACTACTTCCGGCTGCTGCCCGACGACATCGCCGCCGAGCTGCTGACCGGCATCCTCGGCGCGGACCGGGCGGCGTTCCTGACCAAGCGCTGGGCGGACGCGTTCACGGACTGCTGCCACGCGGTGCTCGGCCCCGGCATCCCGTCCGGGACCAGGATCGGGGTGCACGGGCTCGGCGCGGACGCGGACTTCCTGCGCGAGCGGGCGCACCGGCCGGACGTGGACGAGCGGATGGCGGCCCTGCGCGCGGAGATCGGCGAGGGGCGCCGGACCGTCGTCCGGGTGGACCGCACCGAGCTGTCCAAGAACATCGTGCGCGGACTGCTGGCGTACCGGCAGTTGCTGGAGGACCACCCCGAGTGGCGCGAGCGGGTGGTGCACATCGCGTTCGCCTACCCCTCGCGGCAGGACCTCGCGGTCTACCGCGACTACACGGCCGAGGTGCGGCGGGTCGCGGACGAGATCAACTCCCATTACGGGACGCCCGGCTGGACGCCGGTGGTGCTGCACGTCAAGGACGACTTCGCCCGCTCCCTGGCCGCCTACCGGCTCGCGGACGTGGCCCTGGTCAACCCGATCCGGGACGGCATGAACCTGGTCGCCAAGGAGGTGCCGGTCGTCTCCGACGAGGGGTGCGCGCTGGTGCTGTCGCGGGAGGCCGGGGCGTACGAGGAGCTGGGTGAGGACGCGATCGTCGTCAATCCGTACGACGTGGTGGGGACGGCGGACGCGTTGCACGCCGCGCTGAGCCTGCCCCAGGGCGAGCGGGCGGAGCGGTCCAAGCGGCTGGCCGCCGCCGCCACCGCGTTGCCGCCGGCGCAGTGGTTCCTGGACCAGCTGGGCGCGCTGACCGGCTGAGGGGCCGGCGGCGCCGCGTCAGCCGAGGCGCGCCGCCAGCGCGCGCAGGAGCGCGACGACGCCCTCCGGGCCGTCGACCACCAGGTCCGCCCGTTCGGCCAGTTCCGTGACCTCGGTGCTGCCGCTGCAGACCAGCAGGCCGGGGATGCCCTCGGAGCGGAGTTCCTCGACGGCCGCGAAGGCGGGCAGGTCGCCCAGGTCGTCACCCGCGTAGAGGACGGACCCGGCGGCGGTGCGGCGGACGTGGTCGAGGAGGGCGACGCCCTTGTCCATGCCGGGCGGGCGCAGTTCCAGGACCAGCCGGCCGGGTTCGACGATCAGGCCGTGCCGGGCGGCGAGTTCGGTGAGGGGCCCGCGCAGGGCCTCGAAGGCGGCCTGGGGGTCGTCGGCGCGGCGGGTGTGCACGGCGACGGCCCGGCCCTTGTCCTCGGTCCAGGTGCCGTGCCCGGCGCCGACGCGCTCCAGCAGCCCGGGCAGTTCGGCGCGGACCGCGGCCACACCGGGGTGCGGCGGGGGCGCGGTGACCTCGCCGGTCGCGGCGTCCCAGCGCTCGGCGCCGTAGTGGCCGAGGACGGTGAGGTGCGCAAGCCCGGGCACGTCCGCGAAGCCGCCGTACCGCACCGCGACCTCGGCGGGCCGCCCGGTGACCACGGCGACGGAGGCCACCTCGGGGGCGAGCGCGGCGAGCGCGGGAACGGCGTCGGGGTGGGCGCGGGCCTGCTCGGGGTCGGGGACGATCGGGGCGAGGGTGCCGTCGAAATCGAGGCCGATCACCGCCGCGCGGGGCTTGGCCAGCAGCACGTGCAGTCCGTCGCGGCCGGCCTGGGTCGCCGGGGTCGGCAGGAGGTCCATACAGGGACAGTATCCGGCGCGGGCCCGGGTCACTCCTGGAGCGTTTCCCCCGGTCCGCGTCGCGCCTTCAGCGCTCCGCGCGGCGGGCCTCCCGTACCCGGCGCAGGCGGTTGACCGTGACCGGGTCCAGGGCGAGCGCCCGCGCGTCGTCCAGGAGGGCGTTGAGGAGCTGGTAGTAGCGCACCGGGGCGAGGCCCAGCTCCTCGCGGATGGCCCGTTCCTTCGCGCCGGGGCCGGCGAAGCCCCGGCGTTCCAGCGCGAGGACGGCCTGTTCGCGGCTGCCCAGTTCCTCCATGGGGGCAACCCTAGAGCCTGTCACCGACAGCCGGTCTCAGTTCACGTCGGCGCTGTCCGCCGCCGACGCCGTCGACTGCAGCCGGGACAGCACGTCGGCGGGGCTGCCGCCGGGGGTGACCGCCTGGCCGATGTTCTTCTTCACGGCCGCGCTGACCGAGGCCCACGAGGTCTTGCCGACCGGGTAGAGCTGGGAGAGCGGAAGTTCGTCGAGGAAGGGGCGCAGGACCTTGTCGCCGGCCGCGTCCGAGTCGGACATGGCGCTGGACGCGGAGTCGGTGACCGGCAGCAGCCCGTACTCGCGGGAGAAGGAGAGGACGTTCTTCTTCTCGTAGACGAAGTCGAGGAAGTCGCCGATCTCGGGGGCGTGCCCGTTCTGCTTGAAGCCCATCATCCAGTCGGCGACGCCCATGGAGGCCTTGGCCCGGCCGGTGCGGCCCGGCATCGGGACCGTGCCGAACTTGACGCCCTTCTTGGCCGCCTGCTGGATCAGTGTGGGGTGGCCGTTGAGCATGCCGACCTGGCCGTCGGCGAAGGCGGTGAAGGCGTCCGCGCGGTCCAGCCTGCCGGGGGCGACCGGGCCGGTCAGGCCCTTGCCGACCAGGTCGTCCTTGAGCCAGGTGAAGGTCTCGATGTTCTTCGCGGAGTCGATGCTGTAGGCACCGATGTCGTCGGTGTAGCCGTCGCCGCCGCCCAGCAGCCACTGCATGGTCTCGGCCTGGGCCTCCTCGGGGCCGAGCGGCAGCGCGTAGGGGTACTTCACGCCCTTGTCCTTGAGCGCGCGGGCGTCGGCCGCCAGCTCGTCCCAGGTGGTGGGCGGGGTGATGCCGGCCTGGCTGAACAGGGTCTTGTTGTAGAAGAGCACCCGGGTGGAGGCCGCGAAGGGGATGCCGTACTGCACGTGTTTCCACTGGCCGGCGTCGGAGAGCGGGGCGAGGAAGTCGGCCTGGGTGCGGATGGAGAGCAGGTCGGAGGCCTGGTACAGCTTGCCCGCGGCCGCGTAGTCGGCGTAGGCGCCGATCTGGGCCAGGTCGGGGGCGTGCCCGGCGTCGACCATCTCCTTGACCTTGCGGTCGACGTCGTTCCAGGAGTAGACGCTGACCTCGACCTTCACTCCGTGCTCGGCCTCGTACTCCTTGGCCAGCTCGTCCCAGTACTTCTTGGAGCCGTTCGCCGTCGAGTCGCCGTAGTCGGCCGCGACGAGTCTGAGGGTCACGTCGGAGGAGTCCGTGCTCCCGCAGCCGCCGAGAACCGCCGTCATGCCCAGTGCGGACACCACCGCGATCGTTCCTGCCGTACGCCGACGCACCCTCAAAGCCCCAACCCTGCTGTCTGACCGTTCAATATGTGGACGCATAAGGTCTACACCACGTGAGTGGACTAGACCTCTTGCGGGTCAGGGGGCCACACTGTCCCCCGTGAGACATGTCATCGCCCTGGACGTGGGCGGTACCGGGATGAAGGCCGCCCTCGTCGGAGACGACGGCGAGCTGCTGCACCGCGCCCGCCGGGCGACGGGACGCGAGCGCGGGCCGGACGCGGTGGTCGAGACGATCCTCGACTTCGCCGCCGAACTGCGCGCGTACGGCGTCGAGACCTACGGCGAGCCGGCCGCGGCGGCCGGCATCGCGGTCCCTGGCATCGTCGACGACGAGCACGGAATCGCCGTGTACGCCGCCAACCTCGGCTGGCGGGACGTCCCGCTGCGCGCCCTGCTCGCCGAGCGGCTCGGCGTCCCCGTGGCGCTCGGCCACGACGTGCGCACCGGCGGGCTCGCCGAGGGACGGATCGGCGCGGGCAAGGGCGCCGACCGGTTCCTGTTCGTGCCGCTGGGCACCGGGATCGCCGGCGCCATCGGCGTGGACGGCCGGGTGGAGGCGGGCGCGCACGGCTTCGCCGGCGAGATCGGGCACATCGTCGTACGGCCCGGGGGCACCCCGTGTCCCTGCGGGCAGCACGGGTGCCTGGAGCGGTACGCCTCCGCGTCCGCCGTCAGCGAGGCGTGGGCCGCGGCCTGCGGGGACCCGGAGGCGGACGCGGCCGACTGCGCCAAGGCCGTCGCGTCCGGTGACCCGAACGCCGTCCGGGTGTGGCAGGAGGCGGTGGACGCGCTGGCCGACGGGCTGGTCACCGCGCTCACCCTGCTGGACCCGCGCACGCTGATCATCGGTGGCGGTCTGGCCGAGGCGGGGGAAGTGTTGTTCCAGCCGCTGCGGGACGCCGTCCGGCGCCGGGTCACCTTCCAGAAGCTGCCGTCCATCGTCCCCGCCGCCCTCGGCGACACCGCCGGCTGCCTGGGCGCGGGACTTCTCGCCCGGGATCTCCTCGACTCCACCGACCCCACGACCGACCCCTCGGAGGTAACCGCCTGATGGCTCCCAGCTTGGTACTCGCAGGTGCTCGGGTGGTGCTGCCCACCGGGGTGGTGGACGACGGGCACGTGACCGTGGAGGGCACGAGGATCACCGCGGCCGGCGCGCCGGACACCGGGGGCACCACGGCCCCGGCCGGTGCCGAGGTGATCGACGTGAGCGGTCACTGGCTGGTCCCGGGCTTCGTGGACATCCACAACCACGGCGGCGGCGGGGCGTCATTCTCCGGCACGGCCGAGGAGATCCTCACCGCCGTCCGCACCCACCGGCGGCACGGCACCACCACGCTGGTCGCCTCCACCGTCACCGACGAGATGGACCTGCTGGTCCGGCAGGCCGGGCTGCTGAGCGAGCTGGCCGAGCAGGGTGACATCGCGGGCATCCACTTCGAGGGGCCGTTCATCTCGCCGTGCCGCAAGGGCGCGCACTCCGAGGAACTGCTGCGCGACCCGGAGCCGGCCGAGGTGCGCAAGCTGATCGACGCCGGGCGCGGCCGGGCGAGGATGGTCACGCTGGCGACGGAGCTGCCGGGCGGCATCGACTCGGTACGGCTGCTCGCCGAGCACGGGGTGATCGCGGCGGTCGGGCACACGGACGCCACCTACGAGCAGACCGTCGCGGCCATCGACGCGGGCGCCACGGTCGCCACCCACCTCTTCAACGCCATGCCCACCCTGGGCCACCGCTCCCCCGGCCCGATCGCCGCCCTGCTGGAGGACGAGCGGGTCACCGTCGAACTGATCAACGACGGCACCCATCTGCACCCCGCCGCGCTGAAGCTGGCGTTCCATCACGCGGGCGCCGACCGGGTGGCGTTCATCACCGACGCGATGGACGCGGCCGGCATCGGCGACGGCCGCTACATGCTCGGCCCGCTGGAGGTCGAGGTCAGCGAGGGCGTGGCCCGGCTGGTGCACGGCGGTTCGATCGCCGGCTCCACGCTGACCCTGGACCGCGCGTTCAAGCGGGCGGTGACGGTCGACGGGCTGCCGGTGCGGGACGCCGTCACCGCCCTGTCCGTCACCCCGGCCCGGCTGCTGGGCCTGTCCGACCGCATCGGCTCTCTGGAGCCCGGCAAGAACGCCGACCTGGTGCTGCTGGACGCGGACTTCGACCTCAAGGGCGTGCTGCGCCAGGGGGAATGGGTCGTCACGCCCCAACTGCCCTGATCCGTCCCGGCGTCGAGAGACGGCGACCGACCCGAGACTGGGCCGGCCGCCGTCTCTTTGGCATGATCGGGTCCCCGCAAACCGATGGCGCGACGGACTTCGAGGGAGGTCGGACCTGGTGATCCTCACGGTCACGCTGAACACCGCTCTCGACATCACCTACCGCGTACGGTCCCTGCGGCCGCACACCTCGCACCGGGTCTCCCAGGTCCTCGAACGGCCCGGCGGCAAGGGCGTGAACGTGGCCCGGGTCCTGGCCGCCCTCGGCCACGAGGTGACGGCCACCGGCTTCGCGGGCGGCGCCACCGGCCGGGTGCTGCGCGAACACCTCGCGGACACACCCCGGGTGACGGACGCGCTGGTGCCGATCGGCGGGGCCACCCGGCGCACGGTCGCCGTCGTGGACGAGCGGACCGGCGACACCACCCAGCTCAACGAGCCGGGCCCGCAGATAGCCCCGGCCGAGTGGGGCGCCTTCCAGGACCGGTACGCGGAACTGCTCTGCCGGGCCACGGCGGTGGCCCTCTCCGGCAGCCTTCCGCCGGGCGTGCCGGTGGGCGCGTACGCGGGGCTGATACGCGCGGCCCGCGCCCACGGTGTCCCCGTGCTGCTGGACGCCGGCGGGGAGCCGCTGCGCCGCGGGGTGGCGGCCCGCCCCGACATCATCAAGCCGAACTCCGAGGAACTGGCCGAACTCACCGGCTCCCACGAGCCGTTGCGCGCCACCCAGGACGCCCGCAGGCGCGGCGCCCACGCGGTGGTCGCCTCCCTCGGCCCGGAGGGCCTGCTCGCGGCCACCCCCGAGGGCCGCTGGCGCGCGGTCCCGCCCGCCCGCGTCCACGGCAACCCGACGGGCGCGGGCGACTCGGCGGTGGCGGCCCTGCTGTCGGGGCTCGTGGAGCGACTCCCCTGGCCGGACCGCCTGGCCCGCGCGGCGGCCCTGTCGGCGGCGACGGTACGGGCGCCCGGGGCGGGCGAGTTCGATAGGGAGGCGTACGAGAAGCTGCGGGGGCGGGTGGCAGTGACCGAGTGGTCGACGCAGCCTAACTTGGCGCGAAGCCACTCACCGGAGTCAGTCCGCCGAAGGTAGGCTGCCAGCGACCAAGATCCATAACTCGCTGGGGGAACGCATGCTCAACCTGACAACCGTAAAGCGACTCATGCCGCTTTGCGTGGCCTCACTGGGACTCGTGGTCTCGCTGGGCACTCCTGCATCCGCAGATCAAGGAGGTGTCTCGATGAAGCAGGGTCACTCCTTCACCATTCGCACCAAGCCGAGCACTTCAGCATCGGTGATAGCCGTGATCAGCGATCCGCGCGTGAATGTTCCGTGCACCACCACTGACGCCCCCTGCACTCGCGAGAACAACGGAGGCTCGTACACCTGCTGGTCCGGGGGCCCGCACGACAACGACTGGTTCAAGGTGCGGTGGGCTCAGAAAACAGGGTGGGTGGCCGCCATGTGCGTCGATGTCGGGCGCATAGCTTAGTCATAACCCAATGGCCGCCGGACCCTGCTTCTCCGGCGGCCCGATTCAACCGCGTGGCTCCACGTCAAGGGTGAAGCCAGCACGCCTCAGTTCCGTCCCACCTTGCCCTTCTTCAGCCAGAGCTGGTCCAGGAGGACGTCGCACTTGTCGCCGGGCACGCAGGAGAGCGAGATCGAGTTGGATCCCTTGTTCAGGGTCGGGTAGGCGAAGCTCTCCGTCCAGGCGAGCTTCGGGTTGGACTGATGCGTGAAGTTGGCAAAGTTGAACCCGCTACCGTACTTCTGACCATTGACGGTGAGGGTCATCGACTGGTCCTCACCAGGGTTGTTGTACCGCGCGAGGAGGGTGTACGCGCCATCCTCGGGAATGTCCACGGTCCAGGTCACCGAAGCGCCCACTGTGCTCAGACCGCCCACATAGGTGCCACCAGCCGCCCGCGCGCCCGGTAGGTCCGTCGCCTTGGTCGCGCCGCCGACCAACTGGAGGGCGGAGGCGTCCGTCTTCGGGAGTTCGCCGGACGGTGCCGAGGCGCTGTTCGACGGGCTGGGCTTGCCGCTCTGGGACTGGGCCGGGGAGGCGTCCGCCTGGTTGCCGGACTTGTCGTCCGTGTTGCCGTTGATCATCGCCACACCGATACCGATGACGACGGCGGCGACCACCGCGATCGCGCCGATCAGCAGGCCCTTGGTGTTCGGGCCGCGGCGCCCGCCGCCACCGCCGGCGGGCGGCATGGACTGCCTGCCCGTCGATGCGCCGCCGGGCAGCGTCTCCGGGGCCTGGTAGTGGGCGTTCGGCTGCCCGTAGGCACCCTGCTGCGGGACCGTGGACTGCTGCTGGCCATAGGGCGCCTGCGGCTGGGCGTACTGGCGCTCGCCGACCGCACGCACTCTGCTGACCGAGTTCGGATAGCCGTAGCCACCACCCGACGGCGGCTGGGCTCCTCGGGCCTGGCCGTCGGCGTACAGGTAGCCGAACGGGTCGTCGTCCTCGGGCGTGCTCGCGCCGTTGTCGCCGGGCGTCATCCCTTGGTACTCCTCAACAGGTGCGGGTGATTGCGATACGGGTGTGGAATGGCGAGCCTACCCGCTCCGACTGAGCCAAACGGGTGACTCGTATCGCATCAGCTCGCTGACCTGCGATTCATCCCGCACGCCGGTGCTGTTTGGGACGAGATCGTTTCTCTACGTACATCCGTTCGTCGGCGGACTTCAACACTTCGTCCGCCGTCATGCCGCAGTGCGCCCAGCCGATGCCGAAGCTCGCGCCCACCCGGACGGCCCGGTCCTCGGCGCGGATGGGCTGGATGATCTCGTTGCGCAGGCGTACGGCGAGGTCCTGGGCGTCGGCCTTGCCGAGGCCGTCGGCGAGGATCACGAACTCGTCGCCGCCGAGCCGGGCGACCGTGTCGCCGTCGCGCACCCCGCGGGTCAGCCGCCGGGCGACCTCGATGAGCACCGTGTCGCCCGCGTTGTGGCCGAACCTGTCGTTGATCGACTTGAAGCCGTCCAGATCGCAGAAGAGGACCGCGAGGCCCTTGGCGCCGTCGTCGTGGCCGTCCTCGGGGGCGACGGTGTGGACGTGGTGGTCGTAGCCGTCGAACGCCTCCACACCCTGGGCGAAGTCGAAGCCGTGCCCGGGCGGGGCGTCGAAGGCGGGGTGGCCGTAGGCCGCGTCCAGGGACTCCAGGGCGCCGGCGTGGGACGGGCGGTGGCACAGGCGCGCGGAGAGCCGGGAACGCAGCTCGGCGGAGTTCGGCAGCCCGGTGAGGGAGTCGTGGGAGGCGCGGTGGGCGAGCTGCAGCTCGCGGCGCTTGCGCTCCTCGATGTCCTCGACGTGGGTCAGCAGGAAGCGGGGCCCGTCGGCGGCGTCGGCGACCACGCTGTTGCGCAGGCTCACCCAGACGTAGCTGCCGTCGCGGCGGCCCAGGCGGAGCTCGGCCCGGCCGCCCTCGGCGGACGTCCGGAGCAGCGTGCCGATGTCCTCGGGGTGGACCAGGTCGGAGAAGGAGTAGCGGCGCATCGCGGAGGCGGGACGGCCGAGCAGCCGGCACAGGGCGTCGTTGGTGCGCAGGATGCGGCCGTGCTGATCGCCGCCCATCTCGGCGATCGCCATGCCGGAGGGCGCGTACTCGAAGGCCTGCCGGAAGCTCTCCTCGCTGGCCCTGAGCGCCTGCTGCTCGCGCTCGAGGCGGACCAGGGCGCGCTGCATGTTGGAACGCAGACGCGCGTTGCTGATCGCGATGGCGGCCTGGAAGGCGTACATCTGCAGGGCCTCGCGGCCCCAGGCGCCGGGGTGACGGCCGTTGCGCGGCCGGTCGACGGATATGACGCCGAGCAGCTCGCCGGAGGAGCCGCCGCCCTGCGCCCCGGGCGCGTACATCGGGGCGAAGAGGCGGTCAGAAGGGTGCCACTCGTCCTCGAAGCGCGGGGCGGGACCGTCGGTGTACCACTGCGGGACGTCGTCGTCGTCCAGCACCCAGCCCTCGGTGTGGGGTATGAACACGAGGTCGCCCCACTGTTCGCCCATGCCCAGCCGCCGCTCCCAGGAGTCGCGGGAGCCGACCCGGCCGGTGATCAGGGCCTCGGCGGCGGAGTTGCCGGAGAAGGCGGCGATGACGAGATCCCCGTCGGGGCGCACGAGGTTCACGCACGCCAGCTCGTACCCGAGAGCGCTGACCGCGCCGTCGGCGACCGTCTGCAGTGTGTCCGCCAGGCTGCGTGCCGTGTTCATGTCGGCCATGACCTGGTGCAGCTGTCGCAGGGACGCAAGGCGGACATACGGCTCCGACTCGGTCTCCATGCTCGCCCTCCCCCCGAGACCTCGCAGCGAATCAAGGGTTGTCGTCGGCGCTTCCTTACAGTGCGTCCCGTCGTCTCTCAGTGGTCTCCAGCCACTGAATCACAGCGCGCTGCCCACTCGGTACACAGGGTCAACAATATCTGTCCCTTGTGACTCAAGTCACAGGGGAACGTGAACAATTGAGTGGAGTTTCTGCGTTTTCCTTGTGCGTTTACTGAACGCAAGCTTTGTCGTTGTGTGCACATGATGCACGAACCGTCACCTCATGGTCCCCGGTCCTAGGACCCGGCTCGGCCCAGGGCCCGATGCGGCCCGTCCGGGGCGGAGATTAGCGTTCACGGCGTGCTGAACACCTCCTCCCCCACCGCCGCAGCAGTCACCGGGCATGCTGAGGGGGTGAGCAACGACGAGTTCCGGGCCGCCATGTCCCGGCTGGCCGCGGGCGTGGTCCTGGTGACCGCGCAGGAACCACCGCTGGACCCCGACGACCCGGACGCGCCGGGCGGCGAGGACGTCGGCATGACCGCCACCGCCTTCATGTCCGTCTCGCTGGACCCGCCGCTGGTGATGGTCAGCCTGCGCGAGGGCTCGCGCATGGACGACCTGCTCGACGAACAGCCGCTGTGGGCGGTCTCGGTGCTCGCCGAGGGCCAGCGCCACGTCGCCGGGCGCTTCGCCATGAAGGGCCGCATCAGCGACCGGCTGCTCTTCCAGGACCTGCCGCGGGTGCGCGGTGAGGTCAGCGGCGCCCCGCTGGTCGGCGGCTCGCTGGCCACCCTGGAGTGCCGCACCGAGCAGCGGGTGAGGGCCGGCGACCACACCCTCGTCATCGGCCGGGTACTGACCGCACGGGCACCGGGCGCGGAGGGCGGCCCACTGATGTACTTCCGCGGTCGCTACCGGCAGTTGGGCTGACCCGCCGACCACATTCACTTCCAACCGTCGGAACGCCGAACGGGTGAGTGCCGAGACTCGGCTACGCGGGAGCAACCGGCCGACTGCCCGTTTCCCCGAACTGCCCGGTGACCGATCGGCCGGGCTGCGCTTCCGTCGTGTCGCGACCGCGGGGGAAATCGATGACAGATACGTGAAGCCGAAGAGCGGAACTCCGGAATCCGGGATATGCGAATCCGCACAACTCCCCTACCTCAGAGCTCATTTGCGGGATTGTTCTCATAGGCCGCCAGTAACACGACGGCCCGGGGGAGGCACGTTGATGATGGCGGGATACACCCAAAGACGGCTTCCACCACGACGGGAAACGAGCCACTGCACGTGTTCGCGGGCAGACGGCTCCGACGACTCCGTCAGAGCAACACCCTGGTGGCGTTCGCGGCGGCGGCGACCCCCAATGCCAACTCGATCACAGCAAGCCTGTTCACCTCCGGCGCGGCCTTCCTGTGGTGCCTGATCACCTTGATACGCGTGGTGCGGGCCAGGAGGTATCCCGAGCGTCCCCTGCACGGATCACCACCCCCTACCCGGCGGACCCTGGCCGTATGAGGTTCTGCTCTCAGGTCCAGTCCCGCCCGGAGCGGCCGCGCTTCCTGTCCGAGCGCTGCTTCTTCTCGCGCAGCCGGCGCTCGTTGATGCCGCGGGGGATGCGGGTGGGGCGGCGGGGCTTGGGCGGGGGCGCGGTGGCCTCGGCGAGGAGGGCGGCCAGGCGTACGGCGGCGGCCTCGCGGTTGCGCCACTGGGAGCGGTGCTCGGAGGACCGTACGACGACCACCCCGTCCACCAGCCGCCCGGCCAGCCGGCGCAGCGCCCGCTCCTTCCACACCGGCGGCAGCGCCTCGGTGCGCGCCAGGTCGAAACGCAGCTCGACCTGCGAGTCACTGGTGTTGACGTGTTGCCCGCCCGGCCCGGAGGACCTCGAGAAACGCCACATCAGCTCGGCCTCGGGCAGCGAGACCGAACCGCGGATGACATGGGGACCGGACATGCCTCCCATGTTCCCGGCCCGACCCGTCCCACGTCACCCGGTTTTCGCCGGGTGACGGCCACATGGGTAAAAAAGGTAAAGGGATCCGGAACCACCGGGACCCCCCTCGACGTTCTCCCCGGTGACGGTAGCTTCGTCGGCAGATGCGCACGAATATCTAGGGAAGGGACTCCCAATCATGGCTGTAAGCCTGTCCAAGGGTGGCAACGTCTCGCTCACCAAGGAGGCTCCGGGCCTGACCGCCGTCACCGTGGGCCTCGGCTGGGACGTCCGCACCACCACCGGCACGGACTTCGACCTGGACGCCTCCGCCATCGCGGTCAACACGCAGGGCAAGGTCTACTCGGACGCCCACTTCGTCTTCTTCAACAACAAGCAGACGCCGGACAGCTCCATCGTCCACACCGGTGACAACCGCACCGGTGAGGGCGCGGGCGACGACGAGGCGATCAACGTCAACCTGGCGGCGCTCCCGGCCGACGTCGACAAGATCGTCTTCCCGGTCTCCATCTACGACGCCGAGAACCGCGGCCAGAACTTCGGCCAGGTCCGCAACGCCTACATCCGCATCATCAACCAGGCCGGCGGCGCCGAGATCGCCCGCTACGACCTCTCCGAGGACGCCGCCACCGAGACGGCCATGGTCTTCGGCGAGCTGTACCGCAACGGCGCGGAGTGGAAGTTCCGCGCGGTGGGCCAGGGCTACGCCTCGGGCCTGGTGGGCATCGCCCAGGACTTCGGTGTGAACGTCTGACGCACGCCGCGTCGAGCGGAAGCCCCCGGCCTGCGGGCAGGGGGCTCTCCTGCCGCTGCCCACGGACACCCGGAAATCCGGCGGAGGCGCCGTCACCCCGCGCGATACGTTGCCCGGGTGATCCTCGAACCCCTCGCCCTCACCGCCGATCATGACCTCCCGGCCCCGCTGCTCACCGAACTGACGGCGCTCTACGCCTCCAACGGTGCGTTCCACGCGCTCAGCGGCGACTTCCCCGACCCGGACGACATCCGGGGCGATCAGGTGGCGGCGGCGCTGGCCGACGAGCTGGTCCAGCCGGACGCCGAGGTGCTGCTGGCCCGGTCCGAGGGGCGCCTGGTCGCGGTCGTGATCACACTGGCCCGCCACCCCGACCCGGCCGACCCCGATCCGTGGATCGGGCTGCTGATGGTGAACGCGGCCGAACGGGGCAAGGGATACGGCCGCCGGGTCGCCGCGGCGGTCGAGGAGCGCTTCCGGGCCGCCGGCCGCCGGGCCGTGCGCCTCGCCGTCCTCGACAACAACCCCGGCGCGCTGGCCTTCTGGACCGCCCTCGGCTACGAGGTCGTCGACCACCGCCCCGACCACGCCCTCGGCCGCCCCTGCGCCGTGCTGCGCAAGGTGCTGCGGACACCCCGGCAGGCCGCCCGGGTCGCCGTCGTGGACCCCGACGGCGCGGTGCTGCTCTTCCGGTACGACAACGTCGAGGTCGGCGTCCACTGGGCGCTGCCCGGCGGCGGGCTGGAGCCGGGCGAGACCCCGCGCGAGGGCGCCCTGCGGGAACTGGCCGAGGAGACCGGCTGGACCGACCTGCGCCCGGGCCCGCTGCTGTGCACCTGGGAACACGACTTCACGCACACGGGCGTCCCCGTCCACCAGCACGAGCACGTCTACGTCACCCACGGGCCGCACCGCGAACCGGCCGGCCCCGATCTGGCCGCCGCGCACGCCGCCGACGGCATCCTCACCTGGCGCTGGTGGAGCAGGCGGGAACTGGCCGAGGAGCCGGAGCCGGTCTGGCCGCCCGCCCTCGCCCGGCTGCTGGACGAGTGGGAGGGCTGAGGGCGCGGTGGACCGGCCGGCCCGCGAGGTGTGACGCCAGAGGGCTCAAGTCCGCTTGACAAGTGGCGAGTTGAGTACTCGACACCCGTCCGGATAGCGGTTCCCGGGATACGGAATTCGGATACGAACACGTAAAGTCTTGTCGGCGCTCTGTCAAACAGGGCCTTTCCAGTGTCACTCTCTCCGCACCCGCCGCAGCTTGTACGTCCCCTGTGCCCCAACTGTGTCTCCGGCCCCACCGGAGGCCAGCCATAAGGAGATCGAGTGACACAGCACCCCCGCTCCTCCCGCAGGACCGCCATGCGCGCCGCCGCACTGGCCGGCTCGGCGGCGATGGTCGTCCTCGCGCTGCAGAACGGTTCCGCCACCGCCGCCCCCACGCACACCCCCGGTGCCACAGCCGTCCCCCTCAGCGCCCCGGCCCACGCCGCCGCCATCGAGACGGCCCAGCGGCACGCCGGTGCCGCGGCCCGCGAGCTCGGGCTGGGCGCCAAGGAGAAGCTGGTCGTCCGGGACGTGGTCAAGGACGCGAACGGCACCGTCCACACCCGCTACGAGCGGACGTACGCGGGTCTTCCCGTGCTCGGCGGCGACCTGGTCACCCATGTGGCGAAGAACGGCTCGCTCGAGGGCGTCAGCAAGGCGGCCAAGGCCCGCATATCCGTGCCGACCACCACGGCCGCCGTCTCCGCCACGAGCGCGAAGAAGACCGCCGTCAAGGCCGCGGACACCGCCAAGGCCACCGCTTCGTCCTCCCGCAAGGTGGTCTGGGCGGCCGGCGCCAAGCCGGTCCTCGCCTACGAGTCCGTCGTCAAGGGCGTCCAGCACGACGGCACCCCGAGCGAACTGCACGTGGTCACCGACGCGCGGACCGGCAAGAAGATCTACTCCTACGAGGCGGTCGACACCGGCACGGGCACCAGCCAGTACAGCGGCACGGTCACCATCGGCACCACCGCCTCCGCCTCCGGCGGCTACGACCTGATCGACGGCGGCCGCGGCGGCCACAAGACCTACGACCTGAACGGCGGCACCAGCGGCACCGGCGCCCTCTTCCACGACGCCGACGATGTCTGGGGCAACGGCACCGTCTCCAACCGCCAGACCGCCGCCGTGGACGCCGCCTACGGCGCCGCCGTCACCTGGGACTTCTACAAGTCCGCGTTCAACCGCAACGGCATCGCGGGCGACGGCAGGGCCGCCTACTCCCGCGTCCACTACGGCAACGCCTACGTCAACGCCTTCTGGGACGACAGCTGCTTCTGCATGACGTACGGCGACGGCACCAACAACGCCGACCCGCTGACCTCGCTCGACGTGGCCGGCCACGAGATGAGCCACGGTCTGACCGCGGCCACGGCGAAGCTCAACTACCGGGGCGAGTCCGGCGGTCTGAACGAGGCCACCAGCGACATCTTCGGCACCGCGGTGGAGTTCTTCGCGAACAACTCCTCCGACACCGGTGACTACCTCATCGGCGAGAAGATCGACATCAACGGCAACGGCACCCCGCTGCGCTACATGGACAAGCCCAGCAAGGACGGCGGCTCCGCCGACTACTGGTCGAAGTCCGTCGGCCGCCTGGACGTGCACTACTCGTCCGGTGTCGCCAACCACTTCTTCTACCTGCTGTCCGAGGGCAGCGGCGCGAAGACGGTCAACGGGGTGTCCTACAACTCCCCGACGTACGACGGCTCCACGGTCACCGGCATCGGCCGGGACAAGGCGATCCAGATCTGGTACAAGGCCCTGAGCACGTACTTCACCTCGACCACCACCTACGCGGGCGCCCGCACCGGCACCCTGCAGGCCGCGGCCGCCCTGTACGGCTCGGGCAGCGCGGAGTACAACGCGGTGGCGGCGGCCTGGAAGGCGGTCAACGTCAACTAGTCCCGCCAAGCGAGTTTCCGGCAGCCGGACCGTCCGTCACGGGCGGTCCGGTTTGCCGTCTCCGTAGAGCCAGTCCTTCCAGATCTCGCCGAAGTCCTTGTCCGGGGCCTTCTCCTCCACGTACGCGGTGAACCGGGCGGTGTCGGCGGTGCCGTGGCGGTGGGCGGCGGCCCAGCCCCGGAGGATGTCGTAGAAGGTGTCGTCGCCGACCTTCCGGCGGATCTTCTGCAGCACCATCGCGCCGCGCTCGTAGACCGGGGTGTCGGAGATGTGCGCGGCGCCGGCCGGCCTGGCCGGCGGAAAGTCCCAGATGGCGTCGTCGTCGCCGTCGTACAGGTCGGTGAAGGTCTGCTGGGCGCTCTTGCCGCCGTGGTCCTCCCGGTACAGCCACTCCGCGTACGTCGCGAAGCCCTCGTTGAGCCACATGTCCCGCCAGCTCCGCGGGGTGACCGAGTCGCCGTACCACTGGTGGGCGAGCTCGTGGACGAGCGTGCCGGTGTCGGGGGCGCCGGGGAAGACGGGGCGGGTCTGGGTCTCCAGGGCGTACTGGACGTCCCCCGGGCGGTCGACGATCGCGCCGGCGGAGGAGAAGGGGTACGGCCCGAAGTTGTACTCCTCCCAGTCGAGGATCTCCGGGATCTTCGCCAGGACGTCCTTGCTCGCCTTCGCCTGGCCGGGGTCGACGGCGGTGAGGACGGGCAGGCCGTGCGGCCCGGTGGTGCGGCGGATGTCGTAGTGGCCGACGGCGACGGTGGCCACGTAGCTCGCCATCGGCTGGGCGGTGTGCCAGGAGTACGCCGTCCGGCCGTCCTTGCTGGTCTGGCCGGTCAGCTCCCCGTTGGAGACGGCCTGCAGCCCCTCGGGGACGGTGACCGTGATGTCGTACGCCGCCTTGTCCGAGGGATGGTGGTTGCCGGGGAACCAGGCCATCGAGCCGACCGGCTCGCCGAGGCCGAGCGCGCCGTCGGCGGTGGGCAGCCAGCCCTCCTTGGAGCCGTCGGGGTCGGTGAGGGTCCGCGGGGTGCCGGAGTAGCGGACGGTGGCGGTGAAGGTCTCGCCGTCGCGCAGGTCGTCATGGGGGCGGACGGTGAGTTCCCGGCCGGCGCGGTTCCAGCGGGCGTCCTTGCCCTCGACGGTGACCGAGCCGACGTCCAGTCCGTCGAGGTCCAGGTCGAAGGCGGTCAGGTCCTGGGTGGCGCGGGCGGTGATCACGGCTTTGCCGGCGAGCCGGCGGGTGTCCGGTGTGTAGTCGAGGGTCAGGGCGTAGTGGGTGACGTCGTAGCCGCCGTTGCCCGCCTTCGGGAAGTAGGGGTCGTGCACGCCCGAGCCGCCCGGAGTGCCGCGGACGCCGCCGTCGCACGCGGTGCCGGTGAGCGCGAGCGCGAGGAGGGCCGCGACGGCCGGGACAAGGCGTGCGGATCTGGACATGTCAGCGATCCTACGGCGGCGGCGTACACCGGAGCGGGGGTGCCGTGGCGGGGCGTGACACCATCTCCTGCGTGCTCGACATCGGCTACGCCCTCTCCAACCGCTTCCCGGACCCGCCGCAGACCGACTACCGCCACGCGGACGTCCACGCGCTGCGGCACGACCTGTTCTGCGGGGACGTCTATCTCGCGGACACGAAATCGGACCGCGAGCTGTCCACAGCCTGGGGATGGGTGCCGGTGCTGGACTTCGCGTGGGCGCTGTGCGACATCGCGGAGCGGCTGGACCGGGACCCGATGGGCTCGCGTGCCTCCCGGCCGCAGCAGGCGGAGCTGGACTTCACCGAGTCCACCGACCGGATGCTCTTCGAGCGCCGTTTCGGCTGGGTGGACATCGAGGCCGACTGGATGCCGGCCGAGGAGGCCCCACTGTCCTTCTCCCACACCGAACTGCGCCGGGAGTCGCGCGACTTCCTGCACGACCTGATCGCCGACCTGAGCGATCTGCACGAGGACCTGTCGGAGAACCCGGCGATCTGGACGCTGCAGGCCCGCTTCCCCCGCGTGGTCTGAGCCCTCAGTCCTCCACCCTGATCCCCAGCTCACCCGCCAGCACCGGAGCCAGGTCCAGCAGCTGCCCCGTGCTGATCACCGCCCCCGCCAGCCGGTCCAGGCCCCGGACGATCTCCAGCGGGGCGGCCCCGCGCAGGTCGACGTCCTTCAGGGTCGCGCCGCCGAAGTCGGCCTCCTTCAGGGCGCAGCCGGTGAACTCCACCCGCTCCAGGCGGGCCCCGGCGAAGTCCGGCTCGACCAGGACGCAGGAGTCGAAGACCACGTCCCTGAGCCGGGCCTCGCGGAGGTTGAGGAAGTCGATCTTGCCGCCACGGATCACGACCCGCTCCAGCACGGCGCCGTGCAACTGGGTGCCGCCCAGCCGGGGGTCGAGCAGCTCCACGTCCCGGAACGTGGCCTCGGCGAGGTCCGTGCCGACGCCCCGCAGGCCGCGCAGGACCGAGTCCAGCACACGCGCGCGGCGCAGTACCGCCTCGTCCACCGCGCAGTCCGTCAGCGCGCAGTCCATGAAGCGGGCGCCGGCGCCGTCCTGCCGGGCCAGGTCCGCCGCCCGGAACTCGAGACCGTCGTAGTCGCCGTCCGGCTCCAGTTCCCCGCCGTTCCAGGGCTCCAGGGGCGGCAGCCGCACCTCCGGCCGCCGCGCTCCCTTCACCCGTGTGCCGTCCGCGCCCGTCGCTCTCCTCGCCATGCCCCCATGCTGCACCGTGCCACTGACAGTCGAGCTGACCTGCGGGAACCGGTCCCGCGCAACGGAGCCCCGGCACACCCGGATGCGGTACCCACCGATTCATGGTGTTCTGACCAGATGGATATCGGCCGAAAGGGTGAGGATCCGCCGGCGTCCGCCGGCGCCGCACAAGCCGATCCCCACCGCTGGTGGGGCCTGGTCGTCATCGCCCTCGCCCAGCTGATGGTGGTCCTGGACGCGACGATCGTGAACATCGCGCTGCCCTCGGCCCAGCACGACCTGCACATGTCCGACGCCAACCGGCAGTGGGTGATCACGGCCTACACGCTGGCCTTCGGCGGACTCCTGCTGCTGGGCGGCCGGATCGCCGACCTCGTGGGCCGCAAACGCACCTTCGTCATCGGGCTCATAGGCTTCGCGGCCGCCTCCGCGCTCGGTGGCGCGGCCAGCAGCTCCGGCATGCTGTTCGGCGCCCGCGCCCTGCAGGGCGTCTTCGCCGCCCTGCTCGCGCCCTCCGCGCTGAGCCTGCTGACCACGACGTTCACCGTCCCGCACGAGCGGGGCAAGGCCTTCGGCATCTACGGCGCCCTGGCCGGCAGCGGCTCGGCCATCGGGTTCATCGTCGGCGGCCTGCTCACCGAGTACCTGAACTGGCGCTGGTGCCTGTACGTCAACGTGCCCATCGCCGTCGTCGCGGTGCTCGGCGCCTTCGCCCTGCTGCACGACCGCCCAGGCCACCGCGAGGCCCGACTCGACGTGCCCGGCGCGCTGCTCGGCTGCGGCGGACTCGTCGCGATCGTCTACGGCTTCGCCGAGGCCGAGCCGCGCGGCTGGACCGACCCGCTGGTGCTCGCCCTGTTCGCGTCCGGCGCGGCGCTGCTCGCGGTGTTCGTCTGGTGGCAGACCCGGGCGCCGAGCCCGCTGCTCCCGCTGCACATCGTCAGGGACCGCAACCGCGGGGGCTGCTTCCTGACCATGATGCTCGCGGTGATCGGCATGTTCGGGCTGTTCCTGTTCATGACCTACTACCTGCAGGTCATCCTCGGCTACTCGCCGGTCCGGGCGGGCCTCGCCTTCCTGCCGCTGACCGCCGCGATCATCATCGGCTCCACCCAGATCTCGGCCCGGCTGCTGCAGCGGGTGGCCCCGCGCCTGCTCATGGTGCCCGGCATGCTGCTGGCCGCGTCCGGGCTGCTGCTCCTGACCCGGATGACCGTCGGCTCCTCCTACACCGGCGAGATCCTGCCCGCGCTGATCCTGATGGGCCTCGGCATGGGCCTGACGTTCATGCCGGTGTTCGCCACCGCCACCGCCGGTGTGGCCCCGCGCGACGCCGGCGTCACCTCGGCGACCGTCAACACCTCCCAGCAGGTGGGCGGCTCGATCGGCACGGCCCTGCTCAACACCATCGCCACCACCAGCAGCGCCGCCTACATCACCGCCCACCTGCGCGGCCCCGCGTCCAAGGCCGCGGTCGTCCCGGCGGGCGTGGTGCACGGCTACACGGTCGCGATCTGGTGGGCGGCGGGCGTGATGCTGCTGGCCGGCCTGGTGGCGGGGCTGATGGTGACCGCCCGGGCCCCGGGCCACGGGGCACCGGCCGAGACACCGGTGCCGGAGTCAGTGGGCTGAGCCGGCCAGTTCCGCCAGCGCCCCGTCGGTGAGCCGGTACACCGTCCACTCGTCCTGCGGGCGCGCGCCGAGCGCCTCGTAGAAGCCGATCGCGGGCCGGTTCCAGTCGAGCACCGACCACTCCAGGCGCTCGTAACCGCGTTGTGCGCAGATGCGCGCCAGCTCGGTCAGCAGCGCCCGGCCGTGCCCGCCGCCCCGGGCGGAGGGCCGGACGTACAGATCCTCCAGGTAGATGCCGTGCACACCGCGCCAGGTGGAGAAGTTCAGGAACCACAGCGCGAAGCCGACGCTCTCCCCGGTCCCCTCGTCCACGGCGATGTGCGCGAACGCCGCCGGACGCTCCCCGAACAGCGCCTCACGCAACTGCTCCTCGGTCGCCCGCGCCTCCTGCGGGGCCTTCTCGTACTCGGCCAGTTCACGGATCAGGGCGTGGATGACGGGGACGTCGGCGGGGGTCGCGGAGCGAATCATGTGGGTGAGGCTAACCGGGCGGGTCCGGCCCGGTCACGCCGGTCAGTTACGGCCCGCCACCCGGTCGGCCACCCGTGCCAGCCGGGAGGAACCGGTGCCCGGGCGGAGCAGTTCGCGCCGGTCGGCGGCGCGGTAGGTGGCGTACATGCCGTTCACGCCGAGCCAGCGGAAGGGTTCCGGCTCCCACTTGCGGACCTTGTGGTTCACCCAGGGCAGGTCCGTCAGCCCGGTGCGGCCGGCCTGGCCCGAGTCCTGCCGCACGAGGTCGCGCAGGGTGCGGGCGGCCAGGTTGGCGGTGGCGACGCCCGAGCCGACGTAGCCGCCCGCCCAGCCGAGCCCGGTGGCCCGGTCGAGGGTGACCGTGGCGCACCAGTCGCGCGGCACGCCGAGCACACCGGACCAGGCGTGCTCGACGCGCACGCCCGCGAGGGCCGGGAAGAAGCGGGTCAGGATCTCCCGCAGGGCCTCGACCGTCTCGGCCTGGGTGCGGCCGTCGTTGTCGGTGCGCGAGCCGAAGCGGTACGGCACCCCGCGCCCGCCCAGCGCGATCCGGCCGTCGGCGGTGCGCTGCGCGTACATGTAGGCGTGTGCCATGTCGCCCAGCGTCTCCCGGCCGTCCCAGCCGATCGCCGCCCACTGCTCGTCGGTGAGCCGCTCGGTGGCGATCATCGAGGAGTTCATCGGCAGCCAGGTCCGCCGCTGACCCCTGAGCGAGGCGGTGAAGCCCTCCGTGCAGCGCAGCACGTAGGGCGCGCGGACCGTGCCGTACGGGGTCACGGCGTGCTTGGGCCGGATCTCGGTGACCGGGGTCGACTCGTGAATGACCACACCCAGCGCCTCCACGGCCGTCGCGAGCCCCTTGACCAGCTTCACCGGGTGCAACCGGGCGCCGTGCGGGGTCCAGCTCGAGCCCACCGCGCCGGCCACCCTGATCCGCTCGGCGGTCTGCCGGGCCCCGTACAGCTCGCGGTCCTTCTCGCCGTACGACAGCTCGTGCTCGTGGAAGGCCCGCAGCCGTGCCAACTGGGCCGGGGTGGTCGCCACTTCCATCACCCCGCCCTGGTGCACACCGGCGTCGATGCCCTCCGCCTCGGTGACGGCGACCACCTCGGCCACGGTGTCGTTCATCGCCCGTTGCAGACGTACGGCGGCCTCGTGGCCGTGCAGCTTCGCGTACCGGTCGCGGCCCGCGATCCCGTTGTAGAGCCAGCCGCCGTTGCGGCCGGAGGCACCGTATCCGCAGAACTTCTGCTCCAGGACGGTGATCCGCAGGAAGGGGGCGGCCTTCTTCAGGTAGTACGCGGTCCACAGTCCCGTGTAGCCACCGCCCACGATGACGACGTCCGCCGAGGCGTCCCCGGACAGCGGCTCCCGCACCGCGGGGAGGCCGTCGTCCGCGTACCAGAAGGAGATCCCACCGTTGACGACACTGGTTGCCGAGCTGCTCATGGCCGGGACGTTAACCCCTGGGAGCGGCCAGTGTCTCCTTCGGATTCCATGCTTTTCCGCGGCCCCCGACCAGCGGACGACACGCGAGACCGACCAGGACGGACAGGAAGTGCCCGAAGTCGGTGAAGGTACGGCTCGCGACCAGCGGCACGGCGTAGAAGGCGAGCAGGAAGGCGAGGTACAGGTACCGCCAGGGCGCCGCGAACCGGTAGGTGAGCACCGCCATCACCCCGGCCAGCGCGTAACTCACGCCGATGTCGAGGGAGTTGACGGCGGAGAGCGGGGCGTGGTGGTCGTGGATCGCCTGGAGCAGGGCCAGCTCGCTGATCAGCGTGGCGAGCACGTGCGCGGCGACGCACACCGCGAGCCAGCGCAGGGTGCCGAGCCGGCGCTCGGCCTGGGCGTGGAAGACGGTGTACAGCACGGCGTACGGCAGCCAGTGCCCGCTGTCGATCCACATCGCGCTGGTGATCAGCACCCGCACGGGGTTATGCGACAGCTCGTGGATGTTGGTCGAGCGCTGCCGCAGGAAGTCCTGCTCGAACGCCGGTGACATGTGGTGCAGGGCGACGGTGGTGAAGAACAGGATCGTGAGCCAGACGTAGGTGCCCGGGGCGCTGCGCACATAGGCCGCGACCGCCCGGAGCCCTCGCGGCGCGCGGATGACCCGGTTCACAACCGACAGTATGGTCGCGAGGGGGTCAGGGGCGCCTGACGAGTCCGGCCACCGGCCCTGCGCCGGGCCCGGCGCAGGGCCGTCCCCGCCTCATCGCGGGATGCGCCGTCCGGGTGACATCGCGCGGGCGGTGCCCGGCAGGGCCGAACGGGTCACCACCGGTCCCGGGCCCTCGGCCGGCCCTCCCGGTTCCGGTCCGCCGCCCGCGCCGATCCTGACACGCCGCCGGATGGCCTATCCGACCATAGAAGGATAAACCAGCCATACCGTACGCGATATGAAGAGATGTCACATCGCGTATCTCGCGTGCACCGTTGCCCTCCTCGGCACCGGCCTGGGCGCGGCCCCTGCGGTGGCCGCCCACTCGACCCTGGTGGTCCGCCCCGGCGAGTCGATCCAGAAGGCGGTCGACGCCGCCAAGGCCGGCGACACCGTTCTCGTGCTCGCCGGCACCTACCACGAGAGCGTGACGATCCGCACCCCCCACGTGACCCTGCGGGGCGTGGGTTCCGGGACGGTCATCGAGCCCGCCGCCAAGAAGGCCACCAAGAAGCCCGCCAGGGCGAGCGCCAAGAAGGCCACGAAGAAGGCCACGAAGAAGGCCACGAAGAAGGCTGCGAAGAAGGCCTCCAAGAAGCCCGCCAAGAAGTTCGTGAAGAGCTGCGCCGAGGGCGGCAACGGCATCTGTGTGCTGGGCACCAAGACCAAGGACGTCAAGGGCGTCACCGTCGCCGACCTGAAGGTCACCAGGTTCAGCCGCACCGGGGTGTTCGGCATGGCGACCGACGGCCTGACCGTGCGCGGGGTGAACGCCGCGAACAACGGCGTGTGGGGCATCGCCGCGGAACGGTCGGTGCGCAGCCTGCTGCGGGACAACTACGCGCACGGCAACGGTGACGCGGGCGTGTTCCTCGCCAACACCATCCAGGAGGAGGCCGGCGCCTACGACGCCAGGCAGACCCTGGTGTCGCACAACTGGCTGGAGGGCAACCGGATCGGCGTCACCGTGCGCCGGCTGCGGAACCTGACCGTCGCCCGGAACTACGTCTCCGGCAACTGCGCCGGGGTGTTCGTGGTCGGTGACGAGAACAAGCCCAAGGCCGGTCACCTGGACGTCACGGCCAACCAGGTCGTCGCGAACAACAGGTCCTGCCCGAAGACCGAGCGGCTGCCCGCCCTGAAGGGCTCCGGCATCGTCCTGACCGGCACCGAGCAGGCCCGGGTGTCCCGCAACTGGGTCACCGGCAACTCCGGCAAGTCCCCGCTGTCCGGCGGCATCGTGCTGTTCAAGAGCTTCGTGGGCGTGGCCGGCACCGACAACCGCGTCGACGGCAACGTGCTCGCCGACAACTCCCCCGCCGACCTGGTGAGCACCGAGACCGGCAGGACCAACTCCTTCGAGCGCAACTCCTGCCGGGCTTCCAAGCCCGCGGGCCTGTGCTGACCGCACGGGCGCTGCCACTGCTGGACCGACGAAGGCCAAGGAAAGAGAGAGGACGGCAGATGACGTCCGCTGAAACAGCACCACCGCCTCCCATGCGGCTGCGCGAACTCGTGTTCGGCGCGGCCTGTGCCGCCGCCGTCCGGGCCGCCGCCCGGCTGGGTGTCGCCGACGCCCTCGGCGACACCCCGATGACCGCCGAGGACCTCGCCGCCGCGGTCAAGACCGAACCGAAGCCGCTGCGCCGGCTGCTGCGGGCGCTGTCCTGCTACGACGTCTTCGCCGAGCGGCCGGACGGCACCTTCGCGCACACCGGCATGTCCCGGCTGCTGCGCGAGGACGACCCCAACAGCCTGCGCGCCATCGCCCTGTGGTGCACCGAACCGTGGACCTGGGACGCCTGGCCCAAGCTGGACGAGGCCGTGCGCACCGGCGACAACGTCGTGGAGGGCCTGTACGGCAAGGAGTTCTTCACCTACCTCAACGAGGACGCCCCGGAGTCCGCGGACGTCTTCAACCGCGCCATGACCCGCTCCAGCGAGCAGTCCGCGCGCGAGGTAGCGGCCCTGCTCGACCTGTCCGGGGCCAAGTCGGTCGCGGACGTCGGCGGCGGCCAGGGGCATGTGGTGGCCTGTCTGCTGGACAAGTACCCGGCGATGCGCGGCAGCCTGCTCGACCTGCCCCGGGTGGTGGAGAACGCCCTGCCGCGGCTGCGTGAGGGCGGCGACCTCGCCGACCGCGCGCGGATCGTGCCCGGTGACGTCCGGGACGCGATCCCGGTCCAGGCCGACGTCTACGTCATCAAGAACATCCTGGAGTGGGACGACGAGAGCACGTCCCGCACGCTGCGCAACGTCGTCGAGGCGGGCGGTCCGGGCACCCGGGTCGTCGTCATCGAGAACCTGGTGGACGACAGCCCCTCGATGCGCTTCAGCACCGCCATGGACCTGCTGCTGCTCCTCAACGTCGGCGGGGCCAAGCACACCACCGACTCCATGGTGAGCCGACTGACCTCGGCGGGCCTGAAGGTGGGCGACATCCGTCCGGTCAACCCGTATCTGCACGCGTTCGACTGCCACGTGCCCGCGTGACGCGGACGCGACTGCACAGGCCACCGGCCGCCGGGCCCGCGACGCTGCGGGCCCGGCGGCCGGTGGCCGTCCGGGGGTGCTGCCGTACGGCTCAGTCGCGCTCCCAGACGTAGAAGCGCTGTGCCATGGCGTCCTTGGGGGACCGCCAGGTCTCCGGGTCGTACGCGCTGACGTACGCCGTCAGGCGCTCGCTGATGTCACGGAACTCGGGGTGGCCGGTCACCTTGGCGATGGCGGGCCCGGGATCGCGCTCGGACTCGACGAGGTGCATGTACACATCGCCGAACTGGAAGAGGCTGCGCCGCACCACACCGACGAGGTGGGGCAGCTCTCCCCGGTCGGACTCCGCGAACACCTTGGCGATGTCCGGAGCGGAGCCCGGGGCCATGCGCGCGACGATCAGTGCCTGGTGCATGGGCTCGGTCCTTCCTCCGGCTAGTCGGCGAGGGCCGGGGCGGGACGCCGTCCGGCGGCCGCCTTCTCGATCTTCTCCCGGATGAGGGCCATCTGGACCTTTGAGTTCTTGTTGATGTTGTCGGTCATCCAGTCGTCGTCGACCGGGGCGTCCGGCTTCATCGCGAAGTCCTGCGTCCAGACCATCCGGGTACCGGCCGGGACTTCCTCGTACTGCCAGAGGATGTCCATGTGGGCGAAGGGGCCGGTCTCGACCCGGCGGGCCTTCACGGTGCGGGCCTTACGGTCGGGCTCGCGCTCGGAGACCCAGCTCCAGACGGTGCCGTTGTCGTCCGGGTGCATGGTCAGCCGGAACGTCGTCTTCCTCCCCTCCTGGGAGAGGATCTCGACGGACGCGTACTCGCTGAACAGGTGCGGCCACTTCTCCAGGTCGTTGGTCATGTCCCAGACCAGGTCGAGCGGCGCGGCGATGGTGATCTCGTTCTGCGTGTGTCCTGCCATCTCAGGCTCCTGCCATCAAGGTGCTGTTGACGAGGTTGAGGAACTGCTGGGGTGTCTTGCAGCGCTCCGCGTCGACCGGCATCGGGGTGCCGTGCGCGTTCTCCAGCTCGCCGACGATGCCGAGCAGGCCGAGCGAGTCGATGCCGAGGACGTCGAAGCCGGTGTCCGGCATGTCCTGGAGCTGCTGCGGGCTGACGGTGACCCCGGCAGCCTTCTTCATCAGCGCGGCGAGTTCTTCCACGGTGATCTGAGGCATTGCTCTCCTCCTTTGCTGTCCTCACTGCGCGGCGCCGTGCCGGAGCACGAGCGCCGAGTTCGACCCCATGAGTCCGCGGCTGAGCACCAGCGCCGTACGCAGCTCGGCGACGCGGGCGCGGCCGGTCACGAGGTCGAGGTCGTGGCAGACGTCGGCGACGTTGGGGGTGGGTGGGATCAGGCCGTGCTCCATCGCGAGCACCGCCGCCGCGGTGTCCAGCACCGGTGCCGCGCAGTAGCCCCGGCCGATGCCGGTCTTCGGCGCGGTGACCGGTACCCGGGTGCCGTGCGCGCCGAGGGCGTCGGCGAGCGCGAGGGCCTCGGCCCGGTCCGCCTGCGGCACCCCGAGGGCGTCGGCGAAGACGACGTCGACCTCCTCGGGAGCACAGCCGGCCTCGTCCAGCGCCTGCCTGATGGCCTGCGCCAGACCGTCCCGGGACCGGTCCCAGCGGGAGGCACCGGTGAAGGTCGCCGCGTGGCCCGCGACGTAGGCCCGCACGTCCGCACCGCGCTCGCGGGCCGACGTCTCCGCCTCCACCACGAGCATGGCGCCGCCCTCGGCCGGCACGAAGCCGCAGGCGGCGTCCGTGAACGGGCGGTAGGCGCGGGACGGGTCGGGGTCGGTGCTCAGTTCCTCGTAACCGAGCTGGCAGACCATCGAGTACGGCGCCAGCGGCGCCTCGGTGGAACCGGCCACGATCACGTCGGTGCCGCGCCGCACCGCCCGGGCGGCGTGCGCGAGGGCGTCCAGACCGCCCGCCTCGTCGGAGGCGACGACCGAGCAGGGGCCCTTGAACTTCCGGCGGATGGAGATCTGGCCGGTGCTCGCGGCGTAGAACCAGGCGATGGACTGGTACGGGCCGACGAACCGGCTGCCCTTGCCCCAGAGCTGCTGCAGCTCGCGCTGGCCGAACGCACCGCCGCCGGAACCGGCCGCGGTGACCACCCCGATGGAGTACGGCTCCGCGGAGATGTCGGCCTGCCCCAGCCGGGCGTCCTCCAGCGCGAAGTCGGCGGCGGCCAGGGCGAAGTGCGTGAACCGGTCGGTCTGGACGAGGAACCGCTCGTCGATGGTCGCCGCCGGTTCAAAGCCGCGGACCTCGCCGGCCACCTTCAGCGGAAGGTGCTCACAGCCCTCGCGGGTGACCCGGTCGAGGACGCTGAGGCCTTCCTGGGTGGCCTTCCAGAACGTGTCGGTGCTGGTTCCGTTGGGCGCGACCACCCCGATGCCGGTGACGGCCGCGCGCCGTTCATGCGGAGCACTCATCGTGTCCTCACTCCCTGGAACGGGTCAGGACCACCGCGGACTGGAAGCCGCCGAACCCGCTGCCCACGGACAGGACGCTGCTCAGCTTCCGGTCGCGGGCGACGCGCGGGACGTAGTCCAGGTCGCACTCGGGGTCGGGGATCTCGTAGTTCGCGGTCGGGGGTACGACCTGTTTGGCGAGGGCCAGCACACACGCGACCACCTCGATCGCCCCGATCGCCCCGAGGGAGTGCCCCACCATCGACTTGATGGAGCTCATGGGGGTGTCGTAGGCGTGGTGGCCGAGCGCCCGCTTCACGGCCGCCGTCTCGTGGCGGTCGTTCTGCCGGGTGCCGGAGCCGTGGGCGTTGACGTAGTCGATCGCCGTGGGGTCCAGCCGGGCGTGGTCGAGGGCCGTGTCGATCGCCCGGGCCATCTCCAGACCCTCGCTGGTCAGGCCGGTCATGTGGTAGGCGTTGCCGAAGGTGGCGTAGCCGCCGAGCTCGCAGTAGACGTGCGCGCCGCGGGCCCGGGCGTGCTCCAGCTCCTCCAGGACGAGCACCGCGCCGCCCTCGCCCATGACGAACCCGTCACGGTTGTTGTCGAAGGGCCGGGAGGCGTGCGCGGGGTCGTCGTTGTTCGGGGAGGTGGCCTTGATCGCGTCGAAGCAGGCCATGGTGATCGGGGAGATCGGCGAGTCCGACGCCCCGGCTATGCAGATGTCGGCCCGGCCCTCCTCGACCGTGTGGAAGGCGTATCCGACGGCGTCCAGGCCGGAGGTGCAGCCGGTGGAGACGGTCTGCACCGGACCCTGGGCCCCGAAACGCTCCGCCACCGCGGAGGCGACCGTGCTCGGTGAGAACGCCCGGTGCAGATACGGCTCCGCCTCCCGGTGGTCGACGTCCCAGCGCTCACCGCGGTGGCTGACCAGGACGTAGTCGTGCTCCAGCCGGGTCGTGCCGCCGACCGCGGTGCCCACCGAGACACCCACGCGCCACGGGTCCTCCGCGGACAGGTCGAGACCCGAGTCCCGGACCGCCTCCTGCCCGGCGGCCAGGGCGAACTGGATGTACCGGTCCGCGCGCGCGGCCTGCTCCTCGTCCAGGCCGTGCGCCGCCGGGTCGAAGTCGCACTCGGCCGCTATCCGCGACCGCAGCCCTGAGGGATCGAAGAAGGTGATGCCCCGCGTCGCGGTCCGGCCGTTGGCAAGCAGATCCCAGAAAGCAGGTACGCCGATACCACCCGGAGCCACGATGCCTATGCCAGTGACCGCCACGCGCCGGGTCATGACCGGACCTGACCTCGGTCGTGGGCGGCACCCGCCGCGGCCGGCTCCGTGAGCACCGCGGCGGCGCCGATGATCTCCGTCTCCTCGGTGTCGACATGACCGAGCTGCGGACGCGGCGCCAGCGGACCCAGGTGGAAGACGATCCGCGCCTCCACGTTCCCGACGTTGCGGAACCGGTGCCGCATGTGTGCCGGGATCATCAGGCCCTGCTCGGGCCGCAGCGTGTGCGGCTCGTCGTCCAGGTCCACCTCCAGCTGACCGCAGACGACGTAGACGAACTCCTCCGAGTACGGGTGGTAGTGCTCGCCGATGCGGTCACCGGGCTGCACGATGGCCACGCCCATGAAGCCGCTGGTGGAGCCGACCGTGGCAGGGGTGAGCATGGCGCGCAGGTCGCCACCTCGCCGGACGTTGGGCTCGACCTCACTGAGGTCCACGATTTTCGGACGGGGTTTGATGGACAACGTATCCTCCGGTGTCTGTGCCGCGTACGGCGCTCGGTGCTGGAAGGAGCCGCAGCGCCGGATCAGGCTTCGGGCGAACGGCGGTCGGTGATCAGGTCCATGCGCGTGGCCTCGGCGTCCAGCAGCTCACGCACCTCGGCCGCCACCCGCGCCCGCAGCGGCACCGCCTCGGCACCCTGCTCGGGACGCACGTCGACCAGCCGCACCACCACGTCGTCCCGCTGGAACACCGTGCTGCGCAGCACCGGGCTCGCCGGGTCGTCCGCGGACTCCGAGTCGGCCTGCGCGAGCAGCTCCGCCAGCCGCATCCCGCGGCCCGGCCGCGCCGCGTAGTACAGGGCCTGGCGCAGCCCCTCCTGGTGGTCGCCCGCGCTCACGTGGTGCACGGCCGGCAGCGCCGCACGGGTGAAGAACATCCGGGCCGACTCCTGGTCGTCGAGATCCCGGTCCTGCTCCAGATACGGGTTGATCGCCTCCTCCACGGCCCGCACCTCGGGCTGCCGGGCCACGTGCCGCAGCGCCGCGAGCAGGTCGCCCCGCACCTCGATGGCCCGCACCACCCGGTTGCCGTGCATGAACAGCGAGGTCCGGCACAGCCGCGTGGTGTCGTCCACCCGGGCCTCGGGCGAGGCGTAGTCCGAGAGGAGCTCCGCGACCTTCTCCTCGCTGCCGGGCTTGACGGTGAAGGTCAGCGCGTGCCGGATCAGACCGTCACCGATGCGCGGGTGAGCCTGCAGCCGGCGCTGTCCCGGCTCGGCCTGCGGCGCGGCGCCACCGGTCTCGCGGACCACGTGGAACCGCAGCGACCGGGTGTCACGGACACAGCTGTGCAGCGGCTCCACCATCCGCACGTGTTCCTCGCTGTTCACCCATGTGAGGAACGGCGGCGCACTCTCCCACTCGCTCGTGATGAGCCACTGGGACGGGTTCTCGATGGACTGGCAGAGCTGGTCGCTCACATGGCCCGGCACCGACGCGACCTGGTTGCACAGCTGCTCGTAGGCCTCCAGGAACTGCTGCTGCGCACCGTCGTGGACATCGACCAGCAGCACCACCCGGAGCCGCGAGCCGTCGAAGACGGACTGCGAGACACGCTTCGACACCTCACGGTCCGGCGTTGCTGAAGGACGTTCAGACGTCGTGGTCATCCTGTACACATCTCCTTCGCGGGGCAGAGTCGATGCCGCGCGACTGACGCGACGGCAGCGTTCCTTGATCCTGTGCCGGACCCCTCACGCCCGCGACTCGTATGAACCACGCGGGTGATTGGGCACGCGGAGCCACCGCCACCGGGCAAGAAGACACACAGGCCCCCCACACCCGCGCCCCCCTTGCCTCTGGAGGCTTCGATGCATCAGAAAGCCGACCACCGGGTCCCCGTCCTCATCGTGGGCGGCTCCCTGGTGGGCCTGTCCACGTCCGTCTTCCTGGGCCGTCTCGGTGTCCGGCACATGCTCGTCGAGCGGCACTCCGGCACCTCCATCCACCCACGCGGACGCGGCAACAACGTCCGCACGATGGAGCTCCTCCGGGTGGCCGGCATCGAACCGGACATCAAGGCGGCGGCCTCACTCCTCGCCGACAACCACGGCATCCTGCAGACGCCCACCCTTGTGGGTGACGCCGGCGAATGGCTCTTCAAGCACATCGACCCCGGCGGCGGACTCGCCAGGTTCAGCCCCTCCGGCTGGTGCCTGTGCAGCCAGAACGACCTCGAACCCGTCCTCGTCGACAGCGCCCGCGAACTCGGCGGCGACCTGCGCTACTTCCACCAGATGGAGTCCTTCGAACAGGACGCCGACGGGGTGACGGCCGTGATCCTCGACCGCGGCACCGAGGAGCGCTACACCGTGCGGGCGGACTACCTCGTCGCCGCCGACGGCCCCCGCAGCCCGGTCCGGGGCGCCCTCGGCATCGGCCAGAGCGGCCCCGGCGACCTCTTCGCCAACGTCAGCGTCACCTTCCGCTCCACCCGGCTGGCCGACACCGTCGGCGACCGCCGCTTCATCTGCTGCTACCTCACCGACCCCGAGGCCGACGGCGCCCTGCTCCCCGTCGACAACAAGGAGCACTGGGTCTTCCACGCCCCCTGGCACCCCGAGCACGGGGAGACCCTCGAGGAGTTCACCGAGGAACGCCTCCAGCGCCACATCCGCCGGGCCGTCGGCGTCCCCGGCCTCGACGTCGAAATCACCGGAAAGGCGTCCTGGCGCGCCGCCGAACGAGTGGCCGACCGCTACTCCCGCGGCCGCGTCTTCCTCGCCGGCGACTCCGCCCACGAGATGTCGCCCACCGGCGCCTTCGGCTCCAACACCGGCATCCAGGACGCCCACAACCTCGCCTGGAAACTCGCCGCCGTCCTCGACGGCTGGGCGGACCCCGCCCTCCTCGCCACCTACGACACCGAGCGCCGCCCGGTCGCGATCGCCACCAGCGCCCGCGCCTCCGCCCGCTCCGTCGAGCACAGCCACCCCGGCTTCGCCCCCGCCCCCGGCGTCGGCGGCGGCAAGCGCGGCGGCATCCTCAACGTCGTCCTCGGCTACCACTACCCCCACGGTGCCGTCCTCGGCGCCGATCCCGACCGGCCGATCGTCCCCGACGCCCTCGACCTCACCGGCCGTCCCGGCACCCGCGCCCCGCACCTCTGGCTGCGCCGCGCCAACCGCCGGCTGTCCACCCTGGACCTCTACGAGCGCTCCCTCGTCCTCCTCAGCGACGCCCCGGACGACGCGGGCTGGCACACGGCGGCCCGCAGGATCGCCGAGGCGGACGGCGTGCGCCTGGACGCCTACCGCATCGGCCCGGGCGCGGACGCGGACCTGACCTACGAGGACGACGCCGCCGACTGGGCCGAGCTGCACGGCGTCACCGCCGACGGCGCGGTCCTCGTCCGCCCGGACGGCTTCGTGGCCTGGCGCGCGACGGGCGCCGTACCGGACCCGGAGGGCGTGCTGCGCGAGGTGCTCGGGGCGCTGCTGCGAACCGGCTGACCCGAGACGGCGGACAGGGCCACCCGCGCCGTCGCGCGAGTGGCCCTGTCGTGTGGAGCCCCCTGTCGGATTCGAACCGACGACCTTCGCTTTACAAGAGCGGCGCTCTGACCAGCTGAGCTAAGGAGGCCTGCACGCGCGCGTGGCGCGTCCGTGCCTGTGCAGTGTACCCAGGTCCCGGCCGGGCCCCGGAGAGAATTTCCGCGAAGTTCACAGGGGTCCGGGTACTGACAGACGGCGTGCTGGCCAGGTACGGTCCTGAGCCAGTTCACTTCGGTGGACTACACCAACCACCTTCCTACAACGGATCGTCCGGCACGTTCCTGCCGGTAGAAGGGGGCCCATTCACCATGGCCACTGTCACGTTCGACAAGGCGACCCGGATCTACCCGGGTTCCACCAAGCCCGCCGTCGACGGTCTCGACATCGCGATCGAGGACGGCGAGTTCCTCGTCCTGGTCGGCCCGTCGGGCTGCGGCAAGTCCACCTCCCTGCGCATGCTGGCGGGCCTGGAGGACGTCAACGGCGGCGCGATCCGCATCGGTGACCGCGACGTCACGCACCTGCCGCCCAAGGACCGGGACATCGCCATGGTGTTCCAGAACTACGCCCTCTACCCGCACATGTCGGTCGCCGACAACATGGGCTTCGCGCTCAAGATCGCCGGCGTCAACAAGGCGGAGATCCGGCAGAAGGTCGAGGAGGCCGCGAAGATCCTCGACCTCACGGAGTACCTGGACCGCAAGCCGAAGGCGCTCTCCGGCGGTCAGCGCCAGCGTGTCGCCATGGGCCGCGCCATCGTGCGTGAGCCGCAGGTCTTCCTCATGGACGAGCCGCTGTCCAACCTGGACGCCAAGCTCCGCGTGTCCACCCGTACGCAGATCGCCTCGCTGCAGCGCCGCCTCGGCATCACCACCGTCTACGTCACCCACGACCAGGTCGAGGCCATGACGATGGGCGACCGGGTGGCCGTGCTCAAGGACGGTCTGCTCCAGCAGGTCGACTCGCCGCGCAACATGTACGACAAGCCCGCGAACCTCTTCGTCGCCGGCTTCATCGGCTCCCCGGCCATGAACCTGGTCGAGGTGCCGATCACCGACGGCGGTGTGAAGTTCGGCAACAGCGTGGTGCCGGTGAACCGGGACGCGCTGAAGGCCGCCTCCGACAAGGGCGACCGCACGGTCACCGTCGGTGTCCGGCCCGAGCACTTCGACGTGGTCGAGCTGGGCGGCGGCGCCGCCGCCACCTCGCTGTCCAAGGACTCCGAGGACGCCCCGGCCGGTCTCGCCGTCTCCGTGAACGTCGTCGAGGAGCTGGGCGCCGACGGCTACGTCTACGGCACCGCCGAGGTCAGCGGCGAGCTCAAGGACCTGGTGGTCCGGGTCAACGGCCGCCAGGTGCCGGAGAAGGGCGCCACGCTGCACGTCGTGCCGCGTCCGGGCGAGACCCACGTGTTCTCGACCTCCACGGGCGAGCGTCTCTCCGACTGAGCCGCGCCCCGGCCGCGGAACCCCGGGTGAATCCGGGATGAACCGGTCAGGTTGACGGAAGAGGCCCCGCGAACTGCCGCGGGGCCTCTTCCGTTGCGGAGATATACCCCGGCAGAGCGATCATTTCGGGCGATAGGCGTCAACCCCTTACCCAGAAAGTGGCGGCACTTCATCCCCCATAGGGGTGACTAAATGTCGCCAAATCATTACCGGGCGCTACCCTCACACGCGTGAAGCACTCCACCATCCCTCAGACGCGACGCGGCCACCGGGGCGGCCCTGCCCGCCGGATCGGCCGCACTCTCGCCCTCGTCCTGCCCGTCTTCCTGGTGCTCTCCGGAACCCTCGCGGTCACCCGGGTCAACTGGACGGGGAGCTCATCCAGCTCGGTACTCATGGCCTCGGACGTCTCCTCGGCGTCCGTCTCCTCCAAGGCCGTCTCCCGCGCCCCGCAGGACGTGCTCCGTGACCAGCTGATGACCGAGCTGCAGGACAAGAACCCTGGCGTGGTCCTGACCCACCTCCAGCAGGCGGTGAACGGGCACCCGTCACTGGCCAGGCACTGCGGCTCCATCGCCCGCGCCCTGGGCAAGGCCGCCGTGCGCATCTACGGCCCCTCGCGCGCGCAGTCGTACGCCCGCCCGGTCTGTGACACGTCCTTCGCCTCCGGGGTGCTGACCGCGCAGGGCTGAGCGGCGACCGGGAGGCGGGCACCGGCTCCACCCGGAGCCGGTGCTCCCTGTGAGCGGGCGCTGGCCGTGAGCGGGTGCTGCCCGTGAGCAGGTCGCGGTCCGAACCCCGGCCGGGGCGCCACGTACAGTTCGGGGCATGACCCATCCGAACGCGGCGTCGCGCCCCACTCAAGCCGTCGTCCTGGCCGGTGGCCAGGGCTCACGGCTGCGCCCCTACACCGACGACCGGCCCAAGCCGATGGTCGAGATCCCGGGCACGGGCACTCCGATCATCGGCCATCAGCTGGCCTGGCTCGCCGAGGAGGGCGTGACGGACGTGGTGGTCTCCTGCGGCCACCTCGCCGAGGTCCTGCAGAAGTGGCTGGACTCGGCCGATCTGCCGGTGTCCGTCACCACCGTCGTCGAGACGGAGCCCCTCGGCCGCGGCGGCGGCCTGAAGTACGCGGCCGCGCGTCTGCCCCACCCCGACCGGCCCTGGTACGCCACCAACGGCGACATCTGGACCCGCTTCTCCCTGCGGGACATGGCCGACTTCCACACCGAGCGGGACGCCGTCGCCACGCTGGCGCTGGCCAGGCCGCGGCTCCCCTGGGGCGCGGTGCGGACCGACGGCTTCGGGCACATCACCGACTTCATCGAGGCCCCGCCGTCGACGTTCGAGATCAACGCGGGTGTCTACGTGTTCTCGCCCGAGTTCGCCGGTCTGCTGCCCGAGCGGGGCGACCACGAGCGGACGACGTTCCCGCGGCTGGCCCGGGAACAGCAGCTGGCGGGCTTCCCGATCCCGCAGGGCGCCTACTGGCGGGCCATCGACACCGCCAAGGACCTCGCCGAGGCGGCCAAGGAACTGGCGGCTCTGGGGCGGTAACCCACCCCCCCCGTACGCCGAACACGCCGAAGGGCCCGTACCTCAGTGGTACGGGCCCTTCGGCGTCGGCACTAGCCGAGCAGGCCGCCCACCAGGCCGGGCTGGCCGGAGGAGGTGCTGCCGCCCGAACCGGTGCCGCCGGTCGAGCCGCTGCCGCCCGTCGAGCTGCCGCCGGTGCCGGTCGGGCCCGCCGTGGTGCTCGGCGCGCCGCCGGTCGGGGAGGTCGGGCGGGGCGGGACCCGGCCCGTGGTGCCCTGGGTCTGGCTGGGCGTCGTGGTGGTGGTGCCGGCGCTCCTGCGGCTCGCGCCGGGTGTCGTCGCCGCACCGGACGGGCCGGTGGTGGCGCTGCCGCTGGGCGCCCTGGAGGCCGGCGGGGACGTCCGCCGGCCCTGGCCGGGCTTCTTCGGGAGCGGGGAGCCGGGCACGTTGTTGCGGGGGGCCTCGCCGGGGCCGGGGACGACCACCCGGCTGGAGTCGCGCACCGCGCCGCCCAGCAGGGAGCCGACGAGCAGGGTGAGGCCGACGGTGACGGCGGTGACGAGGGCGCCGCGGCGCAGGACGTAGCGGCGCAGCTCCCAGATGTCGGAGCGGGGCCCGAGCCTGCGCCAGGCGCCGCCGGCGAGGCGGCCGTCGACCGAGTAGACCGGGGCGCCGGCGAGGATCAGCGGGGACCAGGCGGCCAGGTAGATGATGTCGGGCGCGTCGTAGGCCGGGACCGTCTTCCAGCTCACGGTGACGATCAGCGCGGCGGAGAGCAGGGCGCCGACGACGGCCGCGACACGCTGCCAGCAGCCGGCGATGGTCAGGACACCGACGACCACCTGCAGGAAGGCGATGACCAGACCGGAGCCGATGGGGTGGTGCAGGGCGAACTGGCGCAGCGGCTCGGCGACTTCCCACGGGTGCAGGGTGTTGAGCCAGGTGACCATGGAGCCGCGCTTGCCGCCGTCGAAGTAGACGGGGTCGCACAGCTTGCCCATGCCGGCGTAGATGGAGATGAAGCCGAGGAAGATGCGCAGCGGGAGCAGGACGACGCCGAGGTTCATCCGGCGGCCCGGGTAGTAGGCGTGCCGGGCCGGGTCGTCACCGTGGCGCCTGCCGCGGCGGGGGCGGTCGCCGGCCGCCTCGGTGGACTCCTCGTAGTCGTCGAACTCGTCGACGCCGTAAGGCGGTTCGTCGTAGCCGGGGTCGCCGTACGCCGACTCGGCGTAGCCCGGTTCGTCGTAGACGCTGCCGCCGCCGCGCAGGGGCGGCAGCAGCCGGGTGCCGTCGTCGGAGGAGGTGCGCTGGTGGCCGACGACGGGGGTCTCCACGGTCCCGTCGAGGCCGCCGTAGGCGCCGGGGTACCCGCCGCCGCCGACGCGCCGGATGACCTGGGTGGCGCCGGCCCCGCGGCCGGTCTCCTCGGCGTGGCGGACGCTGCTGCCCCGCACGGCCTGGAGCAGCCGGTGGGCGCCGGTGTCGTCGGGGGCGGACCTGCCGCTCCACACGACGGGCCGGCGGCGGCCGGCCGCCCCGCCCGCCGCGCCCATGGACGGCATGTGGGCGGTGTCCTGGGCGGCACTCGGGTGCCGGGCGATCCGCGGGGATTGGCTGCGCCTCGACGACGCGCCCAGCTGCACGCGGAAGCTGGCGTGGGTGACGATGACCTGCGCCGGATCGCTCGGCACCTTCACCATGCTCAGCGCGGGAGCTTCGTCGTACCCCGACGAGCGGTCCCCCGTGGGTGTGCGGGGTGTTCTGGTGTCCACACTCATCTAACCGAGTGACGTGGAGTTAGGACACTGCCGTGACGAGGTCGATGTGTCCGGACCCCGTCAAAGGTGTCCCGAACACCCCATGGGCACCGGAATTCCCCCGTGTGGGTGAAGTTGCGGACGGGTGTTCAGCCCCGTCCGCGTGACGTCACGTCAGCTCCGGCGGCTCGCCGCCTCGTACAGCACGATGCCCGCCGCCACGCCGGCGTTCAGCGACTCCGCGCCGCCCGGCATCGGGATGCGCACCCGGAAGTCGCAGGTCTCGCCGACCAGGCGGGACAGGCCCTTGCCCTCGGAGCCGACCACGATGACCACCGGTCCCCCCAGCGCCTCCAGGTCACCGATCTCCATCTCGCCGTCGGCGGCGAGGCCGACGACCGTGATGCCGGCCTTCTTGTAGGCCTCCAGAGCGCGGGTGAGGTTGGTGGCGCGGGCGACCGGGGTGCGGGCGGCCGCACCGGCGGAGGTCTTCCAGGCGCCGGCGGTCATACCGGCCGAGCGGCGCTCGGGGACGAGCACGCCGTGGCCGCCGAAGGCGGAGACGGAACGGACGACAGCGCCGAGGTTGCGCGGGTCGGTGACGCCGTCGAGGGCGACGATCAGCGGGTCCTCGCCCGCGTCGTAGGCCGCCTCGGTGAGGTCCTCGGAGTGCGCGTACTCGTACGGCGGGACCTGCAGGACCAGACCCTGGTGGTTCAGGCCGTTGGTCATACGGTCCAGCTCCGGGCGCGGGGCCTCCATGAGGTTGATCCCGCCGCGCTCGCCGGCGAGCTGGAGGGCTTCGCGGACGCGCTCGTCGTTGTCGATGAACTGCTGCACGTAGAGCGTGGACGCGGGCACGCCCTCGCGCAGCGCCTCGACGACCGGGTTGCGGCCGACGACCAGCTCGGACGCGGACTTGCCGCCGCGGCCCCGGGCCACGGGGCGGCGCACGGCCTGCTTCGCCTTCGCGTTGGCGACGCGGTTCTTCTTGTGGCCCTTGCGCATCTCGGCGGGCGGGGTCGGGCCCCTGCCCTCCAGGCCCTTGCGCCGCTGGCCGCCACTGCCGACCTGCGCGCCCTTCTTGCCGGACATGCGGCGGTTGTTCGCGGCCATGACCTACCTGTTCTCTGACGGAAGTGTTCGTACGTCTATGCAGTGTGCCGCCCGGAGGGCCGGACGGCACAATCGATCACCGGATCGCCCGCGGGTTCAGCGCGGGCCGAGGCTCCAGCGCGGGCCCTGCGGGCTGTCCTCGATGACCAGTCCGGACTGGTTGAGCTGGTCCCGGATGGCGTCGGCGGTGGCCCAGTCCTTGCGGGCGCGAGCGGACTCGCGCTGCTCGAGGACGAGGCGTACGAGGCTGTCGACGACGCCGTGGAGGTCCTCGCCCCGGTCGCTCTCGCCGGCCCAGAACGGGTCGAGCGGGTCGAGGCCGAGGACGCGGAGCATGGCCCGCACCTCGGCGAGCCGGGCGACGGCGGCCTCCTTGTCGTCGGCGGCCAGCGCGCTGTTGCCCTGCCGGACTGTGGTGTGCACCACGGCGAGGGCCTGCGGGACGCCCAGGTCGTCGTCCATGGCGTCGGCGAACGCGGGCGGGACCTCGGCGGCGGGCTCGACCACTCCCCCGGCCAGTTCGACCACGCGCTGCACGAAGCCCTCGATGCGCGCGAACGCCGACTCGGCCTCGCGCAGCGCCTCCTCGCTGTACTCGATCATCGACCGGTAGTGCGGGGTGCCGAGGTAGTAGCGCAGGACGACGGGGCGCCACTGCCTGACCATCTCGGAGACCAGGACGCTGTTGCCGAGCGACTTGGACATCTTGTCGCCGGCCATGGTGACCCAGGCGTTGTGCACCCAGTACTGGGCGAAGTCGTCGCCGTAGGCCTTGGCCTGGGCGATCTCGTTCTCGTGGTGCGGGAAGATCAGGTCCAGGCCGCCGCCGTGGATGTCGAAGGCGCTGCCCAGGTACTTGTGGGCCATGGCGGAGCACTCGAGGTGCCAGCCGGGCCGGCCGGGGCCCCACGGGGTGGGCCACGTCGGCTCCCCCGGCTTGGCCGCCTTCCACATGGCGAAGTCGCGCGGGTCCCGCTTGCCGGTCTCGCCCTCGGCGGACGGCTGGAGCAGGTTGTCCAGCTCCTGCCGGGACAGCTCCAGGTAGCGCGGGAAGGACCGAACGTCGAAGTAGACGTTGCCGTCGGCCTCGTAGGCGTGCCCGCGCTCGATGAGGCCGCGCATCATCTCGACCATCTCGGGCACGTGGCCGGTGGCCCGGGGTTCATAGGTGGGCGGCAGGCAGCCGAGGGCGGCGTAGCCGTCGTTGAAGGCGCGCTCGTTCTCGTACCCGATGGACCACCAGGGCCGGTTCTGCTCGCGCGCCTTGATGATGATCTTGTCGTCGATGTCGGTGACGTTGCGGACGAACGTCACCTCGTAGCCGCGGTACTCGAACCAGCGGCGCATGATGTCGAAGTTCAGGCCCGAGCGGATGTGCCCGATGTGCGGGGCCGCCTGCACGGTGGCGCCACAGAGGTAGATCGAGACACAACCCGGCTTGAGCGGGTTGAAGTCACGGATCTGCCGGGCGCTGGTGTCGTACAGGCGAATGGTCACCACTCCAGGGTAGTGGGCCCGGAGTGGTGCCTCGTGCCGGTTGGCTAGAACATGCCCACGACCTTCTCGGGCGTGATCCGGACGACCACCCGATCGGCGTCGTCGACCGAGGCCGGATTGAACTCGGCGTACTTCTTGCCGGTGTACTTCACCGACAGCTCGTCGATGAGGTCGTCGGCACCGTCGGTGGTGAACTCCGCGGTGCCCCGGATCTCCCCGTAGAGGTAGGGCATCTCGGGGTCCTGGACGACCACGCTCACCCGGGGGTCGCGGTCCATGTTCTTCTTCTTGCGGCGGTCGACGGTGGTGGAGAACAGGATCTGGTCGCCGTCCCGCTTCACCCACACCGGGGACAGTTGCGGGCTGCCGTCGGGCTGGATCGTGCCGACCACGATGAAGACGGGTCCGTCGAGCAGGGACTTGAGCCGGTCGGACAGGGCGGCGGGCATGGGTACCTCCACAACCTCGAGTCGGCGATGACTGTGCGGGTACCCTCGCACGCCCTCAGCGCACCCGCACCACGAGCGCGGTGGCGACCGCCATCAGGCCCTCCTCGCGTCCGGGGAAGCCGAGCCCGTCCGTCGTCGCGCCGGACACCGACACCGGCGCCCCGGCCGCCTCGGAGAGGATCTTCTGCGCCTCGTCCCGCCGCTTGCCGATCTTCGGGCGGGGCCCGACGACCTGGACGGCGACGTTGCCGATGGTGAACCCCGCCTCGCGGACGATCCGGGCGGCCTCGGTGAGCAGGGTGACGCCGGAGGAACCGGACCACTCGGGGCGGCCGGTGCCGAAGTGCTGCCCGAGGTCGCCGAGACCGGCCGCGGAGAAGAGCGCGTTGCAGGCGGCGTGGGCGACGACGTCGGCGTCGGAGTGCCCGGCCAGGCCCGGCCCCTCGCCCTCCCACTTCAGGCCGGCGCACCACAGCTCGCGGCCGTCCTCGAAGGCATGGATGTCGGTGCCGATGCCGACCTGCGGCAGCACGGGAGCGTCAGAAGCCATCGTTCAGCCTCCTGCGGGCCAGGACCGCCTCGGCGAGGACGAGGTCGAGCGGGCGGGTGACCTTGAAGGCCTCCTCGTGGCCGGGGACGGTGACGACCCGCAGGCCGAGCTGCTCGACCATGCTCGCGTCGTCGGTGACGTCCTCGGTGACCGTCTCGTGGGCGCGGACCAGGGTCTCCCGGTCGAAGCCCTGGGGCGTCTGCACGGCGCGCAGCCGGGACCGCTCGGGCGTGGCCACGACCGGCTCGGGGTCGCCGGGGACGGCCGCGGGCTCGACCTCCTTGACGGTGTCGGCCAGCGGCAGCGCGGGGACGACGGCGGGCGCTCCGTCGCGCACGGCCTCGATGACCGCGTCCACGGTGTCGACCGGTACCAGCGGGCGGGCCGCGTCGTGGACGAGGACGACGCCGTACTCGGGCGGCAGGGCGGCGAGGCCGAGCCGGACCGACTCCTGGCGGCTGTCCCCGCCGGGCACGACGAGGAAGTCGGTGCGGTCGGGCAGGGCGTGCGCGTCGAGCAGTGACTTGACCTCGGCGGCGCCGTCGGGCGGCGCGACGACGATCACCAGCGAGACATGGCGGGACGCGGCGAGGGCGCGCACCGCGTGGATCAGCATGGGCGTGCCGTTCAGCGTGCGGAGCGCCTTGGGGGCGCCCGGGCCGAGGCGTACGCCGCGGCCGGCGGCGGGAATCACGGCGGCGACGGGAATCTGCGCGGGTGAGGGGCGCGAATCGTCAGACATCGGTTCCTGTCAGGTTTGTGTGCTCGACCTAGGTGGGTATGGCCTGGAGAGTGCCGGGCACGACCGCTCGACCGGACCCTTCCGTGACCCTGGTCGAGCCATCTGCCCGGGCCCGGCACACCAAGTATCGGGGGCTCTCCCCCGAGATGAACGGCAGGCGCTCGCGGCGGCCCGGCCGGCATGGCGGCCGGTATGTCCGGGAACGAACATGCCGCAGCGCCCGGCGACAGGTTCAGTGTCATCGGGCACCGCGGCATTTTCAGTGTGCTGAGCGTGCTGACGGCAGCGCATGCCGCCTGTCACGCGTCAGGAGGCGAGCACCTCGTCGAGCAGGGCCTCGGCCTTGTCCTCGTTGGTGTTCTCCGCGAGGGCGAGTTCGCTCACCAGGATCTGGCGGGCCTTGGCGAGCATGCGCTTCTCACCGGCCGAGAGTCCACGCTCGCGCTCGCGACGCCACAGGTCACGCACGACTTCCGCGACCTTGATGACATCGCCGGAGGCGAGCTTCTCCAGGTTTGCCTTGTAGCGACGGGACCAGTTCGTGGGCTCCTCGGCGTACGGCGCGCGCAGTACCTCGAAGACCCGGTCGAGCCCGTCCTGACCGACCACATCACGCACGCCGACGAACTCCGCATTGTCCGCTGGCACACGCACCGTGAGGTCACCCTGGGCGACCTTCAGCACCAAGTAGGTCTTGTCCACGCCTTTGATCTGACGAGTTTCGATGGCCTCGATCAGCGCGGCCCCGTGATGGGGATAGACCACGGTGTCGCCAACCTTGAACGTCATGTGACAGGTACCCCTTCCGTGGCTATCCAGAGTAACACGGATACGGCGTGTTCTGAATGGCGTTTTCGCAGGTCAGGGCATATCTCGGGGCTTGACAACAGCAACCGGAACGTGCTGCGAGGCGGTCGGCCGAGCCGGAAGGCGGCGGGAATTCGCAGGTCGGAGGGGCTCTTCGGGCGAGGCGCGACACATGTGCCACACACGCGCCGAGCCGCCTCCAGAAGGTTGAACATCCCGATATGTCCGCTCCCAAGCGTACGACTTCCGCTACTCCGTTCGGCGGCGGAGGTCGGGTCCGAGACGAATCCGGAATTGATCACAAGGCCCCGGAAGGACGGTGGGTGATCAATATCCGGGGTGGTCGCGCATTCCTTCACGGAAATTTCGCGCACCGTGTTGCCGGGATGCGGACCGCGGCGTTGCGGGCGCGTTATACGAATGCGGACGACCGCTCCGGCAATGTGACCGGTGAGTCACTTGTGGCCCCCGAGGTACCCCCACCCGGAGGGAAGCGGGGCGCTTGGGGGAGGGTCGGGTGCGGGCGCGCGGGAACGGCTCGGTAACCTGAGGCCGCTGACAGACACTTAGGGCGGCTTTATACGGAGCCGCCCCTGCGTTCAAGGAGATGCCGCCGCCGTGAGCAGCAGCCTTCGACGCGGCGCCCTCGGCGCCGCCGCCATCGCCTTCTCGGTCGCCTCGCTCGCCGCGTGCGGCTCCGGCAACGACGCCCAGACCCTGCAGATCAAGCCGGACAACGCGGCGACCAGCGTCGGAAGCATCAGGGTCCAGAACGCCACGGTCATCACACAGCCCGACCTGACGTCGACCGGGCCGGCCGTCGTGTCCGCGACCATCTTCAACACCGGCAGGACCGCTCAGACCCTGCAGTCGATCGCCGTCCCCGGCACCGGCAAGACCGCCACGCTGCACCCCGCCAAGGGACAGAGCCTGACGATCCCGCCGCAGGGCTCGCTGATCCTCGGCGGCAAGGACAACGCCTCCGCGGTGCTGGAGAGCAGCCGCGAGGCGGTCCGGGACGGCAACGCCCAGAAGGTCACCTTCACCTTCGACAAGACCGGTGACGTGAGCCTGCGCGCCTTCGTGGTGCCGGCCACCAGCTACTTCAGCGGCTGGGGCCCGAGCGAGGTCCCGTCCGCCTCGGCCTCCGCGGCTCCGGGCGCGACCGCCTCCGGCAAGGGCAAGCCGGGCAAGAACGGCACGGCGAGCGCCTCGGCGACCGCCTCGGGCGCCGCGACCGTCTCGGGCGGGGACGCCTCCGGCGCCGACGCCACCGGCGCCACCCCGAGCGACTCCGCGTCGCAGTCGGCCGCCGGGAACTGAGCAGCCGTACACGCGAAGGGCGGCACCCCGCACGGGGTGCCGCCCTTCGTCGTACGTTGCCCGCCGTCAGGCCTACGGCTCGAACTTGTAGCCCAGCCCCCGCACCGTCACCAGGTACCGCGGCGCACCCGGGTCGGGCTCGATCTTGGCGCGCAGGCGCTTGACGTGGACGTCGAGGGTCTTGGTGTCGCCCACGTAGTCGGCGCCCCAGACCCGGTCGATGAGCTGCATGCGGGTCAGGACGCGGCCCGCGTTGCGCAGCAGCATCTCCAGCAGGTCGAACTCCTTCAGCGGGAGGTCGACCTTGGAGCCGGAGACCGTCACCACGTGGCGGTCGACGTCCATGCGGACCGGGCCCGCCTCCAGGGCGGCCGGGGTGACCTCCTCCGGCTCGCCGCGGCGGCGCAGCACCGCGCGGATGCGGGCGACCAGCTCGCGGGAGGAGAAGGGCTTGGTGACGTAGTCGTCGGCTCCTATCTCGAGCCCCACGACCTTGTCGATCTCGCTGTCCTTCGCGGTCACCATGATCACGGGGACGTTGGAGCGGCCGCGCAGCTGACGGCACACCTCCGTGCCGGGCAGACCCGGCAGCATCAGGTCGAGGAGGACGAGGTCGGCGCCGTTGCGCTCGAACTCGTCGAGTCCGTCGGGGCCGGTGGCCGCGACGGCGACCTCGAAGCCCTCCTTGCGGAGCATGTACGACAGGGCGTCGGAGAAGGACTCCTCGTCCTCGACGACGAGCACTCGGGTCACGGAAGGACCTCCGGGGCAGGAAGCGGTTCGTAAGGAGATGAGTCGGTGGCGCCGCCGGCCTCGTCATCGAGGTCGGGGTGCTGCTGTGCGCGGTCGCGGGCCGCGCCCGCCTCCGGCAGTCTGAGGGTGAAGGTGGAGCCCTGGTTCTCGGCGCTCCACACCGTGACCTCCCCGCCGTGCGAGGCGACCACGTGCTTGACGATCGCGAGACCCAGACCGGTGCCTCCGGTGGCCCGGGAGCGGGCCGGGTCGACGCGGTAGAAGCGCTCGAAGATGCGCTCCTTGTCCCTGTCGGAGATGCCGATGCCCTGGTCGGTGACGGCCAGCTCGATCAGGTCGCCGCCCGGAGCGCTGATCCTTCGGGCGGCGATGCCGACGCGGGTGCGGGCCGGGGAGTAGTTCACGGCGTTCTCGACCAGGTTGCCGAGGGCGGCGGCGAGCTGGCCGCGGTTGCCCCAGACGTGCAGGTCGGCGCTGCCGCCCTCCCGTCGCCCACCACCCTGATCGAGCCCTTCGGGCGCCCATACATTCGAGGCCATGGTGATCTGCTTGGCGCCCGCCTGGTGGCGGCAGCGGTCGACGGCCTCGGCGACCAGTTCGTCCACCCGGACCGGCTCGGCGTCCTCGAGGGGGTCGTCGTTCTGGACCCGCGACAGGTCGATGAGCTCCTGGACCAGGTTGGTCAGCCGGGTCGCCTCGATCTGCATGCGGCCGGCGAAGCGCTGGACCGCCTCGGGATCGTCGGAGGCGTCCATGACGGCTTCGGAGAGCAGGGAGAGCGCGCCGACGGGTGTCTTCAGCTCATGGCTCACGTTGGCCACGAAGTCGCGCCTTACGGCCTCGATCCTCCGGGCCTCGGTGAGGTCCTCGACCAGCAGCAGGACCAGCCGGGAGCCGAGCGGGGCCACGCGCGCGGAGACGGCGAGCGCCTCACCGCGTCCCGTGCCACGCCGGGGCAGGTCCAGTTCGACCTGGCGTATCTCGCCGTCGCGTCTGGTGTCCCGGGCCATCTGCAGCATCGGCTCGACCGACAGCTTGCCGCCGCGGACCAGCCCGAGGGCGTAGGCGGCGGAGCTGGCCTTGACGACGGCGTCGGCCTCGTCGAGGACGACGGCCGAGGAGCGGAGCACGGACAGCACGGTGTCCACGCCGGGCGGGAGTACGGCATCGGTGTGCAAGGAAGTCCTGGTGGGTCGCTTCTGGTCGCGTTCGCTCCAGCGGAACGCCAGCATGGCGATGACGCCGGTGAGCACCCCGGCGATCGCTGCCGCTGCGGCGACCGCCGCGTTCACGTCCATGCCACAAGGTTAGGCATGGCGTACGACATGGCCACAGCCGTCAAGGTGCGACCTCGAACACTCGTCGCCCAGAGTTCACCTTGGAGCCAGGACTGGTTCATTTGGGGTGGCGGAAACGGACGCGTACGGGGCAGAACGTGGGAGCGTGGGGTTCATACCGCCGGTCACGCCACGGGGCGCCTGGTGTCACGGCCCCCGGAACCCCGAAGGAAGAACGTACGAGAGGGAATCTCTGATGCGGGACGCGTACCACGAGGAACTTGACTCGATCGGCGACAGCCTGGTGGAGATGGCACGGCTGGTCGGGTCGGCGATCGGGCGCGCCACGACCGCCATCCTCGACACCGATCTGAAGCTGGCCGAGAACGTCATCGAGGCCGACAAGAAGGTCGACGAGCTCCAGCACGACCTGGAGGCCCGGGCCATAGCCCTGCTCGCCCGCCAGCAGCCTGTGGCGACCGATCTGCGGATCGTCGTCACCTCGCTGCGCATGTCGGCCGACCTGGAGCGCTCCGGCGACCTCGCCCAGCACGTGGCGAAGCTGGCCCGGCTGCGGTTCCCCGAGCGCGCGGTCCCGTACGACCTGCACGCCACGATCCTGGAGATGGGCCAGCTCGCCCAGCGCCTGATGGCGAAGGCGGCCGAGGTGCTCATCACCAAGGACGTCGACCTCGCGATGCAGCTCGAGCAGGACGACGACGAGATGGACCTGCTGCACCGCACCCTCTTCCAGCACCTGATCGACGACCGCTGGCAGCACGGCATCGAGACCGCCGTCGACGTCACCCTGCTGGGCCGGTACTACGAGCGGTACGCCGACCACGCGGTGGCCGTCGCCAAGCGGGTCGTCTACCTCGTGACGGGCGAGCACGCGGACGACCTGCAGCAGGACATCCAGCCCGTGACCAAGGTCGAGGGGTCGTAGGGCCTCGCGACCGGATCGAGCCGGGCTCCCGGCCGGTTCGTGCCCGGCTCGCGGGGAGGCCGGTCGGGCGGGCGGACGCCTCGATGCGCCGTTGATGCGCCCGGCGGAACGGGCATGCAATGGGCGAAGGCATTTTGCCGAGCCTCTGAGGAGGGGACCCATGGCCGAATCCCCCGGCACCACGCCCGATCCCACGCAAGCGCGCGAGTCCGACCAGCCCACCGAGAGCAGGCACCTCCCGCTCGTCGCCGCGTGCGGCTGCGGGTCGGGCTGTGGCTGCGGGTGCCAGTCGGGTGCTCCCTGCCAGTGCGGCTGACCCTGAACGAACCCCGAGGGCCGGTGTGAACCCGTTTCACACCGGCCCTTCGGCGTTCACGGTGCCCACGCGACGGCGTTCAGGGACCCTGTGCGCCGCGGTGCAGATCCTCCAGCGCGTCCAGGACCGTGGTCGTCCGGTACCAGTCCAGCCAGACCCCCGCCTCCCGGGCGACCTTGTCCAGAGCGGCCAACTGGGCGCCGGTGAAGTCGTGTCCCGGCTGCGGGTGGTGGGTGGACAACATGCCCTGCGCACGGCCTGCGGGGCCGGGGATGGGCGTGCACTGCACCGAGCGGATGTGCGCGGCGAGCGTCGTGGCGCGTGAGGGCTCGTCGAAGTCCGGGGCGCTGGCCACGTCGTCCACCACGATCCGTTCTCTCTTGCGGGCCGCGTGGCCGCACGGGGTGGTGGTGCCGTCGACCACCGCGAAGAAGTGCACGAACTCGGCGGGGAAGCCGCAGTGGGACTCCAGCCACAGGGTGTTGTCGCTGGGGTCCAGGAGCTGCACGTTGCCCATGTGCGTGTGTGTGATCGCGCAGACGGTGTCGCGGAGCGCGTCGAGGAACACGGACAGCGGCAGCGCCTGACCGACGGGCGGGGGCAGGAAGCCGACGACGGGCTCGGCGGGATGCCCGCGGCCGGGGAACCACGCCTCGCCGGGCCGCGGCGCCTCGGCCTGCACCAGGGCCACGGCCAGCCGGACCGTCCGCATCCCGTGCCGCCCGGCCACCGTACGCAGCAGCGTGTCGGCGATGTCCGGACCGGGAAGGCCGTAGCGCTCCATGAGCAGGCCCTGCGCGCGGGCCTCCAGGGCGTGCGTGAGCAGGCGGTGCCGCAGTTCCAACGCGTCGGTGCGCGCGAACGACGGCCCGGGCGGCGGCTCCGGTGCCGCGGCGGCCGCGGCGATCACCGCGGCGAGCGCTTCGGGCACCGACGCGTACAGCTCGGGCCCGCTGTCCAGCTCGTGGGCCGCCCCGGTCCGGGCGAGCGCGGCGGCCGCCTGGGCGGTGCAGCCGGTCAGGCGCAGTGGGCGGCCCCGGGCGGCCGACTCCTCGGCGAACCGGTACAGGATCTCGGCGCCGGCGGGCTCCAGCCGGTACAGCCCGGTCAGGTCGACGACGAGCTGGGCGGGGCCCGGCGCGGCGAGGGCGGCGGCGAGAGTGGCACCGGTCGTGGCGTCGGCGACGCCCTGCACGGCGAGTACCGTCAGCCTGCCGGTGGCCAGTCCGGGGACCGCCAGGTCGGCCACGGTCTCGCAGGAGAATTGCTGCATGGCCGCTCCCTGCGCTGGGGGGCCACGGGACCTGCGGGTCTCGCTGCCGGGCACTTCCCGACACTTCTCAGCGTAATCGCGTGCGCGTGGGACGGCAGATCCGTGGCGCGTGCGGAGCGTCAGTCCCGCCTGTGAGGCGTCGGCTCCAGGTGTGACGCGTCAACTCCGCGTGTGGGGAGTCAGCTCCGGGTGTGGGAGGTCGCCGTGGGCGGTGACGGCCATGATGCCGCCCGCGTCGGCGACGGTGATCTCGACACAGTGCTGCGCGAGCCGGTCCACGAGCACGACGGGGTCGATGTCGTCGGCGATGGATCCGGCCGGCCCGACGAGCGCCTGGGCGACCCGCTGTTCCCGGCTCATGAGCGGTCACCGTCCCTTCCCTGCTCGTCGTCGCGGTCGTCCGGCTCCAACTGGAAGCGGCGCCTGCGGGCCAGGACGTCCCGGGCCACCTGGCTGACCGTAAGACCTTCGGCGAAGGCGCGGGCACGCATCCGGTCCAGGGCCTGCTCGGGGTCCGCGTCGATCTGCACCATCACCATGCCCACCGCCTGGTGGACCTCGGTGTGGTCGGCCTCCGAGGCCTCCACCCAGGACGCCACCGCTTCCTCCACCTCGTCATCGGCGCCGTCGTAGGCGGGCTGCATGCTCATCAGGGCGTACGTGACCGCGTCGCGCACCCACAGCGCGGTCCGCAGGTCGGGTTCGGACAGCCCGCCCGCCTGGTCGCAGTACAGATCGAGGGTGCCGACGGCGGCGCCGCTGACCCCCAGGGGCAGCGAGAACACCGCGAGCACACCCATCCCGGCCGCCTCGTGCGCGAAGACCGGCCAGCGCCGGGTGTCACGCCCTCCGGTCAGATCGGCGGCGATCACCGGCGCGCTCTGCTCCAGAGCGGTATGGCAGGGCCCGTCGCCCAGGGTGTACTGCAGCTCGGCGAGCCGTGCCGCGACCCGGTCACTGGCGCACCAGGTCATCTGGATCCCGCGTCCGCCGGAGATCGACACGGAGGCACCGGTCACCGGCAGCAGCCGCGCGCACGCCGCGCACAGCGCCTCCGGCATCCGCTGCGGGTCGTTCCGCACCTCGCGCGCGGCGGCGGCCAGCGCGTCACTGACATGCAGTCGGCCCCGCACATCGGGCGGCGTACCACCACCGTCCGGCTGCTCGGGCTGCTCGGGCGGCATGGTCATCACCCCCGTCGGGCCAAGCGGTCAGCAGACATGATTCCTCAGCATCCCGTCCCCGGGTCGCTGCCCGGGGCGCTACGGGGGCCGAGTTCCCAGCCTGGGGGAAGTAGCACGGAAAATCGGGACGACCACTTTCCGGAGCCGCCCGAAGGCCGGCCCGCGGGGATCACCGGTCCGCGGACGCCGCCACGACCCCGTAGGTGACCAGGCCGTAGACGAGGTGCGGGACCAGGTCCGATGCCCAGTCCGCCGCGGACCACGTCCGGGGGTCACTCACCCCGAGGCCGGCGATCGGCGCGTCCGCCGCCGCCATCGCCAGGGCCCCGGTGAGCGGGCCGCCCAGCCACACCGGTACGCGCGCACCCGCCCGGTGGGCCAGCGCCACGGCCACCCCGGCCGCGACACCCACGGCGATGCCCGACAGCGCCCCCAGGCCGGTCAGCCGGTTCTCCCGCCCCTCCGACTCCGGAACCGGATGCCCCAGGCCCGAGCTGACCTTGTCCACCACGGTCTCCGGGGTCCCGCTGGAAGGCCTCCCCCGCAGCGCCATGTCCGCGTACGTCACGGCGTTCAGCGCGGTGGTACCGGCAGCCCCCGCGGCACACCCCCACACGATGCTTCGGAACATGCCGCTACACGTTTCCAGAACCCGCGCGGCCGAATCACCGCCGGCCCCACCGTCACCGAAGCGGGTCAAGCATCAGGCGTCCGCGCGGCGGAAGGCCGCCGCCACGTCCAGCGCGACCCGCGCCGCCCGCCGCGCCGCCTCGGTCTGCTTGGCCTTCTTGTCGACGGACATCTCCTCGTCGCCGAGGTCGCTGACGCACTTGAGCATCGCCCCGCCCACGAAGTCCTTCGCCTTGAACGCCTCCCAGATCGCGTGCAGCACCCCGTGTGCCTCGGTCTCCACCCCGGCGATGTCCGGGGACAGGTCGAGCAGTTGGGCGCGCAGTCCGGAATCCCGCCAGGCGATCACCTTCTCACCGCTCGCGAAGTCCTTCACCAGCAGCTCGCCGCCGTCCAGCGACGCGTCCAGCCTGCCCCGGACGTCCAGCCGGGTGACGAGCCGCAGCACCTGTTCGTCCGTCCGGTACACCTGCGGCCGCAGGCCGCCACCGTCCGGCCGCACCTTCTCCGGGCCGTAGTCGAAGACCTCCCGCGCCAGCAGCACGTCGTACGGCGACACCCCGCGCTCACCGAAACCGCCGCACACCCCGACCAGGAAGACCAGGTCGGGCCGGAACGCGGAGAGCAGGTCGCGGGTCACCGCTGCCGCCGACTGGCCGCCCTGGTCGGTGGCCTGCGTGGTGACCACCCGGACGGGGGGCTGCCCTTCGGGGACCAGCTCGAAGACGTCGTAGTACCGCCCGTCGCGCTGCATCTCGGTCGCGGTGATGCCGCGCTCGTCGAGGGCGTGGAAGAGCGCCTTGGTCTCGACGGGCACGGCGGTGAGCAGGGCGACGTGGTACTCGTCGCCCCCGGTCTCGGACACGGTCACTTCGAACCTCGACTTCCGTTGTTCTCGGAACCCGGCGAGCACCGCCGCGGGGTTGCCGGTGAACGACTCGACATCGGCCTGCGTGCGCCTGCGCTCGGCCAGGAACTCCCGTTCGGCGTCCAGCGCCACCGCCAGGTGCGGGTTCTCCGGCGGGTCGTCGCCCACGAGCTCCACGATGCGGGAGAAGACCCGCTCCGCGACGGGCAGGGGAAGCAGGCGCAGCTGGGTGAGTGGGGCGATGACCGTCGCCCGGAAGGTGTTCTTCTGCACGAGCAGGTGGACGACGCTGGGCAGCAGCGACTTCGTGTAGTCGTAGTGGTCGGCCGCGGCCCGCACGACGGCGGCCGCCGCGACGCCCAGTACGCCCGCGTCGCTGTCCCGGGGCCGCTTGTCCGGCCGCGGGCTCTCGGGCGCGATGGTGAACCTGATCAGGTCCGGGTCCGCCTGTCCGGCCCGGGCCAGCCCTTCGAGGGCCGCCGTACGGTTCAACGGGTCCCTGTCCCTGCGGATCACCCCGTCCAGCCAGTCCTTCGTCTCCGGTGTGATCTCCCGGCGGGCGATCAGGTCGACGATGGCCCCACGCAGGGCGCGTCCGTGCCGGTCGCCGGCGGTGAACCTGAGCCGGTCGGCGACCTTCGTGATCCACGCCTCGTCCCCGGTGTCCAGGTGGCGGAGCGAGCCCACGGCGGCGCGCCGGGTCAGGTACGTCTCCTCGGGGTTGTCGATGACGGCCCGCAGGACGTCCGCCGCGGCCGGATCGCCGAGGTACCCGAGGGCGTTGGCGGCCGAACCGCGCACCTTGTCGACGGGGTCGCGGATGAGCGCGGCGGTGAGCGGGGCCAGGGCATCGGGCGCGTTGATACGGCCGAGGGCGTGGGCGGCCGCCCCTCTGGTGTAGCTGTCGATGTCCCCGGTGAGAGCGATGGTCAGCGCATCGAGCGCGGCAGGGCGGCGGATGAGGCCGAGTGCGTTGGCCGCCGACCCCCGGACGATGGCGTCCCGGTCGGTGAGAGCGGTGATGAGCGCGTCGAGGGCGCCGGGGTCTCCGATCCGGCCGAGCGCGTTGGCCGCCGAACCCCTGTTGTAGCTGTCGATGTCCCCGGCGAGAGCGATGGCCAGCGCATCGAGCGCGGCAGGATGGCCGATGAGGCCCAGGGCGTTGGCCGCCGACCCCCGGACGATGGCGTCCCGGTCGGTGAGAGCGGTGGTCAGCGCGTCGAGGGCGCCGGGGTCTCCGATCCGGCCGAGTGCGTTGGCCGCCGAACCCCTGTTGTAGCTGTCGATGTCCCCGGCGAGAGCGATGCTCAGCGCATCGAGCGCGGCAGGATGGCCGATGAGGCCGAGTGCGTTGGCCGCCGATCCTCGTACGTTGGAGTCGCGGTCGGTGAAAGCGGTGATGAGCGCGTCGAGGGCGCCGGGGTCTCCGATCCGGCCGAGCGCGTTGGCCGCCGTCCCCCGGACACCGGCCTCCTCATCGCCCGCCAGGGCGGTCATCAACGCGGGCACCGCCCGAGAGTTGCCGATCTGACCGAGCGCGTTCGCCGCCGAACCCCGGACGCTGACCTCCCCATCACCCGCCAGAGCGGTGATCAACGCGGGCACCGCCTGAGGATTACCGATCTGACCGAGCGCGTTCGCCGCCGAACCCCGAACACTGACCCCCCCATCACCCGCCAGAGCGGTGACCAACGCGGGCACCGCCTGAGGATTACCGATCTGACCGAGCGCGTTCGCCGCCGAACCCCGAACACCGGCCT